>PCBG01000008.1 GCA_002731315.1 Rhodospirillaceae bacterium | reverse complement strand
TAGGCGGGTGCATAGGCAGTGCATCGCCCCCCTTGGACCGGTTGTCATAAGAAAAGACCCATTCATTAGTCCTTGGCAGAGAGTTGATCTCTGCCAGAACAAGATCGCTTAATACAAAGCGAATTCTTTGATTTGATTTGTTTGCTTCTGCAGCTGAGTTCCAAACTGCTACATGACGATGATCATTGTCCGAGAAGGCGGCAACAGGAACGCCATACTCGATATGTTCCCATCGCATTTTGGCTACCTCGCCATTGCGCCAACCAGTTAATAAACAGACGTTAAAATACTGTCTTCTGATATCAGGCTCGGCCCGAAATGCATCTATGAGGAGCCTTAATTCGTCCAACGTAAATACCCTATCACTTACTTTCCTGGGTACCCGAGGAGTAGAAAAGTCAAATGGATTACCTTGGGGCACCACAACAGAAAGATGATGGCATGCCCAATCCGTCACGACCTTACTGTGGCTTCGAATAAGTCTAGCAGTGTCAGGATTCCCAGCTTTGACGACATGAGACCAAAGATGCCGCGCCATAGTTTGGTCAATCTTGGCGAGCTGGACTCCACCAATTTTATTCTTCCTTAGATCTTTGTTTTCGTTACTCATAGCTAGCCGCTTGGCGGATAGGGATTTCCCTTCAACTACCCATTTCTCCATGCGGAGCCTGAAAGAAGCTTGGTAGCCAGGCTTCTTTAGCTTGAATTCGTCAGATGTGATGTAAGCAAAATAAGCCTCGTCCAGCGTAAGCTCAGAGTTGACCGCCAGGCCATATTCTGGTGGCAACCCTTTTTTGATATTTGCTGAAAAGCTTTTGGCTGTTGTTAGCGCTTCGGCTAATGACACGTCCCGAACGGTTCCTAGGTTACGGCGGTGCGTTTGGCCTTTAATTGAACCACGCCACTTCCAATAACTTCCATGCTTGGTAACGCGAAAGAACAGTCCCGATCCGCCCGCAATAGTATGGTCACTTACTACACCGTCAAATCGCTTCCGTCGGATGGCGATTTCTGTCCAGCGCTGCGTCATATCAATTGGGGCGATATTTGGGGCGAATAATGCATGCATTCAGAGTATCACAATGATGCTTGGTGATGCATGAAATTAATCAAATATCTGAAATATAATGGGTTTTATTAACCAATGTCTCACAGTGCACTTTCAGTCCACTTTACTGGGGGTGAAGGGGTCGTGGGTTCGAATCCCGCCGCTCCGACCATGCTTTTCCATTGAATTTATTCACTAATTTATGAATGGTTGCGCCATAAAGTCTGATGCGATTCCCCCTTTTGTTCTATTTTTGTGCTAAGTTCCTCGCAAATTGGAGCTGTAGAGCCCCAGAATACGGAATTATATTGAAAGAAAACTTTTCCTGAGCTTATCCTCTTTTGTTAATCGATTGGGTAGCGCAAATGAATTTAACCAATCGCGAAGCTGACATTATTTTCGCAATTATGCGTGAACTTTCGGGTGAGTTTTCGCACGATGAAGTTCGGACGCGAGTTGGTAAACAGTTACTTGATCTTTTGGATGCAGATTATTTTGCTTCCTATGTTTGGAATGATGCTCAAGGAAAGTTTGTGTCTGGTGTTCAATTAAACATGTCCGACAGTAATCTGGCGCAGTACGACGAGTATTATCAATTCCACGATCCGATAACTCATAAGCTTCAAAGAAGACACAAAGCCACTCCAGTTAGTGAAATAATGGCTCATGAGAAGTTAAAAGACACTGAATTCTTTAATGATTTCCTCAATCGTGATGGTCTTTACTATGGATTAAATTTTTTCGCGTGGGATCGTGGGGAAAATATAGGGGATGTTCGGATTTGGCGTCGTCAAGGCAAAGAAGATTTCTGTCGAAGGGACGCTCAGTTAGTTGATGCTATAGCTCCAAGCTTTGTTAACGCGTTGCTTCGAACTAGCAATTCTTCAGCTAAGAGATCATCCGTTAGGTTTTGCCAAATCGCAGATTATTGGGGTTTGACAAAAAGAGAAGCTGAGATAGCGGACCTCGTGGCTTTGGGCCTAATGGATGAGGAAATCAGTTCGAAGTTGTGTATATCCAAGCCAACTATTCGCAGTCATTTAAGTTCAATTTTTAGAAAACTCGCTGTCGAACGGCGCAGTCAATTGGGACACCTCTTAGCTACACAAAACCATCAGTAATGATGATTTAAAACTCAATCCGTCACTCGCTACCATTCAGCTAAAGTAATGGAGGGTTGAATGGGTGCAAGCACAGTTTTGAGTCTGCTTAGTGGATTTAAGTCTGGCAATCATAAAGTAGCTGAATTTATTGAAGAAACTATTGAAAATACAGCGAAAAAGTCTGACTTGAAATCCATCATTTCTATGGATGAAGCAAGCCTAAGGGCTGCCGCGCTACTTTCAGACGAAAGAATTAAAGAAGGACGCGCTGGTCGCCTTGAGGGCCTTCCATTAATAATCAAAGATAANATTGATACNAGNGAGTTGATCACCANTGGTGGAACAGCNGCGTTTAANGATGCGGCGAANGNAAATTCTCCNCCTTTGCAAAGATTACTNTCAGANGGCTCAATNGCNGCAGCAAAANCNAATCTTCANGANTTGGCATTTGGTATAACNTCAAANAATTCTTGCAAGGGGNCCGTNAAGAACCCNTGGGACAAAACNAAAATAGCGGGNGGNTCTTCTGGNGGNACCGCTGCTGCTATAGCTGCNGGCATTTTTGTTGCTGGTCTTGGAACCGATACGGGAGGATCAGTTCGGATNCCTGCCGCACTTTGCGGTATAATGGGNTTCAGGCCGTCAACAAATAGATACCCTAAAGGNGGTGTCGTACCGCTTTCCTCCACTAGAGATACGGTGGGGCCAATGGGTAAATGCGTTGATGATCTAGCGCTGCTAGATGAAGTCATGGCAGAAGATNGCGGACCGCTGTTTGATTTGGACATATCAGAAATCAGGATCGGTGTCCCCAGATCCGTTCTTTGGGATGGCCTTGAAGAGGGCGTCGAGTTCTNCTGTGAAAATGTTGTCCGAGCACTCGCTAATGCGGGCGTCACTATCATTGAAGTCGATCCGGAAGANATTTGGGAGGATGATGCAGCAGCTTCNTTTCCCATAGTGCTNTTTGAANCTATGAAAGAGTTACCTCTGTATGCTGNGGAGCGTGGTTTAGATTTCGCCAAGTTGATTAGTGAAATAGCNTCGCCTGATGTCAAAGGAATTCTTGAAAGTCAACTTGGCGACGAGGCAATGCCNGAAGCAGCNTATCNAGCTGCAATTGAAACGCATCGTCCTAACATGCAGCGAAAATGGGCTTCTTANTTTAAGTCTAACAATCTCTCGGCCGCAATTTTTCCTACAACTCCGTTGACGGCGCGTCCAATTGGGCAGGATGAAACAGTCNATTTAAATGGTGATGAGGTTCCAACTTTCCCAACTTTTATCAGAAACACGGATCACGGATCGGTGATAGGGGCCCCCGGAATAAGCATGCCTGCGGGCTTGTCTNGCGGCATGCCTGTTGGTTTCGAATTGGATGGCTTGCCTGGAGCGGACAGAGAACTTTTAGCTGTAGCCAAAAAGATCGAAGAGATTGTTAGGCCTATGGAATTNCTTGGCAAATAGTTTGAATTGTTCTTGGAAAGGGAGGAAGAAAATGAAAACAAAGTTGACACTTGTATCCTTGTTGGCGATTGCGGTCGCGATGCCAGCATTTGCAGATCTGAAAATTGGGGTTCTTGTGCCAGATTCTGGCCCTGGTGGCCTTTTTGGNCCGTCTAGCAGAAACTCAGCGCAACTTGCAGCCTCAGACATAAATGATGCCGGTGGTATCAACGGTGAAAAAATTGAGTTGGTATTTGCTGATGTTGGTGCACCGCCAGCNCAATCAGTCCAATCTGCCATGCGATTGTGGAAGGGTGAGGGCGCCGCTGGATTTGTTGGAATGCATGACAGTGCTGTACGAGCTGCGTTAACTGGTCAATTNGGAGGCAAGGTACCGTATGTTTATTCAGCCGTATACGAAGGGGGCGAATGTTCGCCAGGTACTTGGGTTACNGGTGAAACCCCTGCACAGCAGCTTGCNCCCGTTATCCCTTGGCTTTCAGAAAATAAATCAGCTTCGAAATGGTATCTGATTGGTAACGATTACAANTGGCCCCGTGATACAAATGCNGCTGCTAAGGGAATAATTTCNAATNCGGGTGGCTCAATCGTTGGAGANGAATATGTGCCTTTAGGCTCTTCCGACTTTGACGCTTCATTGCANCGAATAAAATCCTCTGGCGCNAATGCNGTACTTGTAACCCTTGTTGGAGGTGANTCGGTTGGGTTCAACATAGCTTATGGAGCATTTGGTTTGGATAAGCAGGCTCTTCGGCTCGGCACTTTGATTGAAGAGAANACTTTAGCNGGTATTGGCGCTGCTGGTTCGAACAACTTATATGCCTCGATGGGTTATTTCGCCAATATNGAAACCGGTGAAGCTAAGGCTTTNGGAAAAAGATATGCTGACGAATTTGGCGCTGATGCAGCGGCTCTTAATGGCCTTGGGCAATCGACCTATGATGGACTAATGCTTCTTGCTGCACTGGCTAATGCTGCTGGCTCAATGGATGTATCAAAGATAAATGCTGTAGCNGATGGCACTTCTTTCTCATCACCCAGAGGTAGTGCAACATTGTCTGGCAACCACGTGGCTCAAACCGTTTATCTGGCTGATGGNCAAGGTGGAANNTTNAGTGTNATTGAAACATTTNAGAATGTGCCTCACGGTGTAGAGTGTAAATGACCCAACAAATTCTGCTCATTGGACTTAATGTCTTTTGGCAGATAACAGCCCTAGCGCTCGTTGCGCTAGGGCTTGCTATTGTTTTTGGTTTGCTCCGAATACTCAANATGGCCCATGGNGAATTCTTCATGTTGGGCGCTTATTCNCACATCTTAACTTCAGANCTNAACCTTCCTTCGATTTTNNCTATCCCAATATGTTTTNTTCTTGTGGGCNNNACCGCATTNTTGNTTGAAAGATTAGTCGTTCGTCATCTCTACGACCGGATATTNGANAGNCTTCTNGCNACTTGGGGNATTTCAATATTGATNCGTGAAATNGTGGAAATGATTTGGGGCAGATCATTNAGAAATGTTCCACCACCNATAGATGGNGTGGTTACTTTTGCNGGATTAGATTATCCAGCTTTCAGGCTNCTNGTGATGTTGGCGACNGTCGTTTTCGCANTNNTACTTTATCGCTGGTATAANAAGAGCATGATGGCGGTAAATATTCGCGCNATGGTTGCCAACCCTAGGTTGGCTGAGGCATCTGGAATAAACACTAGCAAGTTAGCCACTATAGGTTTTGTTGCAGGTTGCATTTTTGCTGGGCTGGCGGGCTTGATTTTATCTCCTACCATCGGCATTGAGCCAAACATGGGGCTCGATGCCTTGATCCGTTCATTTTTTGCACTCGTCGTTGGTGGATTAGGCACGTTAGAAGGCTTGGGTTTTGGGGTTGCGATAATTGGTGGGCTTCAAGCTGGCTTGAGTGCTACTTTCGACCAGACTACAGGGTATCTTGGCGTTTTAGTGCTCTCCATACTCTTCCTGTGGAAAAGGCCTGATGGTCTATATCAGCGCAACTAATTTCAGCTTACTGCTAATCTTGTTGGCCGTTCCATTTGTCGGAGGCGACTTTCTAGCTTGGCAGGTCGGGTTATTTCTTATTTATGGCATTGCATCTCAAGGTCTCGGCATAGCTTGGGGTCAAGGCGGGTTTTTGCCGTTGGGCAATGCGTTATTTTTTGGCATTGGAGGTTATGGAACCGCAATCACCCTTCAAAAAGCTAGCGGTGTAATTTGGATTGAAGTTGTTTTAATTATTTTGGTTGCAATGACTGCCGCTGCGGTTGCTTGGCTAATTGCCGTATTATTATTCAGGAAAAAGTCAAATTCTGGACCATACTTTTCTCTCATTACTTTAGCCTTGGTGCTGATTGCCGAACAATTAGCAGAAACTAACCCCCAATATACTGGCGGTTTCAACGGGTACACGGGCTTCCCAGCACTTGGAAATCTAGATCCCTTCAGCAATCTATATTTTCTAATTGTTGGAGTAGTTGTGACAAATACGACTCTGCTGATGCTACTCAACAAGCTTCCAGCAGGGTTAACTTTACGAGCAATCGTCTCGAATGAAGCACGAATGCAACATCTTGGATTTGCCACCTATCGAATTAAGGCTGCTGCATTTGCATTATCAGCATTTATAACTGCCGTTGCCGGTTCTTTATTTGCTTGTCATCAAGGAATAGTTACCCCGCAAGCCATTGGATTTATTTTGTCTGCAGAATTTATCATTTGGGCTGCAGTGGGAGGAAAAAAACACCCCTTAGGCCCGTTGATTGGTGCGGTTGGAATAGGGCTGTTAAGTAATGAATTGAAAGATAGCTTCATATGGTGGGAGGTGTTAATTGCACTGCTCTTCCTTTTTGTCGTGGTAATCTTGCCGGGCGGCCTCTTGGATTTAGTGCATAGGATATTCCCTAGCCTTTTCCGAACTTCTTATTTGCAAGCTGGCAAACCGATAGACGCTCCAGATTCTATAGCAAGTGGAAACAGCGGCCCCGTCAAAATACGAGATTTGGAGGTTCAAGCTGGAGATGTAAAAATTTTGCAAAGCCTGACCTTTGAGGCCCCAGCCAATAAGATCAGCTGTATCATTGGGCCGAACGGCGCTGGAAAAACCACCTTATTGAACGCGATGACTGGCGTTATGACAGTGAATCAAGGATCTGTGGAAGTTTCTGCTAGGCCCATAGAGCATCTAAAAATTCATGAAGCATTGTCAGCTGGCATCGGAAGGAAGCTTCAAGTGCCGGCAATTTTCAACGATCTTACTGTTGAAGAAAATTTGCAGGTGGCATCTATTGCGGGAAGGACCAGCCGTTTGGACTTTTTTCGCAAATCAACATTAGTGTGGAAAACTGAAACCCACTCAATGCTGGTGGATAACAATAAAACTGGTTTGCTTCGGTCTTTGAACTATCGAGCGGGTGAACTGTCCCAGGGTCATAAACAATTTCTTGAAATGGCTTTAGCCTTGGGGCCATCCCCAAGCATCGTGCTTTTGGATGAACCAACGGCTGGCATGTCGAGAGATGACACTCACCTTATGATCGAAATCATTAAAGATTATCAGAAAAAATTCAATGCTTTGATACTTGTTATTGAACACGATATGCGCCTCATTGAGGCACTAGAATGTCAAGTTTTTGTGCTCAATCAGGGCAGTCTACTTGCTGAAGGTTCATTAAAAGAAATACGAGAGAACCCCGTTGTCACTTCCGTGTACGCTGGAGGATGGAAATGACGCTTAAACTAATCGAGATATCCGGTGGTTATGGCCAGCGCCTAGTACACGAGAACATATCCATAGATGCTGCATCGGGAGAAGTGATAGCAATCATTGGCCGAAACGGAACAGGCAAAACAACTCTCGCAAAATTAATTGCGGGCGAGTTGCCACTTGAAAGTGGTCAAATTCGGTTAGATGGGGAAGAAATATCTTTAATGCGGCAGTGGCAGCGAGCAAAAAATGGTATCGCGTATATGCCGCAAACGGAGATGGTTTTTGATAAATTAACCGTAGCTGAGAATTTGGCTTTGAACTCGAACAGTGACATAGAAACCTATGAACTAGCTCTGAAGGCTTTTCCAGTATTCCCGAGCAGAATGAACCAAGTTGCAGGATCAATGTCTGGTGGCGAAAGGAAGCTGTTAGGTTTCATTCGGACAATTATTTTTGGAGGGAAAGTACTCCTGTTGGATGAACCCTCAGAAGGCGTGCAGCAAGAAAATATCGACCTAATGAAACAACTGATAATTAGAAGTTGTTCGAAAGGTGTAACTTGTATCCTTTGTGAACAGAACCTCTCATTTGTCCTAGATGTTGCTGATCGGATTGCAGCGATTGATAGCTCTGGATTGCTTTTTTATAGACCCGTTAAAGAGCTCACAAGAAAAGACCTTGTCGGAGTTCTGTCTGTCTAAATGCAGAGGAAAGAGCGCCCAATATGGCTGTCGTATATTCTAAAATTTATTGTGCCTTCGAGGCACTCTGCGACTGATAACGGTGTGACATACTACCTAAATCAGTCAACAACCCGATAGATCGTGGATCGTTTGGCTGGTGGGTTTGGAATTGAGCTAATAAATCAAAAAGAGCGCAATGAACGGTGGCTATAGCCGCGCGTACGCTGTGCTACCTTTGTGCTAGTAGACAGGGCTGGTGTAGCCTTCCTTAACCTTCCGCCCATTACTCTAATTGCCTGTAATTGAATAAAAATTCCTTCACCCCTTCACTTGGGGTGAAGGGGTCGTGGGTTCGAATCCCGCCGCTCCGACCAATTTTCCAATTTAAAACAGAATTTTAAAATATTCCCAGTCGGAACGTATTTATTGAAAAACATATCCGGTCCAACACATGGCAATCAGCCTAAAAATAACACTGACTAATATAAACGACCATTTTCTGATGATTTGAATAACGTCAGTCTATGTTTTCCAGATGGAACTAACCCAAGTCATTACTTTCTGATTCCTGAATAAGCTCTTAAACTAACCTGCTCAGTACATCTGAGATTAATTTCATTGCTCGTTCATTGTCTTCTATCTCATCAGGGTCAAATTGCAGAGATAGTCCAGGAATAGATTTCATAAGTTTTGCAGAATACAGACTGCTGTTGGATGAAAACCCGGAGACCTCATAACTCTGGACCGGATATGAAAGGCCTTTAACAGAGATTTCTTTACTTTTCAGACATTTGACATCGTCTTTCACTAATAGATAAGTATCTTCTGACATAAGTATTTTGTTTGGCTCTGCGCTAGTCTCTAACCGTGAAGCTAAATTAACGCCATTTCCAATAACAGTATAATCAAGTCGGTCTTCTGACCCAAAATTGCCAACCGTACAAACCCCAGAGTGGATACCCATTCTAGCTTTAAGAGATTTGGTGAAGCCTTTTTCAAGCCAAACTTCTCTCAATTCCTCTAGCCTGTCCAACATTTCCAGCGCCATGCAAACGCAAGCCACTGCATCTTCTTTTTTCCCTTTGGTTTCTGGATCACCAAAAAATACCAATATCGCATCACCAATAAATTTATCGATTGTACCTCCCCATTTAATAGCTATCTTCGACATTTCTGTAAGATATTCCGTCAACAATTCTGTAAGGATTTCTGGCTCCAGCCTTTCTGTAAGCTGAGTAAAACCCTGAAGATCACAAAAGAAAACGGTCAAGGACTTTCGCTGCGTCTGTATTTTGACGTCCAATTTGCCCGAAAATATAGACTCGTAAACTTGTGGCGAGAAATATTTAGCCAATTTGGTGGAAAGTTCTACTAGTTCTTGGGTTCGACCTAAAACTTTTTGCTCAAGGTTCGCGTTCAGTTCAGCCAGTTCCGCATGTGCTTTATCTAGTTCTTCGAGGCGCTTTTGCTCTAATTTGTAGAGATTCGCATTCTGAAGAGCGATGGCAGTCTGATTGGCAAGAATGCGGATGATCATTTCATCCGATTTGTCAAAAATATTAACTTGGTCACTTTCAACAGCGAAAACGCCAATCAGTTGATCTTCTATCAACATTGGTATGGCGACCTGGCTTTCTGCATTTGGTAGGCCAGGGAGATGTATTTCTTTTTTGGGTTCGACTTTATCCGTTAACTCCACCTGTTTTTTTATTGTCTGCATGTAACGGCGTTGAGAGCCGATGTTCGCCATTCGCATCAATTTCTTTTTCTTTGCGACAACTCCTATAACGCCAATGCCGACTTCTACTTTGGCACCGATCCCCTCATCTTCGTAACCGTGGGTGGCAATAACTTTTAAAAAGCTTTCTGTTTGATCAAACAAAAGGATCATTGAGTGTTTGAAATCGAAATACTTGTCCATGCTGACAAGCATTGTTTTTGCTATTTTGTCCAAGTCCAAATTTTTGTTAATCTGGGAAGCAACTTTTTCAATGATCTCAATTTCTTTATTTCGACGAACTAGCTGAGATTGAAGGTCGTCTACGTCCTTGTTCATCATCCAGTATCTTCCGTAGAATTGTTCGTGGCTGTTGTTTCGCCTGTTTTGTTATTGATAATTCAAAATTATTTTGGTTATTGACAATACGGTGTAAATATCAGCGCCCTTAAGATCAAAAATACCGGACATTCCACTCATTGACGCGATGGCTTCAAGTTTCATGTCCATTTCGTCAAAAAGATCCCCTTCGTTCTCAGTGCGGTTGTATTCCAACTCGAGGTTGTACATGTCAAACGAGTTAGGGTTCACGATTGTTGCAAAAGCGTATGGATTTTGACTGATATTTTTCTTTGTTTTGTTGAAAAACTGAAAAGAAAAAGCAACTTCAGTTTCACTAACAAACCATATTTGCGATATCACCGTGGTGTTAGGCTCACCATCTTCAGAACTGGTTGTTATCCAACTCGGAAACATGCCTTCTAGCGCTGGTAAATGTTGGTTTTCAATCATGGTTATTTTCTCAGAGTTGTTTGCCGGCATCCGGGCCGGGCGTCTGCGAGAATATCGTATCCACCGAAAAAGAAATCGCCAAATCAGGGGTCCTTTTCCAGTATCTGGCAGCTAATTCTTCAGGAATACCCATTTCGTTGTAGAGAGCGAACATTCCTTTCATCAACTTATTACAAGCTGCCACTTCATCTGCACTCACATCGCGAATCTCTGTGACATGTCCTTTTAAATTATAAGACTCATGAGTTATGACAGCCGCAAAAAGGCTTGTGCGGGACCCTACAACCAGGTGATCAAGAAATGCCTCGCTAGAGTTTCTATTTAAACAACAGATTACTTCATCACTTTCAGAATCACAAAGTATCCCCAAAGCGTCTGCGTGGAAGGGTTTTAAATTCGAAGAAACGCAACCTATGTGGGCTACACCGGTTGTGATTACTTCATTTACATGCGCAGGTATCATATTAGCACCCATAAAATCAGTGTCCTTCGATCAATAGCAAAAACATCAGTTAATTCCTACCAAAAGAGCGTCTTCGTGATTTCTCTAGTGAACTTGTTGTTATACAGAGGCGGCAAAAAAAGATGACCACAAATTACTGGCGATGCCGCAATTGGTAATTACCAAAGGAGACTGTCATGCCGATGGTAGGTGGAAAGGAATTCCCTTACGGCAAGAATGGCTTTGCTGCTAATTTTAATTTTAAGTATTTGTTTATTATTATATAACTTCAAAAAGTAGTAGAATTTTAAAGAATAATTCACTCCTGACTTTTCGGGAATTAACAATATTTATTAACTATTTAGTAAAATTTTTCTAATGGGAGCGATTTTTACAATGCCTGAAAACCGGCGCAAAGAGTAGCGAAGTAAGTGCTCCAATAAAATCCATCTAGTAAATCTTCAGGTCAAAGCTAAAGAGCCTGCACGGTGTACCTTTAAAAAAACTTACGTTATGAAAAGTAGTCTATTTTGGCTAAGATGGAACAAACAATGGAACAAATTTAATAAAATGACAGCAAAAGCTTTCATATCGACGCCTCTTGAAACCGTATATGTAGAAAAAATCCGCAGTGTTGGCGGAAAACGAGTGGAAGTCGTGTATGAACCCGACTTATTGCCAGATCGACGTTACGCGGCAGACCATAAAGGCGCCGAAAATTTCAAGCGAAACGATGAGCAGCTGAGTAGATGGTTCAAGCATTTAGCAAGTGCCGACTTTTTGTGGGACATTCCGCCATTAGAGTCACTGCCGAGCAAAGATGGATCTTGGGCTCCAAAATTGAAATGGGTCCAGACAACCAGTTCTGGCGTAGGCCAACTAATGGAAACACTAAAGTTCAAGTCGTCTAATATTGTGGTCACAACTGCAAAAGGAGTGCACGCCGCTCCTTTGTCTGAATATGTGATGATGATGACACTTAATCATATCAAACGCTTTGATCATCTGCAAAATGAGCAGAATAAAAGGCAATGGAAACGCTATTGTGGAGAAAGCTTACGGGGCAAATGTGTCACCATCATAGGCGCGGGAGAAGTAGGTGATCGTATCGCAAAGCAATGCAAAAATTTTGGTATGTATGTCTCAGCTATGAGTCGAACACTTACAAAAGAAGAGGGGATTCGTCGCGGGTACGACAGTGTGTTTTACAGGGAAAATATGAAGGATGTAATGGCATACAGTGATGTAGTAGTCCTTTGTGTTCCTCACACGGCTGCGACCGAGCATATGATAGACAAACCAATTTTTGAGTCGATGAAACGCGGTTGTTTGCTTGTAAATATCGCACGCGGTCAAGTTATTGATGAGGAAGCCATGATAGAAGCATTGCTTTCTAAAAAGCTTGGTGCGGCAGCGCTTGATGTTACCTCGATCGAGCCCCTGCCATCGAATAGCCCGCTTTGGGACTTGCCGAATGTCTTTATTAGCCCGCATTCAGCTAGCACTGTGGGTGAGGAAAATGGGATGATAGTCGATATTTTTATTCATAATATGGAGTGCATGCTTAATGGAACTCCAAATAAAATGAAAAATAAATTCGACTTTTCTGAAGGTTATTAGGGCTATCGGCTTTTAAGCACTCCACCACACTGCGTTATTGTTTTTATGGATGATAACATTTGCATTTGTCAGCCAGAATTTAGATTTCAACAAAGTATTGAACAGCACTTTAAAAGTCTCGTTCTTCAAAAGACTTAAGAAGTATGACAAGGGCATATTAGATGTTTTTCATAAATTTGCGGTTTTCTAAACGGTCCACGTATTTTTTCAAACTCAACTCCGATATGTAACGCTATATCTTCTTCTCCTGCTCTTGCCGCAATTTGGAGGCTAGTAGGTAATCCATCGCCCCCAATATCTATTGGTACAGCCAATGCGCACATTCCAAGAAAGTTAATTGGGCGTGTAAAATGCGAAACATTAATCGAAGGCTGAATTGTGCTAACTGGTATCGCCGTTGTCGGGGTGGTTGGGGTTATGATTGCGTGAAATTTATCGATATCATCAAAAAATTTTATTTGGGTCTGTTTGCGGTGTTCTAGGATTTCCTCTCGGTGCGCTAGAGTTATATTTGCGCCTGCCAGGATACGATCACGCACATATTTAGTCGTCGGGAAATCAGGAGACTGATAATCATCACCATGAAAACTAAAAGCCTCTGAGTTGATTAGATCACCAATACTCATGGCAATCTCCGAATAGCACAGACGCGGAGAGATTTTTTCTACAATAGCGCCCTGATCGACGAGCTTCTCAAGAGCAAAGTCGTATGCGCGAAGGACGTCATCGGTACAAAATTCTCTCTCAAAGTCATTTATTGCACCAAGTCTGTAACCTTCAAGAGCATCGTTTGATTGTGATCCGCTAAAAAAACCGACACCTTCCTCTAATTGTTTTTTAATGCGATCAATATCGTCGCCGCGCATTACCTGGAAGAGGATAGCCGCATCTAAGACGGTATTCGTAATTGGTCCAGGTGTGTCAAAAGTCCTTGAAAGCGGCATGATTCCTTCGGTTGGAAGAAGGTTTGCGGTTACATTTAAACCAACTACACCGCAAAAAGCAGCTGGCAATCGAACAGAACCGCCTGTGTCACTTCCTATCGCAAATGGTGAAAGGCCAGCGGCTACAGCAACTGCAGAGCCGGAAGAAGACCCACCGGGTACCCGTTTTATTTTTTCATCCCAAGGGTTCCAGGGGGTCCCTAAAATACTGTTGATGCCCCACCCACCCATCGCAATTTCAACGGTCTTTGTCTTGCCCAACATGATTGCACCGGCTGCAAACAACCTTTCAACCACCGTCGCGGTTCTTTGTGCCGCCTGTGAGTTTGCTCTTTTCTGTCCATTACCGGTTACGAAACCATTCACATCAAAAATATCTTTTACTGCGAACGGTATGCCAAGTAATAGTTTAGAAGCTTTGTGATTTACGAAAATTTTATCCGCCTTATCGGCGGCCGCAATCGCTTTATCTTTGGCTAGCACCTCAAACGCCTGCAGCTTTTGATCAGCTTTATCAATATTTTTCAGATAGTTATCGATAACCTCGCTCGGAAAAAGTTGACCGGTACGGTAAGCTTTAGCTAGTTTCCAAATACTGGAGTCCACGTTTATTTCTTTCATCGGGGGATCCCAAAAAATAGCGCTTTCTTTGAAGTACGTTAAACTTTACACCTGTCGTCTGTTAAATGATTTTTATGTTAGCTAACAACTTAGAAGCTAGCCTGCGCCACCACCGCAATGCCGCGCCTAATTGTCCTTTCTGCCGACTAATATTAATTTTAAGTATCTGTTTAATAATGTATAACTTGAATAAATAATGACTTTTTAAATTAAAAAAAATATGCCCCATTTTTCGTGTATTAAGCATAATTATCATATATTTACTAAAATTTTTTTTCAATAGAAACGATATTCACAGGGCCTGAAACATAACGCTAAGAAAAATGAAGTAATTGCTCCAATACAATTCACCTAGTAAATCTTCGGGCTAAAGTTAAGCAGCAGGCAATTGGCGCATCGACTGCTTTACTCGTCACAGTAGTTGACGGCATGCGTTGGTGCTTTTGGATGGAGGGCAGTCATGAACGCTTTTCTCGCGCAGCTTCGTGGGTTTTTCAACGCCGTAATCGGCTTTCTGATTGTCGCTTTTGGCGTTTTGGTCTACCAAAATTTGGTTGCTAGTCATGAGATCATCTGCGACTGATAGTGACGTGACACACCCGCTTAAATCGGTCAAAAGCCTAAACTATAGTGAACCGTTTGGCTGGTGGAATTGCAATGAAGCAAACGAAATCAAAAAGAGCGCAATGAACGGCGGCTGTAGCCGCGTATAGTGTGTCCTAGTTGCTTGGGTTTCTTGCGGCTTTCGTCCACTACCCTCAGTAATTGTGAATACTTATAAATTCCTTCTGTTTTTTATAGGGGCTGAAGTGATCGTGGGTTCGAAGCCTGCCGCTCTAACCATTTCCACTGAATCTGCCATTATCTGGAATATCAGCCGTGACTCCTATGTTTAGGCGCGTACTTGTGGAACCAAGATTTCCAAATTGCGTTGCTGGACCCTTTCGTGCCAGTCTTGAAAAGGGTGGACATGAATTTTTTCCAACAGCTGATCGATAGCGAGATTGCCGAGCTCAGGGAACTGAGCAGCAATTCGCGGGAAGCGCGGGCACCGGTCCAACTTGATCAGCAATCTTTCGGGCGTCTGTCACGCATGGATGCGATGCGGCAGCAATCCATGGATTTGGCTCGCGAGGAACGGCGTCAGGCAAGGCTGGCCACGTTGATGTCAGCTCGCAGGCGGATGGACACTGATGATTATGGCTATTGTCTTGGTTGCGGTGAGTATATCGCCGAGGTAAGGTTGAAGATCGATCCTGCTGTTACCCTGTGTGTTGATTGTCAAGCGCTGCGTCAGTCGTAACGCCAGCTTGTCTGCATCACTTGTCGATATCAATTGCCGAGATTATTCGTTGTCATCAAAGGTTCCCACCATCTGTTCAGTGGCCGGCGCGAGGATATGTCTACCATCTCGCCAAGTCGGGGGATGATGACGTCCAGCCCGCGTTCTCTGCCTATCAGGTCTACCATGACAGCTGGCTCGAACCAGTCGTGAAGGGCCAATGTGAACATTCCCCACCCGGTTGGTACCAACGCTTTTCCGCGCACATCTTCGAAGGCTTGCACCGCTTCATCCGGTAGATTGTGGACCTGACGCCAGCGCGTGTTGTACTGGCCGGCATCCATGAATACCAGGTCGAAAGGCCCGTAGCGCTCGCCAATCATGCGATAATGGTCGGCATAACCTGAATCACCACTGAAATAGACGGTGTGGTCTGCAGACTTTACCGTCCAAGAGGCCCAAAGGGATGTCTGATTATGGAAAAATCCGATACGTCCAGAAAAATGTTGTGCTGGCATGCAAATGAATTCCAATGACCGCATCCGGGCGCTTTCCCACCAGTCAAGTTCTGTAATGCGGTTGTCCGACACGCCCCATCGGTTCAGATGTGCCCCAACGCCAAGAGGCACAAAGAACTCGGTGTCGGTGGTAACAAAATGCTTGATGGTTTCCATGTCCAAGTGGTCATAGTGATCATGGGAGATGATAATGGCGTCAATATGGGGTAACTGAGCCAGGTCGATCGCTGGCGGTTGGTAACGCTTGACGGCCCAGCTGAAGGGCGCAGCAGATGGTGAGAAGGTCGGGTCGACAAGGATGGTGATATTGTCGATCGACATCAGTATGGTGGCGTGCCCCAGCCAGGTGAATTTGACAGTCTCAACACTGCTGCTGAAATTGTCCGGCAGCTCACGTATCTCTGGCAAGGCTTGTTCAGGACTGGTCTGGTTCTCGTTACTGAAAAAAGCAAAACCGCTCTTCATGAATTCCTCCGGATCGGACCAAAAGCTCATATTCTCGGACATCTGATCAAGAACATCCGGGTCGAGATTGACGAATTGGTCGATGCTGGTGTCATAATTTTCGGATTCTGATACGCGCTGATAGGCAACACCTTCCGGCCGTGCACCAAATTGCTCGTACCCTGACAGCAGCATATAGCTTGCAATCAGTAAAAGCGCGGCGGCCGAAAGCAGATATCGCCGTAACCGCCGCCGCGACTGTTTTTTTGACACTCTCATCTTGGTCTCGCTTCTGAATGAGGACAACAGCCTCTGGTTGCGCAGTTATTTCGCTTCTATTGTTGTCACACTATCCCAGTCTTCCTGATTCCACCCGTCACTGAGCAGTTTGCGGCATCGCTGAATATAGAGATCGGCCGGCCCATCATTCGGGTTGGCCGCGACAATTGCCTCAAATCCGGCTAGGGCTGCTGAAAATGCTTGATCGCGATACTGCGCAACAGCATCCGCAAATTCTGCCAGTGCGGCCTGTTTCAACTCGCCTGAAACACCCGGATCAGCATCAACGATTTCATAAATCCCAACCGGCTGGTCTTTGCCTTTGACCCTCACAAGGTCAATTTGCCGGCTGCAGAAATGGCCGTTTGTCAGCGCCGTATGCGTGTGCTGGGATACGAGAACGCCTGTGCTGTAATATTTGGTCAGCCCTTCCAGCCGTGACGCAAGATTGACCGCATCACTAATAACAGACCCTTCCATGCGGTCAGCCTCGCCAAGCGTGCCAAGCATCATCCGGCCCGTATTGACGCCAATCCCTACCTTAAAGCTGTGCCGTCCTTCCTCTACAGCTGTTGCGTTATATCGGTGCAGCTCCTGCTGCATCGCAACAGCCGCCATGACCGCATCGTCTGGTGTCTGCTGGAACAACGCCATGACACCATCACCCATGAATTTGTCAATATAGCCGTCATGCGTGCGTATGATGGGTCCGATGCGCGATAGATAGGCGTTTACAAAGCTGAAGTTGTGCGCAGGAGTCATTGTCTCTGATATCGAGGTGAATGAACGGATATCGGAGAACAGGATGCTCATCTCGACATCAGCTTGATCACCAAGCTGGACATCAAGAATACTGTCCTTCCCAAGGCTGGACAGCAGCTGTGGTGGTACAAAGCGCTGATAGGCTTTTGTCACGCTGACCTGCTGTGCCAGTGCCAGCGCTTTCATGTCGTTGAGTTGCTGTGCAACGGCGAAGCCAAAGGTGATGAACATTGCCAGAAAGAGAATGCCAACTGCCGATGAAACAACAAACCAGAAGATCCATGAAAAATCGAAAATGAAATAGGCCGCAGCAGAAATGGGAACGGTAAAAAAGGGAAGGGCAAAGGAAATTGCCAGAAATTTTGCATAGCTGCTTCCCCGCCACCATAAGATCATGGACATCGTCGCTGCTGCCAGCAGCAACCCGATAAAAGGAACGCCGACAAATGGGACCTTTATAATTCCCGGGCCGGCGCGGTCCGGCGGATGGGCGACCAGATCCAGATAAGGCGCGGTGGGCCATATGCTCGCAAGATAGAGGTTAAGGACTATCAGGCCCAAATAATAGATAAGGCTGACCTTGTAGATCCTATCAATAAGCGGAAAATTCTCCGAAAGTCGGAGTGAGTTTCGGAAAAACTGGATCAGGAAAACGAAAAGCAGCGCCAGCATGGCAAGGGTGAATTCGCTATTTATATAGCGCGTGGGCAACTTCATCACCCAGCCCATTGCCAAGGTCGTGCTGGACAATAAGGCAATCTGGAATAGGCTTAATGACAGCCACAGATAATTGCCGCGCGAAACCACAAACATGAACAGATAATAGAGTCCGAAGGACAGCGCGATTGCGATAACGGCAATATTCGAGGCGATGCCCATAAGCTGCAGGTTGCGAATGTCCTGCCATGGGCCAATGGTCATGCGGTCTAGGCCGTTTACGGTACTCATATATCGGTCAAAAGGCTTGTTTCGGAAAAAATTATAGATCGTGGTTACTTCGCCGGGTGGCATCGTAACGAGGTAATGGCCAAGGATTCTGCCTTCACCCATCCAGTTACCAGTCCCTTGTTTCCAATGGGCATATTCATCGACTCCGCCAGTATGGACAGCGAAGATTTTTTTTTCATTATTGTAGTTATGTTCAATGCCAATCGTAGGTGTTTGGAGACTGTTGTGGATACGCACCCGCACCCAATAGCCATCTACCAGCGATTGGTCAGCCTGCAGACGTGGTGTCCACTCGGCAGCACGCAGCTGGTTGATTGGCAGGGTATGGTCAAACCCTTCTAGGAATTCCAGATGTTCGGGCGCAATGGTGGCAAGGCCGGTCTGGGGTAAAACGAAGACCGGCGCGGTGACGCTGCTGCTATTGCCGCTGCCAAGTTCACTATCAATTTCACTGGCCAGCGCGGTAGAAAGCATGCCGTACAGAAACAGCATCAAAATCGCAAACAACCGCGTAGGTAAACACATCACTAGCACCTTTTCCTGATTTAGTGTGAAACGAAAATCGATCAAGTGCGAGTGAAAAATCCCTTGCATTAATCTGGGCGATGAGAGGCGCTAATACCGTTGTGCCATACAACTGAGCGGGTTTTTTTATTCAACATGTGCTGTCTGGTCCCGCACGGGTTAGCGGAATGTCCCCAGCGGTTTGAACTACTCCTTCCAGACGGCGCATCGCTTTTTGGGCCATTCGTGTGACAAGGTGAGTCCGGCGTGCTGTAGCCAATTTAATAGCGGGCGCTTTTTGGACAATGTGGCAGTCAAAACCATCTGTGATGATGATCCCGCAACGTTCCGATCCAGGCAGAATTTCCAGTGGAAAATCCTCGGCAACGGCGAAATAGAACTTGTCCGCCCACTCGATATAGTCCGGCCATTTTGTATCGCTCGTAAAATCCTGTCGTGAGGATTTCACCTCAACAATGGTGATGTCCCGTTTGTTGCCAAGGACCATCAGATCGACACGGCGCCCCGTTCTGACCGTAAATTCACGGATGCAGGCCGCACCGCGTTCCATGAACAGGCGGGACACAGCGGTGGTAATACGGTCGGCAGTCAGGCGGGGGAGGTCTGTCATGTCCTTTATGTCTTTTGCATCGATCAGCCGGCTTTCCGGGTTGCGGCTCCGATCAATGTCCGCGTGTAAGGCTGGGCAGGGGCGGTCAGGATATCCTGCGTGTTGCCCGATTCAACAACCCTGCCATCCTTCATAACCATAATACGGTGGCTCATCGATGCAATCAGGGCGATGTCATGGCTTATGAAAATATAGCTTAGCGCGTGCCGTTCCTGCAGGTTGCGCAGCAACATCACCAGCTGTTGCTGGACGGTCATGTCTAATGCTGATGTTGGCTCGTCAAACAGAATAACGCGTGGTTGCATGATCAGGGCGCGGGCAATCGCGACACGCTGGCGCTGGCCACCGGAAAATTCATGCGGATAGCGGTCTGCTGATGCCGGGTCCAGCCCCACTTCCTCCAACACGGTGGCAACCTCTTCTGAAAGGGCAGCCGTGTCAGCTTCCCCATGTGCCTGTGGACCTTCGGCAATGATCTCACCGATTGACATGCGCGGGGATAAAGATCCGAACGGGTCTTGAAAGACAATCTGCACCTGACGGCGATAGGGTTTCAGGGCTGTTGCCTTGGCGGACGATATTTTTTCATTTTCTAGGGACACTGTGCCTTCTGAGCTGACAAGCCTTGTGATGGCCCGCGCCAGTGTTGACTTGCCCGAACCGCTTTCCCCAACAATGCCAAGTGTTTCACCCTGATGTAGTGTCAGGTCTACCCCGTCTACGGCACGGATCCAGTCAGCCGTACGGCGCAGGAGGCCGCGGCGTACCGGAAAATGAACCTTGATGTCCCGGGCTTCCAGCAGGGTGGATGCGGGCTGTGGCAGCGGCGTGCGCACGTCACGCGGACGTGCGGCAATCAATGCCTTGGTGTAGTCGGTGCCTGGCGCTAAAAATATAGTGTTGGTCTTACCACTTTCGACCAGCCGGCCATCCTGCATGACAAGCACGCGGTCAGCAATCTGGCGAACCACCCCCAGATCATGTGTAATGAACAGCATTGCCATCCCGGTTTCACGCTGCAGGTCGGCAAGAAGGTCGAGTATCTGCGCCTCGATCGTGACGTCCAGCGCCGTGGTAGGTTCATCAGCGATCAAAAGGTCCGGATTATTGGCCAGCGCCATGGCTATCATCACTCTTTGACGCTGCCCGCCCGATAATTCATGCGGATAACTTTTAATCCGCCTTGCTGGGTCGGGAATGCCAACACGGTCCAGCAAGGCCAGCGTTCGTTCCCGGGCAGAATCGCCGGACAGCGGTTGGTGAAGGTGCAATGCCTCGCCAATCTGTTTTTCGATGGTGTGTAGCGGGTTTAAAGATGTCATCGGCTCCTGGAATACCATGCCAATGTCATTGCCACGCCGACTACGCATGACACTGTCATCTGCCTGTGAAAAATCCGTGCCTCTCCACCTTATGTGCCCACCCTGACGGGCGTTATCGGCCAGCAGACCAATGCATGCCAGTGCCGAGACCGATTTTCCTGATCCGCTCTCGCCGACAAGGGCAACAGTTTCGCCCGGATGGATGTCAAGCGACAATCCGCGCACTGCTGCTGTTGTGGTGCCATCGCGCACAAAGCCGACTTCAAGGTCCTGTATCGACAAAAGCGGGGTTGTCATGAAAACGTCTTTCGGGGGTCAAAGGCATCGCGCACGCCTTCGAAAATAAACACAAGCAATGCAAGCAAAAGCGCAAAGACGCCAAAGGCTGTTAGGCCAAGCCATGGCGCCTGCAGGTTCTGTTTGGCCTGCAATGTCAGCTCACCAAGGGATGGCGCGGAAGATGGCAGGCCGAACCCCAGAAAATCCAGTGCCGCAAGGGAGCCAATCGCCCCGGCGACGATGAATGGCAGCATAGTCAACGTTGCGACCATGGCATTTGGCAATACATGGCGGTACATGATCACGAGCGGCCTGACGCCAAGCGCCTTAGCCGCCTGTACATATTCAAAATTACGCGCCCGCAGAAATTCAGCACGCACCACCCCGACCAGTGCTGTCCAGCTGAACAGGGTCATCAGGAACACCAACAGCCAGAAATCCATGCGATAGATCGCCGAGACAATGATAATGATGTAAAGCGATGGCGTTGCCCCCCAGATTTCAATCAGACGCTGGGCGAACAGGTCTGTGCGGCCACCAAGATATCCCTGAACGGCGCCAACAAGAATGCCGATGGCAGACGCGAACACGGAGACAATGATTGCAAACATCACCGACAGTCGAAAACCGTATATGATACGGGCGAGCACGTCGCGCGCGGTATCGTCGGTGCCGAGCCAGTGGTCCGCGTCGGGTGGTGAGGGGGCAGGCATATCCAGCGTTGACACCGTGGAATGGTGATAGGGGATTGGCGGCCAGATGATCCAACCGCGCTCGATGGGCCAATTGTCGATGATGCCGTCAGCAGCGTCGGCAATGAGCATCTCTGGGTTGTCCCAGCAATCTACCAGCCCACCTGTCACAATGAGGCATTCCACCTCAATATCAGCATAGATGGCTTCGGTGCGCAGATCGCCGCCAAATGTCTGCTCCGGATAGAATTTAACAATCGGGCTGTAAAAGCCGTCACGATATTTGACGATGATTGGCCGATCATTGGCGATCAGCTCGGCGAATAGCGAAATGCCAAAGGCTATCACAAAAAACCACAACGACCAGAAGGCCCGCCTGTTCTGGCAAAAATTGCGCCAGCGGCGCCGGTGAAGCTGCCGGTGTGTCATGACAGTCTCGATTCAAAGTCGATCCGTGGGTCAATCCAAACATACATCAGGTCAGATATCAGACCGATGACCAGCCCGATGAGGCTGAAAATGAATAATGTGCCGAATACCACAGGATAGTCGCGCGCAACGGCGGCCTCGAACCCCATGCGCCCCAATCCATCGAGAGAGAAAATCGTTTCGATAATCAACGAACTGCCAAAGAAGACGGACACGAAAACAGCGGGGAAACCGGCAATGACAATCAGCATGGCATTGCGGAACACGTGGCCATACAGCACCTGCTTTTCGGCCAGACCCTTGGCCCGGGCCGTCATCACATATTGTTTTCGGATTTCATCAAGGAACGAGTTTTTTGTCAGCAGGGTCAGTGTTGCAAATGCCGAGATGGTTGATGCCAGAACCGGCAGCGCGATATGCCAGAAATAGTCGATGACCTGGCGCCAGGCGCTCATTTCCGCAAAATCAGGCGAGGTCAGCCCGCGCAGCGGGAAGATTTTTACATATGATCCGCCGGCAAACAGCACCAGCAGCAGGATGGCAAACAGGAAGCCCGGAATGGCATAGCCGATGATGATCAGGCTTGACGTCCAACTGTCAAAGGCAGTGCCGTCACGAACCGCTTTGCGGATGCCAAGTGGGATAGAGATCAGATATGCAAGAAGCGTTGTCCACAGGCCCAGCGAAATCGACACCGGCATTTTTTCCAGAATAAGGTCGGTAACCGAAATGGAACGGAAATAGCTTTCACCAAAATCAAAGTGGATATAATCCCATAGCATAGTAAAAAAACGTTCCAGTGGTGGCTTGTCAAAGCCAAACTGACGTTCCAGATCGGCGATGAAATCTTCTGGCAGACCCTGGCCGCCAACATAGCTGCTGGATTCAGATTCCTTGCGTATTTCCCCGCCGCCGCCGGCAATGCCTTCAAAGACACTTGTATCGCGCTCAAGTTGCGCAAGGATCTGTTCGATCGGACCGCCCGGTACAAATTGTACAAGGGCAAAGTTGATCAGCATGATCCCGAACAGGGTTGGCAGGATCAATCCCAGTCTGCGCAAAATATATGCCAACATATGTGCAATGCCTCGCCAGTGGTCAAACCGCTAGAGGTCAGAAGGCGCCATTGGCTTTCAGCCGAGCATAGGCATCCTGATCAAACCACCAGAAATCCAAAGTGCCAAGCGCATAAGGTGGCAGCTTTTCCGGATAACGATACATGTCATAATAGGCTACGGTATGGGTGTTCTTGAACCATTGTGGTACCCAGAACACTTCGGCCCGCAATACACGGTCGAGCGCGCGTGTAGCGTCATTCAGTGTGGTGCGATCCCCGGCTGCAAGAACATCTTCGATCAACTGGTCAGCAGCCGCGCTGCCGTAACCGGAGAGATTAAAAATAGAAAAGTCTGCCGATTCCGAGCCAAAATACTGTTTCAGTCCAGCACCCGATGTTAACGAGGTACGAAAATTGCCCACCACCATATCAAAATCGAAACTGCGCTCGCGTTCAGTCATCTGGGCATTGTCGACACGTGTATGGACGGCATCCACACCAAGCTGACGCAGATTTTCGATATAGGGGTTGATCACCCGGTCAAAGGCTTGAGAGTCATTCAGGATTTCAAGCTTGAGTGTGTCGCCGGTCGCGTTGCGACGCAACCCGTCATCCCCGATAACCCAGCCAGCGGCATCAAGCAGTGCCGATGCGACTCGCAGGTTCTTGCGATCTAGCTGTCGCTCGGATGATACAGGCGCCTCAACGGCCGCACTGTCCAGCACACCTTCAGGCAGGATGTCGGCAATGGGGGAAAGGAAGGCCAGCTCACCCTCGCCTGGCATGCCTGACGCCTTCAGATAGCTGTTTTCCCAGAAGGATTCGATCCGTTCGTAAATGCCGTAGAAAAGCGTTTTGTTGGACCATTCGAAATTGAACATCATTCCGACAGCCTTGCGCACGCGAATGTCCTGAAAGCGGTCACGCCGCAGATTAAAAACAAAGGATTGACCGGATGCGAGTGTGCCATCGGGCGGGGTATCTTTGACTGCCCAGCCCTTTTCTATGGCCGGGAAGTCATAGCCGGTTGCCCAGATTTTTGATGATGCCTCGGTGCGGAACGTATAGGTGCCGGCCTTGAACCCTTCGAACGCACTGTTGTAATCGGCGAAATACTCTACTCTGATGCTGTCGAAATTATGCCGTCCCTTGTTTATGGGAAGGTTTTTGCCCCAGTAATCAGGATTACGGCGATAGATGATCTGTTGGCCCACATCGATTGAATCTAGGATGTAGGGGCCAGAGCCAATGGCCGGTGTCAAAGTCGAGTCCTCGAAATCAGCACCGGACGTCCTAAAGTAGGCCTTCGAGAAAATAGGTAGGCCGCCGACGGTCTGGGGCAGGTCGCGTGTGGGCACACCATCCTTGAAGGTAAATTTCACCCGATGTGGACCGAGGGCCTCTGCGCTGGCGACCTGCTTCTCGATCACAGCGCGGAATGAAGGCAGGCCCTTGTCACGCAGTATTTCATAAGAAAAAACAACATCCGCGGCTGTCAGCGGCGTGCCATCGGAAAAACGTGCCTCGGGACGCATGTTGAAAATCACCTGACTGCGATCTTCCGGATATTCCATCGATTCTGCGACCAAGCCGTAGGATGAGTCTGGTTCATCAGCGGTGCTTTCCAGAAGGCTTTCAAAGAAAATGGATGATAGTTGTCCTGAACGACCTTTGGTGCTGTAGGGATGCATCGAGTCAAACGACCCGAATCCCCAGACGGAAATCTCACCACCTTTTGGCGCGCTTGGGTTCACATAATCAAGGTTCCGAAATCCCGGTTCATATTTCAATTCACCGAAGGTTGAGATGCCGTGCGCAGTAATGTCATCAGCCGCGGCTGGCAGCGATAGCGGCAATGCACTCAAGGTTGCTGCAATGGCTATGGTGCAGAAACGGGAAGGACGCGGCGCCGTATGAATTGCGCCCGAACGAAAAATAATGGCGGGTGTCGTGGAAGTGCGCATTTTACCTTTTCCTTTAAACCTTCCGTTCCGATGGGGCGCCGCGACCTTTATTGCCTGGCCATCGCGTCCACTATAGACCGGTTGTGGTTGGTTCAGGATCTGGCGGTTGCCATCACCTGCCCTCATCGGCTGAAATTAACATACTTGAGATGGACATATAATCAGTCATGCGCGCATGTGTAGGGGGCAATTGCGTGTCGTCTTCAGGAGCTATAGACAGGATCCTGTGTTAAACGCGCACGCTTTACAGGATGGTGTTCTGCCGGGATTTCGACAAAGAAGCGCAGGACCATTTCGCCGCGACGATTTAACGCTTCATTGTGGCTGCAAATAATGCCTCGTTTATCGGCGATGACCTTGTTCTTTTTCTCAATGATCTCAAGCAAGAAAATCAGCGTGTGGCGGGGGCGTGCCGGCGTGTAGATCTTCAGGTCCTGAAATCCCAGCCCGGCATCATCGTGTCGGCCATCCTCGACGCCATGCGCATCACTCTACATATAATCAACCATCATTCGCATCCTAAGGGCACAAACTTGCCAACCGCTCGCGCATGATCCACGATAAAGCTAAGCATTCATAAAGCTAAGCATTTGCCGAGTGACAGTGGAATTAATGGGATGTTCAACCCAAATTTAGTGCGAATTGGTGGATGGCCGGCGAGTAAATTGCGATGCGTCCAATAAATTGCGATGTCTCCAATGTTGTTAGGTCATACTGGCACTCAAATCATCAAAGATTATTCAGGGGGACCCATTAGCTTTGGCTAAGCCAACGGATTACTCCGGGCACATGGACGTCAAAAAACATTGTTAGCCACCACGAACTTGCCGATCTGAAATAAAACTTGCTCGCCTCTAGCGACTACCAATTTCCCAAATTGATAAACTGATTTATCCGAGTTGCGCTCTTTCGTCACAGAATTGCGAATCGCTATCACTGTCAAATGGTGCGGCTTTGTTGGAGACTGTTTACCGAGAATTTGAGGCAAAGTCCGTTGCCCAGACAACGACGTAGGCTAAGTGAAAAAAAAATGGAGGTTTTGTTATGGTTCCAGGCGCTTTTAATTACCATCGCCCCGACTCAGTTCACGGTGTTGTCGGGCTCCTTAGCGAATGGGGTGATGACGCACGCGTCATAGCGGGCGGGCACAGCCTGATACCGGTAATGAAGCAGAGGCTTACTGATATCAGTCATTTGATTGATCTTGGCGGCGTCGATGCGCTGAAAGGCATTAGTATCGATGGCAGCAGCGTTACGATCGGCGCGATGACAACGCAGCATGAGTTGATCAGCAATGATGCGCTGGCCAAGATTGCCCCGATTATCCGCGAGGCATCATTGCAGATCGCAGACCCGCAAGTCCGCTACCTCGGGACAATCGGTGGTAATGTTGCGAATGGTGATCCGGCCAATGACATGCCTGGGCTGATGCAAACACTGGACGCGACCTATCACCTTGCGGGTCCGGGCGGTGCGCGCAATGTTGCGGCGCGAGACTTCTACGAAGCGGCCTATTTCACGGCACGTGAGGATGACGAAATCCTAACCGGAATCTCATTCACGGCGTCAGGCGGCGGTTATGCCTATGAAAAGCAGAAACGCAAGATTGGCGATTATGCGACCGCTGCGGCCGGCGTGCTGCTAACAATGGAAGGCGGGGCGTGCACAGCGGCGTCTGTCGCCTTGACCAACCTGTCCGATACGCCTGTCTACTGCGCTGATGCGGTTGATACCTTGGTTGGGAGCTCTGTTGATGATGCAACAGTAAAGGCGGCTGTAACAGTGGCGGTGAACGCATCTGACCCGGTTGCAGATACGCGCGGTCCGGTCGATTTCAAAAAATATGTTGCTGGCGTGATTGTGAGAAAAGCAATTGAAAGCGCCCGCGCGCGGGCCTAAGGGAGGTTACGGCAATGGAAAAAATGCATGTGAAGATGAAGGTCAATGGCAAGGATGTTGACCTGCTGTCCGAACCAAGGACACTGTTGATTCACGCCCTGCGCGAGGACTTGGGCATCACTGGCCCGCATGTGGGGTGCAGTTCGTCCCATTGCGGGGCCTGCACTGTTGACATGAACGGCATGTCGGTCAAGTCCTGCACAGTGTTTGCAGCGCAGGCCAATGGTGCGGATATCACAACGATCGAGGGGCTGGGAAATCCAGATGGGCTGCATGTGCTTCAGGAAATGTTTAAGGAACATCATGGGTTGCAATGCGGTTATTGCACGCCGGGCATGATTACCCGGGCATACCGGCTGCTGCAGGAAAATCCAAGTCCAACAGAAGACGAAGTACGTTTTGGTATCTCTGGCAATCTATGCCGCTGTACCGGCTATCAGAACATCGTGAAAGCTATTCTTGAGGCAGCAGCGAAGATGAATGAAATGAAGGAGTCAGCATAATGAATGAGTCTACCCCTCCAAAGGAAGAACGCTCTGCTGCGCTTAGTGGCCTGGGTACATCGCGTAAGCGCGTCGAGGATGCCCGTTTCACACAAGGCAAAGGCAATTACGTCGATGACATTAAATTGGCCGGCATGCTGTTTGGTGATTTTGTGCGCTCGCCGTACGCGCATGCCCGTGTAAAATCGATAAATGCCGAAAAAGCGTTGGCGCTGCCTGGCGTGCATGCAGTTTTGACGGCTGCCGATCTGGAACCACTGGGCCTGCACTGGATGCCGACTCTTGCTGGTGACAAACAAATGGTATTGGCCGACGGTAAGGTGCTTTTTCAGGCGCAGGAAGTAGCCTTTGTTGTCGCGGACGATCGATATTCCGCAGCTGATGGTGTGGCCGCAGTCGAGGTGGAATATGAAGAGCTTCCGGTCCTAGTCGACCCTTTTAAAGCCGAAATAGAAGGCGCACCCGTTTTACGCGAGGATATCGCTGACCAGGCAGAAGGGGCACATGGTCCCCGTCGTCACCCGAACCATATCTTTACTTGGGAATCGGGTGACTTGGACGCGACCGAGGCTGTTTTGGCTGAGGCAGATGTCGTGGCCGAAGAGATGATTTACTATCATCGCACGCATCCGTGCCCGCTTGAACCATGCGGCGCTGTCGCTTCAATGGATAAGGTGAATGGCAAGTTGACGGTCTGGGGCACCTTTCAGGCACCGCATGCGGTGCGTACCGTCGCATCGCTAATTTCCGGCATAGCCGAGCACAATATTCGGATTATCTCGCCAGACATTGGTGGTGGTTTTGGCAATAAGGTTGGTGTCTATCCTGGCTATGTGTGCTCGATTGTCGCTTCTATCGTCACCGGCGTTCCAGTGAAGTGGATTGAAGACCGCTCTGATAACCTGATGGCCACGGCCTTTGCACGTGACTATTGGATGAAGGGCCGTATTTCAGCTACCAAAGATGGCAAGATCACCGGCCTGCATTGTCATACAACGGCTGATCATGGTGCCTTCGATGCCTGTGCGGACCCAACAAAGTTCCCGGCAGGCTTTATGAACATTTGTACTGGTTCATACGACATCCCGACGGCCTATTTGGTTGTGGATGGTATCTACACCAACAAGGCACCTGGCGGCGTTGCGTATCGCTGTTCTTTTCGCGTTACTGAGGCAGCCTATTTCATCGAACGGATGATTGAGGTGCTGGCGATCAAGCTTGGTATGGATGCCGCCGAGTTGCGGGCGAAGAACTTCATTAAGAAAGAACAGTTCCCTTACCAGTCTGCCCTTGGTTGGGAATATGACTCGGGCGACTACCACACGGGCTGGGAAAAGGCACTGAAGGCAGTCGGTTATGAGGATCTTCGCAGGGAGCAGGCGGAACGTGTCGAAGCCTTCAAACGTGGCGAGACTCGTTCCCTTTTAGGCATTGGTCTGAGCCACTTCACCGAGATTGTTGGCGCCGGCCCTGTTAAAAATTGCGATATCCTTGGACTTGGCATGTTTGACAGCTGTGAAATCCGTATCCATCCAACGGGTTCGGCCATTGCCCGTCTTGGCACAATCTCGCAGGGTCAGGGCCACGCCACAACCTTTGCACAAATTCTTGCGTCCGAGATCGGCATTCCGGCCGAAGATATCACGCTGGAGGAGGGTGATACCGACACAGCACCTTATGGCCTTGGCACATACGGTTCGCGGTCAACACCTGTTGCTGGCGCTGCAACCGCAATGGCGGGCCGCAAAATCCGTGCAAAGGCACAGATGATTGCGGCTTATCTGCTCGAGGTGCATGACAATGATCTTGAGTGGGATGTCGATCGCTTTGTAGTCAAAGGATCGCCGGAACGTTTCAAGACGATGAAGGAAATCGCCTTTGCGTCCTATAGCCAGGCAGTGCCGGGTGTCGAGCCGGGTCTTGAGGCAGTCAGCTATTATGACCCGCCAAATATGACTTATCCGTTTGGCTCCTATATCTGCGTCATGGAAATTGACGTCGACACAGGCACAACCGAGATCCGGCAGGTCTATGCACTTGATGATTGCGGGACAAGGATTAACCCGATGATCATCGAAGGCCAGGTCCATGGGGGACTGACCGAGGCGCTGGCAATCGCTATGGGGCAGGAAATTGCGTATGACGAGCAGGGCAATGTCACCACCGGTACGTTGATGGATTTCTTTGTGCCAACGGCCGTGGAGACACCAAACTACCAGACCGACTACACCGTTACCCCAAGTCCGCATCATCCGATTGGTGCAAAAGGTGTCGGCGAGAGTCCGAATGTTGGTGGTGTCCCGGCGTTTTCGAATGCGGTTCACGATGCCTTCCGGGCTTTTGGTCTGACTCAGTCCCATATGCCGCATGATCACTGGCGCATCTGGAAGACTGCCGAGAGCCTCGGTCTTCACGACTGAGCCAACTGAAAAAGGACGGGCAGGGGGCTCCGGCCTCCTGCCGCCATCTAATGAACTGGACAAATCTCAAATTACAACTTGCTGATGCTGGCTATGTCGCGTCAAACGAGTTGACGATGGCTATTCACATTGCTTTGCAACTGGAACGCCCTATCCTGCTGGAGGGCGATGCTGGTGTTGGCAAGACGCAAGTAGCCAAAACGCTTGCAGAAATTCGGAAGACTGAACTTATCCGGCTGCAATGTTACGAAGGTTTGGATGCGCCTGCTGCCATCTATGAATGGAACTACCAGCGCCAGCTTTTGTCTATTCGGGCCTCGGCCGACAGCGGCGTTGCGGCTGATGAGATCGAGAGCCGTATCTTTTCGCGTGAATTCCTGCTTGAGCGGCCCCTTCTGCGGGCTATTCAGCAGGATGTGCCACCAGTGCTGCTGATTGACGAAATCGACCGTGCTGATGAGGAATTTGAGGCCTTTTTGCTGGAGGTGTTGTCAGACTTCCAGATCACTATTCCTGAACTCGGAACAATTGCTGCCACCAGCAAGCCGATCGTGGTGTTGACCGCTAATGGCACACGCGACCTGTCAGACGCGTTACGTCGGCGCTGTATCTATACGTATGTTCCTTATCCGGATAGTGCGACTGAACTAGCGATTTTGAGCGCAAAATGGCCAGATCTGCCAACACATCTAGCCGGACAGATTGTCGGATTTGTGCAGTCAATCCGGAAAGAAGATCTGGAAAAGAAGCCTGGCATTGCTGAAACGCTGGATTGGGCCGCAGCTTTGGCCGGATTGGGGCTGAACGATCTGACAGATGACCCGGCGGCGCTTCAGGCGTCATTGGTTGCCTTGCTGAAAACCGAAGCGGACCAGGCCGCTGTACCTACGGCAGTGGCACAGCGCCTTGCCGGTGTGGCCGGATAGGCACAATGGCCAGTGTGACCCGTTTCCCGACGCGCGCGTCTACTGCTGAACGTATGGGCGATTTTACGCGTCATCTGCGGCATAACGGGTTTCGCGTAGGGGTGCAGGAAACCGAAATGGGATTGCACAGCCTTGAATCTATCGATCTGCAGGACACAGAAGATGTGCGCATGGCCCTAAAGGCCATTTGCTGTGCCGACACCCACTCATTCGAACGGTTCGATGATTTATTCAGCGCATTCTGGCTGAACCGCTCTGTCATGCGCACGAAGCACGAAAGAAGCGATGTTCGTAAGCCGGACCCGTCCAGCTTCACGAACATGTCCAAATTCATGTCGCAGCAAGATACAGGCAACACTGGTGATGCGGATACGCCGGGCAATGATAATGATGGCGAAGCTGACAGCGACGGGGAAGGCAAGCTGGTTGCAACCGAAGTGGTCAATAACAACCGCACGGATATGCGCCAGTTTCTGTTGCCAGAGGATCGCGCCCTTGCCGAACGCGCGGCGCACCGGATTGCGGCGGCGATCCGCTATCGCAGGTCGCGGCGTCGCAAGGCGTCACGAAAGGGCGCGATGATTGACTTGCGACGCATCATTCGGCGCTCAGTTGGAACGGGCGGCGAGCCAATGCAACTGTTACGTCGCCGCCGACCGGACCGGCCGGTGCATCTTGTGTCTATTCTGGATGTATCCGGTTCAATGACCCTCTATGCGCGGGTATTTCTGGCCTTTATCCGTGGATTGACCGATGTTGACCAGAGGTCAGATGCCTTTGTGTTTCACACTAACCTTATGTGTGTAAGTGACGCCTTGCGGGATAATTATACATTGCGGGCCGTCAACCGTTTGTCGATGATGGCGCAGGGTTTTGGAGGCGGGACGCGTATCGGTCATTGCCTGCAGCAATTCAACCAGCAATATGCACACCGCATTCTTGGTCGTCGCAGCGTGGTGCTTATTCTGTCAGACGGTTATGATACTGGTAATGCTGAGCTGGTGAGCACCGAAATGGCGCGGTTGCGCCGCAAGGGATGCAAGATAATCTGGCTGAACCCGCTTCTTGGTTGGAAAGACTATGAACCAGTTGCGGCGAGCATGGCGGCGGCGCTGCCCCATCTGGACAGGTTCGTGCCCTGCAATACGTTGGAAAGCCTAGTCGCACTGGAATGGGAACTGGAACGTCTATGAACCAGCCGACGCAAATTGCGATCGATAAACGTCAGGAAAAGCTGCGCGCAGATGGCATTCCGCATGCGGTGGCAACGGTTGTCCGGACACTGTCCTCGACCGCTGCGAAGCCGGGCATGAAGGCGATCGTTCTGGAGAATGGGGACTTTGCCGAAGGCTGGCTTGGCGGGGGCTGTGTAACATCCGCGGTGCGGCACGCTGCGCAGACAGCAATCGAAACTGGCGAGGCAACACTTGTCTGCCTGCGGCCGGAGGAGCTGCTGGCGGATGAGAGCGATGGTCTGATGGTTACGCTGGCGCGCAATGGCTGTCCCAGCAAAGGATCGATGGATATTTTTGTAGAGCCGGTTGTGCCGCTTCCCGATTTGATTGTGTACGGCCATGGCCCAGTCGCAGTGGCCCTGTCGCGTATTGCGCGCGGCTTTGGTTTCACGCTGACGGTGTGCGGCGATGTGGACCGTGATCTTGTTGATGCAGATTTCCATTTTATTTCACCTGCCGCTATGAGTTCAAACCCGCCCAGTAATGCTCACCGCTACATTGTTGTTGCGACGCAGGGTGCGGGAGATATCGCTGCACTGACATCCGCCCTGGCTGGCAGCGCAGCATATGCCGCTTTTGTGGGCAGCCGGCGCAAGTTTGCAAGCTATGGCCCAAAATTGCTGGCAGCGGGTGTCAGCCAGGCGCGTCTTGATACAGTCAGGTCTCCGGCTGGGGTGCATATAAACGCCGTGACGCCCGAAGAGATTGCTTTGTCGATTATGGCAGAGATTGTCCAGAACCGGCGGGCACAAAGGCGCGCGGAGCCGGGTCATGATTAATGTTGCAATCATCGTGCTGGCAGCGGGTAAATCGCGCCGCATGGGCCACAAGAACAAGTTGTTGCTAGATTTTGGCGGCGAGGCACTTTTGCGGCGTACCGTCCGAATGCTGGCCGGGCTGCAAGATGCAGAGGTGACAGTGGTGCTGGGACATGCAGCACAGGAAACGGCGGATGTCATCCGCGATCTCGATGTGACAGTCACCGTCAATCCCGATTATAATATGGGACAGCGCAGCAGCGTTTTTCACGGTCTGTCAAAGGCTGGCACAGCCGCCGCCTATCTCGTAACGCCAGCCGATATGCCGCGGCTGGAAAGCGATCACTGCAGCGCCCTGTTGAAGGCGCATGAAACCGCCCCGGCGGGCAGCATAACCCTGCCGGTGGGGGACAGATCCAGCGCTTTTGAGCGAGGCAACCCCGTCATACTTACACCGCAGGCGCGCGACAATGTCCTGCGAGGTGGTATTAATCTGGGGTGTCGCGGTCTACTGGACAGCGAGCCGGAATTGATAAATAGCTTCGTGACGGCGTGCGACGGCTACTTTATTGATATTGATACCCCCGAAATCTATCAGGCCGAGTATTCAATTTTTATGGCTGGATCTGGCCAGCCCACCGCGAAGGAGCATACCCATGGAATTGAATGACGAAATCACCATCCTGGCATCACGCGACGAGGTGTATAAGGCGCTGAATGATGTTGCGGTGTTGAAAACTTGTATTCCCGGGTGTGAAGAACTGGTCCGCGAAGGCGAGAACGAACTTGTTGCCAAGGTCACCTTGAAGGTGGGGCCGGTCAAGGCCCGCTTTGGCGGGCGTGTAACGCTTGACCCCAGCAAGGCACCTGATGCCTTCAGCCTGTCCGGTGAGGGCGATGGCGGCGTTGCCGGCTTTGCCAAGGGCGGCGCTGATGTTGAGCTTATTGAAGATGGTGACAATACGATCCTGCGCTATACTGCAAAGGCAGAAACTGGAGGCAAGTTGGCTCAGCTCGGTGGCCGTCTGATCACCAGTACAGCGAAGAAGCTATCGAAGATGTTTTTTGACAAGTTTGAGAAGGTTATGAGCGGTGAAGTGGAGCTTGAAGAGGCTTCATAAGCTGCTCTTGAGATGGTGTCCGTCAATGACCGTTTTGGTTGACCAGACTCTTTGGCAACCTTGTGGGGGGAGATGTTGCATTTGAGTGCAATGTCAGGTCGGGCGGGCACCACCCTGCTGGTGTCAATCTTGGCGTTGCTGGCGGTGCCGCACGGGCTATTTTTGTGGATAAAGCGCGTCCAGCCTCTCCCTGTACAAATCACCGACAATATGCCGACGCACCTTCAGCGTAGCGGTCATTTGGCCGTTCTCAGTGCTGAATGCCTCGTCAGCAATGATGAAGCGGCGAACGCGTTCGAGCTGCGAGAGGCGGCTGTTTGCACGCTCGACAGCCTCGCCAACCATGGTAGCAAGCGCGTCAGGCGATGATGCCAGTGATCGCACCTCTTCAGACGGTACGATAATCGCAGCGAGCCAGGGTCGTTTGTCACCGTCAACCATTGCCTGCTCGATCTCAGGTTCAATGGTGAGCAGGGCTTCGACCCGGCCCGGAGCGATATTGTCACCACCAGAATTCACGATGATATCCTTCTTGCGACCAGTGATGGTAATGAAGCCGTCAACGTCAACTTCGCCAAGATCGCCGGTATGGAGCCATCCATCCTGAATGACAGCAGAGGTGGCGGCATCGTCGCGCCAATAGCCTTTCATGAGCAGGTCGCCGCGTACCAGGATTTCCCCATCAGCCGCAATCTTGAGATCAACCCCGGCAACAACTGGTCCTACTGTTTCAATTTTGATTTTGCCCGGCCGGTTCGCCGAGATCAGCGGCGATGCCTCGGTCTGTCCATAGCCTTGAAGCAGGTTAATGCCCAGTCCCATGAAAAAATTGCCAATCTCAGGGTTCAGGGCAGCGCCCCCGGAAATGAAGAACTGCAGTCGTCCGCCAAGACGGCTACGGACTTTTGTACGCACAAGCCGGTCTACAATCATGTTCAGGACAACTTCATGCGGCATCAGGCGTTTCCCCTGCTGGCGCTTGGTCCCCAGACGGACAGCCGCGTTGAACAGGTTTTCTGACAGACCGCCCTTGGCCCGCACGCCGCGCGTAATCCGGTCATGCAACACCTCGTAGAGCCTTGGTACGGCCGTCATCAATGTCGGGGATACCTCGACAAGATTGTTGGCGATTTGATCGGTACTTTCGCAGTACCAAACCTCGGCCTTGATCTGGAAAGGCAGATGCATGCCAGCAGTATGTTCGTAGGAGTGGGATAAAGGCAGTAGCGATAAAAAGCGCTGGTTTTCAACGACATTGCCTTCTTCCAGAAGTTCAATTGCCGCCTTGATGTTTGCCTGGATCGACCGATGTGTCAACATTACGCCCTTCGGGCGTCCACCCGTGCCCGATGTGTAGATAAAGCAGCAAACATCATCCGGGTGCAAGGCCGCCATGTGGGCATCGAGGTCGGCAAGCGGCGCCGTCACCTCAAGTGCCTGTGACCAGTCCAACAGCTTGGTGCGTGTCAGTTTTGGGGGGCTGAAATCCGGGTTCATTACAATCAGCGTCTTGAGCGCGCTGGCACGTTCCGCGGCGAGGCAGACACGCGTCGCCAGCATCCCGCCTGATGTGATCGCAATGCTAGCGCCGGAATGGTCGATAATGAAGTGATGATCATCTTCGGTGTTGGTGGTGTAAGCCGGTACGACAATGGCGCCAATGGCCATCACGGCCAGATCGGCAATCGCCCATTCGGGACGGTTTTCGGCCGTCACCAGAACACGATCGCCAGCGCTGACACCGGCGTCGACGAGTACGGAGGCGAGCCGCGCGACCTTGTCTGCTACAACGTTCCAACTGTGGCCGATCCATTCACCATCGCGCTTTTCAAATAAGAATTTTGAGTCTCCGCCGGTGGCAGCGCTTTCGAAGAAAGCCGCCGGTAGATTGGCTTCATCTACGTAATTTTTTCCTGCCGGCCAGTTCCCGTCGACCATAACCTTCGCCTCATCCTTATCCATCACGTGACACTACTTGCTAAAACAGTAACGTTTTTTCGGATCAGTGCAATTCCCATCGCGGCTGATCCCGGCTTTTCAGAGGATACAGTCTGCCTGATCATTCAGGTGAGAGCGATGGGTACAATGCAAACAACCAACAACGCGGCCATGAACATATTGAAGATGCGCAATGATCGCTCGTTTGCCAGCAGTCGGCCGATCATCGTGCCGAACAGGCTCCAGGACACTGTAGACAGGATTGTCAGGGATGGCAGCATGATGGCAAATGGAAGCACTTGCGGCAGAATTGACGAACCTGCAGAGATATGGACAGCCATTATGCTAACAAGGAAGGATAGGCCTTTCGGATTGATCAGTTGAAACAGCGCGGCCGCAAAAAACGACAATGGTCTGCCGGACGTCTGATCAGAGGGTTTTCCAGTCATGGCTATACGCCATGACAGGTACAGTAAAAACAGAATGCTGAAAATGCGCATGATATTATGAAATGCCGGGAAGGCCTTGATCAGCCCGCCAAGGCCAAAGCCGGTGGCCAGCACCATGAATGTGAAGCCACACACGACACCGCAAATATGCGGAACAGTGCGGAGAAAGCCGAAATTGGCGGCAGAGGCAGCCAGCATTAGGTTATTGGGCCCCGGTGTCAGGCTGACAATGGCCGAAAATATGATAATTCCAATGAATGAGCTGTTGTCCATCATGCGATGAATTTAGTGTTCAATGTCGGTTTGGAAAGAAATGCAGATCATGCCGTAAAGGTTAGCGTTACGGTACCCGACATATTGGGTCTATGGTAGCGCTTTCAGCAGGCAGCCAAACATGCGTTGCCACAGCGCTTCGCAAATCTGCGCTGCTGCATCGGCCGGCATGCTCTGCGTTAGTATCCTGAACACATTTTCACCATCTGTAAGGATGGTCGGGGTATCGGGCAGTTCCTCGAACTGCTCGGAAAAGGCGATAAATGCCTCCGATTGAGCGTTCATTGATTTTGATTGCCAACCAGAAGCTGTTGAACATTGCCAAGCCGAATTTGAAGATCATGTGTTTCGGACAGGTCACGCGCCAACGTGTTCAGCATGTCCAGTTGAAGGGCATTGGCGGTAAAATCTGCCACTAGCTCTGTTGATGTTTCTAGCTCCTCCGCGTCAGCCGGAATGATGCTGTTGGTGCGCAGGGCAATCGCCTCGCGTCCGGTTTCAACAACGGTGCTGCTGCCGGGCGCCTGGTCAAAGATTGCACGCGCGATAAGCCTTGCCGCTTCATGATCAAGACCGCTACCATTGCGTCTGAAATCTGCTGTCGGCTCGATATCCACGAAGGTAGTATCATCATATGATAATGCTTCTGCGGCCTCGCGCGCAATGCGAATGGCTTCAACAAGCTGCCAGTCGCTTATGGCGCGGCTGCGCACCTCGTCAAGACTTCGCTCGCGCGGTGCGGTTTCACCGGTCATCTCTACGACAAAGAACATGTCGTCATTGCCTTCTTGTAGAATGCTAATTTCTTCCGGATCGGCATTCCAGATCACATCGACGACGAGCGTATCCTGCGCCATCTCGGCAGCTGCGCCGCTGATCACCGCGCCATCGATGTCGCGGCCGCGTATGTTAATATCCGTCAGCGTTACGATCTTGCCACCAACTGCGTTAATCGCCTCACCAAGCGTGGCGCCGGATGCGAGGGAATCTTCTAGCGCATTGGCACTGTCATAAATGGCGTCTGTTGCCGCTTCCAAACGCAGGGTGGCTGTAATTTCGGCGCGCACGTCTTCAAGTTCGACGTCGGTTCCGGGGGTGATGCCGTCAACGGCGATCACATGGAAACCAAATGCAGACTCAACCGGTCCGATAAATTCACCAGCATCAACCTTGAATGCTGCATCGCCAACCGCTGTGTCTAGATCGGATTGCGGTAAGCTGCCAAGGCTCACATCATCGTTAGACCATCCCAGCAAATCAGCTGCCACATCATTGAAATCCTCGCCATTGCTGACACGGTTAAAGGCGCTGTCGGCACTTTCAATGCTGTCAAACACCATCTGCCGCATAGTGCGCGTTTCCGGCGTGGTGAATTCATCGCGGCGGTCTTCGAGCGCGGCAACGATATCATCTTCGTTGACGGTAATGCTGTCAGCAAAAAGCGATGGCGAGATGTAGCCGACACGGGCGCTCCGCAATGCAGGGGCCTCGTACCGGGATTTTACTGTCTCGAACCATTTGGAAAGCGTTGTCTCGTCAGGAGCGGGAACGGCATCGGCGTCTACCGGCACACTGATCATTTGCGCGGTGCGGCGTTCTAGGTCATGTGCAGACAGAATTCGGGCAACCGCGTCAGGCTGACGCGTACCGGCCGCCACAGCAGCTACAATCTGTTCCCGACGCAGCTGTGTATCGATACGATCAAGATATTCCGCCTCGCTTATGCCGGCGTTGGCAAGGGCTGACAGAAAACGTGTCTGCGAGAAATTGCCCAGTTCGTCACGGAAGGCCGGCTCGTCGGTGATGGCGCTGCGCTGCATGTCGCGGGTAACTGTAAGTCCGAGTTCACTAGCCTCGGCGCGGAACACGACATCGCGCGCCAGAGCGCCGGCAAGTTCGGCCAGAAGTCCGGCCTGAATGGCCTCGCCGGTGCTAGCCTGAGGCATATAATTGCGGCGCGTTCGATCAAATTCGATGGCCACCTCGGAAGGTGACAGGCTTTCATCACCGGCAGAAATCGCCTTGTCCGATCCACCAATGAGGCCGGTGGTAACATCACCGACGCCCCACAGTGCAAAGCCCGCGGCCAGAAAGACCAGAAAAACCTTCATTATGGGCGACTTGGCGCCACCACGCATTGCCTGGAGCATTGTTGTTCCCTGCGCTTAAATTACATGTCTTATCCGGCTGCCGACAGTGATATGTCATCGGCAAACAAACCGATTCGTTGGTTGCACTTGTACCGGCTGTTCCGCTTCGGGGCAATTGTCAATTTTGCCCTTGGCCATTGTCAGATTTTGTTAGCCATTCAAGGTTTTTCTTTTTGCATGCCGGTGTCAGCACCGTGATGTTCTCACGAGCCAGTTTTTGACTGCCGTCGGCAGCTGCGCTAACACCCTGAGGTGGGCGCCGAACAGCGCGCCAGATTTTGGAGGGCCGGATATGATTGTTGCAGCCAATTGGAAAATGAATCCTCTATTGGAGGAGACCGGTCAGCTGGCAATGGCCTATACAAGTCAGACATATGATGGCGTGACGCGTATTCTGTTTCCACCACATCCCTATCTGGTGCATATGGCGATGCGCCTTGCGGATAGCGGAATCCGGGTTGGTGGGCAGGATTGTCACGCAGCCAAGAGCGGAGCGCATACAGGTGATGTGGCGGCCCATATGTTGGCGGCATGTGGTGCAGATATCGTGCTGCTTGGGCATTCTGAACGGCGAAGTGATCATGGGGAAGAAGATACGCTGGTTAGAGCCAAGGCGGAAACCGCCCGTGCAGATGGTTTGTCTGTAATGATCTGTGTCGGTGAAACGTTACAGGAACGTGATTCCGGCAGCGCCCAAAAGGTCGTTTTGTCTCAGCTGGTCGGCTCTATGCCTGAAGATATTGACCCCCAGCATGTGATGATCGCCTATGAACCTGTTTGGGCAATTGGAACCGGCGAGGTTGCCAGCACAGCAGATATCGCCGTGATGCATCAAATGATTCGTGAGTGGCTAGATGGACGTGGGCTAAATGCTGTGCCAGTCCTTTATGGCGGATCGGTCAAACCGGACAATGCTGGCGCAATCTTCGCCGTGCCAAATGTCGACGGTGCGCTTGTTGGCGGCGCCAGTCTGAACGCTAATGATTTCGGCGCCATCTGCAAAGCCGCCTTAGATGTGTCGTAATCCCAATACAACGCTTGAATTTGAAATCGACTGGCCATATAACAGCGCGATTGCAAACAAGCAGGTTTTTTGATCAATGCAAACGCTGATCCTGACCATTCATATACTGATTGCGCTGGCGCTGATTGGCGTAGTGCTTTTACAGCGTTCTGAGGGCGGTGGTCTTGGTATTGGCGGTGGCGGCGGTGGCGGTGGCGGCGGATTTATGACGGCGCGTGGTACAGCTAACCTGCTGACCCGGGCGACAGCAATTCTGGCAGCTTGCTTTTTTGCAACTTCGCTAATTCTTGCCATAATGGCAGGTGCTGGTCGTGAGGATGTATCGATCATCGACGAGGTAATCAAAGAAACTCCGGTGGCGCCTGCATCTGGGCCGGCTGTTCCCAGCGACTAAGTGACTCAGCCTTTGGACTAATTCCAAAGCCCGGCCACGTCGGAGACAGGCATTTTTGGCGGCTTGAACCTGTTTACGTTGACATAGGCGCGTCGATATCGCCCGCGATCTATTGTCAAGAAAGAAAATTTTCGATTTAACCCCACCTGGTGTGATTTTGGGCCTTACCAAAAATATCATCTTGGGGTAATACCGTGGTCCATGCCTCGTTATATATTTATCACTGGCGGCGTGGTTTCCTCACTCGGAAAAGGACTTGGTGCCGCCGCCCTAGCCGCGCTGTTGCAGGCGCGGGGCTACCAGGTGCGCCTGCGCAAACTTGACCCTTACCTAAATGTAGATCCTGGTACCATGTCGCCAACACAGCATGGTGAGGTGTTTGTGACTGACGACGGTGCAGAGACCGATCTGGACCTGGGACATTATGAGCGCTTCACCGGCGTTCATGCACGTAAATCAGACAATGTGACAACAGGCCGGATTTATTCCGATGTGCTGGCTCGCGAACGACGCGGCGATTACCTTGGCGCAACGATACAGGTCATTCCACATGTCACCGACGCCATCAAGGCATTCGTCAAATCCAATCATGAAAATGAAGATTTCATCCTTTGTGAGATCGGGGGCACGGTTGGGGATATAGAATCGCTACCGTTCCTTGAGGCCATCCGTCAGCTTGGTAACGAGCTTGGCCGCGAACAGACCTGTTTCTTGCATGTCACCTTGCTTCCCTATATCGCAGCGGCTGGCGAATTGAAGACGAAGCCGACGCAGCACTCTGTGAAGGAACTGCAATCAGTCGGCATTCAGCCCGATATTCTGTTGTGCCGTACGGAACATCCATTGCCTGATGAGCAGCGCGGCAAGATCGGATTATTCTGCAACATCCGTGAATCGGCCGTGATTCTAGGGTTGGATGTGAACAATATCTACGAGGTTCCCCTATCCTATCACGAGCAGGGTTTGGACCGCGAAGTTGTCAGGCATTTTGGTCTGGAAGATCAAGCACCGGATCTGACAGCTTGGCAACATATCTGTGACGGGATTGCCAGCCCTGACAGTGAGGTGACGATTGCGATCGTTGGAAAGTACACATCGCTTCAGGATTCCTACAAATCGCTGGGTGAGGCGCTGTTCCATGGTGGGATTGCAAACCGCACAAAGGTCAATATTGAGTGGATTGATTCCGAATTGTTCGAGACCGAAGATGCTGCCATCGAGGCGTTGCATCATGTAAGCGGCATCCTTGTGCCTGGCGGGTTTGGAGAGCGCGGTTCAGAAGGCAAGATCAGGGCAATCCAGTTTGCCCGTGAGCATGCCATTCCCTATTTCGGTATCTGTTTTGGCATGCAGATGGCGGTTCTGGAAACCGCGCGCAATATCGCCGGCATGAGTGGTGCCGGGTCCAGTGAATTCGGAACGCCGGAGATTTCACTCGTGGGTTTGATGACAGAATGGACATCGGGCAACGCCACGCAGCAGCGCAGCGCAGATGATGACCTTGGCGGCACAATGCGGCTTGGTGCCTACCCGTGCCTTCTTGAAGCCGGCACGCTTGCGCATCAGCTTTATGACAGTGAAGAAATTTCTGAACGGCACCGCCATCGCTATGAAGTCAATATCGCCTACAGGGATACGCTGGAGGCAGCAGGTATGAAGCTGTCTGGTCTGTCACCTGATGGTCATTTGCCAGAAATTGTCGAACGTCCTGACCATCCTTTCTTTGTTGCGGTGCAGTTCCATCCCGAGCTGAAATCAAAGCCATTCGACCCGCATCCGCTATTTAACGGATTTGTGGCGGCATCAATGCAAAAGTCGAGACTCGTCTGATGATACAGGGAAGCCACGCATCATGAAGCAAGTGCCAATTGGTGACACCGGCTGCGGGCCGGATCAACCGCTGCTGCTGATTGCCGGGCCGTGTCAGGTGGAAGGGCGCGACCATGCGCTGTTCTGCGCCGAGCGGCTGGCTAACATGGCGGCGAATGTGGGGATGGGGTTTGTTTACAAATCGTCCTTCGACAAGGCCAACCGGACATCTGCGGATGCCGCGCGCGGTGTTGGTATCGACGGAGGATTACAGATCCTTGCAGAGGTGCGTGCCGCCATCGGCTGTCCGGTGCTGAGTGATGTGCATCTTCCCGATCAATGTGGCCCCGCCGCAGAGGTGCTGGATATATTGCAGATACCTGCCTTCCTGTGCCGTCAGACAGATTTGTTGCTGGCAGCGGCAGTAACCGGCGCTGTGGTCAATATCAAGAAAGGGCAATTTCTTGCGCCTTGGGATATGACGCATGTAGCTGCAAAGGTGGCAGGTGCAGGCAATGAACATATCCTGCTGACCGAGCGCGGAACATCCTTTGGCTATAATACGCTGGTGTCTGATATGCGCGGCTTGCCGCAAATGGCGGATATCGGCTATCCGGTGATTTTTGACGCCACCCATTCTGTCCAGCAGCCGGGTGGCCTTGGTAGACGTTCAGGCGGCCAACGCGAATTTGTGCCGGTTCTGGCGCGCGCCGCGGTGGCTGTCGGGGTGAACGGGTTGTTCATGGAAAGTCATGAAGATCCGGACAATGCCCCTTCTGATGGGCCCAATATGGTGCCACTGGACGCCATGCCCGACATTCTAGCGCAGTTGCAACGCCTTGATGCGGCGCGACGTGACGGCTAGAGGAAGACATTGAATAAGAGGGGAACATGGTGACCGCAATTGAGGATATACACGCGCGCGAAATTCTGGATTCACGCGGTAACCCGACGGTTGAAGTCGATGTTATCCTAGAAGATGGAAGTTTTGGCAGGGCCGCCGTGCCGTCCGGCGCGTCAACCGGCGCGTTCGAGGCTGTAGAACTGCGAGATGGCGATGCCGAACGTTATGGCGGCAAAGGGGTCATGCAGGCCATTGACGCGGTGAATTTCGAGATATTTGATGCGCTTGTCGGCGCGGACCCGATGGATCAGGCCGGCATTGACCAGAGGATGATTGATCTGGATGGCACGCCAAACAAGGCTAGGCTAGGCGCTAATGCGCTTCTTGGGGTGTCGATGGCAGTATCGCGTGCCGCGGCCGATTACGTCGAGATGCCTCTTTGGCGCTATCTCGGTGGGGTCCATGCGCATCTGCTGCCAGCACCAATGATGAATATCATGAATGGTGGTGCTCATGCCAACAACGCGCTGGATGTTCAGGAATTCATGGTCATGCCTGTTGGCGCTGACCATTTTCATGACGCGCTGCGTATGGGCGCAGAGATTTTTCATGCGCTGAAATCCCTTCTGGCAGCAGCAGGGCATTCCACGGCAGTCGGGGATGAGGGCGGTTTTGCACCGGCGATCAATTCGACTGGCGAGGCCATTGACTATATCACCCGTGCGATCGAGACCGCGGGATATAGTGCAGGCAAGGATGTGATGATTGCGCTCGACGCCGCGGCCACTGAATTTCACGCTGACGGCGCTTACCATCTGAAGGGGGAGGGGTGCAGCCTGTCCTCTGACGAGATGGTGGATATGTGGTCCAAATTGTGTCGCGAGCATCCGATTATGTCTGTTGAAGATCCGATGGATGAAGAAGATTGGTATGGCTGGGCACGGCTGACAGGGGAACTGGGCGATCGCACCCAGATTGTCGGGGATGATCTGTTTGTGACCAATCCCGAACGTCTGGCGCGCGGCATCGCTGACGAGTCAGCCAATGCCATCCTGGTCAAAGTCAATCAGATCGGGACCTTGTCGGAAACCCTGCAGGCTGTCGAAATGGCGCAAAAGGCAGGGTTTGGCGTGGTGATTTCACATCGCAGCGGCGAGACCGAAGACAGTTTCATTGCTGATCTGGCGGTTGCTACCAATGCCGGCCAGATCAAGACAGGGTCCCTTTCACGGTCTGACAGGCTTGCCAAATATAACCAGTTGCTGCGGATTGCCGAAGAGCTGGACTCATCCGGATTATATGCGGGGCGCAGCATTCTGCGCGACTGAGGGCAGGACTGCAGCCAATCGTGGTCTGAATTGCCTGACATTAATAAAAATGAGGGAAACCCACGATTCGCTTTTATGTTGACGTGATGAATCGGCTTTGATTCACTGTGCGTTCTGGGAGTCTAAACCCTGTGAGAGGAGCGCGCGGATGCATGTTGCACGGCAAAGGCTGATTTTCATGACTGGCAGTTTTCTGCTAACCTCCGCGCTGGTCCTGTTTTTCGTTTTTCATATCATCGCCGGTGATCGCGGCATCCTCGCGCGTCCGGAGTTGGACCGGAAAATTATCCTTGCCGAGGAAAAGCTGGAATTGCTGCAAAGACATCAGCAATTTCTGGCGCAGCGCATTGGCCTGATGCGGAGCGATTCCGTCGATGCGGACATGCTGGCCGAAACAGCGCGCGCCGAACTCGGCCTTTACGCGCCGAATGATGTCATTATTACAATCGATCTTTCGAATTTGAAATTTTCAGAAGATTTGGTTGATCAATAAATAAACCATAATTCAGTTTATTATAATTTTTCTATTTAAAAACAGATAAATAAAATAATTGCAAAAAATATATTTTCGAGGAAAGCTTGCCTTTATTCGGGGCGGCTTTTCGCAGGCCATCCCCGAATGTGCCGATGATTAGCAAACTGGCAGCCGAGCCGCTATCACACCGATTGCGACTGGCGAAGAAAGCCAACGGGGAAACTTATGGCAAAGACAACAAAAGCACCGCGCAAACGCAAACCGGGGCGGCCGCCAAAGGCAGCTTCCGCGAAGGCGGCAGTTAATGACATGCCACCCACCGAAGAGCTTGTGTCGATGTATCGCGACATGCTGTTGATCCGGCGGTTTGAGGAAAAGGCCGGGCAACTTTATGGCATGGGTCAGATTGGCGGCTTCTGCCATCTCTACATTGGACAGGAAGCGGTTGTTGTCGGCCTGCAATCCATCAGCAAGCCGGGCGATACGGTTGTGACCTCTTATCGTGATCATGGCCATATGCTGGCGTGCGGTATGGAAGCCGACGGGGTCATGGCTGAACTGACCGGCCGCAAAGGCGGTTATTCGCGCGGCAAGGGCGGTTCAATGCATATGTTCAGCCGCGAAAAGAATTTTTTTGGCGGGCATGGAATTGTCGGGGCACAGGTGCCGATTGGCTGTGGTCTGGCATTTTCCCACAAATATCGCAAAGAGGCGAATGCCTGCCTTACCTTTCTTGGCGATGGTGCGGTCAATCAGGGCCAGGTCTATGAGAGCTTTAACATGGCGGCTTTGTGGGACCTGCCCTGTCTGTTTGTGATTGAAAACAATCAATATGGCATGGGTACAGCCGTTACCCGCGCGGCAGCGGGGCGCTCGCTTGCCGATCGCGGTGCTGCTTATGGCATCCCCGGACGGCAGGTCGACGGCATGGATGTTCTGGCCGTCCGTGCCGCGGGGGCGGAAGCGCTGGAGCATTGTCGTTCTGGCAAGGGGCCGTTCATTCTTGAAATGAAAACCTATCGCTATCGCGGCCATTCGATGTCCGATCCAGCAAAATATCGCACGCGCGAAGAAGTGGATGCTATGCGCAAACAGCATGATCCAATCGACCAACTGCGCGATGTTCTAATAAAACAGAGCATGACGGAAGAGGCGCTTAAGACCATCGATTCAGATGTGAAGGCGATTGTTACGAAGGCAACCGAATTCGCCCAGATCAGCCCGGAACCTGATGTGTCCGAGCTGTTTACCGATATTCTGAAACCGCTTGCCGACGACCTGGCTGGCGATGCGGCCGGTATGGAGGGCTGATGCATGGCAATTGAAATTCTAATGCCTGCCCTGTCACCAACCATGGAGGAAGGGACGCTTGCAAAATGGCTTGTCGCTGAAGGCGATGCGGTGCGAAGCGGCGATGTGATCGCCGAAATTGAGACCGACAAGGCCACCATGGAGGTGGAAGCGCTGGATGACGGTAATATCGGCAAGCTGCTTGTCGCAGCCGGAACCGATGCGGTGAAAGTCAATATGCCGATTGCCATCCTGCTGGAAGACGGGGAAAGCGCCGATGATGTGGCTGCAGTGGCAACCACAGTGCCAGTGGCGGCAGCAGTCTCTGCATCGATAGTCCCAGCGTCGCCAGTCCCGGTGTCAACTGGGGCCGAATCTGCTGTGTCTGTCTTGTCTGCCGCGCCGACGACTGTCATTGAGACGATGGCATCCGAGCCGGTTGCCAGTGGCAAGATGAATGACATGACGGTGCGCGAGGCGTTACGTGATGCCATGGCCGAGGAAATGCGCGCCGACGATCGTGTGTTTGTGATGGGTGAAGAAGTCGCCGAATATCAGGGCGCCTATAAGGTAACTCAGGGGCTATTGGCTGAATTTGGCGCGAAACGCGTTATCGATACCCCGATCACCGAACAGGGTTTTGCCGGGCTTGGTGTTGGTGCTGCCTTTGGCGATCTGCGCCCGGTCATTGAATTCATGACATTCAATTTTGCCATGCAGGCGATTGACCAAATCATCAATTCCGCTGCCAAGACCCTGTATATGTCGGGGGGCCAGATGGGATGTCCGATTGTCTTTCGCGGGCCGAACGGCGCGGCCAGCCGCGTCGCGGCACAGCACTCACAATGCTATGCCAGCTGGTATGCGCATTGCCCGGGGCTGAAAGTGGTATCCCCATGGTCAGCGGCAGATGCAAAAGGGTTACTGAAAGCAGCCATCAGGGATCCAAACCCGGTGATATTCCTCGAAAATGAGGTGATGTACGGGCAGAGCTTTGAAGTGCCGGATGATGACGACTGGGTTGTGCCGATTGGCCGCGCAAATATTGTGCGGGAAGGCAGTGATATCACTATCACGGCCTTTTCCATTATGGTTGGCCGCGCGCTGGATGCTGCAGACCGGCTGGCTGAACAGGGCATTTCGGCAGAGGTGATCGATCTGCGTACCATCCGGCCGCTGGACACCGAGACCATTGTTCAGTCCGTCAAAAAGACCTCGCGACTGATTACCTGTGAAGAGGGTTTCCCCTTCGCCGGGGTTGGATCAGAAATTGCCATGCAGGTAATGGAAACGGCGTTTGACTGGCTGGATGCTCCAATTGCGCGTGTCACTGGCAAGGATGTGCCAATGCCTTATGCCGCCAATCTTGAAAAACTGGCATTGCCACAGGTTGACGATATTGTCGCCACCGCCATCGCCAGCTGCGAAGGTTTCAGGGGGCGCCCTAATGGCAATTGATATTCTGATGCCCGCGCTCTCTCCAACGATGGAATCCGGCACCCTGTCCAAATGGACAATCGCTGTTGGTGATCCAGTGCGCAGCGGTGATGTGATTGCCGAGATTGAAACCGACAAGGCAACCATGGAAGTCGAAGCCGTTGATGACGGGGTGTTGGCGTCCATTCTGGTGGCAGATGGCAGTGACGGCGTTGCCGTAGGTACCGTCATCGCGCGGCTGGCCGAGGATGGCGAGGCGGTTGAAGAGTTTGCGTCGGCGGCTGTGCCCCCACCAGCACCAGTATCACCAACGCCAGTATCAGACGTCGCAGAGGCAAGCGCTGCTTCTAAGACAGTTGAAGTGTCAGCAGACCCTGTGCCAGCAGTGGCAGCGCCGGTCCAAACAAGCGATGTGGTTGCAGTTGCGGCCCCGAAAGCACCTGCCACATCGGTTGATGGCAGTAGAATTTTTGTCAGCCCTTTGGCACGCCGCATCGCAGCTGAACGTGGAATTGATCTGGCGCGTCTTTCTGGCAGCGGTCCGCATGGGCGGATTCTTCGCCGCGATGTCGAAGAGCAGGCTGCGTCACCGGCCCCCGTGATGGCCGCATTGGCATCTGCTCCTGTCGCCGGGGCCAGCAGTCTTGAGCCAAATAGCCAGATGCGCAGGATCATTGCGCAGCGGCTGCAGGAATCAAAGGCAAACGCGCCACATTTCTATCTGACAGTCGATTGTGAAATTGACAATTTGCTGGCAGCTCGCCGGATGATGAATGATAAGGCTGCTGACGGGGTTAAGATTTCCATCAATGATCTGGTAATACGGGCGGCGGCGATGGCATTAATGGCGGTGCCGAAGGCGAATGCAAGCTGGGAAGGTGACCATACGCGCCTGTTCCATCATGCTGATATTGCCATGGCGGTGGCCGTGGATGGCGGGCTGGTGACGCCGGTTGTATGGGCGGCGGAACAGAAAGGCCTCGCCGCGCTTTCTGAAATAACCCGTGATCTTGCCAGCCGCGCGCGTGATGGCCAGCTGGCGCCCAAGGAATTTTCCGGTGGCAGCTTTACGATTTCCAATCTGGGCATGTATGGCATCCGGGAATTCGCCGCGGTGATCAATCCGCCACATGGCGCTATCCTCGCGGTTGGTGCCGGAGAGGAACGTCCGGTTGTGCGTGATGGTCAGCTGGCCGTCGCCACTGTCATGACCGTTACCTTGTCGGCAGACCACCGTGTTGTTGACGGGGCTGTTGGTGCCGAGTGGCTGCAGGCTTTCAAAGGCTATATCGAGCAGCCTGTAACGATGCTGCTTTAGCGGGGGACCCACCATGGCGCAGGAGAAAAACTTTGATCTGGTGGTCATCGGTGGAGGACCAGGCGGTTATGTTGCCGCGATCCGGGCCGCCCAGCTTGGCATGTCGGTTGCGCTTGTTGAGCGCGAGCATCTTGGTGGCATCTGTCTGAACTGGGGCTGTATCCCGACGAAGGCACTGTTGCGGGCCGCAGAGTTGCGTCATTCAATCGATGAGATGGAGGCATTTGGAATTACCATCACCGGTGAGGTGAAGATCGATCTTCCGGCGGTTGTCAAACGATCGCGTAAAGTCTCTGAGCGTCTTTCACTGGGGGTGAAACATCTGCTGAAAAAGAACAAGGTGTCGGTGTTTGACGCCGTCGCCAAGCTGGGCGCCAAAAAGGGTGACCAGCGCGTCGTCAGCCTTACTGACGGCGTTGACATTGTGGGCAGAAACATCATTCTGGCGACTGGCGCGCGCGCGCGCACGCTTACCGGCCTTGAAGCCGACGGCACCAAAATCCTGACCTATCGCGAAGCGATGATACCCGAGACCATGCCAAAATCCCTTGTTATCATCGGGTCAGGGGCCATCGGTGCAGAATTTGCCTCATTCTATCTGGATATGGGGGTCGACGTCACGCTGATTGAGGCCATGGACCGTATTTTGCCGGTCGAGGATGAAGAAATCTCTTCCTTTGTTCAGAATGCCTTTGAAAAGCGTGGCATGAAGATCATGACCGGTGTGAAGCTGTCCAGCCTTACGGCCGGCAAGGCCGGTGTCACAGCAGCTTTTGACGGCAAACAAGATGATATCAGTGCGGAGCGCGCCATACTGGCGGTTGGCATTACCGGCAATACCGAGGCCCTTGGCCTCGAAGGGACCGGGGTAAAGGTCGAGCGCAATCATATCGTGACCGACAAATGGGGTGCCACCGGCGAACCGGGTATTTATGCTATCGGTGATGTTGCTGGACCGCCATGGCTGGCGCATAAGGCGAGCCACGAGGGCATTGCCTGCGTCGAGCATATGGCCGGCATCAAGGATGCACATCCGATTGCCGATGGCACTGTACCGGGCTGTACCTATTGCCGCCCGCAGGTAGCGTCGATCGGATTGACCGAAGCCGCAGCCAAGGCTGCCGGGCATGATATTCGTGTCGGGCGTTTTCCAATGCTGGCCAATGGCAAGGCCATCGCGATGGGCGATGATCAGGGGCTGATCAAGACAGTGTTTGACAAGAAGACAGGCGAGCTGTTGGGCGCGCATATGGTTGGTCCGGAGGTGACGGAGCTGATCCAGGGATATGCAGTGGCGCGCACCCTCGAGGCAACAGAAGCGGAACTGATGCAAACCATTTTCCCGCACCCGACACTGTCCGAGGCGATGCATGAGTCGGTGCTTGATGCATATGGTCGCGCCATACATTTCTAGGGTGTGTGAAAATGAAGACACGTGCTAAATCACGCATCAGGTTGAGAAACATCATTACGAGGATAGGGCGCCCGGTGCGCCGCACCAAAAGCTAAGCCAGGATGCCGCAACTCAACACCAGCAAAGGCGCACAGCGCCACCCGGAGAAACGCAGAAACCCGGACCGGCCGCAACCGCGCCGGCCAGACTGGTTGCGCGTCAAGGCCCCCGTTTCCGCGGCCTATGGCGAGACCCGGGCCCTCATGCGCGATCTTGATCTTGTTACGGTCTGTGAAGAGGCGGCATGTCCGAACATTGGTGAATGCTGGGCAAAAAAACATGCCACTATGATGATCCTTGGATCGGTTTGTACACGCGCCTGCGCCTTTTGCAATGTGGCCACTGGCCGGCCAGATCTGCTGGACCCGCATGAGCCGGAAAATGCGGCCAAGGCAGTTGCTAAACTGGGGTTGCAACATGTTGTCATCACCTCGGTTGACCGCGATGACCTTGATGATGGCGGCGCACAGCATTTCGCCGACACGATCAAATTCATCCGGCTCTATTCCGCGTCCACCACCATCGAAATACTGACCCCGGATTTTTTGCGCAAACCCCGGGCGCTGGAGATTGTGGTAGAAGCGCGCCCTGATGTGTTCAATCACAATATGGAAACGGTGCCGCGCATGTACCCGTCTATCCGGCCGGGCGCACGTTACTTTCACTCTCTGTCGATCCTGCAGCAGGTCAAGCAGCTGGACCCTTCGATATTCACCAAGTCAGGGATCATGGTCGGGCTAGGTGAAAGCGATGAAGAAGTCGGTCAGATTATGGATGACCTGCGAAGCGCTGATGTGGATTTCATGACCATCGGCCAGTACTTGCAGCCAACGCCGAAACATGCCGCAGTTGATCGTTTTGTCGAGCCGGCTACGTTTGAAAGTTATGCAAGGATTGGCAAGTCGAAGGGTTTTTTGTTGATGGCATCGACGCCACTGACGCGTTCATCTTACCATGCAGACGACGATTTTGCGGCACTTCGCGACGCCCGAAATTCGGCGTTGGCGGCAAGCTGACATGACGGTCCATTCTGAAAGGCGGGTCATCCCGCATCGTCCCGAGGATCTGTACGCGCTCGTTGCGGATGTCAGGCGCTATCCTGAATTTCTGCCATGGTGTCTTGCCGCCCGTATCCGGCGGGCAGATGAACATGCCTTGTCGGCTGACCTGATCATTGGTTTTCGGATGTTCCGCGAGCGGTTTACATCCTATGTCCAACTGAACCCGGAGCAACTGGAGATTGAGGTCAAATATGCCGAGGGCCCGTTCAAATATCTTACCAATTCCTGGCGCTTTCTAACGCATGAGGATGGTTGCGAGATCGACTTCCATGTTGATTTCGAATTCAACTCGCGCCTTTTGCAGTCGGTGATCGAAACATTATTCACCGATGCGGTCCGCCGCATGGTGCAGGCCTTTGAAACGCGCGCAGACGCGCTGTATGGACGAGCGCTAGAACGGATCTCGGCGGATCAAGCACGGCCTCAGGTGACCGCTCCACAAGGGTAAGCTGCTTCGGTTGCGTGCCGGTGCGATGGTGCTTTGAGATGGTGCCGATAAATGATGCTGCCGAAAACGATGTTGGCGGTACAAAATCCGTATCAGGCGTGGTCTTGGGCGGGTATGCCTTCAATCATCAGGTTCAGTGCGCGCATCGTGGCCTGCTCGCGGATGGAAGCGCGGTCGCCAGTGAAATGATGCCGCCAGCTTTGTGTGCCGCCACCGGCAATAGCGCGGCCAAAAAATACCAGCCCGACAGGTTTGTCAGCACTGCCGCCACCGGGGCCAGCGATGCCGGTAATCGATACCGCAAGGCTTGTGCCGGTGGCGGTGGCTAATGCGCCATGGACCATTTCAGTGGCTGTTTCTGCCGATACCGCCCCATGCGCCATCAGCGTGGCAGGGGCGACCCCAAGTAAATCCGTCTTTGCGGCATTGCTATAGGTTACAAAGCCGCGGTCAAGCACTGCCGAGGCACCAGCGATATCAGTCAATGCAGCGGTAACCAGTCCGCCCGTGCAGGATTCGGCGCATGTGACCATGATGCCGGCCGCACTGGCGCGAGTAACAAGCTGCTGTGACAGTCTGGCGATCTCGGTATTATAGGTCTCGGCGTTCACTGCATGATCCCCCAACACCGGATAAGCAGCAAACAAACAGCTGCCAACACACCTGCAACAATATCATCTGCCATCACCCCGATGCCGCCCGGCAGGTTTTCAGCCATGCGCACCGGTCCGGGTTTGACGATATCGAAGAAGCGGAACAGCAGAAAGGCCAACAAATACCAGCGCCAGTCAAGCGGCACCGCCAGCAGGGCAATCCACTGGCCAGCCAACTCGTCTATGACGACTTCCGGGGCGTCATGCCGCGATGTGACTGTCTGGTATAGTCCGGCCGCTAGAACACCCAGCAGACAGACCAGCAGGGTGGCAATCTCAAGAAGCCATGGGGACAGCATCGCGAGGATGGCTGCAAGCACAACCGCAGTTGCTGATCCCCAACTGCCAGGTGCGGGTTTAAAAAACCCGATAGGGCCCAACGTCGCCAGCATCATCAGGGCGCGATTCTGCGCTGGATCAGCCATCATTATGATCCATCGATGGTGCCATTATAACCAGCGTGGCGGTGGCCTGTGCGGCAATGCCCTCGCTGCGCCCTGTGAAGCCCAGTTTTTCGGATGTTGTGGCCTTGACGCCAACGCGGTCGAAAGGAATGCTGGCGAGGTTGGCAATCCGCCGGCGCATGGCATCACGATGCGGGCTAATCTTTGGCATTTCACAGATCAGCGTCAGGTCCAGATGCTGGATGACAGCCTTCCGTTTTGCACAGCGTCCCACCGCAAATAACAGGAAATCCGCACTGTCCGCATCCTTCCAGCGATCTTCAGAGGGTGGAAAATGCGCCCCGATATCACCATCACCAAGCGCACCGAAGATCGCATCGCAAAGGGCGTGCAGGCCAACATCGCCATCCGAATGTGCGGCAAGGCCGTGCGGGCTAGGTACATCAATACCGCCAATGCGCGCCGGGCCAGGGCCATCTGAAAAGCGATGCACATCGAAGCCGTTGCCAACACGAATATCAGGAATCATCTGGCGGCTGCCTTTCTCGCGGGACATCAAGGCGATCAGAATATCAAAATCCTCAACCGTCGTCAGTTTCATCAGGCGCCTGTCACCGGCAACCGCTGTCACAACCTGTCCATCTGCCTCAACCAGCTGGATATCATCGGTAATCTCGATGTCTTCCGGGTGGTCTGTGTGTAGCTTTGCAATATGGGCAAGGCGGAATATTTGCGGTGTCTGGGCGGCAGCAAGGGCTGACTTGTCAACTGTCCCGGCAATCTGGGTGTCACTGATTGTTTTCAGTGTATCCACAACCGGCATGATGGGCAGCGCCGCTGCAGCACCGTCCTGCATGGCCGCAATCAGCCGGTCAATGACAGCTGCAGGCAGCAGCGGGCGTGCCGCATCATGAATGGCAACCAGCATCGACGGATCCGGCGTGTCCGTCTCTGTCGTCAGGATGGCGAGGCCTGCCTGTACCGAATCCTGTCGCCTTGCACCGCCGCTGGTAATATCGACACGCCGATCGTCCACCAGAGATCCCAGAATGGTCCTGACCTTTTTCATTTGCGATGACGCACAGACGATGACGATGCGAGCGCATGCCGGATGCGTCAAGAAGGCGGTCACGGAATATATCAGTACCGGTTTGCCGGCCAGTGGCCGAAACTGTTTTTCAAGGCCATCACCCATGCGCTGACCATTGCCGGCGGCAAGGATAATCGCGGCAAGCGGTTGCTGTGTCTGGCTGGTGATTGCCATCTGGGTCGAGGGTGTAGAGCTCATGGCTACGTTATCTCCGAACCGTCAGGCAAAGTCCACCAGCACATGGCTGGCTGGCCATTGCAGTGTCAAATGCCATTGCCGAGGCTCGGATTGCGCAGATTATATATCTTTTCACTGGAAACGATGCTGCTTTGTGATGCATTATGCTCAAAATTTCAGCAGAGCAGGGGCGAAGAGCCATCGCCCGCAAGATGCATGAGCCTTCTCATCCGTGACATAGCGATTCCGCATGCCGCCATTTTAGCGCCTATGTCGGGTGTAACCGATCTGCCTTTCCGGCGGGCGGTGCGTCGTGCTGGCGGCGGGCTTGTCGTCACCGAAATGGTGGCCAGCGCTGCCATTCTGCGCGAGGTACGTTCGGAAATGCGCAAATTGCGTACGGATATCCTTTCAGAGGCCCCGTTGTCGGTGCAGCTTGCCGGTTGGGACCCGCAGATCATGGCCGAGGCCGCAAAGATCGCCGCGGATCTGGGGGCAACCATCATTGATATCAATATGGGGTGTCCGGCAAAGAAAGTGACAGGCCGGTTATCTGGTTCGGCCCTGATGCGTGACGAGCCGCTGGCGGCCAGTATTCTGCAGCATGTGGCCCGCGCGGTTGACGTGCCTGTGACGCTGAAAATGCGTCTTGGCTGGGATGATAGCTGTCTCAATGCTCCGGTGATTGCGCGTCATGCGGCAGATGCCGGTATCGCGATGATAGCTGTACACGGGCGAACACGCTGCCAGATGTATAATGGGGATGCCGACTGGCAGGCTGTGCGTGCTGTTGTGGGCGCGGTAGACCTGCCAGTCATCGTCAATGGCGATATTCGCAATCTAGACAATGTAAATGCTGCGATGACGGTAAGCGGTGCAGCCGGGGTGATGATCGGCCGTGGCGCACAGGGGCGGCCTTGGGTGCTGGCGCAGGTAGGCGACCTCCTGCGCGGGGTTGCGGTGCGCCCAGACCCTGACATTGCCACTCGCCAGACAATGATGCAGACACATCTCGACGATATGCTGACGCATTACGGCACGCGGGCCATGCGACTGGCACGCAAGCATATTGCCTGGTATGCGCATGGCCTGCCAGGGGCTACCGAGTTGCGCGACATCGCTAACAACACAATCGACGCAGCAGCTGTCTTCGCGGCTGTCGATACCTTTTTTGACGGGTTGCAGGCAGCACGGGCGGCATGATGGACGAAATGAACCCTGATCTCGGTCATGATGCTGCAAAAAATGAAGCCGCGCTGATCCTTGCGAGTTTGCCAAACCCGGTGTTTGTTCTCGACGCTGAGGATCATTTCTTGTTTTTGAACCAAGCGGCAGAAATGTTTTTTGACTCCAGTGCCGCCATGTTGCACGGCACCGCGCTGTCAGCACAAATTCCCGAGGATTCCAATCTTAACATGTTGTTGGCGCGCTCGCGCTCGCAGATGGCGTCGGTTGCGGATCAGGGAATTGAAATTGCCGGTCCACGTCTGGGTTTGAAATTGTTGAATGTTCAGATCGCGCCGTTTGGTGACCGCAACACGCAGTCGGGCCGGATGCTGGTCACATTGCAAGAGCGGGCACTGGCCGAACGGTTGCGCGGACAATCAGCCTTTCACGGGGCCGCACGATCCATTGCGGCCATGGCAGCCCTGCTGGCGCATGAGGTCAAGAATCCGCTGGCTGGAATCAAAGGTGCCGCGCAATTGTTGCAGGCAGATCTATCGCCGGAAAATGAAAGTTTCGCATCTATGATCGTCGAGGAAACCAACCGGGTCACCGCACTTCTCGATCGCATGGAAGGCTTTGCTGGTGGTGGTGTGGTCGCGCTTACACCGGTGAATATCCACGAAATTCTAGACCATTGCCTGCGTATTTCGGCGGCCTCCTATGGGGCGTCCATGACCGTTACACGTAGCTATGATCCCTCATTGCCGCCCGTTGACGGTCATCGGGATTTGCTCATTCAAGCTTTTCTAAATGTTTTTAAGAACGCATTTGAAGCTTCTGAAAATACTACAAAAATAACTATCAAGACCTCTTATTCTCGTGGGCGGCGATTGAGTGGGGGCGGCGCGGCTCAATTGCATGTGCCCATTCAGGTAGAAGTGGTGGATAAGGGCCCGGGAATTGCGCCGGACATTCGCGATAATATCTTTGACCCCTTCGTATCGGGTAAGGCCGGCGGCAGTGGGTTGGGGTTGGCCCTTGTTGCCAGCGTTGTTGCCGATCACGGCGGCATGGTTGAAGTGGATTCCGTGCCGGGCCGTACGGTGTTTCGACTAAATTTCCCGCTTTCCGGAAAGGGGCATGGTCATGGCTGACAAGCCGGCGCATATTCTGGTTGCCGAGGATGACAAATCAGTCCGGCTGGTTGTGCAGCAAGCGCTTGCCAGGCAGGGCTATACGGTCCAGTCCAGCGGCACCGCGGCAGGTCTTTGGAAGTTGATTGAAAGTGGTCGCGGCGATGTTCTGATCAGCGATATTGGTTTGCCTGACGGCGATGCGCTCGATCTGCTGCCGCGCATTCAGGAACGCCGGCCCGGCATGCCGGTTATTGTGATGAGCGCACGCTCTACCCTGCTGACGGCGGTCAAGGCACAACAGACTGGTGTATTCGAATATCTGCCAAAACCGTTCGAACTGCGCAGCCTTGTCGAGGCGACGGGACGCGCCGTTGCCAGTATCGGGCAGCCCGGCATGGAGGCCACGCAAAAAGGCAATATGGAAGAGGGCGGACCGCTGGTCGGGCGTTCACGTCCCATGCAGGATATTTTCAAGGCGATGGCCCGCGTTGTCAGCACTGATCTGACAGTTCTGGTGACGGGTGAGAGCGGCACAGGCAAGGAGTTGGTGGCGCGCGCACTTCATGATTTGGGGTCACGACGTGCGGGCCCCTTCGTGGCGATCAATATGGCCGCGATTCCCAGAAATCTGGTGGAATCTGAATTATTTGGACATGAGAAGGGTGCGTTTGTCGGTGCAGATATTCGCATGTCTGGCCGGTTTGAGCAGGCCGAAGGCGGGAGCCTGTTTCTGGATGAGGTTGGCGACATGCCACCCGAAGCCCAGACAAGATTGCTGCGGGTCCTGCAAGATGGTGAATTTCTGCCTGTCGGGGCGACACGGCCGGTAAAGGCCAATGTGCGGATCATCGCAGCGACAAACCATAATCTGCAGCACCTGATGCAGCAGGGGCTGTTCCGTGAAGATCTGTTCTACCGGTTGAATGTGGTGCCGTTGCGCCTGCCGCCTTTGCGAGAACGCACTGAGGATATTGCCCCGCTGGTAAACCACTTCCTGAAGATCGCTGCCGAAGGGGGGTTGCCGCTGAAACGGTTCACCCCTGATGCCATTCGCGCCTTGGCTGCATGGCATTGGCCGGGCAATGTCCGCGAGCTTGAAAATCTCGTGCGCCGTCTTCTTGTATTGGTGAGTGAGGACGTCATTTCCGCCGAGATGGTGGATACCGAACTTGTAGCTGCAGGTCCGGAGGATAAACCGCCCCTTGAGGCTGATAGCCTGTCGCAATCCGTTGACCAGCACATTCGCCGGTATTTCGACACGCTGAATGGTGCCATGCCGCCACAGGGGTTGCACGGGCGTGTGCTGCGTGAAGTGGAATATCCGCTGATCGTGGCAACACTGGAAATTACCCGCGGCAATCAGGTCAAGGCAGCTGACATTCTGGGCATTAATCGCAACACGCTGCGCAAACGTATCCGCGAGCTCGGAATCTGGTCAGGAAAACAGGCATGACGGTACCGGCGCCAACACGGCCGCGCGGGTCGATCCTGCGGTTCTCTGAAAACAGGCTCGGTTACCTGGCCGTTCTGATCGCCTTATCGATCGGTATGCTGACAGTCTTCACGCTGTCGCGCTTTGACCCCGCGCAGCAGGACAGCACATTTCTGACAACCCTGATTGCGATTGATTTTCTGGCGGTCATCATTGTTGGCGGGTTCGTCATTAGGCAGATCCTGCAGCTGTTGAGCGAGCGGCGCCAGCGGCTTGCCGGATACGAACTGCATTGGCGCATTGCGCTTATGTTTGGCGGTGTGGCGGCATTGCCTGCCATTATCATCACCGCCTTTGCGCTGTTTGTTGTGGATTATTCCCTGCGCGGCTGGTTTGCCGACCGGATTTCAACCGCCGTTAACGAGTCTGTTCAGGTCGCTGATTACTATTTTGAGGAACATGCCAGCTCGATCCAGAGCGATGTGCTGACGATTGCCAATGATGTCAATCGCGAGGCATTCAGGCTGCGCGGCAATGCGGCACTTTTGGAGCAATATCTGACAAACCAGACTGCTTTGCGGAACCTGTCGGAGGCCATCATCCTTGATGGCACCGGACAGGTTATTGGTAAGTCGCGATTTGCCTTTGCTGTCACATTTATCAATATCCGCGAGGAATGGCTGACAAAGGCGCGTAATGGTGAGGTTGTATTGCTGCGCGCCGACCAGACAAACAAGCTGCGCGCGGTTGTGAAGCTAAACAGCTTTGTCGATGCCTATCTGTTTGTTGGGCGCTTTATCGACCGCTCGGTACTGGAGGCTGTCGATAACACGCGACTTGCCGCCGCCGATTATCAACAACTTGGCATAAGACAGCTTGATCTTCAGATCAGCTTTGCCTTTGTGTTCGGCCTGTTCCTGGCATTGCTGCTGATCACCGCCCTATGGGTAGGGCTTAATCTGGCGACCGCCATTGTCGAGCCGCTGGGCTTGGTGATTTCGGTCGCCGAACAGGTGCGGGCAGGCAATCTGGCGCCGCGTGTGCCCAAGGGGCTAGAGCTTGAGGAAATCGCAAGGCTTGGCCTGTCATTCAACAACATGCTCGACGAAATTGTACGCAGCCGTGAACAGCTGGTGCAGGCCAATAAACAGATTGACCGACGACGTGAATTCACAGAAGCAGTTCTGGGTGGTGTTTCGTCCGGGGTGATCGGGCTGGACAAGGATTTGAATGTAACGCTGCCCAATACCACGGCGATCGAATTGCTGCAGGCACCGACTGACAAGTTGATTGGCCATAAGCTGGCTGATGCTGTCCCTGAATTTGCCGGGTTGTTATCCATGGCGACGTCGCGCAAGCGCGGCTTTGCAGAAGACCAGGTCATTCTTGAACGTGGCGGGCAGCATCTGACGTTGCGGGCACGTATCGCCGCTGAACGTGTCGACGGCGCCATCATCGGCTATGTTGTCACTTTCGACGATGTGACTGATCTACTGTCCGCGCAGCGCAAGGCTGCCTGGTCAGATATTGCGCGTCGCATCGCGCATGAAATCAAGAATCCACTGACTCCGATCCAGCTGGCATCGGACCGTCTGCGCCGCAAATACAAGCCCGAAGATGTTGCGGCCAGCGAACAATTTACCGAATATCTGTCAATTATCAGCCGCCAGGTTGAGGATATTGGCCGGATGGTCGACGAATTTTCGGCATTTGCCCGGATGCCGCAACCGGATATGGCGCCGGTAGATTTGCGCACATTGGTTGAAGGCCAGATGACGCTGTTCGAGGATGACAATATCAAGCTGTCACTTGTCGATGACGCACCGACCGCGGATGCCGGCGCCGCATATATTGTTCTTGGCGATGCTGGATTGTTGCGGCAGGCGGTTTCCAATCTTATTCAGAACGCCGTCGACAGCTTGCGGGAATCTCGAACAAAGACTCCGCGGGTTGAGCTCTCAATCGGGAAACAGGCGGGTCTGGTGACGCTCAAGGTGAGGGATAATGGGCCTGGCTATCCGGAGATGGATCGCAAAAAGCTGCTTGAACCCTATGTCACGCATCGCGCTAAAGGGACTGGACTTGGGCTTGCGATTGTGTCGAAAATTGTGCAGGACCACGCAGGCACGCTGGAACTTGTGAATGCGGATGATGGGGGTGCATGCGCCATCATCTATCTGGGCTTTCACGAAGATATGGGAGCCGATCAGTGAAGACCGCTGGTGACATTTTGATTGTCGACGATGAGCGCGATATCCGTTCGCTTATTGCCGCAACACTGCGGGATGAAGGCTTCGCTACAATGGAGGCCGCGAGCGCAGGTGAGGCACGTGACCTTATGGCATCCAAACCGCCGGGTTTGGCCATTCTAGATATCTGGATGCGCGATTCCGATATGGACGGGCTGGAATTACTTGATTGGGTAAAGGGCATCTATCCAGACCTGCCCGTGGTGATGATCTCAGGTCATGGCACAGTTGAAACTGCGGTTCAGGCGATTCGTAATGGTGCATATGATTTTATAGAAAAGCCGTTTAAGGAAGACAGGTTGTTGCTGATGGTGCAACGCGCGCTGGAATCTTCGCGACTGTCACGGGAAAATGCCGAATTACGGGCTCGTATTAGTGAAGAGAGCAAACCTGAGCTTGTTGGTGTTTCACAATCTGTAAAGGCCATCCGCACCTCCATTGAGCGGATTGCACCAACAGCCAGTCGGGTTTTGATCAGTGGCGCGAATGGCACGGGAAAAGAACTTGCGGCACGTTTGATCCACCATAATTCGAACAGGCGTGGGTCCCGCTTTGTCGTTGCGAGTTGCGCACGTCTTGCAACTGACCGGTCAGAGGTTGATTTGTTCGGCTCAGACAATCTGAACAACAACCGTCGTATTGTCGGTTTGTTCGAGCAGGCGCATAAAGGCACTCTCTATTTCGACGAAATCTGTGATTTGCCGCTTGAAACTCAGGGAAAGATTGTACGCGCTGTGACCGAGCAGCGCTTTCGCCGCCTGGGTGGGCATCAGGAAGTATCTGTTGATGTGCGTGTTATTTCGGCGTCTAGCAAGGATCTGGCGTCTGAAATTTCTGCCGGCAATTTGCGTGAAGATCTGTATTACAGGCTCGGCGTAGTACCCCTCGCCATGCCGCAACTGTCCGAGCGGCGTGAAGATATTCCGCACCTGGCACATCATTTTGTGGATGTCGTCAGCCGTCGCACGGGCCTTGGCAAAATTAAGCTGTCCGATGAAGTGCTAGCCGCCATGCAGGGGTATCATTGGCCGGGAAATGTGCGTCAGATGCTCAACACGATTGAGAATATGCTGATCATGGCCCCCGCAGACCGAAGCAAACCGGTCGGGCTTGAAGGTCTGCCTGCCGAAATTCAGAATATCTCGCCTGCTATGGATGTTTCTGGTATGGAAACGCTATTGGCGCTCCCGCTTCGTGAGTCCCGCGAAACCTTTGAAAAGCAATATATGGCCGTCCAGCTAGCCAGATTCGAAGGTAATGTATCCAGAATGGCTGGTTTTGTCGGGATGGAACGGTCGGCCCTACATCGTAAGCTCAAAGCGCTGGAAGTTGCAGTGGACGGCAAGGAAGCTGACGCCGACGGGAGTGACAAGCAATGAAGATCGTAATCTGCGGGGCCGGGCTTGTCGGTACCAGTATCGCTTCGCATCTTGTCGAAGAACAGAATGACGTGACTGTCATCGATGCGTCGGCTGAGAAGATTCAGCGTTTGACCGAACAGGTTGATGTGCGTGGGGTGGTCGGTGTTGCGTCCTATCCTGACGTTCTGTCCGGTGCCAGTGCGCGTGATGCCGAGCTGTTAATCGCAGTGACCGAGTCTGACGAGGTAAATATGGTCGCCTGTCAGGTGGCGCACACGATTTTTAACACTCCGGTGAAGATTGCACGTATTCGTCATCAGCCCTATCTTGATCCTCTTTACGGCGATCTATATTCACCTGACCACCTGCCGATCGACCACATTATTTCGCCTGAGGCTGAGGTTTCTGCCGCAGTGACCAACCAGCTGCGTGTGCCGGGTGCCTTTGACGTCAAGGAATTGTGCGGCGGCAGGATGAACCTTGTCGGGGTGCTTTGCGATGATGCGTGCCCTATCATGGACACACCCATTCGCCATTTGACCAATCTGTTTCCCGACCTAAACATGACCATGCTCGTCATTATCCGCGATGGCAAGCTTGTGGTGCCGCGCAATGGTCAGGAAACAATGCGGCCGGGCGATCGCGTTTACTTCGTCTGTGATGCGTCGCATCTGCACCGGGCGATGGCTAGCTTTGGCCATGAGGAACCTGAGGCTCGTTCGGTTGTTATTGCGGGTGGCGGTGCCATCGGCCATATGGTCGGGCGCGAGATAGAGGCGAATTTTGAAAACACCCAGGTCAAGCTGATCGAGCGTAATGCGCAGCGTGCGCGTGAACTTGCCGAGGAATTTCGTGTCACCGGTATTCTGAATGGTGATGCGCTGGATAGTGGTATTCTGGCCGAGGCTGGGGTTTCGACAACCGAGACTTTTGTATCGGTGACCGATGATGATGAGGTCAATATACTTTCCGCATTGCTGGCGAAAAGAACTGGCGCAAAGCATGCGGTGGCGCTGGTGAATATCCCTGGGTTTATCCCGCTTGTCGCGGCGCTGGGCGTTGATGCGGTCATCAGCCCGTCGCAGATCACTGTTTCATCTATCCTTGAACATGTGCGGCGTGGCCGTATTCGGGATGTACATCCGATCATTGAGGATTTGGGCGAAGTGCTTGAGGCGGAAGCGCTGGCTTCATCATTATTGATCAGCAAGCCGCTGCGTGAGGCCCGTATTCCAAAAGGGATCGTTATTGGTGGTGTGATGCGCGACAAACAAGTCATTGCTGCCCGCGGGGACACGGTTATTGAAGCCGGTGACACGGTAGTCATTTTTGCGGCCCGGGGCAAGATCACACAGGTTGAGAAGTTGCTGTCAGTAAGGCTAGACTTCTTCTAGCCACGCGTGCTGACCCGCTTTTACGACGTTCTTGCCGTGTCTCTCCGTTATAAAGGCCAGCAAATAAGGCCCGAAATGCAGGCTAGGCAAAGTGCCATTGTGCGGATTTGCGCTTGAATGTAGACTAGATTTAACACGGGAGAACTTAATGGCCGGAGATAAGAGCCGAAACCTTCAGGAACTGTTTTTAAATAATGTGCGCAAATCTCACGCGTCAGTCACAGTGTTTCTGATGAATGGTGTAAAGTTGCAGGGTATGATCACCTGGTTCGACAACTTCTCTATTCTGTTGAAACGTGACCAGCATGTGCAACTTGTCTACAAGCATGCCATCTCGACGATTATGCCCATGACCGCTATCCAGTTGCAGGATCTGGATGATGACTTGGAAGCGTCAGACGACGATCAATAGCCCGTTTCGTCGAGATTGCTGATGGGCAGCCCTTTGGTAGACAGCGTGGCCACTCTGTTGCGCGAGGTTGGTGAAAAAACCATTCTGCCGCGTTTTGGTGCGCTGGCTTACAGCGATATTGAAACCAAATCCGGTCCCACGGACTTTGTGACGGTTGCTGACCGCGAGGCTGAAAAGTGGCTCACTCCGCGATTGCGTGAGCTTGTCGATTGCCCGGTGATTGGCGAAGAAGCCTGCGCCGAAACTCCCTCCATTCTTGAAGCAGTGCGTGCGCCACGTGCCTGGACTGTTGATCCTGTGGATGGCACCAGCAATTTCGTCAAGGGTAATGGCGGGTTCTGCAGCATGGTTGCCCTGCTAGAACATGGCGTGCCTGTTGCCAGTTGGATCTGGGTGCCACTTACAGAAACGCTATATACGGCGGCTGCAGGCGATGGCGCTATGCTGGTGACACTTGCATCGCGAAGAATGCTGAAGGCCACTGGGAAGGGCGCGTTGGAACTGGCGGAGATGATAGGCGGCGGCAATGCGCTTGGCATTTCGGAACCACGGTATAGTCACGTCCGCGCTGCGCTGCGTCAGCTGCCTGGACGCACGTTTTCAGGCAGCAGCGGTATTCTGGGGGCAGAAATTGCCTCGGGCAAACAGCATTTTCTTTTCCATGGCAGCTGTACTCCCTGGGACCATGCGCCGGTTGACCTGCTGTGCCGTGAAGCTGGTGCACATGCCGCGATGGTAACAGATGCGGCGGCCTTTAGCGCGGACCGAAATGACCCCTTTCTGATCACACCCACTGCGGATGACTGGCGACGGGTACGCGCGCATGTTTGGGGCGATACCAATATATGATTAAGCGGCGTTTTGGCGGCACTTTGCAAGAAGGGCTAGTTCTGATCACGAGGCGGATTTAGCCGCCTGCCACAATATTTCCATTTCATTTAGTGAAAGGTTTTTGATATTTTTATTATGTTTTTTAGATTCCTGTTCAATATATCTAAATCGTTGCTCAAACTTAGAATTGCATCTCATGAGGGCGGTTTCCGGGTCGATTCCGGCCTTGCGGGCAAGGTTGATTGCAACAAATAGAATATCACCAACCTCATCAGCTACCCGCGCCTGATCCCTCTCGCTTTTTGGCGGGTTGCACAATAACTCGGCTTTTAGTTCAGCTGTTTCCTCATGCAGCTTGTCAATCACTTGGTCGATCTCAGGCCAGTCGAACCCGACGCGCGCGGCGCGCCTCTGTAGTTTCAATGCCCGCAGCATGGGTGGGAGTCCGGCAGCGACATCATCGAGCGTGCCGGTTTGGCCGCGTCGGGCTCGTTCAACCGCTTTGATGTCCTCCCAGCGCCGGTTCTGCTGCTCTATAGAAACGGATTTCTCGCTGCCAAACACATGGGGATGGCGCGCCACCATCTTGTCATTGATGCTTTTTGCAACATCGGCAAGGGCAAAGCCGCCAGATTCTTCGGCCATGCGCGCGTGGAATATAACCTGTAATAGCAGATCCCCCAATTCGTCACGGATGTCATCATCATCGCCGCGGGCAATAGCATCGGCAACTTCATAAGCTTCTTCAATGGTGTAGGGGGCAATACTCTGTAGGGTCTGTTTGACATCCCAAGGACAACCATGTTGCGGGTCACGCAACTTCCGCATAATGCGGATCAGCCGCTCTAGCTCTTTCAGTGTCTTATGGTCTACCGGGTCTTTTGACGTCGGAATCATTGGCGATTGTCCTGCTCGGGTGAGATCTTAGTAAGGCGATATGATATTCGCGTGCGTGAGGATTGTCACCGTAATGTCTGATTATTGCCGCGATTGTCATGATTGGCGACTTGCGTTGATCTCTTTATCATATCATTATCCTGCCGACCCTGCCTTACCGCAACGATGGCGATCTAATGACTGAACAAACCCAAACGCCCCGCCGCAAGGTCGGTATTCTGGCCCGCTTGAGATCTTGGTTCCTGACCGGCCTTTTGGTTACAGCGCCGGTATTGTTGACAGTCTACATTACTTGGACAGCCGTTCAGTTGATCGATAGTCAGGTTGCGGGCTTGTTGCCGTGGGTCAGCCAGAACAGCTTCACCAGCCTGCCTGGTGTCGGTTTGATCATAGGGGCGGTTATAATCACCCTGATTGGTGCTGTGGCAGCCGGCTTTCTGGGACGGTGGATTATCCGTCTTGGAGAATCGATCCTCAACAGGATGCCAGTCGTTAGGTCGATTTATGGTGCTATAAAGCAGATCCTTGAGACGGTGATCTCAACGCAGTCTGATGCCTTCCGTGAGGTGATCCTTGTTGAATATCCACGTCGCGGATTATGGGTGATTGGCTTTGTTACTGGCAGCACCAAGGAAGAAGTCGCACGGCGGATCAGCGGGAACATGGTTAATGTTTTTGTACCGACGACACCAAACCCTACCTCCGGCTTTTTGTTATTTTGTCCGCGCAAGGACCTAATTTTTATGGATATGTCTGTTGAGGATGCAGTGAAGCTCGTGGTGTCAGGCGGCATTGTCACCCCACCGGATGATGGCGCAAAGCGCGGGAGTGCCAAGTCCAGCGCGACAGCGCGCGCAGCGCCGCTAGCGGCGGCCAAAAAGAAGGTGCCGGCGAAGTCGCCTACAACAAAGAAATCGCTCGCAAAAAAAGTGGCCACAAAGAAAAAAGCAGCGAAAAAGACTGCAGGCCGGCGCAGTTGACCACAGTCTAGCCAGAAGCGAGAAAGCGAACTGCGCTATCGCGCTCAAACAAGCTCAACAAGAGATCTGCTATCTCGCGGTCATGCGGCGCGCCGTCACTGTCCACCATATCCGCCGCTTGGTCACGCGCCAGCGCTAGCAGATCGCGGTGCGCATTCAGATCAGCAAGAGCGAATTCCGGCATGCCGGATTGTCGCTGGCCCAGAAATTCGCCTGGGCCGCGCAATTCAAGATCACGTTCCGCAATCACAAACCCATCATTGGTTTCGCGCATGACATCTAGACGTTGGTTGGCAAGGTCGGACAGGGGAGAGGCAAACAGCAACAGGCAGGATGAGGCGTCATGCCCGCGTCCAACACGCCCGCGAAGCTGATGCAGCTGTGCAAGCCCGAACCGCTCTGCATGCTCGATAATAATTACACTGGCCTCGGGCACATCAACGCCAACCTCGACAACCGTTGTTGCCACCAGTAACTGGGCTGTACCTTCACGAAACTGGTTCATAGCAGCGTCACGATCCGCGCTTTTCATTTTGCCATGTGCGAGAGCCACTCTTACATTGGGCAGGGCACGCGCCAGAGTCACTGCGCGGTCTTCGGCAGCGGCAACATCCAGTTTTTCGGACTCCTCAACAAGTGGGCATATCCAGTAGGCGCGTCTGCCTGCGGTGATAGCAATGCCAAGGCGTGCCACTACTTCGCCAAGCCGGTCCAGCGCTATGGCGCGTGTATCTATTGGCAACCGTCCCGCCGGTTTTTCATCGAGCCGAGAATGATCCAGGTCGCCATAGGCGGTCATAGACAGCGATCGCGGGATAGGCGTGGCGGTCATGACAATCACGTCCACCCCTTCACCCTTCTGGCCAAGCAGAATGCGTTGACGCACCCCAAACCGGTGTTGTTCGTCAACCACGGCAAGCCCGAGATTTGCAAAGCTGACACTTTCCGACAAAAGCGCATGTGTGCCGACTACAAGCTGCACATTGCCATTTGCCAACCCGTTTATGACGGCACGACGTTCGGCGCTTCCGTTGCGTCCCTGCCCGAGCAGCAGATGCGCCTCCATGCCCAATGGTGCCAGAAAGGCGTTGATGGTTGCATGATGCTGGCGCGCCAAAACTTCGGTCGGGGCCAGCAGCGACGCCTGCGCCCCTGATTCAACCGCATGCAGCATGGCGTGAAGCGCCACAAGTGTCTTTCCTGAGCCCACATCCCCCTGCAGCATCCGCAGCATGCGGTTTTCTGACGTCTGATCCGTCGCAATCTCCGTAATGGTGCGCTCCTGTGCCCCCGTCAGGCTGAAAGGCAGCGCCTTCACCAATGCTCTGGTCAACGCACCGGTTCCGTTAAAGGAACGGCCGGGCATGCTGTCAGAGGCAGCACGCCGCACGAGCATCAATGCCAGCTGGTTAGCCAGCAATTCATCATATGCCAATCGCGCGCGTGCAGGTGCAGCAGGCAATAGATCTTCTGCGTTTTCAGGATGATGAACCCTGTCCATCGCGGTTGCAAAATCGGGCCAGTTCTTCTGTTGCATGACGGCTGCAGCGATCCATTCACGCGGTCGCGGAATGCGTCGCATTGCGCCTTCTATGGCACGGCGCAGGGCCTTTGGTGACAGGCCAGCTGTCAACGGATAAACGGGTTCAATCTGCGGCATTTCTTCCGGCGCGTCAGGGCGCACAATATGATCCGGGTGCGCCATCTGGGGTTGGCCTTGGCGCAGTTCGACGCGTCCACTAATGATACGGCGTTCGCCAGCCGGTAACATGCGGCTGACATAATCGTCACGCGCATGAAAAAAGATAAGATCAATCTGGCCGGTTTCATTTTCGCACATCACCCGCCAGGGCCGCCGGGTCCCTGGGGGTGGCTTATCGTGTTTGATAACTAGGATTTCAAAGGTAGCGATACTGCCATCGGCAACATCATCAAGGCTTGGACGGGCCCGTCGGTCAATCAGGCCGACAGGCAGGTGACGCAGGACATCAATCACATGGGTGCCGATACGCTTCTCCAGCGTGGCAGCCAGTTTTGGGCCGACGCCGGGCAGCACCGTCGTGGCTGCAAACAGGCCAAAAATTTCAGTGGGACGTCGTGGATGCACCGGCCATTCTGCCTTCTTTCAAAAGGGTTGATAGTTCGCCAACACTACAACAAAGCGGATGGCAAAACAAAAAGCTGTAAATGATCCGTATGACGGGTGCATAAAGCCATTGCTTTGTACGCAAATCGACCCATATTCCCGGTAGCGGTCATCTGCCAGATCTGCCTGCCGCAATCACACCGAGATTTTTATGGATGAAACACGCGCCATTCGCCTAAAACGCCTGATCTATCAGGCAAGCTATACCGGCATGAAGGAGACCGACCTGTTGCTTGGTCATTTCGCGGCTGCGCATCTTGGTACACTGGATGACCAGGGGCTGGATGATTTCGAGGCGCTGCTGGATGCAGGTGATGACAGGATCTATGCCTGGGTGATGGGTAACGATAGTGTACCAGTCATCTACAATACACCTGTTTTTACACTGATAAAATCTTTTAAAGAATCCTAATACGTGGTTGATTATATTAATAATATTTCATTTGAGGAATCGCTCTGGGGTGTGCCGGATGGGGCCTGTATGCTGGCGCTGGCGCAACGTCTGTCGGCAGGGGACCGGCTTGTCTATGTGGCACGCGATGACGCGCGCATGATGGCAATGCGTGATGCGCTGGCGATGCAATCTCCGAACGTCCCGCTTCGCCTGTTTCCGGCATGGGATTGCCTGCCTTTTGACAGATTGTCACCGCAAAGCACCCTCGTTGGCCAACGGGTCGAAACGCTTGCCTGGTTGTCCGATCATGGCGTGCATCAGGCAGATGGCGGCGCTGGTGACGTCGCGGGCGGTGCCGTCATTCTGACCACAGTAAACGCGGTTCTGCAGCGGGTGCCACCAGCAGATTACTTTACTGACCGGTCCATACAGTTGCGTGCTGGTGACACTACCGCTCCGGCACGGCTTGCCGAATTTCTCGCGATACAGGGTTACCTGCGTACTGAAACGGTACGCGAGACCGGAGAATTTGCGCTTCGCGGCGGGATCCTCGATATTTTTGCTGCAGGGTATGAAATGCCGGTGCGGCTGGATTTCTTTGGTGATGAGCTGGAAAAGTTGTGTCGGTTCGATGCAGCGACGCAACGGAATGTGGACAAAATTTCTGTTGTTAATCTGCGGCCAGTGGCCGAATTTCAGCTTGACGAATCCTCGGTAGAGCGTTTCCGCAGTGGCTACAGGGCGGCCTTTGGTGCGGTCGCAACGCGTGATGCGCTGTATGAATCTGTGTCCACCGGGCGGATGCATCCCGGCATGGAACACTGGTTGCCACTATTTCATGAATCCATGGACCGGTTGACAGATTATTGTCCGGACTGGCAGCTTCTTCTGGATCATGAGGCGGATGCGGCAATTGCGGCGCGCTTTCAGCAAATTGCAGATTTTCATGCGGCGCGACAGGAACCGGATGGAGGGGGTGACAGCATGTCCTACCGGCCCTTGCCGCAGGATTGGCTCTATCTGCATGTTGATGAGGCTGCAACACTGTTTGCGCGAGCTTGCCGGATGATACCCTTTGCCGCGCCACCTAGTGACATGCCAGCGGCAAAGGTCAGTGATGCTGGCGGGCGTGCCGGTATCATGTTGAAGCCGGCTGTCGCGGCAGGTGGCAATGCGATCAGCGAGTTGGTGGCGGGCATTGCAGCTGAAAAAGCGGCGGCCAACCGCCCCATCGTGCTGGCGGTTGCCGGCGAGGGAGCGGCGGCGCGTCTGAGAGAATTGTTGCTAGCGCAAGCGGACAGTATGCCGGTGCAACGGATTGACCGTCTTGAAGGGCTTGCACGGGGTGGGCTCTATCTTGTCGAATGGGGGATCGAGACCGGTTTTCAGAGCGATTCCGTTCTTGTTATTACCGAAACCGAAATTTTTGGTCAGCGCCTGTCGCGTCCACGTTCAAAGCGCGGTCGTGGTGAAGATTTCCTGCGCGAGGTTAGCGCGCTGGAAGAAGGTGACTTTGTGGTGCATGCCGAACATGGCATTGGCCGTTACGAAGGGCTGGTGATCATTGATTCGTCGGGTGGCCTGCATGACTGCCTGCAGTTGATCTATGCCGGTGGTGACAAGCTGTATCTTCCGGTGGAAAATATCGAGATGCTGTCGCGCTATGGCAGTACCGGTACCGATGCACAGTTGGACCGGCTTGGTGGCGCTGCCTGGCAGGCGCGCGTCGCGCGCATCAAAGGCCGTGTGCGGATCATGGCAGAACAGCTGATCAAAATCGCTGCGCAGCGTGAAACCGCGCGTGCCGAAGCCCTTGTTGCCCCTGCTGGCTCCTTTGCCGAGTTCTGTGCACGTTTTGGCTTCGCCGAAACAGATGACCAGCTTGCTGCTATCGAAGATGTAGTGAGTGATCTAGCAGCCGGTCGTGCCTCAGATAGGCTGATTTGCGGTGATGTCGGTTTTGGCAAGACCGAGGTGGCCTTGCGCGCCGCCTTTGTAGCGGCAATGTGCGGCTATCAGGTGGCGCTTGTTGCGCCGACCACATTGCTGGCCCGCCAGCATGGCAAGCTGTTTCAAGAGCGTTTTGCTGGCTTTCCTATTCGCATCGGGGTGCTGTCGCGCATGACAAGCCCCGGTGATTCCAAACAGATCAAGGCTGATCTAGCTAGTGGCGACATCCAGATTTCCATTGGCACTCATGCGCTGCTTGCCAAATCCATCAGCTTTAACAATCTAGGATTATTGATTGTCGATGAGGAGCAGCATTTCGGTGTTGGCCAAAAGGAACGGCTTAAGGAACTGCGAGGCGATATCCATGTGTTGACCCTTTCGGCCACTCCCATACCACGTACACTCCAGATGGCTTTGTCAGGGGTGCGCGAGATGTCGCTTATCTCTACCCCGCCGGTGGACCGGCTGGCTGTGCGGACCTTTGTTGGCCCGTGGGACGGAGTGGTATTACGCGAAGCCATCAAACGAGAGATGTTTCGGGGTGGTCAGATATTTTGCGTCTGTCCACGCATTGATGATCTGCAACGCGTATATGACCGGCTGCTAACGCTGGTACCCGAAGCACGCATTCTGTCGGCGCACGGGCGTATGCCGGTGGCCGAGCTGGATACGGTCATGACGCGGTTTGCCGATGGTGAGGCGGACATCCTTCTGTCCACGAACATTGTGGAATCGGGGATCGATATTCCGTCGGCCAATACGATGATTATTCATCGCTCTGACATGTTTGGGCTGTCGCAGCTCTATCAGCTGCGTGGCCGTGTCGGACGCGGCCGGTTTCGGGCTTATGCCTATCTGACATCAGATCCCAACCGTTTTTTGACACCGCAAGCACGGCGCCGTCTGGAAGTGATGCAGACGTTGGACACCCTTGGTGCTGGTTTTACCCTCGCATCCTACGATATGGATATTCGTGGCGCCGGCAACTTACTGGGGGATGAACAATCGGGTCATGTGCGCGAAGTGGGTGTTGAACTTTATCAGGAGATGCTGCGTCAGGCGGTTGAGGCGGCGCGTGATGGCGATGACGATGCTGCGGAAGAGATTATTGACTGGACACCGCAGCTTAATCTGGGGCTGGAGGTGCGAATCCCCGAAGACTATGTTGCCGATCTGACGGTGCGGCTGTCACTGTATCGGCGAATTGCCGATCTTGACATCGCAGCCGAAGCCGACAGTCTTGTCGCTGAACTGGTCGAGCGATTCGGGCCAGTGCCGGATTCAGTGCGCAACCTATTTGCAGTAATCGAGCTCAAGCAGCTGTGCCGCCGCACCAACATTGAACGGGTGGATGCCGGGCCAAAAGGCCTGTCGATTGCGTTTCGCGATAATGCATTTGCTAGTCCGGAGAAATTGGTGGCGTGGATTTCCGGCAAGGGCGGTCGGGTGCAACTGCGCGGCGATCACAAGCTGATTTTGCAACAGACCATGCCTAAGCCGGAGGCGCGCCCGCCGATCTGCAAGGAACTGGTGCAGGAGTTACTGACACTTACTGTGTAGGGCTTTGGCAGCATAGAGGGTTCTGGCACCCTTGTTGTACCGTCAAGCCGCCGCTGCCGCATCAATTGCCGGGATCAGATGTTCTGGTTGATGCGCACCGGCGATAGCGTATTTCCCGTCAAAGATAAAGAAGGGGACGCCGTCCAGACGCAACTGGTTGGCTGTCGCCAGATTGTTTTCAAGTTGCCGGCCAACGGCGTCATCTGCGGCCTTTTCCAAAAGGTCGGGCTGGCCAGACGCATCGGCAATCTCTGCAAGAACCGACATATCACCAATATCGCGTCCATCAATGAAATAGGCCCTGTAAAGAGTCTCTGACAGCATGGCGTTTTCACTGCCGGCCGCGATCAGCAGGCGATGAGCGGCACGGCTGTCGGGGGTACGCCGAATATCATCAAAACGGAACGAGATGCCACTATCCAGCCCTGCAGTGGCAATGCGGCCATATACAGCCGCCGCCGAGTGGCCGAACTTAGCATGCAGATAAGCATTACGGTTCATCCCATCACGCGGCATTGTAGGGTTTAGCAAAAAAGCCCGCCATTGATAAACGGGGGTGATATCGGGGCGCTTTGAAAAAGCGTCTTCAAGCCGCCGTTTGCCGATATAACACCAGGGGCAGATTATATCGGCATAGATTTCTACATTGATGGTTTTGCCGGCCAGACGGTCATGTGTACCATCATCGGCACTGCTGGTGTTGCCGGCTTCACCGTCAATTTCCCCATGTTCCAATCTGTCCGACATCGCAGGCTACTCACTGGTTGTAATGCCGTCTCGGCGACGGGTGCCCGTTTCAAAACCTCGGCCCTTGCCATCGTATGGCAAAAGGTTATTTAGTGAGATAGACAATTTGTGACAGCGCTTCAACCATGGTGGCCGTCAGGTGATGGCCCCTATGCAAATGATCGCGGTGAATAAGGCGTTGAGGGCGACCATGACAAAGGATGACTTTGACAGGGCGGATTTGTCTGCTCAGCGCGACAGGGTTCTGGAATCGGTGCGCACACTCATTATTGGGGCAACTCCAGAATCTGGTAGTACGTCTCAACTGCCCGATCTGGGTGTCACGCCAGCTGTCAGGCATGACGGGCATTTCTTCATTTACCCTAGCCGGTTATCAGCACATGTCCGTGCGATGATTGATACAGGTATGGCGCAGTTTCTGGCGATTGAAGATGAAGCTAAGGCACAGAATATATGGGCAAGAAAGAGAATAAAGTTTAGCGCAGAAATAACTGAAATATATAGACAAAATGATCAATTTTCGGTAATTTCAGATATTTTTGTATCACAGCATGGGCCAACGATGAACCTGATCCGTGATTTTACCGATTTTCACATGTTGAAACTGCTACCCGTCAGTGGCGTGATGGTGCTGGGGTTTGCCAAGGCCTACCAACTTGAAGGTCTTATGCTTGATATCGCGGCGTACCTTCGGGAAAGTTGAGCGATGAATGGTCAACAGCCTGCCGGGCTGAACAGTACAGCCGCAAATGGGCGGCCCGTTTTCTGGAGCTTTCGCCGCTGCCCCTATGCGATGCGCGCGCGCCTCGCCCTTCAGTCTGCCGGTATAACGGTTACGCTGCGTGAAATACTGTTGCGTGACAAGCCAGAGGCATTCCTGACAACTTCACCAAAGGCGACCGTGCCGGTGCTCGATCTGGGCGATGGTCATATCATTGAAGAGAGCCGAGACATTATGATCTGGGCGCTGTCCCGCCATGATCCGGAACACTGGCTTGCGATCACAGAGCAGGCACCAAAGACATGCGCCGACTTTCTTGACCGCCTTGATGGTCCTTTCAAGACACACTTGGACCGCTATAAATATGCCAGCCGCTATGATCCCGACGCTGCCGAGAATCACCGCGACGCTGGCGCAGAAATGCTGGAGGAATGTGAACGCAGTCTGGCAACAGACCCTGCCTTGTCGGGCGCACATCAGGGGTTGCTGGATTTTGCCAGTCTGCCTTTTATCCGTCAGTTCCGCATTGCCGATCCTCACTGGTTCGATTCCCAGCCATGGCCGCATCTGAATCATTGGCTGCAGGGTTTTTTAACATCTGCACGGTTTGCCGCCGTGATGGAAAAATATTCCCCTTGGCAACCGGGTGAAGACGGGGTGACCTTTCCGGTGATCGTCTAGGGGTCAGTCAATCTTGGCTGCTGCTGATGCATCGCGTGCGGCGGACAGAAAGAACGCTATCAATGTTAAAAGGACAAGTGCCGCACCGCCGATCATCTCAATACTTGGCCGTTCCCCGACACCGATCCAGACCCAGAACGGCCCCAACACCATTTCCAGAAGCATGAACAGGCTGACATTTGTGGGGCTTGTATAACGCGGCGCCAGCGTTAGCAGCGCCCATGAGAGGGGCATGACAACAAGCCCCATCAGAATCACCGGCAGCCAGTTCCCGGGCATAAGGTCGCCGGCTGGTGCGCCGAACAGCGCCAAGGCACCAGAGAGAAGGATACCAGTCGCACAAGCAAGCAGGACAGGTGTCTCCGGATGGCGACGTATGACCACGAACATGACAGCGATGCCAAAGGCGGACAGCACCCCCAATCCGCCACCTAGCCAGACATTGCCTTGTGGCGCTTGCTGTGCACCGTCGCCGTTAAAGATGACTATTAGAACTCCCAGCATGGTCATGGAAATGGCGACCCAAGTGCGTAATGGTGTCGGCTCGCGCAAAATCAGAAAGCTCAATCCGGCGGCGAGTAGCGGTGCAGTTGCCAGGGCCGTAACCACTACCGTGATTGAGGTCTCGACGGCCGCAAAATTGAATGCAAGCGTATTGCCGCCGTTGGCGACGACGATGATGATGGCGGGCCAGCTGAATAATTGTGGCAGTTGCCTTATGGCCGCGCGTCCTTCAAGCAACAGCCAAAGCACAAAGACGCTAAAGCCGATCAGGAGGCCACGCCAGAATGTCAGGCCCCAGCCCTCGAGACCAGATAGCCGGATCAGCAGTGTATCAGGCGTGATGAGCATTGCGCCGACAAATGCCATGGCGAGGCCCTGCAATGGCCGTATGCGCGACAGGATTTCGGATACGGGTGGCATAGTAGGGATTAGGTGCCTTGCTGATTGCGACGTCTGTGACGCCCCAGCCTCAGGGAAAACTGATAGGGCGCTGACGGGCCATGATGCTATCACGCCTGTGCTTACAGTCCATCATTTTAGCTGAAGAAATTCTGTAATGCGGCTAGCGTTTCCTGCGCTGCCTCTTCTGGAAGATAATGGCCGCCGGGCACCGCGTGGCCACTGACATCCTGCGCCACCGCACGCCACTCTGCCAGGACATCATAGGCGCTTCCGACAAAGCCGCTGGTACCCCACAAGGCCAGTACCGGCATGACAAGCTTTTGACCCGCATCCGTTGCGTCATGTTGCAGGTCAATGGTGGCTGCAGCGCGATAATCCTCGCACATGGCGTGGATTGTCTCGGGCTGACGGAAACAGCGCAGGTAATCTGCAAAGGCAGCTTCTGTAAAAGCGCCTTCTGTACGGCCCCAATGGGCCCCTTTGGTACGCAGGTAAAATTCCGGGTCTGCGCCAATCATCTTTTCAGGCAGTGGTGCCGGCTGGATCAGAAAGAACCAGTGATAATAGGCCGTAGCAAAACGCATGTCAGTCTGGCCATACATTGATGCTGTCGGTGCGATGTCCAGAACAGCCAACCGACTGACCACGTCCGGGTGATCGCGGGCCATGCGATGGGCCACGCGGCCACCGCGGTCATGTCCGGCAACAGCAAAGCTGGCATGCCCGAGCGAGGCCATCAGCGAAATCATATCGGCCGCCATGGCCCGTTTCGAATAGGGGGAATGATTGGAATCAGTCGGCGGCTTGCTGCTGTCACCATAGCCGCGCAAGTCAGCGGCGATCACGGTAAAGTCTACGGCCAGCGCCGGGGCGATTTTGTGCCACATGAAATTGGTCTGCGGAAATCCATGAAGCAGAAGCAGCGGTGGCCCGTCACCTGCTATGCGATAAGCAATATCCGCGGTGTCTTGCTTGTAGACAGCACCATTGAACATTTCGCTATAGGTCATGTCAGATCTGCCTTGCTCTTGTCACCAGATTGGAGTCTATGGCAATCAGCAGGCTCGGGCAACAAAAGGTCAGGCTGCGGGTGGTTTGGATCGCGTGTCCTGCGATGCCTGGTTTGCGCTATGCTCGAAATAGATCACAGCAAGTCCGGAACTGACAGTGATCAGAATTCCGGCAGCCGCTATTCCGTCGGGAAGATCGTGAAAGAACAGCCAGCCAAGAAATGTGGCAATCGGGATTTCCACATATTGCATGGGGGCCAGCGTTGTCGACGGCGCAAAACGGACAGCATAGGTCATGGCAATATGAGCCAGCGTGCCAAAAAAGCCGATAAGGACCAGCGTCCTCCAGTTTTCAGCGGGCGGCAGGGCCAGATGCAGGTCAAAAATGCCGGTATTGCCAAGCCCAATGCCGGCGGCAGTCAACATCACCAGACAGATCAGACCGCTGGTGGATTGCAGGCAGATGGGATCATATTCCTTGGCAATCTGGCGGGTCATCAGCACAAGCAGCGCAAAGAGCAATGCTACCAGCAAGGGCAGCAGCGCCGGTAAACCCACCTCGGCAAAGCTTGGCTGGATAATCAGGAGGGTGCCAAGAAAACCCACACTGCAGGCAGACAGGCGCCGTATGCCGACCTGTTCCCCCAGAAACAGATGGCCGAGCAGCAATTGGATGAAGGGAAACACAAAGGCGATCGCAATGGCATCTGCAAGCGGCAGGAAGCGTAAGGCAGCAAACATCGCTGCCAGTCCACCGATATGGACAAGGCCACGCAGAAGAAGAATATGCAGAACCCGACGCGACATGACGAGGCGGCGTCCGGTCATCAGAATAACCGGTAGCGGCATCAGCCACTGCGCGACATAGCGAGCATATAAAAGCACAATCAACGGGGTGGCGCTGGCAATTGTCTTGGTCGCCGCATCGCTCATCGGAGCAAAAAGGCAAAAGCCCAGCATGAACATTATGCCGACAAGCGGACGGTCCTTAATCATTCGGAAGACTGCGCTCTAATCATTGAAAAGGTCAATCTTTGTCATGTCAGTCATTATGTATCTATGACCAAAAGTGCAGAGGTGAAGATAGGGGGTGACAGGTACTAGGCGATGCTGTCACGGCACGCTAGGCTGACAGGGTGACTGAGGAACTTTTTGTCATAGCGTTGGGCTGTTTCCTGGCGTCGATCGTAAATGCCGCGCTGGCAACAGGCGGCATTTACATCATGCTGGCGGCAACGACTGCGGTGTTGCCTGTTAATGTGGCGATTCCCATGCAGACAGTACTTGCCCTGCCATCGCTAATAGGACGTATTTATATGTGCCGGCGCGATATCAACTGGCAGATTACAAAGATGTTTCTGCCGATGGCGGTGCCCGGGTCGCTGATCGGTGCAGGGGTGTTTGTGGCGTTGGACGACGGGATTATGGCGATCGCACTGGGGCTGATCTTGCTGGCCCTGATCTGGCTTGTGCCAAAGGGCATTTCCTTTGGTAATCCGCGGCGCTTTCTGCTGGTTGGTGGTCTGCACGGATTTTTCGGCACCATTTTCGGCGTGGGGTTGTTCCTGCAGCCTGCGGTATTGCGCACGGAAATGACGCGCATGCAGATTACTGGCACATTAGCGGTATGCCTGCTCGGGTTAGATATCGTCAAAAGCGCCAGCTATGTCAGCTTTGGGTTCAACTATCTTGATTATCTGCCGCATATCAGCGTGGCATTTGTTGCAAGTTTTGTGGGCACAGTTGCAGGCGGACATATCGCCACCTTGATCCCCGAGACGCGTTTTCGAATCCTGTTCAAATGGTTGATTACGCTGGTGTCTATACGTTTGGTGCTGAAGGGGGCCAGTATCCTGGCCGCAGGCTGATCAGTCCGTCAGGCGGTAATTGACAGTCAGCGATACGTCACTGCGTTTATAGTCATATTGCGAGCTTGTGGAATAATTGCGCGTCGTCGAGCCGGACAGCGTATTGGTCATGGCGGACAGGTTTCGTGAAAACGGACGTCACCAGAAAAAATGGTCAGTACCGTGAGATGCAGTCGTACAGAATAAGATTTTTTGTCACAGAATATACTGTTTTGTGAATATTTAATTCGCTGTTCTTGATGGCAGGCTAATCCATTTAGGGCTTGCATGATTCTGAATCTTTCGAGAACTCAGCGCGGATCAGCGCATCATGTTCGCCAAGGGATGGCACCGGCCCCAATATCTCTTCGGTTCCGCGGACCACGGCACCCGGGGCCATGATGTCAATCTCGCCACCATCACTTTGCACGGTTACAAATCGATTTTGCGGATGGTCTGCCAGATCCGCAAGATCGGTCAGGCGGCCATAGGCGATTCCGGCCGCATTCAAATGTTCGATATTCGTCTCACGGGGATGTTCCAAAAAGGCCTTTGATACGATGGCTTCAAGCGTATCACGATTGGCAATGCGCCGATTATTGCTGTCAAAACGCGGATCGGTCGCCAAGTCCGCATCGCTGATCACCTCGGCGCACAGCCGCACCCATTCACGTTCGTTCTGGATCGAGATAAGGACCGATTTGCCATCGGCACATTCATAGGCCCCATAGGGCGCAATCGACGGGTGCCGCAATCCAACCCGCGTTGGTGGTTTACCGCCATAACGGGTCTGCAGATATGGCACATTCATCCAGTCAGCCATGGCGTGATAGAGCGACACATCAATGATTCGCCCCCTGCCGGTCCGGTTGCGGGCGAACAGCCCCTGCAAAATTGCCTGAAAGGCCTGCATGCCTGCGGCTATGTCGCAAACCGAAACGCCAACGCGCGCGGCGCCATCCTCGGTGCCATTCACCGCACATAAACCGCTTTCAGCCTGCACCAGCAGGTCATAGGCCTTCTGTTCGCGAAAGGGCCCGTCGCGGCCATAGCCGGTAATCGAACAATAGATGAGCGCCGGATATTGCGCCGTCATCTCCTCGGCGCCAAAATCCAGCCGCTCGGCCGCGCCGGGGGCGAGGTTCTGGATAAACACATCTGCAGAAGCAATCATGTTGGCCAAAAGGGCTTGGTCCTGCGAGGATTTTACATCAAGCCTCACCGACTGCTTGCCACGATTAAGCCACACGAAATAGGCGCTGTCGCCCTTGACCAGCGAGTCGTATTTTCGGGCGAAGTCACCTTCTGCACGCTCAATTTTTATAACCCGCGCACCGGCATCTGCCAGACGGCAAGAGGCATAGGGCGCAGCAACCGCCTGTTCCAGCGCGATAACGGTGATACCTTCAAGGTCTTTCATGTCATGATCCTGACTGCTGTTCTGGTGGCGGCTTTGTCGTCAGTTGTCCCAGAAGGCCTCGGCCTGCATGGCCACAGGGCCATTCGGGCGTGCTGTCCAAAGCAACATGCTTGTATCTGAAGGCGTGGCATTGACAGTGAAGGGCTGATCGCAAAAAAGTGGCGATCTGCCGCGATATCGAAAACCTGTCGGTGGTCTGCCATGCAGGTCAGCGGCCATCTGTGCCATGATCGTGGCCTGCATCGGGCCGTGAACCACCAACCCGTCGTAACCCTCGATGTCCCGAGCATATGGCGCATCATAATGGATACGATGCCCGTTGAACGTCAGGGCTGAATAGCGAAACAGCATGATGGGTGAAGGCGCAATCTGGCGGACATACATCCCCTGTTCAGCGGGCGCTGCCGCATCGGGTATCACGCCACCAGTAACTGGGGGGCCGCGGTATACAATATGCTGTTGTTCGCGCACGGCTGGTGTGCCATCCGCACTGATTTCATGCTGTACGGTAACAAAACAGAGCCTGCCACTATTGCCCTGTTTTTCAACTATATGACGAATGGTTGAGTGGCGTTTCACCTGCGCGCCGATTGGTAATGGTCCAAAAAATGTCATCTCACCGCCAGCCCACATCCGGCGCGGCAAAGGAACGGGAGGCATAAAGCCGCCCCGCCTTGGATGTCCGTCTTCGCCAAGCTGGTCGGCTGGCAGTGCAGGTTGTGCAAGACACAAATGGATCAGCAGCGGTGCCAATTCACCCACTTCAACGGAAAAGTTTGACCCAAGCGTGGCGTTAAAACGGCCAACGAGTTCCGGTGACAGCTGTTCCTGCATGGTTTCGGTCTTGCCAATCCAGCTGGAAAGAGTCGAGATGTCGAGTGTCACGGTGCCCTCCGTTTGAAGCGCTAGAAAGACCGCGGCATGCCAAGAACATGCTCGGCAATGTAGCTGAGAATCAAATTGGTGGAAATGGGCGCGACCTGATAGAGGCGGGTTTCACGGAATTTGCGCTCAATGTCATATTCGCAGGCGAAGCCAAACCCGCCATGGAACTGGATACAGGCATTGCCGGCTTCCCATGAAGCTTTTGCGGCAAGATATTTCGCCATATTCGCCTCGGCGCCACAGGGTTTGTTCAAATCAAACAGGGCGCAGGCCTTGTAACGCATCAAATCCGCGGCTTCCACCTCGATAAAGGCCTCGGCAATGGGGAACTGTACACCCTGGTTCTGGCCTATGGGCCGTCCAAACACTTCCCGCGTCGATGCATAGGCGGACACGCGGTTAATAAACCAATAGCCATCACCAATACATTCGGCGGCAATCAACGCTCGTTCGGCGTTCAGGCCGGTCATGATATATTTGAATCCCATACCTTCTTCGCCGATGAGGTTCTCGGCAGGGATTTCCAGATTGTCGAAAAACAACTCGTTTGTCTGATGGTTGACCATATTGTCGATCGGGCGGACGCTCATTCCTGCTGTGACGGCCTCATGGATATCAACGAGAAAAATCGACAGCCCTTCAGACTTTTTCTTCACATCCTCAAGTGGTGTGGTGCGCGCCAGCAGAATCATTAGATCGGAATATTTCACCCGGCTGATCCAGACTTTCTGACCATTGATGACATATCGATCACCTTTCCTCACGGCTGTGGTCTTGATCTTGGTGGTGTCGGTGCCGGTTGTGGGTTCTGTCACCCCCATCGATTGCAGGCGCAACTCGCCGCTTGCGATTCTAGGCAGATAGGTCTGTCGCTGCTTTTCCGAGCCATGTCGGATCAGCGTGTTCATATTGTACATCTGACCATGGCACGCGCCCGAATTGCCACCTGCACGATTGATTTCCTCCATGATGACGCTGGCAGCGGTCAGCGACAGGCCGGATCCGCCATAGGCCTCGGGGATCAATGCCGCCATCCATCCCTCACGTGTCAGCGCGGCGACAAATTCCTCGGGATAGCCGCGTTCATGATCGATCTTGCGGTGGTATTCATCAGGAAATTGCGCGCAGACGGCGCGCACACCATCGCGGATATCATCATATTGGCTGGTATCAAACATCACGTCTCGCTTTCCATCGCAGCTGGTCACCAGTTGACGGCAACTCGCCCTGTCCACCATAGGCTGGTGCAAGCGATCCTGCATGTGGAAAAATGTCTCGCCACCCTGTTCCTACCATCTAATTATTGCGTTCGTTGGCCTGCCGCGTAGTCTGTTTGCCTGTCCATGATGTTGTTGGCAGTATGTGAAAGTGTTTGTAGGGGAGATAAGATGCCATCACCGATCAAGGGGCCAGGCCTGTTTCTGGCACAATTTGCCGGCGATGAGGCACCGTTCAAGACCTTGCCCGACATTACGCGATGGGCGGCTGGACTTGGCTATAAGGGCGTGCAGATCCCGACATTTGATCAGCGTCTTTTCAATCTGGATCTTGCTGCGGATAGTGATGATTACTGTCAGGAGATCGGCGGGGTCTGCGCCGAGGCAGGCGTCGAGATCACCGAGCTTTCAACGCATCTTCAGGGCCAGCTTGTAGCGGTCAACCCCGCCTATAACGAGGCGTTTGACGCTTTTGCCCCCGAAGCTGTGCATGGCAAGCCGGCAGCCCGCACTGAATGGGCCATTGATCAGGTGAAAAAGGCAGCTGTTGCTGCGCGCCGTCTGGGGCTGGCACATACTGTCAGCTTTACCGGCTCGCTTGCCTTTCCTTTCCTCTATCCGTGGCCGCAACGTCCTGCTGGGCTGATTGAAGAGGCCTTTGCAGAGTTGGCGCGCCGCTGGGTACCAATCCTGAACCATTACCATGATAATGGCGTTGATATCGGTTTTGAGATTCACCCTGGCGAAGATGTGTTTGACGGCGCCACTTTCGAGATGTTTGTGGATGCCTGCGGCGGCCATGAAACTGTGATGATCAATTATGACCCGTCGCATTTCCTGCTGCAGCAGATGGATTATCTTGCCTTCATTGACCTCTACCATGACCGCATCAATGCCTTTCATGTAAAGGATGCAGAGTTCAATCCGGATGGGCGGCAGGGTGTCTATTCGGGCTATCAGCCATGGATGCAGCGGGCTGGCCGATTCCGCAGTCTTGGCGACGGACAGGTTGATTTCAGAGGTATTTTTTCGAAGCTCATCCAATATGGCTATGACAGCTGGGCAGTGCTTGAATGGGAGTGCTGTATAAAGTCACCCGAACAGGGCGCTGCCGAAGGCGCTATTTTCATCGCAGACCACATGATTGACCAGACCGATAAGGCGTTTGACGATTTTGCCGGCGTTACGCGTGATAATGACCAAATAAAACGGATGCTGGGCCTATGAGGCGCATCCAGCTTGGCATGGTGGGCGGCGGTAAGGGCAGCTTTATCGGTGCTGTGCATCGCATTGCTGCGCGTATTGACGACCGTTTTGAACTGGTGGCCGGGTCGCTGTCTTCGGATGCGATCTGCGCAGCAGAGTCAGCGGCCGAAATCGGCATTGATCCTGATCGCAGCTATGCGGCATTCTCGGACATGGCGACCAAAGAGGCGGCGCGTGCGGATGGCATCGAGGCCGTTGCCATTGTCACACCGAACCATATGCATGCCGCACCCGCCATCGCCTTTCTGGAGGCTGGTATTCATGTCATCTGCGACAAGCCCCTTGCGGCGACGATGGCGCAGGCTGAGGCCCTTCAGGCAGCCGTTACCGCCAGCGCAGCACATTTTTTCCTGACTCATAATTACACGGGCTATTCGCTGATACGACAGGCACGCGAAATGGTTGCCAATGGTGCGCTTGGCAGCTTGCGTGTCGCGCAGCTGGAATATGCGCAGGACTGGCTTGCCGAGCGGTTGGAGGCAACGGGTCAGAAACAGGCATCCTGGCGTACCGATCCGGCCCGGTCCGGTGCTGGCGCGATAGGGGATATTGGCACGCACGCTTTTAATCTCCTGCAATTTGTGACTGGTGACACCGTCACCGCATTGGCGGCCGATTTGAACAGTTTCGTTGGTGGACGACAGGTGGATGACAATGCACAGATCATGCTGCGGCTTACCTCGGGTGCGCGCGGCTCCATCTGGGCAAGTCAGGTGGCTGTTGGAAACGAGAATAATCTGCGCCTGCGCCTCTATGGTGACGAAGGTAGCCTCGACTGGTCACAGGAACATCCGAATGAGATGATTTTTGCGAAACGAGGTGCGGCGCGCCAGATACTGACCCGTGGTGGTGCTGGTCTTGGAGACGGTGCTGACCGCTGGACACGCATACCTCCAGGCCATCCAGAAGGCTATCTTGAAGGTTTTGCCAATCTCTATCAGGACATTGCCCGCCAGCTTTGTGGTGACACAATCGACATGCCGTTGCCGTCCATTTCGGACGGGATGGACGGTATGTGGTTCATTAGCGCCTGCCAGGAAAGCGCCCGTTCCGGCACTGTCTGGGTTTCGCGCTGACGGGCAGGGGCGTTGGCGGCAGCGCGTTTATTAGGACGCCGGTTTCGCAACAAGCATGGCCGCCGCCGCATCAGCTGATAGCGGGGCAGGGCGGCTGCAACTGGTGCGCATCTGCTGCCAGTTGCGGGTTTCACCTGACGCAAGAATGCCTGTCATCACTTCGATCACATGACGTGCCAGCTCGGCATTGCAACGATGCGGACGGTCCTGCTGGATGGCAAGAGCCATATCGGCAAGCCCGGCACAGCGGTAATTCGCGCGGGGATTACCGCCCCCGTCAGTGATGTTGTTTGCGCCGAAGGGATGGGCTTCACTGTCTTTCCTGATAATGGTGCCGGCACTGTCGACGATCTCGACATCGCCGCCAAAGAAATTCGGGTCCGGTACATAAATTGATCCGGTGGCGCCATATAGTTCAGTCTCGCGGTGGCGATGCGCCCAGACATCCCAGCTGGCGCCAAGGGTTACCAGCGCGCCATTGGCAAATTCCAGAACCGCGTGAATGGTGGTCGGGGTCAATACTGGGATGGCCTCGCCATAACGCGGCCCGTTGCTAATGGTACGTCTGTCAAAGGCTGCCCCGCTCATGGCAGTCACAGCGCGCACCGGTCCGATCAACTGCACAAGATTGGTGATGTAATAGGGGCCAAGATCAAGGATTGGACCGCCGCCGGGATGGAAGAAGAAATCTGGGTTGGGATGCCAATGTTCCATGCCGTGCGACATCACATGGCAGGTGCCACCACTGATGGTGCCAATATCGCCATTATCAATGCAGCCACGCGCCTTTTGATGGCTGCCGCCGAGAAAGGTATCGGGGGCCGATCCAACCCGCAGCCCGTTTTGCGCCGCGATATCTGCCAGCGCATCCGCTTCTTCAAGCTGCAGGACATAGGGTTTTTCGCTGTAGACATGCTTGCCGGCCTGTAGCGCGGCACGCGATATTTCAAAATGGGCATTGGGAACGGTCAGATTGACAATGATATCAATGCCATCAGAGGCAAGAAGGTCGTCAACAGTTTGGGCGCGCAGGTTGAATTCGTCTGCACGGGCCTGCGCTGCGGCCATGTCGATATCAGCAACGGCAGCAAGTTGCAAACCCCTGAAGAGCGGTGCCAACCGAAGATATGCGGACGAAATATTGCCGCAGCCAATGATGCCAATACGCAAATCATCCATTTTATGTCCCCCGCCTAAAATGCAGATACGGCGGCCATCGACCGCGATGCAAACCGCTTGGCATCCGACGGGTTGTCATGCTCAAGCACCATCAGATCTACCCCGGAGGCGGTAATCGCAGGTGCGATCCGTGACCAATTCATGACGCCATGGCCGACATCAGCCCAGCCATCCTCATCCACGCAGTCACCATCTGGTGCGCGGTCCTTTACATGCGCTGCCACCAGCCGTCCCGAATAGGTCTGAAGCCAGTCGGCAGGATCGAGACCGGCAACATGTACCCATGCAAGATCAAGTTCAAGCATGATATCCGGTGATGCCTCCATGATGGCTTCGATCGGATAACGGCCATTGGTGCAGGAGAGGAATTCAAAGTCATGATTGTGCCAGCCAAATGTCAGTCCGGCATTAACTATCGGGGCGCAGAGCTGTCCAAGTGTCTGACCGAATGCCTGCCAGCCATCAAAATCCGTAGGGCGTTGATCCGGCTTCAGATGCGGAATAATCACTGCATCCATACCGAGTGTTCTGGCGATATGGATCACTGTTTCTGGTGAGTCCCGAAGCATTGCAAAATCGAAATGCCCACTTGTCATTCGCAGGCTATTTATATTGAGGATGTCGCGCAGCGTCACCAAGTCATCATACAAGCCGCCATAGCCCTCTACTTCAGTAAGGCCAAGCGACGCCAGATGTGGCAGAATTGTTGACAGATCAAATTTGCGTGCGGAATAAAGTTGAAAAGATAGACGTGCCATTACCTGCCTTCTTTAAGATCGCCATGGTAAATAGACTAAGCAGGCTGGACAGTACGACAACAAAAAAAGCAAAAAAATACCGCCAGCCCAAATAGGGCTGGCGGCGTTGCACGATTGCGGGTCAGCTGATGCCAAAAAGATAACGGTTGAAAGATGCTGCCATGCCACGGATCAGGTTGAAGTAGAGGTCCAAAAATATTTTTCAGCTATGCGCCGCCGAAACAAGCGTGTGTCACGGAATTCGAGTTTTTTTTGATTTGCAGGTTTCGAACACCAAAAGAGCTCCAACGATAATAGAAAATCCGGTCCATTCAATCAGCGTTAGAAACTGGCCAAGGAATAAAATGGCAATGATTGTCGCAAATAAAGGATCAACAATCGTCAACACTGATGCTCTGGTAACACCGATTATTCTGCATCCTTCAAAGAACAGCCAGTAACCGAGCATGTAGAATGTGCCGTTAGACAGGATGGCTGTCCATCCCCACGTCGTTCCGGGAAGTGCAATTTCCTGCCCGAGCGGTAGAAACAGCGTAAAGCTCAGGATCACGACACTCCAGATATTGGTCTGTAGGTTGGCTGAGGCTGATCCGAGCTTGTCTGTGAGGTCGCTTGAAATTGTGGTGTAAATCATTGCGCAGAACATTGCCCCAAAAGATAGAAGCAGCCCTTCAACACTGCCTGCCCAAAAAGTGTCAAGCATCAGCAGTAATAGCCCAGCCAAAAGCCCAGCCAACGCCCCCCATTGCAACGTGTTCAGTCTTTGTCTGCCACTTAAATGTGACAAGATAGAGATGCCGAGTGGAAACATATAAAGGATCAATACTGCAAGGCCGACATCAACTAATTTTACCGCACTGTATAGGAAGCCAATCATCCCAACATTGAAGATCGTGGCGATAATGGCACTGCCCAGTAATTTTCTTGGAATAAGCAGCTTTCGGCGTTGGACGAGCGTAACTGGCAAGAGCAGAATCGTGCCGATTAAGCATCGAGAAACGAGAATTACAAATAGTGACGCGCCTTCATTCATGGAGATCTTTGCAGAGCTTGGTACGAAAGCAATACAGAGTGACGAGATTATGATAATAGCGATGCCAAATGCGTCGCGTATACCTTCTGTTTCACCTCTGTGCCACGTCATGCAAGAAACCTAAAGCTGGCATTTGTCGTCAACGATCCCTTAAGATATTCATGCCGCACCGTATTTTTTTAATCAAAATCTTAAATTGAAAAAACGATTATAGTTCAGATCTTTAAATTTCAAATATATAGTAACATATTAACTTTTGAATTTACTCTGAATCAAAGACTACCAGCAAAACGGGATATGATAACTCCGCAAAACACTTCCCAAAAGTCAACCAAATCTGACATCAATTTAGGGAGCCCCCTTCTACGATGGCGGGCACAGTGTTTTTCAAATTAGAATTTAAAGGTTTCCTGTCAGGAGAAGGCGCGTTAGATCTTATTACCATTCAAAAGATTTCTTAACTTTTGTTGGGCGGCATTATGAACATTGCTAATGCTATTATCTTCACAGCTTAAGTACTTGGTCGAATTTTGGGATAATTTACTGATCTCAGCTTCAAGAGATTTCCGATAGACTCTGACTGTGGATAAAAAACTTTCGAAGACTAATAAGTTTGGCGTCATCTCATCGATCTCTAATTTATCATATGTGACATCGTCGGCCTCAAACTTGGCGATACCCAAACGCTTGCGATTACGTGTGACAAGAAAGAACTCGGTTTCGTTATTTTGGGAAGTACACAATAGCCCAATGCCGCCGACATAAATTTCAGGAAGTGGTGAAATTTGGACTGTTTCGGTTGACGTCTCACCCCAAACCGGCTGCGCGAACGTCATCAGGATGATGATTGAGAGGATGCAGCGCATAATCATTCCAAATGTTGTTTCTAATAGGAATACGACACTGAATATTTGTTGTTATACCTGTTGAAACAATTATTTTTCTGGTATGCCCAAATCTTTAAATCCTGTTACCTAACTGTAAAGACTTAACCCACGTTGGCTGCCTGTAAAATTGCGGGTTTTCTGTTAACTAGGGTTTGTTGCAATTTGGGCCATCGTGGCGCGGCAAGCGATATAAAGCAGTCTCAGAATGAGCCGTGATCTTAGTGAACTGATCGGCGAGTTGGTGGGCGCATTTGACATGTTTGCTCGTAGAAAGTTGTTGGGGGTGTCCGTCTTGGTTCTAATACTTGCTGACGTCGGCGGCACGAATGCCAGATTTGCAATATCCGCTCGGGGTGATCCCGCGCTTACTCACATCTCGCATCTGCGATGTGCGGATTTTGTAGGTTTTGAAGATGCGTTTGAAAGATTTCTGAATGCTCTGCCCAGTGATAAGCAGCATGGGTCCCATTCACTGAGCTTGGCTGCGGCTGGGCCTGTCAATGAACAGATTGTCGATATTTCCAACAGTCACTGGAGATTTGAAAAACAACGGCTACTGGATCGGTTGGGATTGGACAAACTGCTTGTGATCAATGATTTCACCGCGCAGGCGCTAGCGCAAAGTGAAACCACTGAATGCGATCGTACCCAACTCCTTGATGGTGTTGAGGATGCAAGCGCACCGATGCTCGTCATCGGGCCGGGGACGGGGCTTGGTGTTTCCGCTCTGATACCAGTCGTGGATGGGCCTCTGCCTGTTGAAGGTGAGGGCGGCAATATTCGGTTTGCTCCACAAAGCGAATCTGAATGGGAACTTTTTGCCTTTATGAAACAACGGACTGACCATGTGGTAGTGGAACATTTTGTTAGTGGCCCGGGGCTAGAGAACATCCATAGCTTTTTGGCGCAAGCATCTGGGACTAAACTGTCACTGTCCGCCGAAATGATCACTAATTTGGCCTTTCGCGAGGCAGGCATCTGCCGTGATGCGGTGAGCATGATGATTGGTATTCTGGGCGCAACGATGGCGGACCAGGTGTTGACCATGGGCTGTTGGCGAGGTGCCGTCATTGCGGGCGGAATCATGCCGCGCCTCGAGCCGCTAATTGCTTCCAGCCCATTCGAGCAACGTTTCCGTTCAGCTGGTCAGATGTCGTATATCCTTGACAATGTTCCGGTGTGGTTATCTAGGGACCCGAATGCAGGCCTCAAGGGTGCTAAGGTCGCCTTTGACAATTCCTATTTGGCGCACCGGATGTTCACAGGATAGCTCTTTTCGACCATCACCATTCTCATTTTCCAAGGACTGTGCGGCTGTAGCGCCTGGGCCGATACACTACCAGCTGCCCGTATTATTCATCGACTGCCATGGCGCGGCTGGCGCCAGGGGTGCGCCTTCCTGAAGCAGTTCGATAGAGATGCCGTCTGGCGACCGGACAAAGGCCATGTTCCCATCCCGTGGCGGCCTGTTGATGGTCACTCCGGCAGCTATCAGCTTTTGGCATAATCCATAAATATCATCCACACGATAGGCAAGGTGGCCAAAATTCCGGCCGCCTGTATAGGTTTCTGGGTCCCAGTTGTAAGTCAGCTCGAGTGCGGGCGATCGGTTGACCTCATAGTGTTCCCTGTCACTTGGGGTACAAAGGAAGTAGATAGTGAAGCGTCCCTTTTCACTTTCAATAGTTTTGACTAGTTCAAGGCCAAGTAGGTTGCAATAGAAATGCAATGATGCATCGACATCGCTGATCCGGACCATTGTGTGAAGATATCGCATTGAAAACTCCTTTATAGCATTGTCAGCGAATATGAGCGGCCGCCTCTTTGTCAAGAAATAGTAGGATATTAGGGTGATCACGCAGCAGGCTTGCCGGGCAATCGGTGGTTTTAGGACCGTTGATCATTGCACCGATGGCTACTGCCTTTGTCGAACCAGTGGCCACCAAAATGATTTGTTCAGCCGCAAATATGTCGGAGATGCCAAGCGTGATCGCCTGCATGCCGACGTCATATCCATTGCGCTGAATTGTACTTTCAGTTAGGTCGATGACTCGACACCGGCTACTATGCTGGCTTCCCGGCTCATTGAAACCAACGTGGCCGTTCACCCCGATTCCAAGCAGTTGCATCGCCAGTCCCCCCGCCACGCGAATGGCATGACAATGGCGAGCCGCCTCTGCAACTGGGTCTTCAGCTTGACCGTCTATCATTAAAAATCTGGCAGGCTCAGCACGCAAATTTGAAAACAGGCTGCTGGCTATCTCGGCCGCAAAGCTCCGGGAACTAGATCTTTGCCCCAAGACTTCGTCCAGCTGTGAAAATACAGTGCTGGTAAAGAGATTATTTGTCTCACTGTCACGCCTGACAAAATGTCTAAAGATAGGCGTTATCGTTTGACCGGTAGCAAGCCCAACAGGGCGTGTGCCGCTTATCCGGGCAGTTGCGATAAATGCATCGCCCGCTGCGCCTGCGGCCTGGCAAGGATCATCATATATATGAATGCTAGCGCTGCCCATCAAATCAACGCCGCCGCCGCTCAAGAAGGGTCATGATGACAAGGCTGGCAACAATGACGGTGGCACCCGCAATGGTGTTAATTGATGGAACTTCTGCAAAGACAAAAAGGCCGATTAGTGTTGCCGGCACAATGTGGAAATAAAACATTGGCGCCAGAAAGCTTGCATCGGCCTGACGAAAGGCACGGATAAAGAAGAATTGTGCAGTTGTTGCAAGCAAGCCTGTCATTATCATCATCATCAATTCGCTCGGTGACGGTGCTGCCCATACCCAAACGGCAAAGGGGGCTGTAACAAGGGCGACGCCGACGGAGTACCACACCATGAGTGGTAGATCACTCATTTCACGCGAAAGAAACTTCTGCAGGATTGTCGCCGAACTACCACAGCACATCCCACACAGCGCCAGCAGCGCGACAAGCTGCAGCTTACTGTTCTCCGGCGAAAAAATGAACAGGGCAGCGGCAAACCCGATCACAATGACTACCCAGCGTTGCCATGACTGACTTTCTCGCAGAAAGAAATAGGCAATCAGCGAGGTCACTGCTGGCCGCAGGTAACCGATCGTGCTCAGCTGGGCCAGCTGGATCTGCGAGATGGTGAAGAAGTTGATGGTTATGGCAACCGATGATAGCAAAACACGGAGGCTGTTTAGGTCAAGCTTTGTATGCATGTCTGCTATCGATCCGCGCAACGCGAGCAAAGGTACAAGCAGAATTGCGCTGCTGAGGCAGCGAATGAACACAATCTGGACGGAGGCAAATTCAATCCCCAGAATCTTAACGATCACAAGATGGCTAAGGGTGAAAAGCTCGTTCAGAATAAGAAACCGCAGACCACTCAGATTGTCGGTTGGAGTGGCGCTCATTTTCCATTAAACGGGGTGAGTAGATTGGCAAAGAGGCGGAAAGCACCGACAACCATATGATCCATCTGATAGAAAAGGTTCAGGGCACAGTGCACATGACTGCCTGCACCGATCTCTGCAGCAAGTAGACTGCCTTCAAGGGGTGTTTCACCACTGTCAGCCATCGCCAGAAGTGGAACATAGGCCTGATCCCATTCAGATGCAAAATAGAGGCCGCGTTCCTTGACCCAACCGTCAAAGTCCTTGTTGGTGATCTTGTTTGGACCAGCCAATAACGGATGATCGGGCTTTAGCATCTGCACCGGTGCGGATGCGTCAGTAACACGCCAGCGGATTGACGGGCTTCCTGGCTGCAAGGGTAGCGGCGAACTTGTCGCCTGATCCCAATTGTCAATCGGACGGTGATACTGGCTGACAAAATGTCCGCCAGCCTCGATCCATGGACGAATATAACGCATCGACTGATTTAACGGACGGGTACCGCCGGCGAATACGCCGGCAACCAGCACGTCTAGCTGTTCAAATTGGTCGTATTGCAGATCGGAGTCATCGAGCTGCACAAGCTTTGCGCCAAGCTGGCTAGCCCAATGGTGGGCTTGATCAACACCACCATCAATCCAGCCTATTGTCAGCCCGTCGAGACCGGCTGTATCCACTAGTGCAATATCGGCTGCAGCTTGCGCGAACCGTGTCTGCCGGCGTATGTGCGCATATGCCAGTTCCTGGGTGGTGTAAACAGGCTCATCGTCAAGCTTAGCATAAATACGGTAATGGCCGGGACCAGTGCCCGCAGCAAAATTCACCCGACCCGACACTGCAGTGCCGGATGCGGTTGGCGTTGCCTGAAACTGCCAGCCATCGGGCAGGGTTAGCCTGGCATCCACTGACGCTGGAAGTTCCGCGTCAGCTAGAAGCTGTATATCAACGCCTGTATCCTTGCCAAGGCGCAGTAGGGTGCGGGCTGGCGTAATATGACCTGTCTGCCTTGGTTTGGTGGAAAAGACCATATCCGGGCATAACTGCAGCACAAACCTGCTGCCCCCGACATGCAAGCAGACCTCGGCATGAAGGCTGGCCGGGTCGGCCATGATGCCGTGCCATCCTGTCATCGCATCAATCGGCGGCCCTGAAACTGTTAGCTTTGCTGTCATAGAACGCCGCCTGCCGGTTTCGGTTGTTTCCGCAAAGGCATCACAGGTAAGCTGATCAGGCCCTCGCAGTGTTGCGGACAGCTTTGGGGCATTTGCGGAATCGGCCACATGCCAGCTGAGCTTCGCCTCAGCCGCGCTGCTGATTTCGGGCACTGGAGGTGAGATTTCGAAATGCAGTTGCAGCGCAGATGCCTCGCTTGCTGCCATGGCAGCTTGCCGCATCTTCAGCTGCACGCGATGTCTGTGCGCCGGTACGATATGTTTTTCAAGGGTCACCAAAGCCGCTTGCAGGCGGCACAAGGCAGCCATTACAGCCTTGATATCAGGAAATGCTATCAGTGCATCTGCTGCGGCTTGCTGCGCTTCACCTGCTGCCTGCTGCCCAGCCACAGCGCTGCCAACAGTATCGCCATCGCAATGCGCTGCCAGGGCTTCAAGGTTTTCAGGCACGCCTTCGGTTAGATTACCATGGACAGGTGCTCCACTTGCAGTGCGGAGCTGATGAAGTGGTACCGGTCTTTCTTCTTCATCAACTGGACGTCCCATACCCTGTGTTGCGTGGCATGCGCGTGACCATTCACCAACCTGTGCATATGTACCCCCAAGCACCGGATCAAAGGCGCCTGTTAGGATTTCATGTGTGGCATTTGGAGGCGGCACCTCGTCATCATAAGATCCGCCGCCGCCGCCCCATGCAGGCAAATAGAGGGCGTTGACCTGCCAGATAGGAAGGCCGAGATCAGCAAATCTATCGGCCCGAGCCGCGTCATCGAAGGCAGCTAATGTTGTCTGGGTTACGGCACGGTGGTGACCATGCTGTCCGGGTACATCCAGAAAGGTAGGAATGAGGATATCCGGCCGGAACAGACGGACCATCTTGACCATTTGGCGCAACGTATGCGTCTCGCCCCAATGTTGGTAGGTTTGTTCCGCTGATTTGGAAAATCCAAAGTCGCAAATCGGATCATCAGCTGTTTCGGCAAGCCACCCGATATCAGCCCTGATAACCTTCATCGCCTCAAACAGCTCTTCACTTCGAAGATAGCCCAGCGCTTCGCCGCGTTCTGGTCCCAGCGCATTCTGACCGCCCTGACCGCGCACCGCATTCACATACACGACATGCATGCCATCACCAAGGGACAGGCGGGCCAATATGCGAGATGTTTCGTCATCGGGATGCGCACCTGTCTGCATAAAAATCACGGTGGATTGCAGGGATTTTAGCCATGCATAGAGATGTCGCAGTGGCTGGCGCTGTTCCTGCTTTATGATGAAGTCTTTTTTCATCGGTACCTAGCCCCTTCCTGGGTGCGGCAGAGAGTGATGGTGTAGGCGGATCTGGCGGCGGGGAAGATATTGATCGACACTTCAACTGGCTGTTTCAGATGGTTAAGATATCGACGGGTCATCTCAAGTCCGAGCGACTGGGTTGGCAACTTCATCTCGGCACAGATTGTGTTTGGAATCGTGATGGGCCGAATAGTCTGCTTTATTTCGCTGACCGCAATTCCGTATTCCTCTTCGATAAGATCGCAGATGAACCCTTCATAATCGGCTATGCGGGTAGTGATGCCTGTAAATTGACGATCAATATAGACATCGCCCCAAACCAACATTTCACCAGAGTCAAGGTCGTTGCGATGTTGTGAGATATGAATCCAGCGCGAACCCAACGGCGCGCCGAGACGAGCCGCTAACACATCGTCGCATACGGCGTCATTCTGGCCTGTTACAATACGCTCCGCACGCCGCCCATATAATAGGTCATCAACGGGTCTTGTGGTGTAGCGGTATTCAGTAAACGGTTTTTCTGCCAGCACCTTTGTGCCATCTCCCCGACGCCTTGAAATCAGGCCGAGGGCCTCAACATAATCTAGCGCACGGCGCACTGTGGGCCTGCTGACCCCGAATTCTGAGGCGAGCCGTTTTTCGCTTGGGAGATAGTCACCTACCCGGTATTCACCAGTGCCAATCCGTTTAGTTAGTTGATTTGACAATGTTGCGTAGCGTGTTTCCAAATCAAAACCCTGGACTCAAATTTGTTGTCAAAGATTCCGTTACGGAGATATCCGGCTAAAGACGGGTCGAAACCAAGTCATGCTGTTAGTTTTGGTCCGCTTTTTCTTTGACAACATCAAAAGAGGTATCATAGGTTTTTAAATTAGCAAAGGTAAATACCTTTTTAGAAATGCATGATGAAGACGGAGGGACAGATGAAAAAGTGGTTGAAATCAGCTTTCGCACTGGCCATTGGCGGCACCTCGCTCGTATGGAGCGGATTGGCCCAGGCTGTGGAAATCGAATATTGGCAATACACTTACGGTAGCCGTGTTGAAGCCATCGACAAGCTTATCGAGAGTTTCGAGGCAGCCAACCCAGGCATAACGGTGAAGCATACGCATTTCCCTTATGCAGATTATCGGAAAAAGGTTGCTATTGCAGTGTCAGCCGGTGATGGACCGGACGTTGTTCAGTTGTATTATGGATGGTTGAATGATTATCGCGATGGCGGGCTAATCCAGCCGCTTTCCAAGTCTGCTTTCCCCCATGCCAAGATTGAAGAAGATTTCTTCTCGATGGTTGGAACCATGAAGGTTGATGGTGATTATTGGGGTTTGCCCACAGCTGTCCGATCGTTGGCGTTGTTTTGGAATAAAGATTTATTCGCAGAAGCAGGCCTTTCTGGCCCGCCCGAAACACTTGACGAGATGGTTGAGTTTGCAAAGAAGCTTACGAAGAAAGATGCGAATGGCAACTACACGTCAGTGGGTTTTGCCGTCGACACGGACGGTCAGGATCACCATTGGTGGCGAGAAGTTTTGATACGGCTTTATGGCGGCCAGCCATATTCAGACGATGGCAAAACAATCGCATACACAACTGAAGCAGGAGCCAAAGCGCTTAAGTTCATTACTGATTTTGAAGCAACGCACAAAGTTGGTTCGAATGGGTTCATGAATCGAGGTCAGGATGCGTTTGCAGCTGGTCAAGCCGGTATGGTTCTTGATGGCTCTTTCAGGATTTCGAAATTTGCGAAAACAGAAGGGTTGAACTTTGCTATTTCAGAACTGCCTGGACACAATGGCAAGCGATTTAACTTTTCATCGTATTGGGTAAACGGGATCAGCTCGAAGGCAGATGGTGAGAAAAAGGCTGCAGCAGAGAAGTTTTTGCAACACATCACATCTGACGCAGCCATGCAATTGTGGCTAGACACAGTTGGTGAATTGCCAGCTAAGCCAGCTGTTGCACTTGTTGATGCCAACAAGACACATCCGCTTTATGGGCCGTTCATTCGTGGTCTAAGTTATGCCAACGCAACAGCCTTCGTGTCAGAAAAGCCACAGCGTAAATCGCTGATCGATGCCTATGACATGGTAGTGCTTCAGGGTGCAGATCCTGCGGCGGCCCTTAAAAAAGTTGCGAAAGCTGAGCAGGAAGTTTTTGACGAATTCTTCGGTGATTGACCTGAGTTGCTAGTAATCTGGCAGATGGCAGCAACCTGTTGCCATCTGCTTGCTATTATTAATTGCAGAAAAAACCAAACATATGGCTAACTTCTGGAACAAGCTAACAATCAGGCAAAAGCTTGCGATCACAGCTTGGCTCTTTTTGGCCATTCCTCTGGTCTTCTACATAACAATCCGGTTTTATCCGACATTTGAAGCATTCTATGTCTCCACACTGAAATGGAACCTTCTCGGCGCTAAGAAAGCAATCGGGATGAAGAACTATATCAAGATCTTCGCGGATGAGGATTTCTGGCTGGTTCTTTGGAATACTATAAAATACGCACTTGTCGGCGTGCCGGTAAGCATGCTGATAGCCTTTGTTATAGCCTATTGGCTGAATGAAATCGATTTTGGCCATGACCTAATAAGAGCGATGTATTTTATTCCTTTTCTGACGACAGCTGTTGCTATGGCGTGGGTATGGCGATGGTTTTATCAACCTCTGCCAATTGGCTATTTCAACATCATGCTTTCATGGGTTGGGGTTCCTCAGCAACCATTTTTGAAATCTGTAACACAAGGGCTGTATTCAATTATGGCGCCTGCCGTATGGGCGGGTCTTGGTTTTCAGATCGTCATATTTATTGCTGGCATCAGGGCGGTTCCGCGCAGTTATTTTGAAGCGGCAGAGATTGACGGGGCAGGTCGGTGGCAGATTCTGCAGGAAATTACACTGCCAGCGTTGAAACCGACGATCATATTTCTGACCGTTGTATCGACTATCGGGTTCCTGCGGATTTTCGATCAGGTCTATACAATGAGTGCCGATAGTGCAGGCGGCCCTCTGAACTCCACTAAGCCGCTGGTGTTAATGATCTATGAGTTTGCCTTTGACGAATTCAAGCTGGGCCGGGCATCTGCATTGACAGTCATCTTGTTCCTTATTCTGCTTGTTGTAAGTCTTGTTCAACTCTGGCTGATGAGAAAACAGAGATGAGCGATGTTAATGCAACAATAGCGCGACTGGAACGGGCGCGGCCCGGCAAGGTGATCCTGTGGACATTGCTGTTCTTAGGAGGTGTTGTCATGGTCACGCCCATCGTGTTCATGGCAGCGACGTCTTTCAAGACCGGCCAGGAAGTCTTTGAGCTGAGCATCATTCCTGATAAGCCGACGCTGGAGAACTATCTTTTCATATTGCAGGAATCGAAGTTCATCCGCTGGATGCTGAATTCACTGTGGGTAGCCACTTTCAGCACGGCGTCGGTTCTCTTTTTTGATTCATTAGTCGGATATACCCTTGCGAAATTTGATTTTCGCGGACGCCATATTGTTTTTATTGCAATCCTCAGCACCTTAATGATTCCAACCGAAATGTTGATTATTCCTTGGTATATGATGTCGCGCAGCTTTGGATGGATCGATACTTATTGGGGAATTGCGTTCCCTGGACTGATGACCGGTTTCGGCACATTTCTTATGCGCCAGTTTTTCATGAGCTTGCCTGACGAGCTGATCGAGGCAGCTAGGATTGACGGCTGGTCAGAATTCGCCATCTGGTGGCGTATTGCCATGCCACTTGTCATCCCGGCACTTTCTGCACTGGCTATCTTTCATTTTTTGGGGAATTGGACAGCGTTTATTTGGCCGCTGATTGTGACCAATGATCCTGATATCTATACCATTCCAGTTGGCATCGCCTCATTTAATGGTGAATTCCAGATGGATTGGGAAATTGTCATGACAGCCTCATGTCTGGCCACCTTGCCGACATTGCTGGTGTTCCTATTGCTGCAGAAATTCATCATTCGCGGGATTATGCTCGCTGGCCTGAAAGGGTGATTTGAAATGAATTCGGATTACGATACTTTTCCTGCCCAAGTGTATGCAGATAGTGTTTTGGCACCCGATCTGGACATATACAAACAGCATTTCTCGGCACCCCTGCATGCGATAAATCTCGCGCATGCGGTCATGCTGGCGGAACAGCATCTGGTGCAACCAGCGGACAGCTCTATCATTCTGACTGCCCTTATGAAAATCGACAAGGATCGTCCTTGGGCGGACCAGGAATTTGACGGTAGCTTTGAAGATCTTTTTTTCTTGATTGAACGTGAGCTTGGCCGTCAGGTTGGTGAGGAAACGGCAGGTCGCCTTCATACAGGACGGTCCCGCAATGACATGGAACATACAATGTTCCGAATGCAGTTGCGGGCCCGGCTATTGCGGTTGCTGGAACAATATGGCGCGCTTGCAGATCGCTTTTTGGCACGAGCAGAACAGGGCATTGACGAAATAGTGCTGTTATACACGCACGGTCAGCCAGCGCAGGTTTCGGTACTTGGACATTATCTGGGGGCCGCGATTGAATTCGTCCTGCGTGACATGACGCGTCTGTTGGCGGCGCTTGAAGATGTGAACAGGTGCCCAATGGGTGCAGCGGCCATTACGACCTCCGGCTTTAATCTTGACCGTTACCGTGTGGCTGCATTGCTGGGATTTCCGGGCATCGTCGAAAACTCCTACGGAGCGATTGCAAATGTCGATTACATAACCGGTAGCTATAGTGCCATTCGTTTAGGGTGCATTCATCTCGGCCGGCTGGTTCAGGATCTAGTGAACTGGACTGGTTTTGAAGTGGCGCAGATCGATGTCGCGGATGGCTTTGTCCAGATTTCGTCGATAATGCCGCAGAAGCGCAACCCGGTGCCACTGGAACATTTACGGCTAAAGCTGTCACTTGCTGGTGGTGGTGCAGATCAGATTGTTCAGACAATGCACAACACACCGTTCGCAGATATGAATGATTCCGAACGGGAAACACAGGCTGCAGGATTTGAAGTCTTTGACCGGCTGGACCATGCGTTGCCTTTGCTGGCCAGTTTTGTTGAGGCAATGAAAACTAACCAACAATCGATCAACAAGCGCATTCAGAAATCCATGGCCACAATCACCGAATTGGCAGACACCATTGTGCGCACTGAAAAGATTGCGTTCAGGCCGGCCCATCATGTGGCCAGCGAACTGGCGCGCGCGGCGCTATCACGCGGCATGTGCTTTGATGAGTTACCGTGGGATCTGTTCGTGCAGACCTTTGAGGGGGTCATCGGGCGTAAACCGGTCATGAAGAACGAATTATTGACAACAGCGACTAGTCCACAAAATTTTGTAGCCGTGCGAGAAATGGCTGGTGGTCCAGGACCCAGCGCCTTGCGGCAGTCACTGGATGGGTATTCTGGCAGGCTGGCAAACCTTAAGGCCAGAATCGACGATATTCACAAGCGGATCAGGGAGGCTGACGAGGCGCGCGCCAATATTGTGTCCGGCCTGATCGGAGGGGGAGAATAAGGTATGGCAGAGGTGAGGCTGGAGGGTGTTCACAAGCTGTTCGGGTCGGTAAAGGCAGTGGAGGATTTCAACCTGTCGATCGGTAGCAGCGAATTCGTTGTGTTTGTTGGTCCGTCAGGATGCGGCAAGTCGACCACACTACGCATGCTCGCCGGTCTGGAAGATGTAACCTCAGGATCAATCTCGATTGACGGTAGCAAGGTCAACAATGTTCATCCAAAGGACCGCGATATCGCTATGGTCTTTCAGAATTACGCGCTTTATCCACACTTGAATGTGTTTGACAACATCTCCTTTGGCCTTCGTGCTAAGCGTTTGCCCAAGGACGAAATCGCAAAAAGGACAAATGAAGCCGTTGAGATTTTAGGGCTTGGAGATTTGCTAAAAAGGCGCCCCGGCGAATTGTCGGGAGGTCAGAAGCAGCGCGTTGCCATGGGGCGGGCAATCGTCCGCAATCCCAAAGTATTCCTGTTTGATGAGCCACTATCGAATCTTGATGCCAAGCTTCGCCACAAGATGCGCGCTGAGATGAAAATTTTACATCAGCGAGTGCAGACAACAACGGTCTATGTAACCCATGATCAGGTAGAGGCGATGACGCTTGCGGACCGGATCGTCATTATGAATGAAGGCAATATTGAACAAGTTGGAACGCCCGAAGAGGTCTATAAACATCCGTCAAGTCAGTTTGTTGCGAGTTTCATCGGGTCGCCGGCAATGAATTTTGTGACAGGGTGTATTGAGGCTAGCGGCAAAAAAATGAGCTTAATGACTAATAATGGTATCCGCCTTGACCTAGCTGGTTGCGAGGTTGTGGCTGGGACCATGGTGCAGCTTGGATTTCGGCCTGAACATATGGAACTGGCGGATACGGTGAAACCCGCAAGAGGCCACATTTCAATAAAAGGCTCAATCACAGTGGTGGAACCGATGGGGCATGAAACCGTTCTTACCTGTAATTCCGGTTTCGGTGAATTTGTCGGCAAGTATGAAGGCGAGAGGCATTTCCAGCCTGGCGACATGGTTAACTTTCACGTCCGTACGGATCGTTTACATTATTTTGAGCTAACATCTGGTCGTCGAATTTGAATGCTGGAAATTGCAAACGGACTTAACAGTAAGTGTTAGGATGGGGATGGGCAGTACCATGCCGCCCCTATGGGATAATTATTTTGATGTTTGAAGCATCAGGTTAGCTTTCAGTTTTGCCCCAACACGGCTTGTAAATTTTCAAAATCAATTGAGTACAAGTTGGGTACAAAAAATCAGGCAGCCTTGTAAGCACCTGATTTTGATTTTTATTTGAGATTGGCGGAGAGAGTGCCTTAGAAAAATAAAGAAATCAGTAGGTTATTCAATTACTGTCTCGCCATACGGGTCACATTGGACGCATAGGCTCTTTTGGCATATTCGCGTGCTTTTTCACGATAGTCAGGATGGATGTAAGCATAGTGTTACTCAGTGTTTTTAACCGTCCAGTGGCACAAAGTTTGCACAACACTTTGCAGAATTGTTTCGGAGGCGATTTTGCAGGCGAAAAAGGAAACGTTTTTGAAGAATTGTCGTTCAACGAGTTTGGGGAGCAATTGCAACCAATGATTGACGAATCAGAAGAGGAGCAAAAGTTGTCCTTCGACCTTGAAGAGGCTAAACACGGCAAGTCTAACGTCGCAAACATGCTTTCAGCAAAAGGTCGGCAGCTAATCGAAATGTACACGGAGATGGCTGCAAATGGTTATTACCAGAAAGACGGTACTAAAGCAGACTCGGTCTACAATGATTTTGAGATGAAGAAGTTTAGGAATATTTGTAGAGAAAAGATGACTGACGACGAAATTACGACTGTGCTTGATTATGGTGGTGGTGGGTCGGACTGGGATGAGCCAGACTTCGATCTAGAAAGTGGGCAATCGGCTAAACAGTTTTTCGAGGTTTCACTAGTAAATACTTTTGAGCCTGCTCGGAATGAATTAGAGAAAACAAAATCTGATTGCGTTATCTGCATGGATGTCCTTGAGCACATTTTCGTTTCTGATGTGCCAAAAGTTGTCAATGAACTTTTCTCCCTTGCAAAAAAACTGCTAATTATCAACGTCGCGTGCTACGAGGCCATCGCTCTACTACCTAATGGCGAGAATGCACACATCACAATCCGTAACGCCGAATGGTGGAAGGGTGTTATTGATGCAACCGCTGTCCACTTTGAAGAAGTTGAAGTTATGCTAATTTGCTCAACCTCCTATGCTTCGGGCATTATATACGAGCCATTTAGAGCTAGCGATTGGCATCACGGCGCAGGCTTTTCGGTCCACACTAAGTCCGCGTCTTATAACGCAAGGTAGGGACGGTGTTTGGCACTGCGCAACCTTGACAGGACGCCCCTTTTTTACACTGTTTCAACGATTTGACTGAATGGTTTCAGTACACTTTAGGCGTCATCGTAGCGGCATCATTTGGCGTGCGTTCTGCTACAAAGTTCTTCGGAAAAAAGTAGGGAGAGACACAAGGAGAGACATTTGACTGTAACCCACTGAAATCCTCTAATTCTAATGGCGGAGAGAGAGGGATTCGAACCCTCGGTGGGCTTGCGCCCACAACGGTTTTCGAGACCGTCCCGTTCAACCACTCCGGCACCTCTCCGACG
>PCBG01000007.1 GCA_002731315.1 Rhodospirillaceae bacterium | reverse complement strand
GGCATAGAGCCGGGCGGCATCATAACCCATGCGCTGGCCCAAAAAGCGCCGCGCCCAATGAAAGCTCCTGCCATTCGCGGCGAGTGATGCTTCGGATGTCAGCCTTTCATTCGACATGCCGTGCCGCAACATGGCATCGCCGGGCAACTACCTTTCAGCCGCTTGAGCGATCCTGCTGCTCCTCCTCCTCGATAAGCCGTTCAACAACCTTAGCAGAACACAGCACACCTGGCATCCCGGCGCCTGGATGTGCGCCTGCGGCAGCAAAATACAGATTGGAAATATGTGGGTCGCGATTATGGTACCGAAACCAGGCAGACTGCACAAATAGCGGTGCAATCGAAAAGCCAGCCCCATGCATCGAGCGATAATCATCACGGAAATCTTCCGGGGTCATCCAGAAATCTTCTGTAATTGTTTCGCCGAGTCCGGGCATGATGGTGCGATCCAGTGCCACCACAATGCGGTCGCGGAGCGCTGGCCCTTCTGTCTTCCAGTCAACATCGCCGAGCAAATTGGGTACCGGACACAGAACATAGAAACTGTCGCAACCGTCTGGCGCAAAGCTCTTGTCGGTGGCTGTGGGACGGTGCAAATAAAGTGAAAAATCATCCGCCAAAATTTTGCGATCAAAAATGTCAGCCAGCAATTCCCGATAGCGCGGCCCCATCCAGATAGTGTGATGAGCTACATCGTCAAAGGTTTTGCGGGTGCCAAAAAACAGCACATACAAACCCATTGAATATTGTGTTAAAGCTTCCGGCAGCGCCCTCTTGCGCCGAGTGTCCTCCGGCATCATCTGGCTATATACGGTCGGCGGATCGCCATTGCAGATCACTCTGTAAGCATCGTAGCGGCGCCCGTCGACAGCCACCGCCCCGGTCACCTTTCCACCTTGCTGCACAATATGTTCGATATCTACCCCCAGCTGCACCGATACGCCGGCACGCTCCAGCAACCGATGCAGTTCAGCCACAAGCTTGCCAGTGCCTCCAATGCAGAAGAACACACCCCACTGGCGTTCAAGATAGTGGATCAGCGCATAGATAGATGTAGTAGTGAAAGGGTTGCCGCCAACAAGCAACGGATGGATCGAAAAGGCCTGCCGTAGCAGCGGATGACGGATGTGGCTGTACACAAGCCCGGTGACCGTGCGGTAGCTACGCAGCCGCAGCAAGGCCGGGACTTGTGCCAACATATTGGTGAAGCGTATGAAGGGCTTATCAGCCAGCTTTTCAAAACCAACCTCGAAAATCGCCTTTGACGTTTTCAGTAGCCGGGCATAACCCTTGATATCCCGTTCGTCGAAACGCGCGATTTCGGCATTGGTATCTTCAATACCAGGCCGATAGTCAAATTGCTGTCCATCGTCAAAATGGAAACGGTACCAGGGGTCGAGTGGTCGAAATTCGAGATAATCCTTGCGGCGCTCTCCGAACAACTCGAAAAGCTCGTCAAAAAGAAATGGAGCAGTAATAACCGTCGGGCCGGCATCATGGCGAAAACCACCACGCTCAAAGACCTGCGCACGCCCGCCGATGGCCTGCAGTCGGTCGACAAGTGTGACCGAATAGCCGCGCGAGCGCATCCGCAAGGCGGCAGCAATACCGCCAAATCCAGCGCCGATCACAAGAACGTCGCTTGTCTGCAATGCGCTTGATGCCCTGGGAGGTTTGGCGGGGGCAGTTGGTTTACCAATTGGAGCCGTTGTCATTATCCGGCAGTTATGTCTGATTCAATGAAGCGATAGACTTCACGCATACCTGCTTTAACAACTGCTGTATAGGTATGATGACGGCACTCAGTTCAGCCGGCAAAGTGTCAGCACATTCACCCGCACGCGCCATCAACGTCGTCATCCGTCTCGCCGCTTCGCTTGCAGCAGATGAGTCCAAAATGGCCACCAGCCAACCATCAAAACCTGCGTCATCCCCGCTTGCATACCAATCATCAAAGGCAGTGCGGCTTTCATCATCCAGCGTCGCGCGAAACAAGACAACCACGCCGTTGGGCGCGCGGCGGCGCATGTCGGACCCGCAGGTATTTGCACCGTCCCCACCACTAAAATTTAGAATATCATTGCCAATCTGATAGGCATTGCCGAGCGCCCGGAAACACTGACCGATCGTCGTTGCCGAATTGCCGTGCAGCGCCATGGTTGCAACACCTTCCAGTGGGGCCGTCAGCAATGGGGCTGTCTTGTCGCCAGCGCCTTGCAGGTATGTATCCCAGCTGGCTACCGGGCTGATATCGAACTCGCGCGCCTCACCAATGGTGGTGGTTTTCATGTGTGTTGCCAGAACTTTCACCAGCATGGGTGTCTGCGAGCGTTGCGCCGCCTCTGCTGCAAGTTCAAACGCTAGTGCAATCAGCCAGTCTCCTAGTGTCAGCGCAACGTCACGGCCAAATAATGACCAAACGGCTGGGCGACCGCGTCGCAGACGGTCACCATCGCAAATATCATCATGGATCAGCGAGGCATTATGCAGCACCTCAATCGCCGCGGCCCAATGCATTGCCGCCGCACGATCGACCTTGAGCGCATCTGCGGCTCGCAGCGCCATCTTTGCCCGTAGCATCTTGCCAGGCGCCATGAAATGATGGGCAGCGGCGTTGGAAAGGGGTTGGCCGGGTGCAGGCAAACGCTCAGAAATAAAAGCGTGAATTACTTCAGATGTTGATCGGGAAATGGCACCACCCGCTCCTGCGTCTGTCAGGATATTCTTGGCTGGTTTGGACAGATCAGTCATTTCTACCGACTTTGCTGTTTGTGGCCCGGGGCTGTTGCGCTCTATAACGAAAAAAAAAGAGAGGACAGTGCTCACACACTGTCCTCAACATACTTTTATTTAGGCCTTTGAAGCTTCAGCATTTGCTGCTGCCCAGATAACCGCTACGAACGCGATCTTATTTACAACGTCAGCGATGTTGTAAATCACGTTCAGAGTTACTGCGTCGGCAGCACCGTTCAGATAGCCTAGGAAATAACCCAATGGGTAAATTGCCCAGCCAATCGTCACGATCCAGCGCATTGTTGAAAATGCTGATTGGACCGACTCAGGAGCCTGCTCAGCTGATGCTTTGCCAGCTTCACCCGCAAAGATCTCATACAGGATATAGAACCAGCCTGCCATCCCGACAACAAAGCCGAGCCATGCATTCACAAGTCCTGCTTCACCGGCATAACCAGCAACCAGCATGACAAGCGAACCAATGAGCAGCCGCCAGAAAATGCCACCGCTAACAGCTGCAACAGCTGCCAGGATGAAGTAGAATTCAACCATTTGCAGTGGAACCGTGATAAGCCAATCGACATAACGATATACCGTCGGCGTATCACCAGTCATTACCCATACATCTCTCATATAGAAGTAGTGGACAGCTGCGATAATCTGCACCAGGGCGCCGATTGTCATTGCTGTTTTCCACTTGCCTGGCAAACGGCCAGCTTCCATCAAGAAGAAAATCGAAGCAGCAACCATAGCCATTGAAATTGTCCAGAACGAAATACCAACGTAGTCATTCGTGGCCAACATAGCTGTAGCAGCATTAGCGATAGATGGGAGCGAAACTAAGCCAGCGACTAGCAGACCGACCTTAGCTGTCATACCCAAAGATGGTTTCATAATTTAACCTCCGTTAACGAAAAGTGTGGGATGAGTTTAAACCGACGTCGCGACACTTTGACCCACCCACAGCCTTGACACCCTATCTACTGAAACAACAAAGGCGCAATTACTAACCGGCCCGTTTTAAGCTACGCTGGGCAGAGCGTTAATTATTCTATTCTAATCAATGGATTAATATATAAAAAACAGTTTTGACAAATTCGCAACAATCAACCTAAAATTCGCACAAAAAATGACTAATATACTATATTCATTCAATTTTTATAAAATTCGACGAAATGTCCTAAATGACCCAGTTTGTATAAATTTGTGCCAAGCCGTGCATAAATAACACAGGACAACGCCTTCAAACGGGCAGATTGGCCCGCCGTCTTCCTGTATAGCCATGTGCAGCGTAAGCGGGGCCTACGGGCTGTGATTGCCGCCAGCTGCAGGCTTTGCTAGCTTGAAATTGGTGATTTGAAAAACTGCAACGCGGAGTAAATCGCGCCGGAAAATGTAAAATCATAGGAACTCCAAAATTTTGTCATTTCAGCCTGATATACACAATTATATTGTCAATCGCCCAGGGGTGGTGTGATGCCGTCGACTCAAGCCGCACACCCCATTTTTTCTTTCGCCGATGGCGAGATGGGGCCAATTTCAAATGCCTTTATACGGAGCATAGAGCGCATCAGCGGTCAGCCAAAGATTCGCAAGCTCTATTTTGACTATGTAGATGAGCAACGTCCCTTTGACAGCTTCTGGTCAGATGCGCTGGAAAGGTTGAACATCTCAATTCAGCTGCATCGTGATTTTGGCGCTGAAATTCCGCACAGTGGATCTACCTTGATTGTCGCAAACCATCCCTATGGCGTGGTCGACGGCCTGGTTCTTTGCGCCCTCGTGGCTCAAGTCAGATCTGATTACAAAATCATAACCCATCGAGTATTGCGTCAAGCACCAGCCACAATGGACAAAATCCTACCGGTTGATTTCGATGAAACAGAAGCCGCTCTGCAGACCAACATCCAGACGCGCAAGGAAGCGGCGAAGTATCTGCGTCAGGGCGGTGCCGTGATCATTTTTCCCGCAGGGGCAATCTCGCTGGCACCGAATTTAATTGGTGATGCCTATGATAAGGAATGGAAGACCTATGCCGGCAAACTGGCAACACAACCGGGCACGACGACGGTTCCATTCCTATTTGATGGGCAAAATTCAGTTCTATTTCAAGCGGCGCGCAAAATCAGCCTGACACTGGCCTATTCGCTTATGTTTCGTGAAATCTGCAAACTGATGGGAACCACCGTGTCGCTGACAATGCGCAAAACGTTACATGCCGACGCGCTGGCGCAGCTGCCAGACCGCAAGGCGATCATCGAGCATCTGCGTGACCATACTTATGGTTTGCTATGATCATCATCCAACTGGCAATCAAAATCGGAGACCGACCAACGGATGCGTCTGGCTGGACTGCCACACTGCAGCACCAGTTTCGAACACAACAAGATGCAAAAGAAAGACCAGCGCAAGCTTGGCGCGCTCGAACTCGTCGAGGTGAACGAACGAATGTTCTGTAATCTTGATACCCATCGCCAAAATACTCTGCAATGATGCCTTCTCCCAAAGAGAATGGGCCGGCACGGGGCGCTTCAGTCCCGCGTTCGTTATCGCGCCTGTTTTGACCGCCGCCAGCAGCCATCAACATGATCATTCACCATTCCAATACCCTGCATGAAGGCATAAATGATGGTGCTGCCGACAAAACTGAAACCGCGACGTTTCATATCCTTTGACACCTGGTCGCTCAACGGTGTCGTAGCGGGCACATCAGAAATGCTGTCAAAGCGGTTGATAACTGGCTGGCCATCGGCGAAACCCCAAAGATAGGCATCAAAGCTAGCATGGGTCTGCGTTAGGGCAAGAATAGCTCTGGCATTGCTGCGCACCGAAGCAATTTTCAACCTGTTCCGAACGATGCATGGATTAATGCGCAGGTCCAGCAGCGCAGTATCGTCCATTGCAGCTACCCGACCAACGTCAAAATTATGAAAGGCAGCGCGGTAACCTGCACGTTTGCGCAAAACGACATCCCAACTGAGACCGGCCTGTGCGCCCTCAAGGGTCAGCATCTCGAAAAGATGCCGATCGTCATGGACAGGCACACCCCATTCCTCGTCATGATAGCATGCCAACACATGCTGTCCCGCCGCCGTGCCAAAACACCGACGCACGCCGTCAGCTGACATCAGAGGATCATCATTCTGCTGGTCCATCATGTGCCCTTTTCTGGCTCTCGAAAACGATTACGGAAACTGAACAGCAAGCGTGCGCGCCATTAGCACCAAACCTGCCACCAACGTAAGTCCGATAAGAATCCGTGAATAGCGCCCTTCCGGCATCTTGCCGAAGCACCACAAGCCAAACAGGCTGCCGGCAAGGCTGGCCGGTAATACAATCAACATCGCCTGCAATACCGCCATGTCGAATATCCCTTCACGCCACATGAGGATGCTCATTATACCGAGAATCACGACATTGAATGGCTGGAGGGCGCCACGCTGCTCAATCTTTGGCCATGGTCGCAGGGCAATCCACATTGACGGCACCGCGCCGGACAAGCCGGACATTGCCCCTAGCACGCCCCCCAGGAACCCGGCACCCATATCAACCGAATGCCAGTTTCCGGAAATGACAGGTAGGTTCCGCTGCAAACTGAAATAGCCGCCATAAACCAGCATTAACGCTGCCACCAGCAATGAAAGCATGCGCATGTCGAGGCTCTGCAGAAGCCCGAAACCCAAAGGCATACCGATCAGGGCCGGCACCAGAAACCTGACCTGTCGCTGCGCCCGGATATGCTTCCGCACTTTCCAGACTCCGGGCATGCTGATCAAGACAGTAACCAGCACAACGATGGCGACTGCTTGCTGTGGCGGCATGACCTGTAACAACCATCCAAGGGCAAACAACCCCGTGCCGAAGCCAGCAAGCCCGTTGATAAAACCGCCCGACAAGCCTGCTGCTACCAGGCAGATAATTGCAAATTCCATAGTGCCTCCGCAGCGCGTCTGGCGATCATCTGTGTCTGCAGAACCTACGCGGCCCGCTGCCTGCTGTCACCGGTTTTACAGTTGCCGCCTGCTTATGAAGACGGAAGGATCGCGTGGTGGATGCACTCCAGGACAACAGCGATGACAGCGTTCAAATAGGACTACATCATTATTGGCGGCGGATCGGCTGGCTGTGTTCTTGCGGCGCGATTGAGCGAGAATCTGGACATGTCGGTTTTGCTGATTGAAGCTGGTGGCGAGGACCGAAACCCGCTGATCAACATTCCGGCCGGCTATATCAAAACCATGGTTAATCCAGCCATGAACTGGATGTTTGAAAGCGAGCCCGAAGCCAGTAGCGGCAACCGCCGGATCAAAATTCCGCGCGGCAAGGTGCTGGGGGGATCTTCAGCCATCAATGCGATGCTGTACGTGCGCGGACAGGCCGCCGATTATGATGAATGGGCGCAACGCGGCAATAGCGGGTGGGGGTTTGACGACATCCTTCCTTACTTCCGCAAAGCTGAGCATGCTGAATTTACCGAAGATAATGACCTGTTTCACGGCCGTGGCAGACCGCTGAATGTCGCGCAATTGCGCAACCAATATAACGGCCTCGACCGGGTGATCGAAGCGGCAGAAAGCTGCGGCTATAACCAAAACCCGGACTATAACGGTGCGCGTCAGGACGGGTTTGCCTATTATCAGATGACGCAGAAACATGGCATGCGCTTTTCTGCAAAAAAGCCTATCTAGACTTGGCGAGGCTGCAGCGCAATCTGCGGGTCGTTACCGGTGCGCATGTTACAAACATTGTCTTTGATGATGTCGGGGGACATGCGCCACGGGCGCGATCTGTTCAATTTTCCTGGCGCGGGAAGACGCACGCGGCACACGCCGGTCTTGAAATTATTCTGGCGGCCGGCGCCATCCAGTCGCCGCAGATACTTGAACTGTCCGGGATTGGGGATCCGTCCCTTCTGGCGGCACATGGGATCGTTATCACAGCAGCGCGCAAGGGCGTTGGCGAACATCTGGCAGACCATTATATCTCACGCCTTTCATGGCGGCTGTCATCACCACTGTCGATCAACCATCATGCACGCGGTATCGGGCTTGTGGGTGCGGTGCTTCAATATGCGCTGACACGACGCGGCGTCCTGAGCATGCCCGCAGGCATGCTGGCCGGGTTTGTCCGTAGCCGTGCTGGGCTTGCCGGACCGGACATCCAGTACCACATTGCCAATGCCAGTTTTGCCAACCCGGAAAAGCGCGTTTTTGACAGCTTCCCTGGCATGACCTTCGGCCCATGCCAGCTGCGGCCGGAAAGCTGTGGCAGCGTTCATATCGCCAGTGCGGACCCATTAGCAACGCCGGAAATTCGTCCGAACTATCTTGCCAATGACGAAGATTGCCGCGTGCATGTTGCCGGCATGCGCATCGCCCTCCAGATCATGGAAAGCGACATCATGGTCCTCCATGTGGCGCATGAAATGAAGCCCAGGGCAGATGTGGCGAGCGCGGCCGATTTGCTGGCCTATGCTCGCGAGACCGGAGTGACGCTGTACCATCCGGTTTCAACCTGTCGCATGGGCCCATCCATATCGAATAGCGATGTTGTGGATTCGCGCTTGCGGGTTCACGATATCAGAAGTCTGCGCGTGGTTGATGCCTCTGTCATGCCGACACTTGTATCCGGCAACACCAACGCGCCAACCATCATGATCGCAGAAAAGGCCGCCGACATGATCAAATCCGATGTGATAAACGGGGACGCCAAATGAGTGATGCCGGCATCTTTGACCCACAACTGATTGCGCAGATGACCGAATGGCGGCGGGATTTTCACCGCCATCCGGAACCGGGCTTTGCCGAGGAACGAACTGCGGAGCGCGTTGCAGCTTTGTTGGAATCTTTCCGGCTGGAGGTGCATCGCAGCATTGGCAAAACCGGCGTCGTCGGCATATTGCAACGTGGCAACGGGCCGGGGAGCATCGCGTTTCGCGCCGATATGGATGCACTGCCCATTACCGAGACAGGCACTGCCGAATGGGCATCCACGAATGACGGCGTGATGCATGCCTGCGGGAATGATGGCCATACCAGCATGTTGCTGGGTGCGGCCTGCCATCTTGCGGCGCAGGATGATTTCAACGGCCGCATAATATTCATTTTTCAGCCAAATGAGGAAAATGGGCTTGGTGCCCGCGCGATGATTGATGACGGTCTGTTTGCGCGCTTTCCGGCGGATGCGGTATTTGCCATGCATAATATCCCCGGCATGCCAGCCGGAAGCTTTGCCACCCGTGCCGGACCCATGACCGCCAGTGAAAGCCTGTTTGAAATCACGATACAGGCGCGTGGCGGGCATGCCGCGTTGCCGCATATGGGTGTCGATGCCATTCTTGTCGGGGCACAGCTTGTCACTGCGCTGCAGTCAGTTGTCGCGCGCAAGATCGATCCGGCGCGCAACGGTGTGGTGTCGATCACGGAATTCATCACTGATGGCAGCCGTAATATACTGCCCTCGAACGCGGTTCTGAAAGGGGATGCGCGCGCGCTCAGCGATGACACAAACAAGGCCATCGAAACCCATATGCGCCAGCTTGCGTCAGGCATTGCAAAGGCACATGATGTTGAAATCAGCCTGATCTATGACACTGTGTTTCCAGCCTTGCAGAATGACGCTGGTTCCGCCGCGCAGGCGGTACGTGCCGCCCGTCTGACTGGCCAGCCGGTTGATCCGGCGTGCGACCCAAAGCTGTTTTCCGAGGATTTTGCCCATATGGCGCGGGCCGTGCCGGGATGTTTCATGCTGATCGGCAATGGCACCGCGGGCGCCCATGCACGCCCGCTTCATACCAGCGACTATGATTTCAATGATGATATCCTGGCCAGCGGTGCCGCCTATATTGCCACGCTGGCAACGCANTTCCTNAACANTGACGATCCGGTGGGCGGGTCCGGTTAGGCATCGCCCTCTTCGTCGGCCAGATCNANCGACAGGATAAGGTCATCGACATTCAGNTTNTCCCCGACNCTTACCGCGACTGATGTNACCGTGCCGCGNGCTTCGGATGTCAGGATATTCTCCATCTTCATTGCTTCGATGATGGCNACATCCTGACCGGCCTGCACCTCGTCNCCGACCGCGACAAGAATACGGGTAATCTGNCCNGGCATNGGTGCGATGATTTCATCCGCCCCTGCCCCTTCGGTCTGCGCGGGCATCAATGCCAGCATCGGGCCAAAGCGCGCCGGCAGGATTTTGGCTGCCAGACGGTGTGCCCCGCGGGTCAGCTGCACATTATGGTCGTTACCGCGCAGCTGCACGGCAACCGGCTCTTCGTTGATCGTACCGTCAAACAAATAAAGCGGCCGGCNCAGGCGGCCAACCAGCGCATGGCGGCGGCCATCCACAATCACCATGGCTTCNGTATTTGTGACCCCGTCGACCTCGACTTCATATTGCCGCCCTGTCTGGTCGATCACGACAAAATGCCGNTCAGGCGCAANGGGATTCCGTTCTTCCAGCTGCAGGGCAGCCACAGCCGTGCCAAGNGCCACCATGTTGCAGGCCGCACCATCTGCGGGCNCNCNAGCAACAAAATNACCGTCAAATTCGGCCGCAATGAAGCCTGTTGTCAGATTGCCACTTCTGAAAGCTGCATTTTCCAGCACCGCCGANAGGAACTGNCGGTTACTGGCAATGCCGTCAATCTCGTAATGNTCCAGCGCCAGATGCAGACGGTCAATCGCCGCATCACGCGTCGGGGCGTGCGCCACCAGCTTGGCAATCATCGGGTCNTAATACATCGAGATTTCNCCGCCCTCGGCAACCCCTGTATCCACCCGCACCCCGTCGCCCTGTGGTTCACGATACCGCGTCAGCTGGCCAATGGNTGGCAGAAAGCCCCGCGCCGGGTCCTCGGCATAGANACGGGCTTCGATGGCCCATCCGTCTGGCGTGATGTCATNCTGTGTGAAGGGCAGCGTTTCACCGGCTGCGACCCGNATCATNGTCTCGACAAGGTCAAGNCCATAGACCATTTCGGTCACNGGATGTTCCACCTGCAGTCGGGTGTTCATTTCAAGGAAGTAGAAATCCTGGTCGGCACCNACGATGAATTCCACCGTNCCGGCCGACCGGTAATTTACGGCGCGGGCAAGCGATACNGCCTGGGNGCCCATCGCAGCNCGCGTTTCTGCCGAAATGAAGGGGCTTGGCGCCTCTTCAATGACCTTTTGATGACGCCGCTGAATTGAACATTCACGCTCGCCAACATAGACNATATTGCCATGCTGGTCGGCNATCAGCTGGATTTCGATGTGACGCGGCTGGNCAACNAATTTTTCGATGAATACCCGCGAATCGCCAAAAGCNGTCTGNGCCTCNCTCATTGCGGCGCGCATNCCGTCTGCNAGATCATCNGCAGTCNCAATCACCCGCATNCCCTTGCCACCACCACCGGCAGAGGCCTTGACCATNACCGGAAAGCCGATNTCCGTGGCGGCCTTCAGGGCGGTATCGATATCCTCAACCGCGCCCGGCGTGCCCGGCACAACCGACACACCAACTTTTTCAGCAANTGTCTTTGATTCAATCTTNTCGCCCATCACACGGATGGCCTCGGTNCCCGGCCCGATAAAGACCAGCCCTGCCGCTTCTACCGCTGTAACAAAGGCCGCATTTTCTGACAGGAAACCAAACCCCGGGTGAATCGCCTCGGCGCCGGTTGCCTGTGCGGCTTCAATAATCCGGTCAGCCCGCAGNTAGCTCTCGGNAGANGCAGCNGGCCCNATATNCACNGCTTCATCCGCCATCTGCACNTGCGGTGTNCCGGCATCGGCATCTGAATAGACGGCGACCGTCTNGATTNCCATGCTTTTGGCAGTNCGCATGATGCGGCACGCGATTTCGCCGCGATTGGCAATCANGATCTTGTTGAACATCTATTTACCGTCCCTCTGCGTACCGACCGTCGNTCANATTGNCTCAAAGCGGGAGATTGTCGTGCTTGCGCGGCGGATTTTCCAGCTGCTTGTCCTGCAGCATCGACAGTGCCCGTGCAATGCGNCGNCGTGAATTGCGTGGCATGATGATATCGTCCAGATAACCACGTCCTGCGGCGACAAACGGGTTNGCGAATTTNTCGCGNTATTCGTTCGTCTTTGCCGCCAGCTTNTCNGGGTCGGCCGCATCCTCGCGGAAAATGATACGCGCCGCGCCTTCCGGCCCCATCACCGCGATTTCAGCACTCGGCCAGGCGTAATTCACGTCACCGCGCAGATGTTTCGANGCCATCACATCATAGGCCCCGCCATAGGCCTTGCGGGTGATAAGCGTCACCTTTGGCACAGTGGCCTCGGCATAGGCGAACAGCAATTTGGCACCGTTGCTGATAATGCCGCCTGTTTCCTGTGCCAGACCGGGCATGAAGCCGGGGACATCGACAAGCGTAACCAGCGGGATGTTGAATGCNTCACAAAAGCGGACGAAACGTGCTGCCTTGCGCGACGCATTGATATCGAGGCACCCTGCCAGAACCATGGGCTGGTTACCCACNACNCCAACAGTTTTCCCNTCNATACGGCCAAAGCCNACAATGATGTTTGCCGCATAATTCTGGTGAATTTCAAAGAAGTCACCNTTATCCANAATCTGCANNACAACCTCGCGCATGTCATACGGCATATTGGCNTTGTCCGGGATGATGGCATCAAGCACCGCCGACGGCCTGTCTATCGGGTCATGGCANGGCACTTCGGGCACATCTTCACGNTTGGANAGCGGCAGATACCCCATCAGCGCGCGGGTCTGCATNAGCATTTCCACATCATTNGCGAAGGCGCCATGCGCNACACCGGACTGGCGGCTGTGCATTTTTGCGCCGCCAAGTTCCTCGGCGGTCAGATCCTCATGCGTGACGGTTTTGACAACATCCGGCCCGGTGACAAACATATAGCTTGANCCCTCGACCATGAAGNTGAAGTCGGTGATGGCGGGCGAATAGACCGCGCCACCNGCACANGGCCCCATGATAAGAGAAATCTGCGGAATAACCCCNGATGCCAGNACATTGCGCTGGAACACTTCGGCATAGCCGCCAAGCGATGCCACCCCTTCCTGAATGCGGGCGCCGCCAGAATCATTCAGGCCGATCAGCGGGATGCCTGTCTTGATGGCNTGATCCATGATCTTGCAGATTTTCGCTGCGTGGGTTTCGGAGAGCGACCCGCCAAGNACAGTGAAATCCTGCGAATACACAAATACCGGCCGTCCCGAAATNGTNCCNTAACCGGTGACNACACCATCNCCCGGCACCTTNGATTCCGCCATCCCGAAATCATGGCAACGATGCTCGACGAACATGTCCCATTCCTCNAAGGAGNCTTCATCCAGCANCAGCGTNATCCGNTCGCGCGCTGTCAGCTTGCCTTTGGCGTGCTGTGTATCAATCCGGCGCTGTCCACCCCCAAGGCGCGCCTGTGCGCGTTTCGCCTCAAGTTCGGCAAGGATATCGGTCATNTGNCGGGTCCTGTAAAATGAAAAGCAGGCAGGTATNCCGCTAANCTATCGGATATGCGGATATGATATCAATGTCTTTTNGCCAGCNTTTGAATTGCNGNCAANCNGCTGTTCAGACGGGCAGACCACCATGCCGCAGCGCGCCTTTCTTGGCTTTGTTCCAGTAGCGGAANAAACGGCCAAGGTCTGGCGGCGCGGCAAGGCTGACAAANGGCGTCTCGGCAATATTGTCAATCNGCAGGTCAGGNCAGNTNCNGCCGANCAGTGCNAAGCNCTGCATGAATNGCCGGGTTNGGCGTTTCCGCNACAANAAGCCGGNTCACATCTTCNGNGGCCACNAGGGATGACANTATNNNTGCNGTCTNGCCGGCGATNANATCAACATCCATNTCANNCAGGGTCTGATAGATGAAAAGCTGGCGTTTGNTGCCGATAAANGCGGCATCAAATCTGGCGCTGTCCCAGATAAAGANCGCNCGCGCGCNATCGCTNGCNGNNTNANAGACAGGATGTGTGGCGCGCAGCGCATCCTCGTGNATCCAGACAAGATCAGCCATNCGGGCCTCCNATNTNCGGNAACAGCAGCGCCGTCANCCGCTCATANGATTGGTCAAGGGCGAGGTTNTGGCGGGGAATGGTGTTGATGTCAGGNCCGCAATATTTGGCNACATTNTCCAGATTGAAAATATAGGGTTTGTTTGAAAACGTGCTGGCAATCCACTGCCANGACAGATTGTTGCTCGCCGGATCNCCGTCCAATANCTGCTGCAGAAACCATCTNGCCCCGGCCTGCCATTTGATCCNGCGCCAATGAANAATNTAGGCGGCAAGNTACATGCGGGCATGATTGTGCANATATCCGGTATCAGACAGANTTNCNATGAACTGGTCNATGCAGGCGACGCCNGTTTCNCCGGCCTTTAATGTCGTCAGGCAGCGNGTCGTCATAATCCTCGGCATCGAAGCCTGTCTTGTAATTCTCNATATCGNNCCAGATACGGTCAGGNTACGCCAGATAAATGCGCTGCCANTAATCNCGCCAGGCCAGTTCNTGAATGAATTTTTCCGCTTCCTTTGCATTNNCNACNCACGCCAGCGCGTGGTTGCGCACNTCATCNAGACTNAGNATTCCATGCCGGATATAGGGCGACAGCCGGGTAACAGCACCATCCAGATGATTNCGNCTNGCAGCATAGGANCGNGGATCAATTCCGGCCAGCGCAGCCTCGGCGGCNGCCCTGCCACCGGCAANNGGCGCCGCNTCNATGGCNGNTGCGGNATCANCACCCGANAGACCGGCGACAAAGCNNGCCATNTCTNACGNGCTGNCAAATGTTTTGGGAAGAAGCGTGTANNCTNTCATAGGCGCAGACATGGGGGGTCCTGCCTGNGATTCAATCCGCAACNCCCGCTAAANTGCNCNNNATCATNTCAAAACTCTTTTGCNTGAACCCTGTCTGGNCNATGCATCTTNGGGCANTCTGTNTTTGGNCAAGGNNCCGGGCACGGAACGGGCAGCTGGNGCGGNGNACNNGCCTGCCCNNCCGGACCATATGCTTTATGCCGGTTTCAGTCTGCNTCTTGCATNTNCNNTGGCTCATCNACNANATNCTGCAACATGGCNGCNAGCCGGTGTCGGCGCTCTGNGCTTGCCGTNTCCTCAAGCGCAGCAATGCCTATTACGCGCAGCATCATGTCATAGCCTGCCATCACCGACAGGATCATGCCCGCACGCGCCTCGGTATGCTGACCTTTAAGCCGCAACGCAAGAGGCGCGATAACCTGTCGATTCAAGGCGTTCCGCAACGCCGGTGCGCAAGCCGGACTGGCGGCCGCCCGCACAAGAGCTGTCATAGGGTCAAAGCCACGCCCCGACTTCATATCCATGATGGCCGCCGCCCGTTCGCCAAAATTTGACATTGGACCACCCAGCAAGGCCCGGATCTCTAGCTTTGGCGGCACGGCTGCGAGGAACAGCCCTTCCTTGGATCCGAAATAGCGTCCGATCAACGCCACATTGACATCAGCGAGTGACGCAATCGCCCGCAAGCCGGTACCATCATAACCATAGCTAGCAAATTGTCGCCGAGCCGATACCAAAATAGCATCGGCAGTACGTGCTGAAATCGTGGGTAATTGCGCATCCATAGCAGCACTTTAAACGATAGTATAATTTTTGCTATCCTATAAATTTAAACGACCGTTTACAGTAATATTTTTGTATTTTTTATACGATCGTTTAAATTTTTTAAATATATTGGTTTTTTCCTGGATTTTTCCCAAAAACCGAGGCAAATGCCAACTATTAGCACGTGGCAAGATTGATTTTGGCGGCGCATGCCCCTCGTGAATATCCAGAAATGCCAGCGCCCCGGCACCGGATGCCACCTATGCCGCCAGCAATATGCTCACGGCGCGCTACACCAACAACCGCAGCCCCAGCCGCCGCAAGCGCATCGGCGCATTGGCTGCCAAGACCCCTACTTGTGACGGTAATACAGGTGACGCGCCTTGTAACATTGAATTTGTGCAACCCTATCGATATCGGCTGGCGGTGCCACTTGCTGCTCGCCCGCCCTGCCTAGCCGGCGACGGCGGCCATGAAACGTTCCTTGATCATCACGGGGTCCTTGTCAATGACAGGCACCCTGATATTGCCGGATTCGCATTTTGACACAATAACCGTCGCCTTGTCGCTGGAAAGGGCGGCCTTGACCGCCTCTGAAGTGTCCTCGGCACTGCATTCCACCACATTGTCACAGCCACAGGCCGTGGCCACATCGGCCAGAGATGTCTTCATGCCAGCGTAGGTCGTCTGGTCCCCGGTCGATCCATAGCTGCCATTATCGATGATTAGCAGGATGAAATTGGGAGCCTGATTGTTGGCAATAGTCGGCAAGGTGCCGAGATTCATCAGCACTGACCCGTCACCGTCAATGGCAATGACCTTCTTCGGCTGTGCCAGCGCAAGGCCAAGGCCAATAGACGAGGCCAGCCCCATTGTGCCAAGCATGTAGAAATTGGTCGGCTGGTCATCCAGCAAGTGCAGTTCCTGGCTTGGCAGGCCGATATTGGTCACAACCAGTTCATCGGAAACAAGCGGAATCAGCGTTCTCAGTATGTCACTGCGGATCATCGTCTCAATATCCCTTCCAAAAGTTGGCATCCATCAGCACCGCGACGGGTTTACGCGCCATGTAGGCGTGGTTGAGAATGGCTGATAATTCGGCTGCATCCTCTTCTTTGTGGAAATGGTAGGTGGGGATCGCCAACCGATCGAGAAGCGCTTTTGTATGGACCGCCATTTCGACTTGGCAGGCGACAGGCTCGCCAATCTCGCCACGATAGCTGATAAGCATCGGCAACGGGATCCTATAATACTGGATCAGTGTGGTCAGCGCATTGATGGTCACACCGATAGCCGTATTCTGCATAATGATGGCGGGGCGCTTGCCGCCCATAAAGGCACCAGCACACAGCCCCATCCCCTCATCCTCGCGGTTTGACGGGACATGAATCATGTCCTGCGACTGCTCAATTTTCTCGATCACCCCAGCAAGCTGCTTGCAGGGCACGGTCGTTACAAAGCCGACATCATTGTCTTTCAGCGCGTCCATGATCAGGTTATTTACTGACATTCCGCTTACGTCCTCTTCACTTGGTTTCGGTCAGTTTTAGGCAAGATTCTCACCCGAAAAATATTTACGCAGACGTGCGTCACCTGCGCGTGCATGGGCTTCCATACCTTCCAGCCGCGAAATACGTGCCGCTGCCTGGCCAACCTCGCGATTGGCTTCACGGGTCATTCTCTGGGTGGTCACAATCTTCATATATTTATGGACAGACAGGCCGCCAGTGTAATGCGCAGCGCCCTTGGTTGGTAGAATATGGTTGGTACCGGAACATTTATCACCATAGGTGACAGTTGTCTCCTCACCGATGAACAACGAACCGTAATTGCGAAGTGTCGCGGTGTACCATTCATCACGCGCAGTATGCACTTCCAGATGCTCGGCCGCATATTCGTCAGAAACGGCAACCGCCTCTTCATCACTGTCACACAGGATTACCTCGCCATAATCGCGCCAGGCCACGGTGGCCGCATTGCGTGCCACCTCGGGCAGGGCATCAATCAACCCGTCCATCAGTGCCATCACCTCCTCGGCCAGCTGGCGCGACGTGGTAATCAACCAGGCTGGCGAGTCAGGTCCATGTTCCGCCTGACTGACCAGATCCTCTGCCACAATCTGCGGGTCGGCGCTGTCATCAGCGATGATCGCAATTTCTGTCGGGCCGGCAAACATGTCAATCCCGATACGGCCATAAAGCATGCGCTTTGCCTCGGCGACAAAGCGGTTACCCGGGCCCACAAGGATACGAGCTGGACGGCCGGTAAACAGACCGAATGTCATTGCCGCGATCCCCTGTACCCCGCCAAGGGCAAGAATGATATCGGCACCGCATTGGTCCATCGCATAGAGAATGGCCGGGTTTGGGCCGTCAGCACCGTGCGGGGCGGTACAGGCGACAATACTCTCGACCCCAGCAACGCGAGCTGTTGCAATTGACATGATGGCCGACGCCACATGCGCATAGCGCCCTCCCGGCACATAACATCCAGCAGTTTCGATCGGTATCAGCTTCTGGCCTGCCCACAGACCCGGCGACAGTTCAGTCTCAAACTCCTGGATCGACTGTTTCTGTGCCCCGGCAAAGGCTGTCACCCGGTCATAGGAAAAACGGATATCGTCCTTGAGCTGTTGTGAAATCTTATCCCCTGCGGCTGCAATAACATCAGCCGAAACAACGATATCACCCTCATAGCCATCCAGTTCCCGGCCATAGGTAATGACGGCGGATTCACCCTCAGATTCAATTCTGGCCAGCATGGTCTCGACGATCCGACGGGTCTCGTCAGTACCGGTTTGTGGCGTTTTTTCAGCCTTCTTTAAATAGGTTATGGCCATAGGCGACTTATTCTCCATAGATCATTGTTGGCAACAAGAGCGCGATTTGCGGGAAGATGAAATCAGGATCAGGCCAATCACCTGAGTAACCATAAACTGCACCATACGGAGATAGATATGCTTGAGGTCCGATTCCAGCGTCATGCCGCATCCTTAAGAATCATGTCGGATGCCTTTTCGCCAATCATCATGGCGGGCGCATTGGTATTGCCAGATGTGATCACCGGCATGATCGACGCATCAGCAACCCGCAAACCCTCAATACCATGGACGCGAAGCCGCGGATCAACGACCGCCATGGGATCGGCGCCCATCTTGCAGGTGCCCGTGGGGTGATAAATAGTGGTCGCCGTATTCCGCACCCATTCAAGGATCGCCGCTTCATCATCCGGCACGGACGGGCCGGGCGCATATTCTTCGGTGATCAGTGCGCACACCGGCTCTGCCCTGCAAATCTCGCGCGCTATCCTGACCCCGGCGACAATCGTGTCGCGGTCGGTCTGCGCCGACAGATAATTCGGATGAATACAGATGTAGTCATCTGGCGAGCCCGATTTCAGCGCCAAATGCCCGGTACTTTGCGGTCGCAACTGCAACACTGATGCGGTAAATGCGGAAAAGGGATGTGTGCCGGCACCCGGACGGTCGGCGCTGAAAGGCTGGATATGGAACTGAATATCCGGTGTCTCCAACTCTGGCCGCGTTTTCAGGAAGCCGGTGCCAAGGCTAGCCGCCATGGCCATGGGCCCGCGGCGCAACAACGCATATTGCAAGGCCATCCTGACATGTTGCAATGGATAACGAGTTTCTATGTTGATTGTGCTTGCTGTGGTTTTGAAGACTGGCCGCGCCTGTAGATGATCCTGCAAATTCTGCCCGACGCCGGCTAGATCATGAATGACCGGGATATCCTTGTCGCGCAACGCGGCGCCGTTCCCGATACCCGACAGCATAAGCAGATGCGGTGATCCCAGCGCGCCTGCCGACAGTACCACTTCGCGGCCAGCCAGAAGCGTGTAATCACAGCCATTCTGCCGATAGACAACACCGGCAGCGCACCGCCCTTCCATCACCAAATGACGAATCTGGGCACCCGTAATGATTTTCAGGTTCTTGCGCTGGCGTGCCGGTTTCAGAAAAGCAGCTGCACTGCTGCACCGCCGGCCACGCTGCATCGTCATCTGAAACTGGCCAACACCTTCCTGATCGGTGCCATTATAATCATTAGTTCGTGGGTAACCCAGCCCGGCAGCCGAATCGACCCAGAAATCCACCACATCACGCCGCAACCAGCCCGTCGATACATTCAGGGGCCCGCCCTTGCCGCGCACCTCTGAGGCATCGCCTTCCCAATGTTCCATGCTCCGGAACAGCGGCATCACATCATCCCAGCCCCAGCCAACATTGCCAAGCTGGCGCCAGTGGTCAAAATCCTGCGGCTGGCCGCGGACATATAACAACCCATTGATCGAAGAACTGCCGCCCAGCACGCGGCCACGTGGCCAGGCAATCGAACGCCCGTTCAGCCCCGGGTCCGGCTCGGCGTGATAACACCAGTCGGTAGCTGGGTTGCCCATCGTCTTGAAATAGCCAATCGGAATGTGAATCCATGGGGACCTGTCACGCCCACCCGCCTCGAGTAGGGCAACATTGTATCTGCCGCAGGCAGACAAGCGATTCGCCAGAACGCACCCGGCAGAACCTGCACCGGCTATCACGAAGTCAAACTGCACCAACAACTCCAAAATAATGTTTCTCAATAATTTTCAATCGACCGCCCGATCTGCAATAACCCGCTGACGGCGCGCCTCCTCCAGCATCTCCATGCCAAGCGCACAGATCAGGTAATAGGCCGCAAACTGGTCCAGCAGCGCATCGGTCAGCGGCGTGTCAGACACATCTTCGGCTGGGACAGATGCGTGTGGATTGCTCATTTGTCGACAGGCAGCCCTGACGGCACATCGTCAGGCACACCAAACAGTGGATTGATGGTCCTTGCGCCGGTCAATGCACCCATGAAAGCCACTAACGCTGCCACTTCGTCATCAGCAAGCGCGCGCGGCGTGATATCGATTTTCGCCCGCACCCTTGCAATTTCAAATCTGTCCTGCCAAACGACAAAATCAATTGGCGCCAGCCACGGCGCCTCAGGGAGTTGCGCAAAATCCTGTTGCCAAGAATCAAAGCTGCCCTGTGGATCGAGATGGTGCCGGATGATACCTTCAAGGTCAGGATAGGCCCCGTTATGCCCATAAGGCGCTGTCAGCGCGATGTTGCGAAGTGACGGTGTGCGAAAGCGATAGGCGTCTGCCAGATCATCGGTTTCGCCCATGCGGCCCACATCGCGCGTATACGGGTCAAACCGGCGTGTGCGTCCTGGACCAAAGGGCGGGATGGCCAGCGCATGGAATTTCTGATCCGTTAGAAGCGACCCACTATGGCAATCAGCACAGCCCGCCTTGCCGTAAAACAGATCGGCACCACGTCGCTGCATGGGCGTCAGCGCTGTTTCGTCTTTTGCCAGAAACGCATCAAAGGGAGAATCATCCGATCGGAATTCAATGGCGATGAACGCAGCCAGCGCCTCGCCAATATGGGCGATGGTGACGTCCTCGGCCTTGTCAATGTCATCAAATGTCTCGACGAACATCTGTCCATATTCCGGAATGACGCGTACCCGCTTGGCGAGGATGGGCCAGACAGCATCGATCCGGTCATGCAAGGCACCGGCTACCTCGTTTTCTTTTGGATTGCCAGCCATTTCAAACTGTGCCGTCATGGGAAAGATAGCCTGTGTACCCAAAACGGTTTCCAGGCCATGTGGCAGCCATTCCTCGGCCGGTGTGTTGAACCCGTTATCGAAATCATCTGCAATCGCCAGCCGCCCGTCATGAAACAGGACGGTGAATTTCTTGGCCGCCAGATTCCACAAGGCGCTAGCATTGCGCGGCACGCGTTTGCGAATCCGCGACTCGCCGGAACCCGGATGCCGATCCGGTCCAACACCAACACCGCCTTCACCAATGCCAAGCGATAACCCGTCCGCCCCGCCAAACCGGTGGTGGTGGCATGTGCCACAGGAAATGTTTCGATTTCCGGAAAGAATCTTATCGTAGAAAAGCAACTGTCCGATCTTGGCGCGCTGCATCGAAAAGCTATGATAATCTGAATTGGTCATCGGGGCGGGCAGCAGATGGGAACTGGCCGCGCCGGCGGCAGATGACACTGTGGCACCCAGCAGAAAAACGAGAGCAGAAATTACATGAAACGTCTTTTGCATCGCACAGCAACGGCCCCGTTGATATCAGTCGCTTTTATCTTGCATCTGAGTCTTGCCATGACGCAACCGGCAGTTGCTGAAATTGAGCACGCGCGTGATCTAATGGAAGCCAACCGCTTTGAAGAAGCCTACCGCGAATTATGGCCTGCGGCTCGGTCCGGCAACGCCGATGCCGAGGAGCTGATCGGTGTGATGTACGCCATGGGACTTGGCGTCGAGCAGGACTACAGACGCGCATTTGAATGGTATCTGCGTTCATCAATGAAAGGACATCCCGGTGCGCAATCCGGTATTGGCTGGTATTACGAGCTTGGCCTTGGCATGCCAGCGCCCGACCTGGTGCGGGCCTATATGTGGTATGTTCTGTCGGCCATAGGCGGTGACCCTGACGCGGCGATCAGCCAGGAAGAAGTGGTCAAGAAAATGACACCAGAGCAGATTGCTGAAGCGCATGAATTGATTGATGACTACAGAATCTGGCTCTACCCGTTCAGGTAGATCAAAAAAGAGCAGGCAGCTCCTCAGAACTGCCTGCCCCAGAATTGGTTCAAATCCCTACATCAGGTCCTTGGCCCGGCCGGCATTGATGTCGGACTCGGCATCGGCAACCGCACTGGTCAGCGCACCGAAAATCTTACCACCACCGTCTACATTATCCTTAAACCAGCCATAGACAGGTGCAGCGGCCTCTTTAAAAGCTGCCTTTTCGCCGGGTGTCGGTACATAGAGATCGCCACCACCAGCAACAAAATCTGCATAGGCTTGGATCGACTTGCGCTTTGGCGAAGCAAAGGTCGCCTGCTGCAGCNNGGNNAANCCNTCNACAACNACNCGNCGCATNTCTTCNGGCATNGCCNTNAANNTGTCATTGCTCATCCACCACANCGCNCCCATATANGCGTGGCCNTCNAGCGTGACATATTGCAGNCCAGCATCAGGGAANTTCATGCCCATGATGTCNGTGATNCCNTTCTTNGANCCTTCNACAACNCCTGTNTGGAAGCTGGTNAACAGCTCTGGCCANGGAATNGGTGTNGGNGATGCACCNAGCGCNCGNACCAGNTCCTGCGGCAGNTCAGCAACAACNGTACGNATNTTCAGNCCNGCCATATCGCCCGGNTTCTGAACACGCCGCTTGGTGTTGGCAAAGTTNCGCCAGCCACCGGTATTGCCNATNGTCATCAGNCGAATCTTNCCNCCTGANTCNTCAAGCGCCATNTCNCGCATGGTNCGGGTGAAGTCACCTGAAAGNACATGNTCNGCAACNCGNTCNTCNGCCATCANATANGGCAGNTCGAGNACCTGNACATANGGGAAAATNCCNGCGGCACCGCCCGATGTGGANATATACACATCGATNGANCCNTCAGCTACNCCCTGAAGGCACTCCGCNCCTTTCGANCANAGCTGNGTGCCGATNAANANNTCNACNGCNATGGCACCGTTCGANGCACTNTCNACATAGTTNTTGAAAACAANCAGACCGTCATAGTCCTCGTCATTCTCNTTNGANTTNGCNGTCGCNCGAATGGTNNAATCGGCNGCCTGTGCNACNCCNGTNACNGCCATCATGGCCGCTANNAGCGTCGCCTTNAGAAACCCTGCTTTCATTTNNTCCTCCNTGGNTTCAAANGTCAGTCAACAAACCCGGTTAGTCTGGGTATTGTCATNGAAATNGCCGGAACATAGGTGATCAGNAANATCGTCGCGATNTCAACNGCNAGNAACGGCAGNATGGCNCGTGCGATNTTNTCGATCCTCTCNCCCGACACGGATGATGCCACAAANAGCACCAACCCCATNGGCGGTGTGGCAAGCCCCACCGTCAAATTCACACTCATGATAATAGCAAAATGCACGGGATCGATACCCATGCTGACGAAAATGGGTCCCANAATAGGCCCCAGGATTATGATCGCCGGTCCGGCATCCAAAAACATTCCGACAATAAACAACATTATGTTAATCAGAAACAGCAGGATCAGCGGATTTTCGGAAANCGACAATATCATCGATGCCAGCATTTCGGGCGCGTGGCTAAGGCTGACAACAGTCTTGAACGCCATGGCCGCCCCGACCAGCAACAATACCACCGCTGATGTCAGCGCGGCGCGGCTGAGCACATCTGGCAGGTCGCCAATGCTCATAGTCCGCATCACAAAGAGGCCTATAACCACCGCATAGCCAACAGCCACTGCAGCAGCCTCTGTTGGCGTGAAAATCCCACCCAGTATTCCGCCCAGAATGATCACCGGCGTCATCAGAGGGAAGAAGGCTTTCAAGCTGGCCCCGCCACGTTCGCGCCAGCTATAGCGGCGGGTCGCCACTGGAAAATCATAACGGTCCGCCATCCAGCTCACTGTCAACATTAGCCCCACACCGACGAGGATGCCGGGCACGATCCCGGCAAGGAACAGTGCGGCAACGCTTTCACCCATCACATAGGCATAGATGATCATGATGCCGGAAGGCGGGATGATCGGGCCAATCACCGAACTTGCAGCGGTAATCGCCGCAGCGAATTTGCGCGAATAACCCTGCTTTTCCATCGCCGGAATCAACATCGAGCCAAGCGCTGATGTATCTGCCACGGCCGAGCCCGAAAGGCCGGCAAACAGCATGGATGACAGGATGTTCACATGGGCCAGACCGCCACGCAGATGCCCCATCATCGCCTGGGCAAATTCAACCAGCCTTTCCGTAATCCGGCTGCGATTCATCAGCTCGCCCGCCAGCATGAAAAACGGAATGGCCATCAACGGAAAGCTGTCCATCCCATTATAGACATTGCGATAAAGTAGCGTGATGTCGCGTTCCTGCCCATTCAGCCATAGCAAAAGGCCGGGCGCGGCAAGTAGCGCAAATAAAACCGGCAGGCCAAGCAGCAGGAAAACCAAAAAGACGGGAAGGAACCAGATCAGCATTATGTTGGATCCGCCATCTTGGTGCCGGGTAACGGACGCAGCCGGTCATCGCCGCCCATCAGCGACAAAACGGAACGCAGGATCAGCTCGACATTCACGCTGATCATCAGGCAAACCCCGACAAACAGCGACATATACATCCAGGCCAGCTTCAGCTTTTGAGACTTCATACCAATGATCGACAAGGGAAGTCGCAGCGATGAGCTGGAAAACAACCAGCCAGAATTGACATGCTTCCACCCAAGCTGTGCGGCAATGACAAGCACGAGCAGTGACAGACACAGCAACACAATAGAAATGATCCTGACGGCCGGTGCCGAGAACAGCTCCAGCACCCCGGTAATGGCGACCATACCGCCCTGGCGCAGCGCCAAAGGTGCCATCAGCCCGGTCAGCCACAACATCATGAATCGCGCCGCCTCATCCGGCCAAGGCAACGCATTGTTCAGGACATAGCGGAAGAACACCTGCAACAGGATGACGATCACCATAATGGCAATTGCTGCAACAGACAGGTTTCGGCCAATGCGGCCGGCCCAGTCGTTGAACCATTCAAGCGGTTTCAATATTATCAGCAAAAGTACCATGCAGCCAGCTGACCTCCTTCCTATGTGTCAATGGCACGACAGGTTTCTCCTGTGCTATACCAATCGTCCTTCTGCTCAGGGCACCTCGTCGCCAAGTGCCGCTGTGTAGATTTCGTACCATGTCTGACGATCAATGCTCAGTTCGGCCGCTTTTTCAAAGCCTGCAATACGTTCCAGATTGTTGGTGCCCATGACCGGAATGATCCGCGCGGGATGCGCCAGCAACCAGGCCACGGCAACCGAGGTTACGTCGCTATCCAGACTCGCCGCCACATCAGCAAGCGCATCATGGAGAGGCCTGTTGGCTGCGTCAAACAGGGTCCCGCCCGCCAGGGGCGACCAGGCCATCGGCAGCACGCCATACTGCTGCAGGTAGGCGATATCACCATTTGTGAAAGGCGCATGATGCAACACGCTGATTTCTATCTGGTTGGTTACAATCTGCGTCTTCATCGCCGATTGTAGCAAATCCATGTCCCATGGGCGGAAATTGGATACACCGACTGCCCTAATCTTGCCAGACGACACAAGATCATCCAGCGCACTACCGGTCTCGTGGTGATCCATCATCGGATCGGGACGATGAATGAGCAACAGATCTATCTGATCAATGCCCATCAACCGCAGCGAAGCATCGACCGAGGCCGTGATATGCGCGCGTGATGTGTCATAATATTTTACTCGCGCCGCCGCATGGCGACCCACCGGGGCAACGATATCGCATTTGGTGATAATTTCGATCTGGTCTCGCAGGCCGGTGCCGCGCAGCGCATTGCCAAGCACTTCTTCTGCCATGTACCCACCATAGATATCCGCCTGGTCCATGGTGGTGATCCCCTGCGCCAGGCAGGATTCAATCTTGGCCTGCACATTGGCTGGCGAGGTGTCAATGTCATCGGCAAGCCGCCACATGCCATAAATAATCCTTGAAATCGTCACATCTGTGCCAAGGGCAACCCGTTCCATTATCGTCTTTCTCCTGCGGCGAGTGGTGTTGCCGGTGTGCTGGCCGGCACGCGCCCATATATATCGGGAAGCGAACAGCCTTTCAGATGCGGCATGACAAGTTTGCCAAAATGGGCACATTCCTCAATATGCGGATAGCCTGAAAGAATAAAGGCCCGAATGCCCATCTTCCGGTACGCTTCCAGTTCTGACAGAATCTGGTCGGCTGACCCGACAAGCGCCGCCCCGCAACCCGAACGCGCACGCCCGACTCCGGTCCACAAATGCGGTTCGATGAACCCTTCCATATCCGCCAGTTCGCGATTGCGCGCCTGATGCGACACCCCCAGCGAGGTGCTGTCCAACGCCCGTTCCCGGATCTCGGTGCCTTTGTCATCATCCAGCTTTGAAACAAGCTCGGCCGCATATTCGCGCGCCTCGGCCTCAGTATCGCGCACAATTACATGGCAGCGCAGGCCGTAATCCATTGTCCGCCCATAGGATGACGCACGTTCATGTACGGCCTTCATCCGCGACTCAAGGTCGGGTTTGGTTTCCGGCCACATCAGATAAACATCACAGAATTCGCCGCACAGATCGAGCGCTGATGGCGAATAGCCTCCGAAATAGAGGAGTGGCCCACCATTCTGCTGATAGGGACGCGCCGGATCGGTGTTCAGCCCCTCAAACTGATAAATTTCGCCATCATGGTTGATCTCATCCTGCGACCAGGCCTGTTTGAGAATCTGCACCACCTCGCGCGAACGATTATAGCGATAGGCACTTCCCTCGGTTTGGCCGGGAAAGTCAGAGCTGATAATATTTACCGTCAGCCGGCCTTCCAGCATGTGATCCAATGTCGCCAATGTGCGTGCCAGCATGATGGGCTGCATCTCTCCACACCGCACTGCAGCCAGAAGGTTGATCTTATTTGTCAGCGGCGCGCATCCGGCGACAAAGGACAGCGTGTCTTGTCCAACCTGATAGGATGACGGGCAGAGAATATTTCCAAAGCCCTGCGATTCGGCCTCACGCACGATGTCCGAACAATGTGACCAGCTTGATCGCAGTGATCCGTCCGGCACACCGAGATAGCGATAGTCATCCGAGCATAATGCCGCAAACCAGGCATATTCTGCAGCATCAAGATCCGGCGATGTAATTGGCACGACCGTCACCTACCCGACCTCCCCTTCCAAAGGCAACCGCGCTGACGGCTGCGACATCTTCATACTTGCGTATCAGGCGATAATAGGTAAATCAATAGTATATCAATTTGCCTGATTGTTTGTTGCTTTGCAGGATTTACCTGAGGTCGCCTTTGCATGTCCGATGCCGCCAGCCCACCGATCTACCAACAGATTGCGGGTATGCTGCGCCGCGAAATCGCCGGCGGACAACTTGTCGTCGGCCAGCCGCTGGCCCCGGAACGCCAGCTAGCAAAGCAGTTTGGCGTGTCTGTCGTGACACTGCGCAAAGCACTGCACCTGCTGACGGAAGAGGGCATGCTGCGCCGCCGACAGGGATCCGGCAATTATGTCAGTGCGCGGGCCGACCCGGAACAGAAATATGGCTTTTTCCGAATGGAAACACTTGCGGGCGGCGGATTGCCGACGGCACAGACACTGTCGGTTGACTATCAGCGTCGGCCAGCAGATGTGCCTGATACCTGGACCGACACCCACAGTTGCCGAATCAGGCGGCTGCGCTTTCTTGATTCGGTGCCGGCGGTGCTGGAAGATATTTGGCTGGACGCGGCCCGCGCAACCAATCTTGATGTCAGCATGCTACCAGAATCGCTGTATCATTTTTACCAGTCGCAACTGGGATTCTGGATTTCCCGCACCGAAGACAGCGTCGGAGTAGGAGCTGTTCCGGACTGGGCACCTGCCAGATTTGGTCTTGAACCGGCAAGCCCATGTGGGATAGTGCACCGCATTGCGTGGGCGCAGGAAGCAACGCCTGTCGAATATTCGCGAAGTTGGTTTAATCCCGCCATTGCACGCTATGTGGCGAGGCTGATCTAGAGGAGGCATATATGACTGACAGCCACATACGCTATGGCATCATCGGCTGCGGCATGATGGGGCGCGAGCATATTCGCAACATCAGCCTGCTTCACGACACCAGTATCGCCGCCATCTACGAACCGGATTTGCAGATGCAAAATGCCGCTGCCGAACTGGCGCCTGCTGCTGTCTTTGCCGATGATATCGTATCCTTTGTGGGACGCGACGATATCGATGCGGTTGTCATCGCCTCACCAAATTATCTGCATATAGACCAGATTGAAGCGCTGATGGCGCAGCCGCGGCCACTGCTGGTAGAAAAACCGCTCTACACCAATCCGGTGCAGGCCAAAAGGCTGGCCGCCATCACATCCGGCTATAGCGCGCCTGTGTGGGTGGCGATGGAATATCGCTATATGCCGGCCATCCGACGGCTTGCCGAAGAAATTCCGGCAGCTACTGGGGATCTGAAAATGCTCACTATCCGCGAACACCGCTTTCCGTTTCTCGAGAAAATCGGCGACTGGAACAGGTTTAACAACAATACCGGCGGGACGCTGGTTGAGAAATGCTGCCATTTCTTTGACCTGATGCGGCTTATTACCGGCGGCGAGGCAGTGCGGGTAATGGCCTCGGCAGGGCAGGCGGTCAACCATCTTGATGAACGCTATGATGGCAGAATTCCGGATATCTGGGACCATGGCTTTGTGATCATCGATTTTGACAATGGCAAACGCGCCCTGCTGGAGCTGTGCATGTTTGCCGAGGGATCGCGCTATCAGGAAAAGATCTCGGCGATTGGCACAGATGGCATGGTCGATGCCTTCGTGCCGGGGCCAACTCGGTTCTGGCCAGCGGATGCAGGCCCCCCACCCGTTGCAGAACTGGTAATATCCCCACGTGCGATGCAGGGTATGCGGCGTGAACCCGTTGATGTTGACCCGACATTGCTGGCCGCCGGCGACCATAACGGGTCAACATTCTACCAGCATGAACGATTTGCCGATGTGGTGCGCGGCCATGGGCGTGTCGAGGTCAGCCTCGACGACGGGGCGAAGGCAGTCGCTATTGGCCTCGCCGCGCAGGAAAGCGCGGCAACGGGCACAGCCATTTCGCTCGTCTAGACGCCGGCGGCGGCCCTCAGACGATAACCCTGCCGGGCACCCAGGAATAGCCTTCAAGGTCCAGCAGAAAATACTTGCGCAACCCGTGCGCCTTATCAGTCGGCAGCTCCAGAATGTACCATCCCGCCACCTCAGCCCGGCATGCGGCGGGATCCGGGTCCCAGTCGAACAGCCAGAATTCCGCACCGGCGCCAGGTATCCCTACCTCTTGCAGCAATGACGGCAACGGGTTGGCATAATAGGTAGAATCGGCATGCAGCTGGATGATCAGCGTCTCTGCCACCTTCGGCCAGCGATAATGGCATAGTCATCATTTGCCTGTATCACCCGAATCGACAGCACCGATAATACGCTCTCTGCCATCGGAATCACCTCTCGGCACAATAGGTTCAGCCCGAAGCCGAACAACGCCATGCCAACGTCTGCAGCCTCCATATGTTGCATCGCTTCAGGTACGATATGTTCGGTCACAGTTTCCATGGCAAACCCATTCTGTCAGTAGGCGAAACCCAAATCATCATGTGAACGGCACGCAACAATTGAGGTCGACAAGCAGCATAGTAAAGAACAAAGTCCAGAGATAAACTGCAGCATGGACAAGGACCCTCCGGCCTGACAGTAATGGAGACATGACAAGGCCCGCGTCATGGCGTCACCGCCTCACCGTCCTTTGCACGTCATTCCTGCTACTTCTGTTGGGTGCCGGCAATGCGCTGGCTGAACCGGTCCGCAATGCCGTCAACGCCATTGACGCCGATATCCTGTTTATGCGGCACGCGCTGGCCCCGGGCTTTGGCGACCCGGCGCATTTCCAAATCAAAGACTGCACTACGCAGCGCAACCTTAATGATGAGGGGCGGGCACAAGCGCGTGCCATCGGCACGTATTTCCGCCGCCACGTCATCCAGCCGGATATCATTCTTTCCAGCGAATGGTGCCGGTGCCGTGACACCGCAATCGAGATGAGTATTGGCGCGGCTGTGCCTTTTGCCGGTCTGAATTCCTTTTTTGACGGGCATGTGGACCGCGAGGCCACGCTGGCGATGCTGCGCAACCGGATGCAACAGAATGACGCCGGCCAGCTTGTGTTGATGGTCACCCATCAGGTCGTGATCAGCGCTATCACAGGAATCGCCCCGCGCAGTGGCGGGATCGTCGCCTATAACAGTCGCACCGGCAGCACCCGGCGCATTAACCTGCCATGACGGGAGTCATCATTTTGCCCCGCGGATTTTGGGCATGCGAATATAATCCCAGGGCGAAGGAAATTCGCCAACCGGAACCTCGATCAAATTCGGGCCAGAATGGTCCACCGCCTTGGCAAGCGCTGCCTGCAATTCATCAGGGCTGTCTGCCCGCACTGCACTGACCCCGCAGGCTTTTGCCAGCGCCACAAAGTCCGGGCTGGTCAGGTCAGAGGCGATGAAACGGGCGTCGAAGTTATCCCGTTGAATGCCTCTTACATTGCCAAAGGCATTGTCATTCATCACAATGATATTGACCGGAATATTGTGATGTACGGCGGTTGCCAGTTCGGCAATCGCAAACATCGCGCCGCCATCCCCCGAGACCGATACCACCGGCACGTTGGGCCGCGCATGCGCTGCCCCTATGGCGGATGCAATACCCCAGCCGAGCGTGCCCTGATACCCCGTTGACAGAAAACGCCGCGGGGCGCTCACCGGAAAGGCAAAACGTGACACATAACCGATCTGCGTCAGCTCATCGACAAACAACCCGTCCTCCGGCAATGCCGACCGAATAGCCTGCAGCCAGCCAAGCTGCGGCGCCAGTATTTTGTCAATCTCGGCAGAAACCGCCACCTTCACCGCTGCAATACGGGTGCGCCAGGCAGTACGGTCAGGGCCGATATTACCAAGGGCGGCAATGATCCGCGGCACCGCGTCACCCAGATCGCCAACAAGTTTCAGCGTTGGTGCCGGCCCGCGGTCAGGGACCGCGGGATCAATGTCGATATGCAGGATTTTCAACGTTGCATCGACACCCCATTCCATTTTCTGCACGGTCAGGCGCGTGCCAAGCGCGATGACGAGATCGCATTCAGGCCACAGATTGTAACCCTGCGGCATTGAGAGTGCTTCCGGTGCGGCGGAGTCAACAACCCCGTGGCCGTTGCGGAACGCCATGACCCCGGCGCCCGTCTGGGTTGCCAGCTGCCGCACGGCATCGCTGTGATCCTGCGCGCCACCACCAACAACAATCAGTGGGCAGTTAGCCCCCGCAATCAACGCCGCAGCGGCGGCAATGTCGTCATCATGCAGTGGTTTGGCGGGCGAGACGCTGCTGGCCTGCACCGCCCCAATCCCGCTATCCTGGCCCCAAATATCGGTCGGCACCTCGACACCGACCGGGCCGGGACAGCCCGACAGCATAGTGGTCCACGCGTCGGAAAAGGCCGCCGGCGCATCTGCCCCCTGAGTCACGCTGGTAGCCGATTTTGTCAGCTGCGCCATGATTTCACATTGACCGCTGATTTCATGCAGCAGCCCGAATCCTTTGCCGATGACGCGTGAAGGTATTTGGCCGATTAACGCAAAAAGCGGCGCGTTCAGCGCTTGTGCCGTACAGAGCGCCGCGCAGCCATTCAGAAATCCGGGCCCCGGCACGAGACAAAAGGCCTGCGGCCGACCGGTTGCCAGCGCAGCGCCAAGCGCCATGTAGGCAGCGCCCTGTTCATGGCGAGCCTGCAGCGGTTGGAGCCTATCCGTATGATCATACAGGATGTTGAAAAACGGGTCATTCTGTACGCCAGGGACACAGTATAGTGTTTCAATCCCGTTTGCGATCAGTGATTCAACTGCCAGTTCGGCGACATTTAGCCCCATTCTTTTGTTTCCCTTACTGATTCCAGATGGCTACACCGACGCTGCCTGCGCGTGCCGCCGGATCATGGAACCATCAGTAGCCGTCGCAAACAAGCCATGCAATGCTTCGCTGAACCACGGCGAAACATTGACGACAACCTTCGCTATCCGGCAAGAATCAAACTGTAACAAAAAAGACCGGCTACGGCCGGTCAAGTGTCACGGAGGAAGAAACATGTAGCAAAATAAAGTGACAGCGGAGCTTGGCACCAAAATGGTGCAATTATGGTCATTAGGAGGCAGCAAAAATGAGTAGTATTTCCCCTATCGACGGACCGGTGCTGGAAACAGAACGGCTGGTATTGCGCCCGCCCACCGGCGATGACTACCCCGGATTTCGTGACCTCATCATGTCTGACCGTGGCCGCTTTATCGGTGGTCCGCTGGAGGATGAAGGCCGCGCCTGGCGTGCATTTGCATCCATCATCGGCCACTGGCACATGTGCGGACATGGCCCCTTTACCATCACAGATTCGCAGAGCGGTACGCCGCTGGGAGGGTGCGGGCACTGGCAACCGGCGGGATGGCCCGCGTTGGAACTCGGCTGGAGCCTGTTTGACGGACAGGAAGGAAAGGGCATCGCAGTCGAGGCCGCGCTGGCTGTGCGCGATTACAGCTTTCTGGAGATGGGCATTGACCATATTTACAGCTTTATCAACCCGCGCAATCATCGGTCGGTTGCCGTGGCAAAGGCTATTGGAGGAATTCTTCACAAAGATGCCGCCACACCGGGCGAAGATACCCAGGCTTGGCGGCATGACCGCCCGCATGACCTGTAGCAAGCCGCTAACGCTTCAGGCGCTAACAAGAGCTTGAATCCGGGTCACCGTCTTCCCACGTGAGAGGAGTAATGCCGAAACGGGTTACACAAATGTCAAACTCGCCGTCTTGCCTTACCGGGAGATGGCACCAAACTCGCTTTTGAAAAGGAGACGATGATGACGCTGTTTACCAGCCCAATTGCCCGCCAGTTTGTGGGCTTCGACACGCTGTTTGATGAGCTGAACAAGCTTTCAGACCGCAAAGAGCCAAATTATCCCGCCTATAACATCGCCAAAGATAACGAAGAGCATTATCGCATTGAAGTCGCCCTCGCTGGCTTTTCCGCTGATGATATTTCACTGCAGACCGAAAAAGGTGTGCTGACTATCGAGGCACAGAAAGCTGATGATAGCGGCAACTATATCCATCAGGGTATTGCGGCACGTGCCTTTTCCAAGATGTTCCGTCTTGCTGAATATATGAAGGTGCACGACGCGCAGTTCGTTGACGGGATTCTGACCATCTTCCTGCAGCGCGAAATCCCCGAGGCTGACAAGCCAAAGCAGATCAGCATCAGCACCAAGCAGAAGAAACTGGTCGAAGCTGCTTAATACACCAACGGTGCGGCGTTGGGTAGTTTAACACGATGCCGTGACACGATGACCGGGCGGTTGCCAGAACCGGCCACCGCCCTTTTGCCCCTACGTTAGACAACCAGAGCCCCGATGACAGCCCGTGAATGCCTTTGCGTCTAAAACTGTCTTTGCATTGTCGACCTTTAAGGAGCAGGGTTTTCAACGACGTTCGCGCGACAAAAACCGCGGGAACCTGCGTCACAGGTCGTAATTCTCTTGCAGAATGTATAAACGGATAATTTAGAGATGGAACAGAGATTTTCATCAGGCAGACGCGACCTACTGGCCGCCATTATCGCAGGTTGTATGGTCGCGTTCATTGGATTCGGCTTTGCCGCGAGTTTTGGTGTTTTTCTGCGCCCCATGTCAGTTGAGCTGTCGTGGCCGCGAGAAATCTTCTCGCTGTCCATCGCATTACAGGCGCTGTTCTGGGGCTTTGCCCAGCCAATTGCCGGGATGGTGGCCGACCGTTACGGCTCAGCCCGGGTGCTTGCTCTGGGGGCCATTTTCGCAGCATCAGGATTTTTTCTGCGCGGCACCATTGTTGACCCAACCGTCTTCATTGCTTCGGGTGTGATTGTCGGCATAGGAACAGGTGCCTGTTCCTTTCCCGTTGTTATTACTGCGCTTGGCAAAGTTGTATCAGCCCGCCAACGCAGCCTTGTGCTCGGACTGGGCACGGCAGCGGCTTCAGCAGGCATGCTTGTCGCTGCACCGCTATCGCAATTCCTGCTTGCGAATGGCGGCTGGGAAACGGCCATATACGTCATTGCGCTTGGCTTTCTGACAATCCTGCCCTTCCTCTATTTTATCGGCCGGGTGTCCATGCCGTCTGCGATATCCAATCATACGGCCGGTATTCTGCCTGCCATTCGGCTAGCATTCACCGATCAGGCTTATCTGCTTTTGTTTTTCGGCTTTTTCGTATGTGGCTTTCACGTCAATTTTATCCAGACACATCTGCCGGCCTATATTGTGGATAGCGGGCTGGCAGTGGTTGTTGGCGGCTGGTCACTGGCGCTGATCGGGCTCTTCAATATTGCCGGGTCTTTCCTGTCCGGCTGGTCGGGGCAGGTGCTACCGAAAAAGAACGTCCTGGCCGGCATCTATGGCGCGCGGGCGGTTGTGATTTTGATCTTTATCCTAACGCCAATGTCGCCGCTGTCGGTCTATTTCTTTTCTGCAGCAATGGGTGTTCTCTGGCTGTCCACGGTACCGCTGACGACAGGGCTGGTGGCACAGACACAAGGGCTGACCTATCTGTCAACATTGGCGGGTTTTGTGTTTCTCAGCCATCAGACAGGTGCCTTTATCGGTGCCTGGCTTGGCGGGCGTGTGTTTGATGTCTATCAGGATTATCAGCCGATATGGATCGCATCCATTGTCCTTGGCATTGTGGCGATGATCATTCATCTACCCATTCGCGAGGCGCCTAGAGAAACGGCAACCTCATAATCAGAAAACCTGCCCGTATGCGCTACCCTACCCTCGCACTTTCCTTTCTTGCCTCCATTAATGCCTTTGCCATTGATGTGTCGACGCCGGTGCTCCCGGCGGCGGCGGCGGCGCTGAACGTTGATATCGGCCTGATGCAGCTGACAATCGGGTTATACATGCTTGGCTATGGTATCGGCCAGATTCCGATTGGGCTGATGGGGGATTATTTTGGCCGACGGATCACCGTCATCATATCCTTAATCATCTTCATCCTTGCGGGGTTTGTAGCAGTGGTGGCACCAAGCGTGGAACTGTTGTTGGCAATGCGGTTTGTGCAAGGGGTGTCCGGTGCGGCCGGTGCGGTGATATCACGCGCCATCGCGCGTGATATCACGAGTGGCGCTGGCACAGGCAGGCTGCTAGGTCTGCTGACAGCAACACTGGGTGGAGTGATGATTGTCGGCCCGCTCATCGGCGCAATGCTTCTTAATTTGGTGGGATGGTGGGCTCCTTTCGTGGCATCAGCTGTATTCGGATTCTTCGTCCTTGTCCTATTATTGACAGGCATTGAGGAAACTCTGAAGGACCGTCCTGACGGTACCCTTGGCACTCGTTTCATTGAGGGTCTGACTGCTTTTCGTAACAGCCCTCAGGCACGTCTGAGCGCCCTGCTGATCGCGTTTGCTTTTTGTATCTTAATGGCTTTTGTCACTTTGGCATCAGAGGTTTTCATCCGTCAGTTCGCAATGGGCGAGATGGGATACGCGGTGATTTTCGCTATCGCCTCGACGGGTTATATGCTTGGCGGGCTGGCCTGCCGCCGCCTCGTCAGTCGGATGTCTACCATCAACCTTGCCCGCACAACAGTGGCCGGTTTCGGCTTAGTCGGGCTGGCATCACTGCTATTGTTACCCGTCTCTGCCAGCCATCCTGCTGCTCTTTCCTTCGTGATGATCGTATCCTTCTTGTGTATAGGGGCGATGCTGAGTGTTTCGGCAACGCTCGCGCTGGAAGCTTTGCCGCGCAACGCCGGCATGGCATCAGGGATCATGGGATCCTTTCAGATTCTGGTTGGTGGCAGCTTTTCGGCAGGCTTGAGCCTTATTCATGCCGATTCACTTGTTATCCTACACCTGGCTGTGGGCGGATGTGGGGCCCTTATGGTGGCGACCGCCTTAGCAACCCGACGCTTGACATCAGATACTTTACAGTAAAAAAGCCTCAATACAAAAAACGATCACACAATGCTGATAAGAATATATCGTTTTAGATTGCCCTTGGTGAATTACTAAAACAGATTACACATTAGCACATGGATCGCCCTGTCATCACAATGGCTGAAAGTGGAGAGACGATTTACTATATCCAGCCCGATCGGACAGTGAAGTACGCAGCACACGGCTTTTGGCTCTACCGCATGACAGAAAGCATCAGGGTGAAGGGCGAAATACCCTCAACATTCGAAGTTAACGAAATATCTTAGAGCCTTAGGGCATTTAATATGCGGCTTCCATCGGCATTGATTTCACGCACGGCGAGGGTTACGTCAACGTGTTCGCCACACTGAAACCCTGTTGCCAACTAGATGCTGCCACTTTTGGCGCACATTGCCGAAAGGCGATGGCAAAATTCATAGCGCCGGTCGAAGTCGAGATTTATGACAGATTTCCTCGCACCCACGCCTGCAAGGTTGAAAAGGCGCGACGAGCGAAAACATAAGTCGGGCTGGGATTTTCCGAAAACTCACCTTATTCCGGTTCAGGGCTGATAGTCTGACGCATTGCCAGCCAGTGCGCAGTCGTCATCATCCCGACACGCGGTGAGGGTGCGGACCAGCTTGCCGGCAACGTCGGCGTCTCAGGGACGACATCCTGGTCGACCTCCTCATCTGACTTGTCAGCAACCGCATAGCGGCGGCGACGGAAGTCCTGCCGGGTCTGTGTCAGAGGCCTTACATACATAGATATGTAACGACACAAGAAGGCTATTTTTTACCCGTTGTGGAGAAAGACGGTACAGGTGATCGTCACCACGCCTGCCGCGTGTAGTCCAGCTAAAAGGGCCGCGCAGATACCACGCGCGTATCGATTTCATCGCCACCGTCGGCCACGATGTGATGGCTGAAGACACTAGCGACGGGATGGCGGAACAACTTGCACAAGCCAACATCAGGATCATCCCCTATGTCTGCTGGCGCTTAATAAGCGAGCCGCTTTTTCTGCCTGCGGCACGCGTTCTGATGACTACTTCCAGAAAATACATATGTTGCGACGACAGGCTGTGCGGGCGCGAAGTACGTTTTGGCCGCGTCAGAAATTGCGTCGAGGCGACAATGTAGGGGATTACGAACCCGCATCAGCCGAAATGGGCACAGGAGGCGTCGCCCGGAAACAGGGCATCAAACGGATAGATTGGCAGACCCACGTCAGAGGTAAATATTGGGGATGTTATTTTGTAGGGGTAAATTATGTCGGATTCGATCATTCGCAAGATTGCCGTCATCTTTGTCACCGACGTGATTGGCTTTAGCAAGATGATGGAAGCCAATGAAGATAAAACGTTGCAAAGCTTCCGTTCCTGCATGGATATCATGGAGACCCTGTTCGGTGAACATGGGGGGCGGGTTCGAATTTGCCCGTCAGCCTAAAGCCCGAGGAGAATTCCGGTATCTGAGGACGCCCACTAACAAATGTTCTTTCAACCACCATTTACTGTCGATAGATGAGTTGTTTTTCAATCGCAGATGCTAAATGTTTTGTCGAAATACAATAGAAAACAGCAGATATATCATATTTCAGACTTGAAAATAATGGTGCGCCCTAGATCTTTCGTTCTTTGCGTCGCGGCAGTTTTTGTCTGCTTTTTTGAGTCGGTCACCGCTTTCTCGCAGACAACAACAATGTCACTTCAGCTAACTTACAGGGTTGGTTTAGGGCACGCAGAATTAGCAACCACTGATGCAAAGTGGGTTTTTGGTAATAAGTCGTTTGAAGTGGTCGCGGTGTCTCAGACTGTTGGCTTAACTGAGATGTTTCGAAAATACAGAGGACGCGCTGAGCTTTCCGGTAAAATTGAGGGTGGAAAGTACCTGCCAATTAGGTTGCTAATTTCCAGCATGTCCGACTGGGGCAACAAAGAAGCGGCAAGCTCGTGGACGTCAGATACGAGTTCGGTGATCACCAAAAGGGAACCTGCCCTTGATTTAGAAAAAGTGTTTCCGCTTGTTGACAAGCATATCAAAGATGCAATTGACCCACTTAGCGCGATGCTTAACATGCTGAACAATATCTCGCAGGCCGGCTCGTGTGCAGGTTCTGAAAGCATCTATGACGGCCTGCGAACATCTGAAATTACATTGTTCGATCTTGGCTCCGACTATTTGGAGAAAGACCGGCCATTTGCCTTTGAAGGAACGGTCTTAAAGTGCGGCTTTGCAAGCAAGCCAACCGGAGGTCATCAGCGCAAATCACGTTGGCAAAACAAACAGCCAGCGCCTGATGATATTCTTATCTACATCGCAGAGGTGAGGCCCACACTGTTCTTACCCGTCAGGATGGAGGCCAGGTCTTTTCTAGGCAACCTCACTGTACGCTTAGCAATGCCAAGCTTAAAGGTCGAGCAATAATAGTGTGATCACAAATCCAAAGTTCGCGCGAAAATTTAATTTTAGCCGGATCATAGGTGGGGGAGCTAACGGTCCAAGTATTTAAAAAAGAAAGGCTATAATGGCCATAACTGATTGCACTCTATGGACGCATTTTTCTGGTTTGCGCTAGGGTGTCGCTGGCAAGGCCGCTATTCGAATTAGCTAATTGCGCGCGGATTCTGATATACCCCAAAGGATAATCAGCCTCGATTAGAGAGCAAGCTACAGAACGTTTCTTGTGTGGTTAGACAAATGATGAAAGCATTGTCCAATGTTGGCACGTCGACTTGCAAACATTCTGATAGGGCTCATCACGTTATGGGGAATCTATACCGTCGTCGCGTGGTTATTCGATCTGTCCATTATGTTTCCGCACGTGAAGGTGGAGCCAGACGAAATTCCTATGGGTCGTTTGCATGCAATCCGACTAGCGGTTATAGGCACGTTTGCGTTTTATGGTGTGATGCACCTGCTTCAAGGCAGCACTGAAGTTTTTCCAATACACTTCATTAAAACGTTCCTGTTCTTCCTTTCAATCATTGGGCTTGCTGTCGCTTGGAAAGCGCAGGCTGGAGGAACTGATGTATCGTTGCAACACTGGGCTTTAGCGTTTTTCTGGCTTGGTTTTGCCCTTGTGATTCACTTCGCATCTCCCCCAAGATATCGCCGCTACTTTCGAAGAAAATAATTTAACGTCTGCACCTACGATCGTTATTCGGCAGCTAAGATTTTACTTCATCGCCTAGACAAGCGAGGATTTCTTGCACTTTTAAAAAGTCTCCTTAGTTAGGCCTAATCAGGTCATGATTTGGGTTGTATCTAGAGGTGAGAATGCTTTTTCATGTGTTTGCCCCTTAAACTCGGACCGCTGAAATCAGGTCTTTTTTGCGTCAACCCCACCAATCTTGCAAATGAACCATTTGCAATTAGTAGGGTTACATCTTTTACCAAGATAAAAGCCGTTGAAATGGAGCACGTTAGAGAAATTTTTTGGAACCGGTCTACATTTCGTCGTTGCAGTTAGGGTCTTTTAAATGCGACACTACGGGTATCGGAGTTCGCCACAAGCCTCCGTCACCAAAAGGCAGGATATCATGAGTAACGATTTCAATCGTGTTCCTTTGATGAACGCTATAACTACTAGAGCCAACTTTAGACGGAAGTCTCGCAAGGGACCAGTGGTGCTGCTTGTGGCTTTGGCCTCTGCTGTAACCTACGTCGCCTTAATCGACTAGTATGTCCAAGCGTAACGCCCTAGACGAAACCATCACTCGACTGTTCACAGCCTACCGAAAGAGAGGGGTTCACAAGCATAAGGCTATAATACTTATTGCTGCCGGCTTAAGTTGTGATCAAATCCAAGTTTTGGATGTTTTGGAGCAACGAGGCGTTCGCAACAGCAACACAGTTGAATAGCGGAACCCTCATCACCTACTTCGCTGCGGTTTAGTCTAATTGCTAATGCTGTTCATTTCGAACTTATTGAGAAAGCGATGACTCGCTGCAGTACTTATAACATGTTTACCCTGTCTACTTCTTATGCGCGGGTGTGCCGCAGTGACACTTGCGCAAAGATAGCCGATGTCTTTCACGTGTCCCGGCGTCCGGTGTGGGTGTCAATACCGTGATCGTCGGGTTTAACGCGCTGGGACACCCTATCTTTGGTTTTATCAATTCGATATAGCTCCCAGCGAGTCCACCGATCGTCGCTGCAGTCAACACGCAAGGAAATATACTTCGCAGTGATGAACTCATTCTTGGGGAAATGCGCGTGGTAGATGCGGTGGTGCTGTGAGTTGATCTGGTTGGGTTACCTGAGGCAGCGTTGAACGCCGGACGAGGGTTCGATGCTGGTCGTCTGTGCCCTACCCTAATGACAATGCAAAGACGAGTTGTGACATGGCTCGACGGTCTTTCTGTGGTCGCTACCTTGCGTCGGTGTTTTTGCAGCCTATGTATTACAGGGGAGTTGAGCCGCTACTGTGTAACGAAAGAGACCAAGATGCACCAAAACGATCCCAAGAAATTCTACGATCTAATTATGGACAGCAAGCTCAATCCTTTGTCCCGAATACCTGACCTGAATGCAAGGCACATGGTCATGCAGCTGCTGGCATGGATGTGGTGCATTGTCTTTTCGAGTTGGGTTGGGTCGATACTCGCATTCGGCATTAGCGCACTAGTCCATGCAATACTTTTGGCTGGTGTCTTTATCACGCTCGCAACCTTCGAAACAGCTAGACGCAAGCCAGCTTATTTTGGAACTTTGGGACGGGCAAATAATGGCGAACACGAATAAGTTGTTGCACTTTTTTACTTGATGGTTGTCAAAGTCCCTCTGCACAGACTGAAGTAACATTAGACCTAGGTTTAACCATGTTTTTCACAGCGAAAATTCAAGTGATTTCGGGAGCGGTGATTGGTGCTTTTGCCCTTATAGCTGCGAAGCAAATGTGCAAGCAGCGGAAAACACCCAGGCAATCAGCTGTGCCAGCTAAGTTAGCTCAGAATAAGCCCCCGCTGCCGTAGCGACGATGGTCAGCGTTTAGGCCATCATCAGTGGTGCAAGCCGCCACACGCATGTGGAACACCTAATTATGGATTAACCAATTCCAAGATTTCTGGGATTTCGAACTGAATGGGTCTTTGGTCAGTTTCTTTTCGTTACGCTTTTAAATGCGTGATTACCTGTTTTAGAGCATCAATAACTTTCTTATTATCTCCCCGCATTTCACGAAGACTGTTAGTTCCATAATTAAATTGCATTCACTTAATTGTGTTAATTGAGCAGTTATAAATACTGATTTGGTCCTTGATATAATCCTTTTCCGAATTGTAAATGACCATACTTGGGATTCACCTCTTCTTACTTTTCCAAGTTCCACCGTATTGGTAGTTATCCTCAAATCGTGATTTAACGTCCGTCAGACACTTTCCACATAAAAACACCCAATCCTTCAACTCTTCGTATCGACACCGATACAAGACTTTCTTTGGGTCATTACAGACATAACAATCTTTGGTTCTAACCCGCATCGCACCATCGTCTGACTTCATCTCCATAGTCGGAGAAGTACCTCGAAATTACTTTGATATCGAATGACGACAGAATGGATGTGTTCGGTTCTCTACCAAGAAGGAAATTGAAAGAGAACTCTAACAGTTGCATCTTTGTCGCATAGTCTTCGGTAAGGTCAGTGAGACTTTGATCAGTGACTGTCACCGTATGAGTAGTAGTCACGCTGTCTGCAACAGTAACAACGAAAACGTTGTCCGTTTGTTTTTCGATAGAAAAAGGAGTCCTGCTCACTCGCTTACTTCATCTTCTAATTTCACGGGATTTTTGTGACCACAATTTGGGCAGTGAAAATCTTTCTTCTCGATATCGAAGCGTTTTTCCATAGACGCATACGTCCAATAAAATTGGCATTCTGAACAGGTGATGTGGAATAGGTATTCTAGATGTGCAGAAAAACTCATTTTTGTCTCCTAAGAGCACGCAGATAGTCATACGCATATTGTAGACCAAGCGCTCAATTGGTTAAGAAATTTAGTGCACTGGCATGGGTTCTTCCCCATTTCGAGCATTTTGAAAATTTTTTTATGGAGTAATCGGTTATGCAAATTGGTTTGATTGGAGGCATTGGACCAGCAGTGACGGATTTTCATTATCGTAATTTGATAACGAGATTTGCGTCCGAAGATGCTGATGTAGGCATGATAATTGTTCATGCAGACGCCTCGGCGCTTGTGAAAAACTTCATGGACGATAACAAAGATGCGCAGGTCGCCAGCAAGGCGTTTTGCCTAGACGTTATTAGTGATTAACGGTAATTTTGTCACCGTAGGTATTTACTTCAAAACTACAAATATTGGGATGTCGTCAACTAGATTTTTGTGGTTAGCTGACCGCTAAAAATTATATGGAGACAATTAGATGAATGAAATAAGCATGGCCTATTTCCCTATCATTGGTCGAGGAGAACAAATTAAAATCGTGTGTGCAATGCATGGCATTTCGGTCAAGGAACTTATTTCAACACCGATGGGTGAGGATTTTGATAAAGACACCGAAGCGCCATTTGGAACAGTGCCGTGGATAAAAGACCACTCGAATGGATTAGAGCTAAATGACTCGCTGGCAATCATCCAATACCTGGTCACAAAGTATCAAGGGCCATTAACTCCAAAATCACCTGAGAGCGCTGCATTGACAGCAATGTACTGGGGATGGGTTCAAGACTACTACTCCTTTGTCCTCTCTCCGTTACATGACGTTATAACGGGCCATAATGAGGTTTTTTGGCGTAACTTAAGGTTGACCGACACGCTCGCTGAGGGTGGCAAAGACACGGCGATAGAGAATTTGGCAACCCTTCATAACACTCGTTTGGCATTTTTGGAAAAACACCTAAAGACACGAGACACTGGCCCATTTCTCGCTGGAGAAGAATGCTCCTATGCAGATGTGTTTTTGTACACCTGTGTCCGCACGGTGGAGGAAACAGCTGGATTTAGCGTTTTGAGAGCTGTCGTTGGCGATACGCCTTTTGCTCAAGCCCCAAAAATCTCAGGCATCGCGGCGTCAGTTGGCGAGATAGACAAAGTCGCGGCCACAGTTGGCGATCGCTTTTCAACCTGCCCAATTTAAATCTTTGGGTGCGACGCTATCTCTAAAAAAACCGATGACACCGCTAATTTTTGCTGCGGTTACCTAATCAGGAGTTTTTAATGGCGTCGAATACTGGTTTCACTAACGTCTCAGTTCAAAAATTTGCTTCGGAGGGTGACCTTGCATTGTTTGAACGCAACTGGTCTGAACACAGGGAGCTTGTGCTAAGGAAACTTGGTGAGAAGGGTCTAGTTGGCTTCACAGCACATCAGGTTTGGAACCAAGATGAAAATCTTACCCGGATGTACATTTTCGAATATGAGAGCCCAGAAGCTGTTAAAGCCTGCATTCCCGTTTGGAAGGAACTTGAGACTGCAATTTTTGGAGGCATCGCTATGAAATTGACGGCTTATCGGGGTGTGACTGTCGAGTCTTGGAAACGTGATTGAAGTAAATCAGGGCCGGAGTCGCGAAGACAATCAATGGGGGAGTTGTTTGTCGGATATGGAACCAAACCAAGATTGACTTCGGTTAATCTTTGGTCATCCAAGACCCCTGATTTCGAGTGAAAAGCCACTCATCATGTCGATAGACTCAAACCATCGACAACACATGAAACAGGTCGTGATCGTTTGTCCGCTTCAACAGCGCACTTAAAAGAATGGCGCGCTCGGGAAGATTCGAACTCCCGACCCCCAGATTCGTAGTCTGGTGCTCTATCCAGCTGAGCTACGAGCGCG
>PCBG01000006.1 GCA_002731315.1 Rhodospirillaceae bacterium | reverse complement strand
GTTAAACCGCCCCAAGGGATCGGGGATGCCAACCGCTCGCATCATATCCAGCGCTTTCTGTCTGGATTCTAGGATTGTTCCGCCTGAATGCGTTTGATGAACGCGCACCAGCTGCTTGCCAATCTGGGTCAATGGGTCGAGAGAACTGCGTGGGTTTTGCACCACCATGGCGATCTCTGCACCGCGAATAGCATTGATTTCATCTTCTGATAGAGACAAGAGCTCCTTGCCATCAAACAAAACCGAGCCACCAACGATTTGGGCCGGTGGACGCAGTAGACCACAAATAGATTGTGCGGTGAGTGACTTGCCGGCGCCAGTTTCACCAACTATCCCAAGAACCTCGCCGGCATTTAGAGACAGGGTGACTTTATTAAGCGCCTTTGCTTCACGAAGTTGGTAGTCGATATCACGAAAAATGAAATGAGTCTGTAAATCTTGGACAGAGAGCAAGCTCATTTGGAGGCCCTCCGCCTTGGGTCAAGGATGTCCTGAAGGCCATCACCAAAAAGATTAAGACCAAAAACGAGGAAGATTAGTGCAACGCCCGGGAAAATGGCGACCCACCATTGTCCGGTGATCATGAATTCGGTGCCCTGCCTGATCATGGCGCCCCATTCCGGTGTCGGAGCCTGAATGCCAACGCCAAGAAATGCCAGAGTAGCGCTTATTCTGACAGCCCATGCAGCGCGAACAGCGGTCTGTGCCATTGCGCCTTCAATGGAGTTTGGAAGAAGGTGCACAAAGAGTATTCGCCAAGTTGGATTTCCTGCGGCGATTGCGCTTTCCACAAAGATGGAAGAGCGCAGTGAAAGCACCTCTGATCTTACTAGTCTTGCAAAGACAGGACTGTCCAGGAACCCCAAAACCAATACAACATTCAGTAAGGATTGCCCCGTCGCGGCCACCACTGCCAGGGCAAGAATAATGGATGGAAAGACCCTCAAACCGTCGAAGATGCGCATTAAGACTTCGTCTAAAATACCGCCTCGATATCCTGCTATCAGTCCAACCGGCAGGCCGATGGCAAGCGAGATTAATACCGCTGGTATTGCAATTCCAAATCCAAACTTTGCGCCATATATCACACGAGAGAAGACATCCATGCCATTTCCATCAGTGCCAAACCAATGGTCTGCTGATGGAGGCTGCAATATCTTGTCAGTGTATGAAGCCACCGGATCGTGCGGCATAAACAGATTTGAAAACAAGGCGAGGATGCCAAAGAATAAAATGATAATTACCCCGGCAGTAGCGGTTGGACTCAAACGCGCTAAGCCCCGTGCTCTATTTTTAAAGCGTGCCAGCGTCCATCGATTTGAGGATGAATTGTTCATTACTTCAAATCCGCCCTCGGCTCGATTATTGCGATGATTATATCAACCGCAAGAAAGACTATTACTGAAAAAAGTGCGAGGACCAGAACGTAACCTTGAACAGCTGTGAAATCCCCACGCACAATCGCATTTAGTCCGTACTGTCCAAGCCCGCCCCAAGCGAAAACATATTCAATCAGGGACATTGTCCCAACAAGACCTGTTATTTCAGTACCAACAAATGTGACAATTGGAGTGGCACTGTTTCTGAAAACAATACTGCGAACTGTCTTAGTGCGCAGGCCTGATGCTCTGGCAAATCTGACAGTATCAGACGAAATCACTTCGAGGGCTATAGCCCTCGTTTGCTTTATGATTGGGGCTGCTGAGACAATGGCAAGGCAGATAACTGGAAGGATCAAGTGTGTGAGGGAGGAATAGGCGGCACGCCAGTTGGCACTAATAATACCATCGATCAAATAGCTGCCAGTCACAAAATCTGGTGGGCTTACCATTAAGGAAATTCGGCCCATTCCAGGTGGTGCCCATCGTAGTAGATAGAAAAAGACGAAGAGCATGACCAAACCAAGCCAGTAGGTTGGAATGGAAAAGCCAAGCAAGGACAAGATACGGGTGGTCTGGTCAAAGCGTCCATTGGGCCGAAACGCTGCGCGCAAGCCCAGCGGTACGCCTATTAGTGTGCCAATTCCAATTCCCCAGAACAGAAGCTCCAGCGAAATTATTGCTCTAGAGCCTATATCTTCGAGAACAGGCCTGTTTGATAGCCAGCTTTCTCCTAGATCGCCTTGAATGACATGGCTTGTGTATATTACAAACTGTTTCCAAAGAGGCTCGTTCAACCCAAGCTCTTCTCGGATCATTTCAAATTCTTCAGCCGTTGCTGTTGGTCCTGCCAACAATCCGACTGGATCAAGCCCGCCGACCCTTACGAGCATAAATGTTAGAAATAGCACACCAACCAATAGTGGAATTACCATCAGCGCGCGGCGTAAAATAAAATGTGAAAACTTCATGGGGTGCAGTTTTCTGCTTCGTTAAAAAAATCTGAAATAAGCCAAAGGGCATTGCCGACATTGGTCTGTCGGCAATGCTTTATTTTTTCTAGTTCATCTGCAGTTCGCGCCAGCGCTCATGCTCATCGGGGTAATGCACCCACCCATTAACTTTTGGGTTCATTGCCTCAAATGTTGCGGGATAAGCCGTCAGGATCCAAGGTGCGTCTGTCACCCAAAGCTTTTGAGCTTCATCCATCATTGACAAGCGCTTGCCAGCGTCGAGCTCTTCACGAGACATGTCGATCAACTCGTCGACTCTGGCGTTCGAATAGGCCGATCTGTTAGACACTCCTTTAGAGTGTGAGATCAGGTACATTGTATAAACAGGATCAAGTACGATCGGACCATCTTCCCATGTAAAGAAGCACATGCTCATCTCTTTTGGAGATCCTTTGGCACGCATTTCTGAAGTGGTAACGCGTGTAGGCTGTATGTTCACGCCTACCTTCTTCAACATGTCAGCCACTTGAATAGCTACTGGCTCTTGATGCCAGAATGCATCTGCATAAAGTAGCTTGATAGGCTCGGATATACCATTCGGGAAGCCTGCCTCCGCAAGCAATGCTTTGGCTTTTTCTGGATTGTAATCATAGTCGAAGTGGTCAGGGTTGTAGCCATCCACTATTGGCGGCACCACACTTTTTGCGATGTCGGCCTGACCCGCAAACACTGCATTATTCAGTGCATCTTTGTCGACAGCATAGTTAAAGGCCTGACGCACGCGCACATCGTCGAAGGGCTTGCATTTTGGATTCATTCTGGCCGAGGCTATTGAGCGACCAGATGCACGATCCACTTTGACGTTCGAGTCTTTTTGCAAGTCTACAACCTTCTGGATGGAAGGACGGTCGATCAGATGAACCTGCCCAGTTTTCAGAAGCGTGACCCGACTTGCCTCTGACGGAACCTCTTTATAAATCACGCGGTCGAAATACAAATTACCACCAAAGTAGTTTTTGTTGGCTACATAGACCGCCTGATCGTCAGGGCGCAACGAATCAAGATGATACGCGCCAAAGCCAGCAGTATTTGACTGCATCCACTTCAAGCCCCAAGGATCTTCATCTGTTGCGTGCTTCTTTACCTCGGTCGAGTCATAAATACCTGGCACATACAAAGTCAGTGCCTTGAGAAAAATTGAACTGGGTGCAGAAAGAGTAAACTCGACCTCATATTTGGACAGGGCTTTCACACCAACCACGTTGGAAACACGCGCAATGAAATTACCAGTCCGTTTTTGGGCAAAAGACTTTGACCAACTCCATTCTACGTCATCGGCAGTTAGCTCATTTCCATACGGGCTTTTTATACCCTCACGCAGCTTGAAGACCCATGTTTTTCCATCTTCGGAAATTTTCCAGCTCTCAGCAAGATGAGGCTCGACTGTTCCCGGATCGTTGACGGTGCGTCCATCCACGACTTTCTTGCCATAAACAACAAGGTTCTCGTAGGTCTGGACAACCACGTTCTGGGTGTGTGTTTTCAGGGCGTCACCATCGAACCCTTCTGGAACTTGCGGCGATGCCACAATAAGCGTTTCTGCTGATGCTGCGCCCGCAATGGCAGTCAAGGCCATGGAAGCCACAGCTGTCAGCATCAGCTTTTTCTTTTGTTTTTGCATTGTTATCCCTCCCGTTGATTTGGATATCTAGAATACAATCTATCTATCTTGAGGATTGAAGAACGGCACCCGAAACCCAGGTTTTACTTCGTCGAGAATATCAACAACGTCGTACTGGGCATCAATTTGCCTGTTCAACTGCGGCGCTGCCAATTGATAGCGCCAATCATTGCCATACCCTAGTGCCTTGTCGACACTCACATAGGTACCGCAATAAACCATGTAATTTTGTTTAGGAAGATTAGTCACGCGCTCTTTCAAGACTGCCAGGATATCAGGTGGCGACAGGAATTTATCGACACCGACTTCCTGGTAAAGCCTGTCATTTACCCAACTCCTAAGTATGCAATCATCCCAAGTTTCTGCAATTTCATCCCACGGCCAGAAGACGGTTGCGAGATGATTGACGCATGCTTGTTTTGAGCCGGGAATGGAGACGGTTTCAAGTGCTCTGTCAGTGTGGTCGCTTCCAACGCCCACATGAATTTCTTTACCCACATGAATTACGATTTCTACCTCACCAGAAGTCTTTTCAGATTGCACGAAGACAGTGCTCTGGGTGTCGAGGGAATGCAGTCCGATGGGGTAAATACGCGGAGCAGGCACATTGGAGGCAATGAAAATACCGGACTTTGCCACTTCTTCCTGATGGGCAATGGCGGCGTCGGGATCTCGCGTCGCAGAACCAAAGTTATACATTCTTTCAATCTGGAAATTTCTGGGATGAAAGTTGCCTTCCAGGTCTTGTACTTTTACGTCAATTTGCTTCATCTATTATTGCTCCTGCTCAACAAGCTCTGCTAGGTCCAGAAGCATCGGGTCTGTTCCCGGCCCAATATGGCGTCGCCACATCCAAAACCGCTTCAGAGTTCGGCCAGATTCTGCACCGGGGGTGAAAGCCTCGCGTCCATGCAAAAACGCCAAGTTATTCATCACCAGCAGTTCTCCCTGTTTCAAAAGCGTTTTGAAATTCAGATCGCTGCGCTCAATGACATCATCCAGAAAGTCTAAAGCTTCTATTTGCTCGGAGGTGAGCGAAAGGCCTGCCATCTCCATGCCAGGTGAAATCATGACCCGTGCATAATGAATCTGGAGTTCTCCATTCCGAAATTCCATTATAGGTTTTTCAACCGTTGGCCCCTTTGAAGGCCAAATGTGTGATTGCGGCACGCGGAAATGATAGTTCTGGAAATAGTACGGCAGCAAATCTGGTCGTTCATCGATTATGGTGCGCAAGATTGTTTGCGCAGAGATGATCGTGCTATCGCCGCCACTGCTCGATGATTGATAACAAAACAACCCCAAATAACAGGGAGGGCGAGGTTCTAGGCAACCATTATCAGAGTGTTTAGCAGATCGCTTTGCACTGGCCCCGATCCTGGTTGGGTCAGTGTTTGATGCGCCTTTGTCGGCTACGGTGAATAACCGCCGATCGTGGTCTATCCCCTGTCTCATGATTTGGCCGAAGTAATTGCAGACTGACCAGCCTACAATCTCAAAGTCTTCTTCAGTTAAAGAGCTTGAAAGACCTGTGTCTAGGATTAAGAAACCCACCCCATCATCCAGTGTCTGGCGAAGTGCCGCCATGTCTTTGGCTAATGATGGCAGCCTGAAGTCTTCCTGAGTGACTGTGTCTAAAGTAAGGTTGTTTGCATTGATGAAAGACAATCCGTCTTCGATTTCTTTTTGAACATTGTTGCTAAATTTGAAGCGGGTGTAGGAAGACGTTTCTAGTGTGTCTCTGTCCCAGACACGCTTCTTGAAATTGGATTGCGAAGCTTTGTTTGCGGTAACAATATTCTGCGATTTATCTGTCAATTGACTTGAACTTGAAGAAACATTTTTCTTTTTTAATATGTCCGCAGTAGCGGACTGCGCATTTTTGTTGCGCATTGGAATATTGGTATTCTCTGGCTTTGCCGACGCCAATTTAGTGCCCCCAAAAAACTAAATCGTGAATCTTTCACTTACCTATCTAAGAAGACTATCAAACAACAGACCTAATCAATATGTAAAAGTCATTTCATCTGGTGACTTCGTAATTGCTTTAGCCACAATTTGTCCGGACAACCTAATTATTGTGTTATTAAAATCCTGAAAGAGTCAATTGCGTTGATTTGAATCTAAAATATGATCTGCGGCTCTCAATGCCAAAGCCTGAATTGTATTTGTTGGATTCACAGCAGCGGCAGTAACAAATGCCGCTCCATCAACAACAAAAAGTCCTTTTATCTCGTGGGATTCACACCATTTATTTAAAACTGATGTCTCCCGCTGTTCTCCCATACGCGCGGTTCCCATCAGATGAAATCCAGCATCTGGCAAGGTTTTTGTTTCAAAAGTTTCATAACAGCCGGCCTCGCGCAGCGCGGTTGTCGCTCTATCAAGACCATAATTAAGCGCGTTGCGCGCTTCATCTGGAATTTTGTAGATCATCTTTGCGGCTGGTAACCCGTCATCCGCAACCATAGTCTTGCTTAACACCACTTGATTCCGAGTGTCTGGCATATCGTCTGAACAAATGGAAATGCTGTAGGCTCGGCCAAAGTGGCGCGCGAACTCTTGGTGATGATCGGTGCCCCAAGCCACTTTGCGACCAAGAGAGCCCAGCGCTGTAAGGGCAGGCCCATGTGTTCCAAGAGCTTGCATCTTGAAACCGCGTTTGAAATCTCTATCAGGGTCTGTTTCATAAAAATGGTGACTTACGAAAGTGCCTGCAGACAGCCCTTTATGACCGTCAATCCGATCCTCAAATAATCCTGTAACCCTTGCTAACGGGTGTAGCATAAGACGTTTGCCAATCAGGCCTGACCGGTTTGCTAGTCCATTTGGATTTGAACGGTTTGCTGACAGATGAAGGAGTCTTGCCGAACCAATGGCATTGCCTGCGAGGACAACAATTGGGGCGGTGAGCCGATGCTCTACCCCGCTATTATCTTTGTAGATTACGCCGCACGCGGCGTCATTTTTGTCTGCAAGTATCTTGATTACCCGCGCGCGAGTAATTAACTGCGCGCCTGCCTCAATCGCAAGTGGCCAGTAGACCAAATCGCTTGTTGCCTTAGCGCTGTGTGGGCAATTCAGTTCACATGGTCCACAGTGAACGCAACCACCGCGTCCATGACCATAAGGCACAGAATTTATGGCTAGTTCAGCCGGCCACCAAGACCAGCCAAGAGTATTGAAGGCCGATGCGATGCGTCGCGCGCCTTCGGATAGGGGCATGGGTGGCAATCTGGTGGGCGTATCGCTCGGATATGATGGATTCCCTGCAAGGCCACTGACGCCCATCATCTGTTCGTTTAATTTATAGTAGGGCAGCAAATCATCATAGGCGATTGGCCAGTCATCTCCAACGCCATCCAATGTTTGAGTGCAAAAATCAGATGGATGAAATCTTGGAAAATGACATGACCACATAATCGTGCTGCCGCCGACCGTCGCGCAGGCTAGTGGCTTGATCATGCTTTCTTGTGCATCAATTTCCAAATCGAAGGGCAGTTTACGTTGCGCCGGACTTGGGTGCCACTTCGTCTGGCGAAGAATTTCCCATTCATCGGACGTGGCAGGCATGTCTTCGCGCTGCTGCCAATCGCCCCTTTCAAGGCAAACCGTTCCCAGGCCACCAGCCGACAATCGCCACGCTGCTGCGGCACCTGCGGCACCGGCACCTACAATTATGACGTCGGCATCAGCTGGTTCCATATGATGATTACTCCCAGATGCGTATATGTTCGCATGCCTAATCAGCGTTGCCGTTTAAAAATTGCATAAACATCAGCCTGCCGGTAGCATTTTTGGAATCTTCCTCAACAAAGGGTTTAAAGGTATGTCATTTGAAGTCGAAAGCCTGTGTGGTTCTATCGACAAAATGATTCAAAAGCACTTACCTCCGGAAGAAGTAAGGCGGCGTGACGAGCAGTCTGATCCCCCTAATCATCTGCTGAAATCCTTTGCAGAAATGGGCCTTTTTGATCTTGTGATGCCATCGCAAGATGATGAATGGGATCGGAACCGCTGGCATCGACTATCCATCATTCAGGAAAGACTGGGTTATCACGCAACAATGGCAGCGTTGTTGTTCAATCGAGTTGCCTGTTTTGGAATGATGACCCTGAATATGTCGGCCAATCAGGCCCAAAGGGATAGATTTTTGCCCCAACTGGTTGCTGGCAATGGCGCTTTTGCACTTGCCCTTAGTGAAGCAGGCGCAGGCAGTGATGCTGGCGCTATTCAAACACGGGCAGAGCGGTTTGATGATGGATGGAAGATAACCGGAAGGAAAATTTGGATCAGTGGAGCAGCTGATGCCATAAGATTGATTGTTGCTGCTCGCACTGACCCAAATAGTAAAGGCGGGTCTGGCATAACTTTGTTTATGGTGGATCCTAATGCCCCTGGAGTGTCAATGACTCAGCTCGAGAAAATAGGCAACCGTTGTTCTTTATCCTACGACATTGGTTTCGAAGAAGTGGTGGTAAAAGATGACGACCGAATCGGAGATTTGAATGATGGTTTTGGCTGCCTGAAAAAGACATTGTTCTATGCGCGTTCTGGTTTGGCGGCTGCAGTTGTGGGTACGGCACAGGCGGCTGTTGACAGGGCCGCGGCCCATGCTCGGCAACGCGAGCAATTTGGAAAGCCTATCGCCAGTTTTCAGGTTATCGCACATCGTCTCGCAAACATGCAGACCGAGGTTGACCTAGCGAGGCTGCTTGCTAGAGAACTTGCTGCTGCGATTGATTCTAGCAAGGATTGTTCGCGATTGGCAGCGCAGGCAAAGCTGGTGTCAACTGAAACTCTGAAGAGGGTAACTGAGCACGGCATGCAGATCATGGCAAGCGCTGCATATGCTGTGGAAAGCGACATGAATAGATACTGGCGTGATGCACGATTATACACTTTTGGAGAAGGATCAAGTGAGATTTTGCTTGATCTGATTGCTGCTGACATGGGTGTTGGAAGGGGAATTGCGGGATGATTGGTGGCGACGGAAGAGTTTGGGCAATAGACACAGTTGTTAACCCGCATACCCCAGAAATTGTCAAAATGCGTCCTGATTGGTCAGGCCGGTTCCACCAAAGCAAGTTTGGCCGGGATCAATCAGTCATGAGTGGCTATACGTATGAAGAGATGTTGCTACAAATGGATGCTTCGGGGATCGAAAAAGCCTTCCTTGTAGCCAACAAGACCGGTCAGATAGGATTGCCGGGAAGCTGGCATCTTCCTTATGATATTGTCGCCGAAGCGGTGCAGCGTTTTCCTAACAGATTTTATGGCCTTGCTGGGTTGGATCCAACCGAGGGAATGGACGGGTTGCGCGCATTTGAACGCGCTATTGTCGAGCTTGGGTTCATAGGTGCGCATGCATACCCACACTGGTTCGAGTTGGCACCTGACAATGCGCGTTGGTATCCCTTTTATAGCAAATGTATCGAACTGGATGTTCCGATACTCATGCAGGTAGGACAATCGCTTGTCTATGAGCCGCGTCGTCCACTCCAATCTGTCGGCAGGCCGATCACCTTTGATCCTGTCGCTTGCCATTTTCCTGAGTTGAAACTGGTTGGGATTCATATAGGCATTCCATGGACTGACGAGATGATTGCCATGGCTTGGAAACATGACAACGTCCACATCATTGCCGATGCTCATGCTCCCAAATACTGGCCAGAAAGTTTCGTGCGCTATATCGACAGTTATGGACGCCACAAAGTTATGTTTGGTACCGATTTCCCGGTGCTTAGCTTTGAGCGTTATCGGCGCGAGGTCGATGCGTTGCAACTGCGCGCCGATTCCTACAGGGCGTTTCTCAGAGACAACGCGATAAAGCTTTTTGGGTTGCAGTCGTGATCCCGGCGCTGCCATTTAAAGACAGAGACACAATCTCTGCCGTCCAGGAAAAAAACTTTTCTCGCATGATGGACCTGTGTTTTGAACGACACCCGTTTTATCGGGACAGGTTCAAAGCCATGGGGCTGTCTCGTGGGGATATCCGTTCGCTTGAAGATATTCACTTATTACCACTGGTTTCCAAAAAGGACTATGCCGCCATACCTAGCGCTTTCACTCTCGAAACAGACGGATTGGAGGAAGAGGCCACCATCCAGTGGGATGTGATGCATACAACTGGCACAAGCGGCGGGCGGCCAACACCATTTGTCTCGACCACTTATGATTTTTATAACACCCTGACCGCTAATCAGCGCGCCCTCGAAATCAGGCGCGTCAAAGGAAGTGATATCGTTGCCAATCTCTGTCCTATGACGCTTCATCCTTATGGTGCTTATCACCGCACCATTGCGGCATGCAATGTTTTGAAGATACCCGTTGTCAGTCCATTGCCAGGCCGACCTTCAGACCATTTTCACTGGTCAGCCAACCTTGATGAAGTGGTGGACACAATTGCCAGAACGAAGGCGAGCATCTTGTGGGGGGTAACAAGCTATGTGCGGCGAATTCTAATTAGGGCAGAGGAAGTGGACGCTGATTTCTCTGCCGTGCGTCTGGCGTTCGTGACAGGCGAAGCAGTGAGTGAAGAGATGCGGCGGGATCTGACCGAACGCATGCGCAGAATTGGCCAGCCAGTTTCATCGGTTAACGTATCCTATGCCGCTACCGAAATGCAGGTCGGGACGGTAGAATGTTGTCCCGGCTCTGGCTACCATAACCCTGCGCCGGATCATTTCTATTTTGAAATTGTGGATCCCAAAAGCCACGAGCCATTGCCGGCAGGCCAGCGTGGTCTTTCAGTTCTGACACATCTTGACCGACGTGGAACAGTGCTGCTGCGCTATTCGATGGGAGATTTCGCTGCACTGACCTATGAACAATGCCCGCATTGCGGCAGTTGGACTGACCGGTTTGTCGGAATGCCGTCACGCGCTGATGATTTAGTCAAGGTCAAGGGTATGCTTATCAATCCCGATGTGATTACTGATCTCTTGCTTGCGGATGGAAAGGTTGGCGAGTTTCAGATTATCATTGATCGTGAAAACGCCGATGACCGTTTGTCTTCAGACCGCATGCGGTTATTACTGGATTTAAAGCCAGATGCCGATCCAGAAGCGATCGTGGAAACGGTGCGTGTTGCCACCGGTGTTCGTCCAATTGTTGAAGAAGTTGAACGGGCGCAGATTTTTGATCCGGACAGGACATTGAAGGCAAAACGTTTCAAGGATCTTCGTTAGTTTTTATGATGGAGAATGGGGTTGTGACTCGACACGAAATTTATCCACATGTCTTCCGACCGCTAAAAGTCGGCAATGTTGAGGTCCGGAACAGGATTTTTGTGCCTGCTCACACCACAAATTATGGCGAAGACAATCTGCCTTCGCAGCGTCACCTTGCCTATCACCGCGCCCGTGCGGCTGGCGGTGCCGGTTTAATAATTTTCGAAGGTATCAGGGTCCATAAATCCTCTCTGGGCAGACAGCAGGGCGTAAATGGTTATCAGCCAGACGCAATCCCCAAGTTTCGTGACATTGCCAAAGCTGTTCAGGAAGAAGGGGCAAGACTTTTTGGACAGATACTCCATCTTGGGCGTCACATAGATGGAAATTTTGCAAGAATGGCTTCTTGGTCAGCTTCATCAATTCCCTGGACCGCAACCGCACCGGCACCGCATCCCATGACCGTTGATGAAATCAGAGTGGTTGTAAATGCACATGCTGAAGTGGCCACCAATTTGTTGGAAGCCGGACTCGATGGTATCGAATTGCAGTTGGCGCATGGTCATTTGCTGCAGCAGTTTCTGTCGCCAGCGGCAAACAAGCGTGAAGATGAATATGGAGGCCCGCTTGAAAACCGCCTTCGCTTTGCCTTGGAAACGGCAATTGCAGTTCGAGGTGTTGTTGGCTCTGACCGCACGCTGGGAATCAGGATTAGCGCTGACGAATTCATGCAGGATGGGCTAGCGCTTGCCGACATGTGTGATGTTGTTTTCAGACTGGCAAGCGCTGTTCAAATCGATTTCGTTAATATAACGCACTCTGCCTATCACGGGAGCTATACTGTTTCCACACAGATGGCTGATATGGCGTTTCAGAACGAACAGTTCAGATACCTGACTGATGCGATCAGTGATGCGCTCGACAGTTTATCGCAAAAGCCGGTTATCATGTCAGTCTGTCGGTACAATGCGGTTGATCTAGCAGAAGACATGCTGTCACGCGGCAAAGCTGATATGATCGGCATGGCGCGTGCGCATTTGGCAGACCCCGAGCTTGTCAATAAGGCCAGAGATAACCGGGCTCATGAAACTCTGCCATGTATCGGATGCAACCAGGGGTGCGCTGATATGCTGGCGCAATCGCTCGCAATTTCCTGTCTGGTCAATCCAAGAGCTGGAAAAGAGGCAGAATGGCCAACACCTGCGGTTGCAAAAATTGATGCCAAACGACCTGTGCTGGTTGTGGGTGCTGGCCCGGCCGGTATGGAAGCTGCCGGCATTGCTGCTGAAAGGGGTTTTCCTACAACACTTGCCGACAGCAAGTCTGTCTTAGGCGGGACGCTAAGCTGGCTTGCAAAAATGCCGTTGCGCCAAGAGTTCCTGAATTTGTCAGATAGGCAGAAGTTGCGACTTGACCAACATAATGTGTGTTTAGATCTGGGGCGCACTATCCTCGCCAAAACCCTGCAGGACTATCAGGATAGCCACGTCATTTGGGCGGCCGGTGCACGGGCTCAATCACAGAAGCTGCTCGATGGGCGCGAAACATTGACATTGGAGGCATCACTTGCGGATCCCGAAGCATTGGGGGAACGCGTGGTGCTGGTTGATCACCTCGGTACCTGGTCAGTGGCATCGGTGGCAGAGTATTTAGCTGATCTTGGAAAGAAGGTTTGGATTGTGGTGCCTACAGGTGTGGTTGGCTGGAAGATAAGCATCTACAGTTCATTCGCCCTGAAACACCGATTGAAGGCAAAGAATATCCAAATTCTGGCCGGTCATAGTCTTGCAACCTATAATAATGGGTTGGCTACTTTTGATGATTTGTCGCTCGAGGGTGAAACACGATCTTTTTATGTGGATAGTGTGATAGCGCCAGTGGCTGGATTGCCAAATACCCCGCCCGATATTGCGTCCAGGGGAAGTTTGTTCAATGTGGGTGACAGCGTTTCAGCCCGTACAGCTCTTGAGGCCGTCTTTGAAGGGCATGAAACAGCACTCTTCCTCGATGCTTAATGTGATCAGGGCTAATGCATTGTGCGCTATCTCTATTTTGCTGTGTAGCCGCCATCCACAATGAGATCTGTTCCGGTGATGAAGGTTGCTTCGTCCGAGACTAGAAACAATGCGGTGTCAGCCAATTCGTTGGGCCTCCCTAACCGGCCGACAGGATGCGCAGGACCGAGGTTTCGTTCCGCTACTTCTGGTGAGCCAAAAATATCAGTCAGACGGGGGGTATCGACCGCGCCGGGTGACAAGGCCACAACACGGATGTTGTCTTCTGCGTGATCAAGGGCAAGGGCACGTGTGAACTGTAAGATGCCACCTTTTGTCGTACAATAGGCTGCAGCACCCTCGACAGCCACGTGACCAAGTTGTGAGGCGATGTTCAAAATCACTCCACCGCCATTATCGCACATTTGTGGGATAACCAATTTTGAGAGAAAAAATGCGCCTGTTAAATTTACACTTAAAGCTCTCTCCCACTCGTCTGACTTTAGGTCAGTTATTTTAGCACGTCTCGTTACAGTCGCCGCATTGTTCACAAGAATATCAACTGGGCCGTGTGTGGTGATGATCGGCGTCAGGGAAGCTTCCACACTGACTTCACAAGACACATCTGCAACACAGGTTATTATATTGCGGCCGAGTTCCGAAGCTAATTCCAGAAGTGCGTTCTCTGATGTGTCGACCACAATCAAACTCGATCCAGCGGCATGGAAACGCTTGGCAATTGCCTTGCCGATACCTCGCGCTCCTCCTGAAATAAGAGTAACCTTTTGTGCTAAATTGGCCAAAATTTTGACCCCTCTGACAGTGAAAACGACTTTTAGCAGCTTAGGGCAGCAAGCATTTCAATGGCACTAGAACCAGAAAGTTCACCAGGTTCTTCGATGTGTAGATAGGTGATCAAACCACCTTCCGTGACAAATCCACATCTTTTACTCCGGATGCCCAACGGTTGGCCAAAATCTTTAACTGTCCCAAGAGCAGTCGCAAATTCAGCCTTTGGGTCTGAAAGCATTTCAATTTTTCCGATGGCACCGGATTGGTGTCCCCATGCTAACATTACGTGTGGATCATTAACAGAAATGCACGCTACGGCATCCACGCCTTTTTTTGCGAACTCATCGCGTTTTGATACGAAGCCGGGTAGATGTTGCTTAGAGCATGTCTGTGTAAAAGCACCAGGCACAAAGAAGAACACAACTTTTTTGTTTAAAGACCATTTGCTTAGATCAAATTTCTGGACTTCATTTTCGTTCTTGGTGAATAACGTTACGCTTGGCAGCGTATCTCCTAAGGAAATTGTCATCTATATTTCCACCTAATTTTTTCTGAAAAAAAAATAAAACTTGTCTAGATCTCCTGTCTAGTGTTTAGCAGGTGATGGAGGCACTATACCGAAAATCCTCTAATCCCTTTAGTGCTTTCATGGTGTCAGGTATAATTTTAGGGCCTTGTATTGCTGTCTTCAATTCTTTGGATAATCAAGAAATTCGTCTAGGATTTCTTCTGGCGGACGGATAAAATCACGCGTTCGGCTAACCTCCAAACCAAACTTCTGCCGCATTTCAATCGCCATTTCCGTCATGCGCAGCGCCACGGGTAGGCCATTCAGCACCGGTGCTTCGGCAACACGAAACCCAGAAATCTGGGCAAATAGCAGCATTGGAATACCGCCCGCTGGGATAAGTACATCAACGCCGGCCTCTACCAGCGGTTTGGCCTGGCGGGTAAATTCATCAGCTACCTGCTGCAGCAGATCCGCATCGTCAAACGCCGCCAATATCTGGCCGGGCTCGAATTGCATCGCATGAATGGCCGTTACGCGCCCAGCCAGACCGTATTTGCTGACCTGATGTTCGTGGCCTGGGATAAAGCGCGGGTTAATGGTGATGATGCCGATTTTCTGACCGTACTGGCAGCCATAAAGCATGCTCGCCTCGCCAAGTGATATCACCGGAATGGATGATGCGGCGCGTGCCTCATAGAGGCCGGAATCTTGAAAATGACCCATCAGATAGCCATCGAATCCGGTGCGCCCTGCGGTAATGGCATTAGCAATCGCCTCTCGACCACAGCGCCATTCGACAAGTGCATGCGCATAGGAATCAAAGGGTGTGATTCCTTGGAAAACGATCTCAGTGTCGGCGCGCGCATGTCTGTTCAAAAAGCTGTTCAGTCGGCCCCAATATCCTGGGGCGGCGGTTTCATTCACAAAGCTCTGGTAAAAAATTTTCATCCGGACGGTCCTCTTGGCGCATCTACGTGCGCATTTATCTGCGGGGCGCGTATGAAGGGCAGTCTTGGATCTGCCTATCCAAACCATCATGCTGGCCAAAAGCGGGATGAGCGTCAAATGCTTTGGCCTGGAAGCGGTCTGGGTAATTTACATAGCGTTGACACTCATGCCAGACTGCCGACATGACGTTATTTTTGTATCAAGACGAAACAGTATTCTCGCGTTTCCTAGCAGTGGCGGAGGCCCGCCCGGCGCAGCCCTTTCTGCGCATTCTGCCGGATGTGGCGGCGGCCTACGGCTGCGCGTCTGGCGACATCTCCTATCGTGACATGAAACTGCAAGTTGCGGCGCGGCGCGATATGCTGGCATCGGCCGGCATGGCGGTTGGCGCGCGCATCGGCCTCTATCTGTTCAACACGCCCGATTTCTTTGTGAACTGGCTGGCGGCAAACGCGCTGGGGCTGTCGATTGTGCCGATCAATCCTGATCTGAAAAGGCGTGAGGCGGATTTCATTATTTCCCATTCCGAGATGGTGCTGGTGGTCGCGGCCAGACAGGCGCCGCAGATGCTGCGGGATATCTGCAGTGAGTCAGGCCTGCCGCTGATAGGGCCGGCAGAGGCACCTCCACAGCTGCAGGTGACAACTGCGGGCTTGTCAGGTCCGCACAGCCGGCGCGAGGCTGCATTGCTCTACACATCGGGCACCACCGGCCAGCCCAAGGGGTGCCAGCTGGACCAGGTCTATTTCCTGACGGCGGGTGACTGGTATGCAGCCCTGCCAGCCCCCTATGACTTGCGACCTGGAAAAGAGGTGATGCTGACCCCGCTGCCAATGTTCCATATGAATGCGCTTGCCTATTCCGTGATGGCGATGATCACCACCGGTGGCACGCTTGTCCCTCTCGACAGGTTTCATCCTGACCGGTGGACAGATGCAGTATCTGACAGCGATGCCACAATTCTCCATTATCTGGGGGTAATGCCGTCAATCCTGATGAGTCGGCCGGAAGATGACCGTGACAGGCAACACCAAGTCCGTTTCGGTTTCGGGGCCGGCGTTGACCGCAAACTGCATGCCGCTTTTGAGGAGCGGTTCGGGTTTCCGCTTGTCGAGGCCTGGGCCATGACCGAAACTGGAGCGGGTGTCTGCATTGCTGCTACAGGTAGCAAGCGCGCGGTGGGCCAAAATTGTTTTGGAATGGCCCCGTCCGAAATGCAGGCTCGTATTATTGATGATGCCGGTCAGGATGTTGCTGATGGTACGCCGGGGGAATTGCTTGTGCGCCGCGCTGGCGATGACCCGCGCTTTGGATTCTTCCGCGCGTATTTGAAAGACACTGATGCTACCGATGCTGCCTGGAATGGTGGCTGGTTTCATACTGGCGATATCGTAATGCGTGACACGGATGGCCTGTTCTTTTTCCGTGACCGTAAAAAGAACATCATACGCCGGTCTGGAGAGAATATTGCCGCGCTTGAGGTGGAAACCGTCCTGATGCGGCATACCAGTGTGGCAGCACTGGCAGTCGGCCCGGTGCCTGACCCGCTGCGCGAACAGGAAGTGGCCTGCCTCGTTGTGCCTGCGCCGGGGGTGGATTCGGACAGTTTATTTGCCGAGCTGTTTGCGCTGGCTCAGGAAGAGCTGGCCTACTTCAAGGCGCCCGGCTGGTTTGCCGCCGTTGAAAGCCTGCCGTTGACCAGCACACAAAAGCTACAGCGCGGGGCCTTGCAGAGCCTGCTGCAAACCATGTTTGAGGACAGTGCGCTGGTTGATTTCCGCCACGGGAAATCGCGCCGTGCACGGGTGGTTGGGTGATGGAATGACAGCGGGATTTGATGATATTGTTGTTACCACGCCGATTTCCATTGCCTATCGGCGGTTTTCGAATGAGTCGGCGCATTGGTGGCTGTTATCCGCATTACGCGACATGCTGCGCGCGGCCAAATTGCGGCCCGCGGATATTGACGGGCTGACTGTATCGAGTTTCACCTTACATCCTGATAGTGCTGTCGGCTTCACACAACATGCCGGGCTGGCGCTTGGCTGGCTGGAACACCTGCCGATGGGGGGTGCGTCCGGCGTGATTGCACTGCGGCGCGCGGCGCGTGCCATCCAGTGCGGGGATGCCAAAATTGTGGCCTGCCTTTCCGGCGATACCAACCAGCTGGACAGCTTTCGCCAGACATTGGCGCGGTTTTCCCATTTTTCCAACGACGCGGCCTGGCCCTATGGTGCCGGCGGTGCCAATGGCTATTTCGCGCTGATTGCCGATCATTACATGCGCCGCTTTGGCATTTCCCGGGACACTTTCGGCAAGATCGCGGCCGCACAACGCAGCAACGCTCTGACCTATCCTCATGCGCTGATGAAGACAGGCCTGACTGTCGAGCAATATCTTGGTGCCAGGATGATCGCATCGCCGCTGGGATTGTTTGACTGTGTGATGCCCTGCGCCGGAGCAGAATCCTTTTTGGTAATGCACGCGGAAACCGCCAGCCGGCTCGCTCTGCCGGCCGTGCGCCCCCTTGCCATTATCGAACGCCATAACGGGTTTGCCGAGGATCCGGTGCAGTTTCGCGGCGGCTGGGCGCATGATCGGGACCTGCTGTGGAACCGGGCAGAATGCGCGCCTGACGATATGGACCTTGTGGAAACCTATGATGATTATCCGGTGATCAGTCTAATGCAGCTAGAAGATCTGGGATTTTTTGACAAGGGTTGCGGCGCGGATTTCATCGCCAAACATGACCTGACCTGCGCCGGCAGCTTTCCGCATAATACCAGTGGCGGGCAGCTGTCGGTTGGTCAGGCAGGCGCTGCTGGCGGGTTTTTGGGTCTTGTCGAGGCAACAAGACAGTTGACCGGCCACGCCATAGGCATGGCGGTACCAAGTGCGCGGCGCGCCCTGGTGTCCGGATTTGGCATGGTCAATTATGACCGTGGCGTCTGTTCGGCCGCGGCTATCCTGGAACGCGTTGGAGATGCGCATGCCTGACCCGCTGCCGCCCCTGCCGGAACCCGTCCGTAAGGACCCGCAGAAAAAGACACGCTCGGCACTGACCCCACCTCTGGCGCGGAGCAGGCTTGGCATGCGCTTGGGAGCACAGGCGGCACGTGGACGGTTTCATCTACCGCATTGCGACAGTTGCGCGGTTATAGTCTGGCCGCCAAGAGAAGCCTGCCCATCATGCCTGTCAGACCTGCATTGGCGCGTTGCCGACCCGCATGGCAGGCTGATTGCAGAAACCGCGCTTGAGACCAGCCCAGAGCTGTATTTCCGGGAACGGGTCCCCTGGCGCGTCGGTACGGTAACGCTGGCGGGTGGGGTGCCGGTGATGGCACATCTCCACGCGCATTGCCGCGTAGGCGACAAGGTGGAACTGCGCCTGTTTCTCGACAAGGCAGATCGGGCCGTATTCATGGCCTTCGCCGACACAGACAGTCCTGATTTAAGGGAGGATATTCAATTGCGCGAACTGACCAATGATCCGCGTCACCGGCGTGTCCTGATTACCGATGCTCGCACGCCAGCCGGGGTCGCGCTTGCTGCAGCCATGACTGGTGCAGGCGCAAAAACAGTATTTGCCGGTGTCGCTGAAAGCTGGAAACGCGATGCGGCCATTGAAAGGCTGGAAGGCATGACCGGGGTGTCAGTCTTGCCGCTGGACCTGACAGATACGCGGTCAGTTGAAGAGCTGTGCGGTGAGATTGGCGGCAAGGTGGATATATTGGTGCATAATGCTGAACATGTCCGCCCTGGAGGGGTGATGGCCGGGCGCGGTATCGCCGATGCAAGGCAATTGCATGACAAGCTGGTTTTCGGCTTCATGCGTCTTGCCGAGAATTTTGGCCCGGTGATGCGCAGCCGCGGCGCCGACGGGGTGAATGCTGCTACCGCCTGGGTAAACCTGCTGTCCGTCTATGCGCATGCTAACTGGCCGGCCTTTGGCCAGCACTCGGCTGCGCATGCCGCGACGTTGTCGCTGGCGCAATGCCTGCGCGGCGAAATGCTGGGCAGCGGGGTACGGGTGGTCAATGCCTTTGCCGGGCCGCTAGAACAGGACTGGCATGATTCTGTGCTGCCGCCAAAAGTCACGCCCGACCGTCTGGCACGCGATATCGTGGCAGGTTTGCTCGCCGGGCAGCAGGACCTCTATATCGGCGATGTCGCGCGCGATGTGGCTGAACGTTTCGAGGATGATGCCAAGCTGTTGGAAATGGAACTTGCAGGAGGCGGTCAATGACCAGCAAAGACGCGCACGCAGATGCAACCCGCCTACTGGCCGATCTTGCAACCGGCCTCACCAGCGGCGATGTGCAGGTCGTTGATTTGACGCACCGGCTGGATCCTGATTTTCCGATCATTGTCCTGCCGCCGGAATTTGGCCAATGCGCCCCGTTCCGTATGGAGGAAATCTCGCGATATGATGCGCGCGGGCCAGCCTGGCACTGGCATAATATTTCGCTTGGTGAACATGCGGGCACCCACTTCGACGCGCCAATCCACTGGATCAGCGGCCGCGACCTGCCGAACAATACGACGGATACGCTGCCGGTCCAGAAACTCGTGGGCCAGGTTTGCGTCATTGATTGTGAGGCCGAATCAGACGCCGATGATGATTACGAGATGGATGTCGCCAAGATTGAGGCTTTTGAAGCGGCGCATGGCATGATTCCACCGCAGAGCTGGGTGCTGATGCGTACAGGGTGGTCCCGCCGCGGCGGTGCCGACTATATCAATTTGAGGGCGGATGGCGCCCATTCCCCTGGTCCGGATACGGCGGCGATCCGTTTCCTTGTTGAACAGCGCGATATCATCGGGTTTGGTACCGAAACTGTCGGCACAGATGCTGGTCAGGGCGCGCATTCGGACCCGCCTTATCCGGCGCATTATATTCTGCACGGGGCCGGGCGGTATGGGCTGCAATGCCTTGCCAATCTTGATAAGCTGCCGCCCACCGGGGCCGTTCTTGTCGCAGCCCCGCTGAAAATCAGGCAAGGCACGGGAAGCCCGCTGCGGGTTCTTGCGCTCGTGCCCTAATCCGTTAGGGACGTTCTGATTCTACATGGTGAAGCAAGATACTTTTATTCTTGAAAGATGTCGTTTTATTGGCAACTGTCGATGATAGGATTCTTTTTTAGACTTATCCACAGGGGGATTCATTATGATCAAGAAACTAGTTGCTGCATCCGCGGCCGCTGTCCTTTCACTGACATTGCAGGCTGGATCAGCAATTGCAGATGATGGTGCAAAGCGTGGTGGCACGCTGATCTGGGCGGTGCAGAACACACCAAGACACCTGAACCCGGCCGTGCAGTCAGGTATTGCGACGGGTGAGCCAGGGAACCAGTTGTTTGCGGCGCCTTTGCGCTATGATGAAGACTGGACTCCACAACCCTACCTGGCTGAAAGCTGGGATGTGTCGGCTGATGGTCTTACCGTGACGCTGAACCTTGTAAAGGGAGCCACCTTCCATGATGGCGCGCCAATCAAGTCATCCGATGTGGCTTTCTCTATCAAGACGGTCAAGGAAAACCACCCTTTTAAGACCATGTATGCGCCAGTCGAAACTGTCGAAACACCTGATGACCATACTGCAGTCATCAAGTTGAGCAAGCCGCATCCGGCTCTGCTTCTGGCTATGTCATCACAGCTGCTGCCGATCATACCGGAGCATGTCTATGGCGATGGCCAGGACCCGAAATCACATCCGGCAAATTCCGAAGGTGTTGTGGGTTCCGGTCCATTCAAGCTTGTTGAATTCAAGCGTGACCAGCACATCATCCTCGAGCGCAATGACGATTTCTTCATCGACGGGCGTCCTTATCTGGACAAGATCGTGATGCGGATCATCAAGGATGGTTCGGCACGGATGATCGCGCTGGAAAATGGCGAGGCGCATCTCAGCGGCTTTGAACAGAACCCGCGGGATATCAATCGCATGAAAAAAGCGTCTGGCGTCACGGCGACCAGTGACGGCGTTGCTTATGCCGCGATCGGTCCAATTGCCTGGCTGGCGTTTAACACGGTTTCAGACGGCCCGGTTGGTGACAAGAAGGTGCGTCAGGCGATCGCCTATGCTATTGACCGCGACTTCGTCAACAAGGCCATCATGCTTGGCACATCGACTCCAGCCCTGACCGGCATCCATCCCGGATCGCCTTTCTACGAGCCGAATGTAGAGCGCTATGATCTTGACCTGGACAAGGCGAACGCCCTTCTTGACGAGGCCGGATACCCACGTGGTGACGACGGCAATCGTTTCCAGCTGACTGTTGATTACGGCTGGGCAGGCATCAAAGCGCAGGCCGAATATGTCAAGCCGCAGCTGAAGAAGGTTGGTATTGATATCGTGATCCGTTCCTCACCGGACTTCCCGACCTGGGCAAAGCGTGTCGGTGGTCATGATTTCGAAATGACCTGGGATGTTGTCTTTAACTGGGGTGACCCAGTGATTGGCGTGCATCGCACCTACCAGACCAGCAACATCAAGAAAGGTGTGATCTGGTCAAACACACAGTCCTATTCAAATGCGCGTGTTGACGAACTGATGGATATGGCTGGCAGTGAAACTGATGCTAATAAGCGCAAGGCACTCTATTCAGAATTCCAGAAGCTCGTGGCTGAGGATGTGCCGGTGTATCATACCTATGCGTTGCCGTATCACACTATATACTCAGAAAAGGTTGGCAACGCACCGGTCGGTATATGGGCCACCGTCTCGCCTCTGGATAGGGTCTATCTGAAGTAGATGTTGTACCAATCTGCCGTGTGCCACCTTTCGTGGCGCACGGCATTATTGTTGGTCGTCGTATATAGTTAAGTTGATGTTTTGTTTTTTGCCTGTTTTTTATGAGGCCATCTGTGGATTTTTTTAAACAAGCAGCTGTCCGTATAGCATACGCTGTTGCCCTACTTGTTGCGGTTGTTGTTCTAAATTTCGTTTTGATCCACATAGCCCCTGGCGATATTGCCGATACCATTGCCGGTGATATGGGGGGGGCCACTGAAGAGGTGATGGCCAAAATCCGTTCGGATTACGGGCTGGATAAGCCATTCTTCGTGCAGCTGGGCCTTTATATAGGCAATGTTGTGCAGCTTGATTTTGGCTATAGCTTTTTCTTCAACACTCCTGTTACCGGCTTAATTGCAGAAAGACTTCCAGCTACGCTGTTGTTAGTTTTTACTGCTCAGCTTCTCGCGCTCGTTGTTGGAGTCATTCTAGGCGTAATTTCTGCGAAAAGACCAAATGGTCTTTTTAGCCACTTTGTAACGCTCCTTGCACTTTTTGGCTATTCCGCGCCAGTGTTTTGGACAGGCATTATGCTGTTGATCGGACTATCACTGTTGATGCCATTATTTCCGGTCGCAGGTATGATGGACGCCCGGCTGATAGAAGCATCTATTTGGTCACAGTGGCTGGATATTCTGCACCACCTTTTTTTACCCGCGGTGACATTAGCGTCTATTTTTCTAGCGCTTTATAGTCGCCTCTGTAGAGCTAGCATGCTTGAGGTGTTGGGTGCGGATTACATAAGGACGGCGAGAGCGAAGGGCCTAACTGAACGCGAAGTTGTGTACAAGCACGCGTTGAAAAATTCTATGGGGCCGGTTGTAACTCTCGCCGGTTTGCAATTCTCTGCAGTGGTATCTGGAGCAGTTCTCGTCGAGACCGTATTTAGTTGGCCAGGCCTTGGAACGTTAGCATTACAATCAATTCTTGCCCGTGACACCCCAACAATTCTGGGGATACTCTTTTTCTCTGCTCTTGTTGTGATAGTTGGGAATCTTCTAACCGATTTAGCCCTTCGATTGATAGACCCTCGCATCCGAACAGGAAACAAATGACTGAAATTAAGAATGATCAAACGCCGCAGGTCATGAGAGTGGCAGGCGGTAAGCCAAAGCATCCAATGCATGAGATGCTCAATATGTTTCTTGGAAACCACGCAGCCACCTTGGCCTGCCTAGTATTATCAATAATAGTCACCGCTACTTTGATTGGGCCTCTAATATACACCACTGACCCGTTTGAAATGGTTTGGGCACCATTTACTCCACCGGGACACGACGGTTTTATTTTGGGGACAGATTATTTAGGCCGTGACTTGTTGGCTGGGATCCTGAATGGAGGCCGTGTAAGCTTGACGATCGGGCTGGTAGCAGCCGCAATGAGCGTTTTTATAGGTATAACCGTTGGAGCTTTGGCGGGTTACTACCGAGGATTTGCTGAAGAAATCCTGATGCGTATTACAGAGTTCTTTCAAGTTTTACCTACTCTCCTTTTTTCAATGGTTATTGTCGCGCTTTTTGGCGCCACACTGGTAGTTGTTACTATAGCAATTGGCATTGTGAGCTGGACGGCGGTCGCTCGGATAACGAGGTCTGAATTCCTAAGGATTAGAGAATTGGAATACGTTACAGCTTCTAGATCCGCTGGCGCATCCCATTTTATCCTAATAACGAAAGTAATACTCCCAAATGCTTTACCTCCTATCATTGTACAAGCTGCGTTGATGGTTGGCTCGGCTATACTTTTTGAAGCTGGCTTAGCCTTTCTAGGCCTTAGTGATCCTAACGTAGTCAGTTGGGGCCAAATAATCGGATCAAATCGCCCGTATATTTTGGATGCAAGCTACACTGTTACGATTCCAGGATTGGCAATTTTCATAACGGTTTTGTCGATTTCATTAATTGGAGACGGGTTGAATGATGCTCTAAATCCAAAGTTGCGCCAGAGATAGATATGAAAAACAAGTTACTAGAAGTTGAAGGGTTAACTGTTGAATTTCCAACTAAAAGCGGCCCAAAAACTGTGGTTAAAAATATGTCGTTCCAATTGGACGCTGGTGACAGATTAGGCATAGTTGGCGAGTCGGGTAGTGGTAAGTCTATGACCGCCCTAGCTCTAATGGGATTGCTGCCAAATCTTGGTAAAATCTGTAGTGGTTCGATCAAATACAATGGCATTGAGTTGCTTACGTTGCCGGAACACGAGTTGCGTCTCATACGTGGCAACGAGATTTCGATGATTTTTCAGGAGCCAATGACTTCATTGAACCCAGTTTTCAACATTGGCAACCAAATCATCGAGGCATTAAGGATTCATCGTGCGCTTGATGAAAAACAGGCAATTAATAAGACTGTAGAGCTTTTAGAGGCTGTTCAAATACCAAATGCAGCTAATCGAATGAATGACTATCCGCATCAGTTGTCAGGCGGACAAAGGCAACGGGTTATGATTGCCATGGCACTCGCTTGCGAGCCCGCCATTTTGATTGCGGATGAGCCCACCACTGCACTCGATGTAACTGTACAGGCAGAAATTTTTGCACTGCTAAACGAGTTGGGAGAGCGCTTCAATACCGCGTTGATACTGATCACTCACGATATGGGTGTGGTGTCCCAAATGGTAAGAAAGATGCTCGTTATGTATGGGGGAGAAAAGGTTGAAGAGGGTGGTGTCGCGGACGTTATCAGCAACCCGTCTCACCCATACACTCGTGGATTAATCGCCTGTGTTCCTCATATCTCAGCAGACCCAAATAAGCGCCTATCCAGACTTCCTGAAATCAAAGGTGAAAACCACGAATTTACTCCCGGTGTCGTCGTAAATTCTAAAAAAGAAGAGAAGTCTGTAGAAAAGACTATCCCCGCACTAGTTGTCAAAAACCTATCCGTTTCTTATCAAACCCGCCAAAAGGACGAAGACGGAGGTTATAAAATATTCAATGCAGTGAAAGACGTGAGTTTCAATATTGAAAGGGGAAAGTCGCTCGGGATAGTTGGCGAATCTGGCGCTGGGAAAACGTCTGTTGCACTTGCTATCGCTAGACTTATTCAAAGGTCGTCTGGAGAAATAAAGCTAGCTGGCCAAGACTTCGGCCGATTAGACGAAAAAGAGGTTCGCCACGCCCGTCGCGGGATTCAATTTATTTTTCAGGATCCCTATTCGTCGCTCAATCCAAGACTAAGGGCATCTGACATTGTCCGGGAGCCGATGCAATACGCCGGCAATATAACAAGGCCTGAACAAGAAGAAATGATTGATGAACTTTTCAACGCGGTTGGTCTATTGCCTGAGCAAAAAGGCCTCTTTCCACACCAATTTTCTGGGGGGCAACGCCAGCGGATAGGCATTGCGCGAGCACTTGCAACAAGGCCGTCTTTGATCATCTGTGATGAACCAGTTTCAGCACTTGATGTAGCAGTTCAGGCGCAAACCTTGAATTTACTGAAATCCCTTCAAGAAAAATTTAAGCTTACTTACTTATTTATCAGCCACGATCTCGGCGTCATTTATCATATGTGTGATGAAGTAATGGTGATGTACATGGGCGAAGTAATGGAACATCAAAATTCGAACTCATTTTTTTCTTGTCCCAGCCACCCTTACAGCCGTGCCTTATTAGATGCTGTGCCTCAAATCAATGCGCAATAAAACGCCTATAAATTTCGGCTAAAAAGCTTTGATTGCGTAGATCGATTTTATCCAAACTAGATTTATGATTATTTGGCTAATAGCTATTTCTTTCATCAATTTGTTCAAAACCAAGTTCTTCAAAGGCAGTTTTCAGCGTCTCGAGATTGTCTGAAGAGATCAACACTATTTCTGACTCTCTCGAGTCTTCGAGATCTGTTTTATCAAGATGTAGAAGCTTGCCGGCCTGTTGCCAGACCACATCGTGTGTCTGAAAACGCACAAAACCCTTGCCACGCAGCAGATCCTGGCTGAAACGGCTGACAACTTGTCTAAAGGCAGCCTCGTCCACAGGCTGGGTTGCAGTCATTGCATGACTTTTGAACAGGTCGTGTAGGGCTGGCGTGGAGCTGATCTTGCCAGATTTGACAGGCGCAGATCGTTTTGGGGCCAGCTCCGTCAATAGTGCCACCAGCATTGCATCATCCGGACGGCTTTTGATAATGGGCGCATGCGGCGCGCGGTCTGCTACCCAGTCGCGGGTCCAGGCGGTCTGTTCCGGGCTGGCAATATCTGTTTTTGTCAGCACAAACATGTCGGCGCTGTCGAGTTGCGCAGTAATGGTTTCGGCAAGCCTGGTATCCCGGCTTTGAGTGCGCAGATTATCGGCATCGACCAGTACCAGCGTCAATCCTGGACGCAAATCTGGGTCGATGCGTGCGAAATCCATGATGCGACCCGGATATGAAACACCGCTTGCCTCGATCAGAATATGATCAATGGCATCCCGATGGCGCATCAGCTCCACCATGCTGTCAACAAGGCCGCCGGCCAGTGAACAGCAGATACAGCCATTTGCAAGCTGCATGATCCTGCTGTCCTCGTGCTGGATCAGCGCCCTGTCGATATTCAGCGCTCCAAAATCATTGACAAGGATCGCAAAGCGGACACCCCGCGATGCCGCCAGGATGCGGTTAAGCAGGGTTGTCTTGCCTGTGCCGAGGAATCCTCCAATGACGGTAAAATCGACAGGTGGATGTGTCATCCCGAACGCACAGCCGCCTGATGTGGCGTGCCGCCGGAAATGGTACCCCAGACACCGATATCGCGAATGGCCTCAGGCGCAACTTGCAACGGGCTGTCCTCAAGCACGGCGAAATCGGCATATTTGCCCGGCTCGATGCTGCCCACGAGGTGGTCCATATGCAGGGTATAGGCCGCGCCCAGCGTAATGGCATGAAGGGCATCCGCGGCGCTGATCCGCTCTTCCGGCCCCAGTATGGCCCCGGTACGTGTCTGTCGGTTGACCGCACACCAGGCGGTGAATAGGGGGGCCATCGGGGTCACCGGGGCATCCGAATGGATGGCGAAATGCACCCCTTCGCGCAGGGCGGTGCCAGCGGCATCCATGCGGCGCGCCCGGTCTGGCCCCATCGTGATGGCGGCATGCTCATCACCCCAGTAATAGATATGGTTGGCAAACAGATTGCTGCAGACACCAAGCTTGGCCATGCGGCGGAACTGGCTGGCATCTGCCATCTGGCAATGCTGCAGCGTATGCCGGTGGTCGGGCCGAGGGCAGGCGATTTGCGCTGCCTCAATGGCGTCCAGCATCAGTTCGGACGCCTCGTCACCATTGGTATGGATATGGAGATGCAGCCCGGCCTTGTGATAGCTCATAATCAGCTCGGCAAGGGCTTCTGGGTCCATGTTCCATAATCCGTTGGGCTTGCCATTATGATAGCCGGGCCATTTCAGCCGTGCCGTAAAGCCTTGGATGGACCCGTCAGTCATCACCTTGCACAGCCTGTGATGCAGCCGGTCATTGTTGTCCTGAAGGGCGCGTTTCGCCAGTGCAATACCCTCTTCGACGGATTGCTCGATTGTGTTCAGCGCCGGCATCAGGCGCAGCGCATACCCCGGGGTCTGGCTGGCCTCGAGATAGGCTGCAAGCGAGGTTTCATTAAAGGTGGCGAAAAGGTCGGTGGCGGTTGTCACCCCGCAATTCACCGCGGAATTGCCATAACGCTGCAGCGAATACAGGTTGATGCCGCCAAAGAATGGATTGCCGGTCTGTTTATAGGCCATATATTTAGCCGCCATTTCCATCAGCTCGCCGGTCGGGTTGCCGGTGTCATCCTTCAGCACACCATAGATATTCGTGTCAGCGGTAATTCCAGCCATGTCCAATAACCGGCTGTTGGCGTTCAGAAGATGGCCATTCGAATGCAGGACGATGATGGGACGGGTTGTTGAGACAGCGTTAAGATGGCCTGTATGCATGCGGCCACTACCAAAATAGATCGGATCAAAACCCCAGGCAAATAGCGGGGTATCGGCATCATCAAGTTCGGTCTGCGCTTCTTTCAGAACAGCGATGACGTCATCAAGGCTCTGGGCACCGCGCCATCTTTTGCCAGACGGGTCCCACCGGTCCTCATATCCGACATAGGGGAAATCCCAGATTCCGCCTTCCATGGCATGGGCATGGCCTTCGACAAAGCCCGGCACCAGCACCTTGTCGGCAAAACCCTCATTCAGTGTGAATGGCCCCCAGCTTTCCGCATCTTCGGCGGTGCCGGCACCTATGATACGGCCGTCACGAATAGCAACATGGGTGGCATGCGGGCGCGATGCATTCATTGTGATGATGTCGCGGGCAACAAATACGGTGGTGTCAGNCATAGGCGATTCCAATCTTCAAAAATACCCNATGATNCGGNGTCAAGATCTCACACTAGACNAAGCCCNGNAAAGGACAAAGCACCGTTTACAGACAAAAAAGGGAAGGTTTATCAGCGCGTCAGGCTGTTGCCGCCAGTCCGGTTTCGAACAGCCGGCCGCNACCTTCAATGGNATCCTCAATCCCGGCAAGCCGCAGGCAATGCCATGCCAGCGCATGGTTTGACGACGTGACCGGCAACCCGGTGCNGGCNTCGATAGAGGCGACNGAATCAGCAAGCCTGACTGATGTACAGGAGACGAAAACCGCATCAAGGTCATAGCCGTCGCGNATNGTATCAATTGCAGCAATGAGCGAGTCCGCGTCAATNGTNGCGACCACCGGATCCATCTCTTCATTGAAGGACCCGAAGACCGGCACCTCATAACCATGACGGGTAATATAGGCATGCACAATTTNGTTCACATCGCGACGATAGGGGGTCAATACCCCNATACGGCGCGCGCCGAGNGCATCAAAAGCCGCAAAGGCAGCCGCGATCGGGTTGGTTGTTCTTGCGTCGGGCTTTGCTGCCCGCANCAGCGTATCGATGCGCTCACTCCCCAGAANCATCGATGCCGATGTACAGCCAAATCCCAGCACATCCACCCGGTCGCCCGGCAGGATCAGCTCGGCTGTGGATGTCAGCAGCGGTTCCATGGCTGCCAGTGTTTCCGGNGTCACCTGCGGGTCGTTGCGGATGCGTGCCTCAAACACATCGACCCCGGGCATGTCGATCAGTGTCCGGAATTCATGCTCAATCGTGTAATCGGATGCCAGCACCACCATGCCGATGCTNGCCCTGCTGCCAATCACCTTGGCGGTGGTGAAAGGGATGTTCTCGATCAGCTGAAAGTCGGTCTTTTGCTGCGGGTCAACCGTGTCCATAAGCAAGNCCTCGGATATCATGGTTCGGGGTACGTCCGGCGATAATGTCAGCAGTAATGGCTGCACAGCCGCTGGCCATGGTCCATCCCATATGGCCATGCCCNACATTCAACCACAGATTATCGATTGGCGAGCGGTCAACCACCGGAATGCCATTCGGGGTCATCGGGCGTAACCCGACCCAGTATTTTGGTTTGGTGAAATCCGCACAATGGTCAAAGAGCGNGCGCGCGCGTTCCAGCATGACCTTGAANTCACGTGGCTTGAAGCGGCGATCATAGCCGGCGATCTCGGCGGTTGCCGTGATCCGCAGCCGGTCACCCATCGGGCAATAGGCCAGAAGGTTATCCTCGTCGATCCCGCCCATGCGCGGGGCNGCCGCCNTGTCGGTGATNGGTANGGTGACCGAATAGCCGCGCACTGGATAGATNGGCAGATCGATGCCGAGGGGTCTNACCAGCTCGGGGCTGTTCACACCAAGGCACAGAACATAGGCGTCAGCGGTNANGTCACCCTTGTCNGTTTCANCCCGTGTGATGGAATCNCCANTNCGGANCAGCNGCCGGATGCGTGTNTTGAANCTGAAATCCACACCCTTGTCACGCGCGACAGCTGCCAGCGCGCGGGTGAACAAATGTGCATCNCCGCTTTCATCNCCCGGCGCAAATAATGCCCCNGCAACCAGCGATTCAGCCTTGGNAAGGCCNGGGTCGCGNCCGACCATNTCCCGCGGTGACAANTCCTCNACCTTGGTNCCGTTACTGCGTAGNAGGTCGGNNTTTCTTGAGGCGGCTTTGTAACCTTCNGCATTGCGGTAGAAATANATCAGGCCACCGGTCTCACCGTCGTAGGAAATGCCTGANTCNGCGANGATGCCATGCAGNTGCAGNTGTGAAAAACGGCAAAGATCGGCCTTGGTGGCGGTGTTGCTGCGNGCNCGNTCAGCNGTACATTCCCGCAGAAACCGCGCCATCCATTTCCATTGTCGCCATGANGGNCGCAGCTTCAGCCGAATNGCCTGNTCTCCCCGCCATTGCGANCGCAANANCATGCCNGGCGCNGCGGGTGATGCCCAGGCAAANGCATGGCCAGGTGNCACTAGNCCGGCATTNGCNTAGCTNGTCATCATGGCCNCNCCATCTTCAGCATCGATTACAGTNACATCATGNCCGTCCATCGCCAGTTTGTAGGCGGTTGTTGTGCCGATGACACCGGCGCCNAGAACGATAATCCGNTGTGCTGTCATGATCGCCCTCAGCGTGCNGCGATGATNCCAATCTCGACGGTGAATTGCGGTGCGGCAAGACGCGGGGATTCAACACAGGCGCGGCAGGGCGCATTGCCGCCGGCTGCCCAAGCATCCCACACTTCATTCATTTCTGCAAAATCATCCATGCTGCATAGCCAGATTGTGGCAGACAGTGCCTTTGACTTTTCGGTGCCGGCCTCGGCAAGAAGTGAATCGATCTGGTTCAGAATGGCCTTGGTCTGTTCGGCCACTGTGCCGCCCGGCGCGCCTTGCGCCACCTGTCCGGCCAGGTAAACCGTGTCGCTATGGATCACCAGCTGGCTCATCCGGTCATTCGTGTGGTGTCTTTCAATGGCCATTACACAAGCTCCGCTATTATCGTTAGGTCATACTCAAAACCCTATGGCAGAATATAGCGTGCGGACAAGAGATAGCTTATTCAGGCGCAAGATTGGCCGACATCGCCGACAACACCTCATCGTCCAGCTTGATGCCAAGATCTTGACTAGTTATCAGGCATCCTGGTTCAGCGCATCCATCACCGGGATAGTGATTTCACGGCGGCTGATATAATCACGCAACGCCTCGTCAATGCCGGGATCGAAGGCGGGCTGCTCGTATGAATCAAGCAATGCACGTGCGGTCTGAAGGGCGCGGTCTGTGACATTTTTCTCGCCCTCGGCCATCCATTGTTCATAAGAATTATTGTCGAACATGCGCGGCATGAAAAAGGCCTGCTGGAAGTTCTCCTGTGTGTGCGGATGTCCTAGATAATGGCCACCTGGACCGACATCGCGCACCGCGGCAAGCGCTTCCTCAAAATCATCCCACTTCAGCCCTTCGGCCATCCTGTACCCCATGGCGCATTGTTCGGCATCCACAATGAACTTGGCGATGGAGCAGTGCATGCCAGCCTCGTTCCAACCGGCAGAATGCCAGATGTAATTGGCCCCTGACATCAGCACCGCCATCAGTGTTGTTGCCGATTCATAGCCAGCCTGTGCATCCAGCGTCTTTGCCCCGCCAAGCGTGTTCGATGTCCTCCACGGGATGCCGTAATACCGTGCCATCTGCCCGATCATGAAATTCATAAGACTGATTTCAGGCGTGCCAGCCATCGGCGCACCTGATTGCATGGATACTGTTGATAGGTAATGACCGTAAATGGCCGGGCAGCCTTTGCGGACAACCTGCGTATAGGCGAGGGCGGACAGCGCCTCGGCATTCAGTTGTGCCACCGTTGGTACGGTTGATGCCGGTGTGTTTGCCCCGCCAAGGACAAAGGGCGAGCAAAGCACTGGCTGGTTGCGGCGATTGAAGGCTCGCATCGCCGACAGCATGGTTTCATCCCATACCAGTGGCGAATTGCCGTTACAATTACCGACCACAACCGGATGCGTTTCCAGATAGGCCTCGCCAAACAGAATGGCGCACATATCCAATACATCCTCGGCGTTCTTTCCCGAGGTCGTCATGCCCATGAATGTCTTGTCGGAATGGATCATCGAAGAATAGGTGATTCGCAAATGCCGGTGTGATATCGGGTGGTCCATCGGCTCGACAATATGATGCGCTGATGAGTGCATTGCTGGCAGCATGTGTGACAGCTTATGAAAAGTCCCCAGATCATCGAGGGTCGGACTGCGACGAACATCGTCAAGATCGCGCAGATAGGGCGCACCAGTCATTGGCACAAAAATGGAGTTGCGCCCGCCAAGCCGAACCGACTTTTCCGGGTTGCGCGCATGTAGCGTGATGTCAGACGGGATGGTGCTGATCAGCGACTTAACCAGCGCGCGGTCAAGATGGACCGTTTCACCGCGGACATCGGCGCCTGCCCGCCGCCAGTCTTCAAGGGCGATTTCATCTCGAAAGACAACGCCGACCTCCTCAAGGATCGACAGCGAGGCATCATCAATCTGTTCGATCTGGTCGGCATCCATCGGCTCGGTCAGCGGCAACTGCCCAGTAAGGTGCGGCAGCATTTCATGATTCGGCTTCATCCGGCTGGCACGCCGTTCACCGCGGCCACCACGCCTTGCCGGGTTGGCAGGTTCACTCATGGGAAACCTCTAAGGCTCGCAAAGAATACAATCTGTATACATTGGTCACAATATTCGCAATCGTTGCACCTATGATTCCTCGATGAAGGTTGATGCGGAACGTATTGCCACCTTCAGGAAAGATCATGGCCGTGTTTTCCGCAGACGATTGCCGATGCTAGGTGATGTTGGCATGAACCACAGGCTGGTACGGCAAAGGGAACTCTGGCCAGCTTGGGCGCAATAATAGTTTTAGGCTGGGGTGAATTCAGGCTAGGCGCCGAAATCTGACGTCCAATAGCTGGATTAATTTGCAGTCAGTCAGTCATTATCCGTCAGTCCGGCACCGGCACCGGCAAGGCGCGATTCCTGTGTGGCGGGGGCATAGGTGTTGTGGGCCAGCTGCCCCAGTGTTTCCACGCAGCAGGCAAATTCCGATCCTAGGCGGGTATGTGTGGCTCCTGATGCCGCCCAGTCGGGCGCACCGCCGCGGTGTAGGCTGCATGTTGCCATGCCAATAGGTGGCGGTGGCGACGTATCTGTCCGGTCGAGCATATCCAGCCCGTGAATCCAGATATTCTCATCGCCCAAGCAGGACACAAACGGCAAGAGCAGAATGGGCATGCGGATTGTGCCAAGGTCGACCCTGTCATCAGGATCATCAGGCAGCGCAATGACCCCGTCGTTGATCGCCGCACCGGTCAAAAGCGGGCACCTTATATCTGTCTCAAGCTGTAGGTGGCGCTGACCGACATGCCAGCCAAGATAGCCACATAATGCCGTTGCGCCGGGTAGGCCGCGTCCCAGCAGCCAGGTCACCGCAAACCCAGCATCTTCTGCAATACCCCAGGAAAACCCGGCACCGCGCGTGGCTTTAACGGCAAGGGCGCCGGTTTCGCCTAGCGACCAGCTCATGGACAGGCAGTCTCAGCCCTCAGTTCAGGATAGACCATGTCATCCGGGTCACAGCGTTCCAGCTCATCCGGGAACGGGGCACCCTGATACATGGTAATACGCAACCATCGGTCCGACCGCGGATCGAATTTTGTCGCGCCGAAAAAGGACAGTTTGCAGCGTAACAGATCGACCGGCACCATCGCGGCATCAATCGTATTGTCACGAATTTCAGCATAAGGCAGCGGCGATACCAGCTGCAGGCGGCGGGCAATATGGCGGTGTTCCGGAAAGGCCAGAAGGAATGCGCCAAGGCTTTCCTCGCCATCAAATGCCGCAAGATCACGCCGCATGCGGGCGGCATCGCGGCCCGGGCTCAGCGGTTGTTCATATGGCTCCAGCGGTTCTTCAAAGCGCTCGCCAAGGCGCGGTTCAAGCTTTTCCTCGGATACATACCAGACACGTGCCTGTGGATCGGGGCTGTCAAAATCAATTTCACTGGTCCAGCCATAATTCTCCTGCAACAAATCCAGTGCTGTTTCGCACCGCATGCGGCCGTCAATGCGATAAGGTGTGGTTTCGTCCGCCGACATACAGCCGGCCAGACCATCCACCATCTCGGCATAGGGTTCGAACAACAGCGATACCAGCGCTTCCTGGCCTTCCAGCGAAAGATGCGCCTCTGCCCAGCGATAGAGCGTATCCCACGGATATGCGTCACCGGCGGAAATAGCATCAAACCGAGAGACAATGGCGTCGAAATCACTGCGCAACCTGGTGATCTTTTCGGTCTGCCGGGTGTCCGCTACCTGCCAGTCGTAGGCGTTCTGGCGGGCCCGTGCCGAAAGCTTGCGCAGCTTTGCAATATCGGTTTCATCGGCGTGCGCCACGGCCCTTACACGCGAAAGCGCCGTTTCCCGCGCGGCGATCCAGGCATTGATAAGCCGTGGGTGATTGATTAGGAACGGGGCCATGCCAAGGCCGGTTGAATTGCCAACACCAAGACAGCGGCGCAGTGCCGGGTCCATGCGGACAGCCGTGTCAGGCGCGCGGCATTGCGCCAGATGTTCGGCAAGATCAATGGAAAAGGTGCGGATCAGCCACACCGCCAGCAGTTCTGGCTGGAAGGATCCGGTGAATTCTGGCCGGTCTCCCCAGCGGGCACGATCCGCCGCGCCGAATTTACCTGATCCATAGACAGCCGTGGTCCGCACCAGATAGCCAACCGAATCCAGCATATCCTTTTCTGGCTGCATGCCGGCACTCAACCGGTCGACCACATGGGCAAATAGCCTGACTGATTTGTTNGCGCGTGACAGCACCATCTCNTCTTCGCTGATACGTCCCGCTTCCTGACGTGGNACATTGTCGGCAAGCCGGCGGATCGTGGCGTCNTCAGCCTCGCCATCACACAGGGTGAAGGTGCTGTCCCATGCCTCGGCAATCACGCGGTCTGACCGTTTGTCATCATCCAGCTGATGCGCAAAGGCCACCAGCGTATAGCTGCGTTCCGGGCCGCGCGCGCNATAGGTGGCAACGCCAACCCCGTTNGCATCAATATCGAAAACCGGCCGGTCAAAGCGCCAGCCCTGTTCCTTCAGGCGCCGCAGCAAAACGCGCATAAAGCTCAACCGGCTCTGATGGAAAGATCCCATGCGGGCAAGGCGCATCACCTGCGATGCCGGGCGCATATCCGCCGCNGNCCACTCNNTCAGGGGCCACTCTGCCTGCGGGTGGGGCAGGTNCGNGTCACGCACCANNCGATCTGTCTTTNTGTCGTCCATCAGATGTCTGTCTTCAGTANCGTTTCGTGTCTATGGCCTGCTTTNNTTTATGGCTCATNGGGGCCAAATGCTACNTATGCCGAAGGTNCAAAGCTNGAATCGTAAAAGGATAGCCAATTNTCNCCCATGATGCCTGCCACATCGNTATCTGAAAAGCCCTGCTGGCGCAATCCGGCGGCGATTGCGTCAAAATGTCTGTTATCTTCAAACCAGGATGGCATAGGNGGAAAGCCNGCATTTGCAGCGCTGCCCTCACCATAATCNATATCCTTNGTCCAGCGGCCNACGCGCATCCATTCGACGACCGAATCAGGCTGGTCCTGGCACAGGTCGGACCCGATGCCGATATGNTTGANCCCCATCATTTCAGCNGTACGGGCAATCATCTCGCAAAAACTNTCCAGGGTGCACTGGCTGCCATCNTTCAGATGGTGCGGGTAGAGTGAAAAGCCCAGCATGCCGCCACTCTCTGCGAGNGCCTTCAGCACATCATCAGACTTGTTGCGCCGTGCCGGATGCCAGAAGGACGGGTTGGCATGNGTGATGGCAATCGGGCGCGATGAAACCTCGATNGCGTCAAGGGTTGANCGTTCCGCAGAATGGCTCATATCGACCACCAGCCCGACACGGTTCATCTCGGCAATCACCGCGCGGCCCATGCGGGTNATGCCGGTATCTTCGGCTTCATAACAGCCGGTNGCCAGCAGNGANTGGTTGTTATAGGTCAGNTGCATGAANCGCGCGCCCAGCATATGGCATATTTCNACGAGCCCGATATCATCCTCGATAGGGGACGGGTTCTGGAATCCAAAGAAAATGGCCGTNCTGCCTTCGCGNCGCGCGCGCCGCACATCATCGCCTGTCCGGCCCTGNAAAATNAGNTCAGGAAAGGTTTCGAACCACCNGTTCCACTGTTCGATATTCGTNACCGTCTCNCGAAACATCTCGTGATAGGCGATGGTGACATGCACGGCATCAACGCNGCCTTCGCGCATCTGGCGGAAAATCTTTTCAGACCAGTTGCAATATTGCANACAGTCGATGCGGTGCATNATGGCCTCCCCGGATGNCTANTCGATCGCGCCNGANGCAATATAGGCGGTCTTNACGCTGGTGAAGAAATCAACAGCGTACTGGCCCTGCTCGCGCGGCCCGTAAGAGCTGTCGCCACGCCCGCCAAAGGGCACGTGATAATCGGTGCCGGCTGTNGGCANNTTGACCATNACNCATCCGGTATCGGCATTNCGGCGAAAATGGCTGGCGCGGGCCAGTGATTTTGTGATGATGCCNGCGGTNAGCCCGAAGGGNGTATCATTGACNATATTNAGCGCCTCGTCATANGACCCGGCACGCATGATACAGGCGATCGGCGCAAACATTTCCTCGCGGTTGACGCGCCANTCATTCTGCGTCNCGGCAACAAGGCAGGGGGCCATGTAANANCCGTCATGCGCCAGCGACAGACGTTCGCCGCCNCACAGGATTTCGCCNCCCTCGCTTTTNGCCANCGCAACATAATCCANATTTTCNGCNAGCTGCGTGTCACTGACAACGGGGCCGATCTGNGTNCCNTCCNCNAGNGCATGCCCCACCTGCANNGCTTTNGTCGCNGCCAGCATNTTGTCAACAAACTGGTCATGCACGGCATCATGGACAATGATCCGNGACGAGGCGGTACATTTCTGGCCNGTGCCGCCATAGGCNCCGTTNACNGCGCAGGCAACGGCAAGATCGATATCGGCNTCATCCATNACGGCAAGGGCATTCTTTGACCCCATCTCCATTTGCATGCGGGTCATGTTGGCGATTGCACCGGCCGCGATCCGGCGCCCNGTCTCNACCGACCCGGTAAAGGTAATGGCNTCAATGGCGGCGCTNGTAACAAGCGCGTCACCGATGCTGCTNCCGGCACCCATNACAAGGTTGAACAGCCCGGCTGGNANATCNGTGNTGGCAATGATCTCGGCCAGCGCCACGGCGGATGCCGGNACAAGATTGGCCGGNTTCCAGATGATGGCATTGCCAAAGGCNAGGGCCGGGGCAATTTTCCANACNGCGGTTGCCGTCGGAAAGTTCCACGGGCTGACCACAGCCACNACNCCGACNGGATCACGGCGCACNTCNATCTCGATATCGGGGCGNACGGAATCGGCATTGTCGCCNATCTGGCGCAAAACCTCGGCGGCATAATAGGTAAAAAANTGGCCGGCACGATATACCTCGCCNCGGCCTTCNGCGCGNGGCTTGCCTTCCTCGCGGCTCAGCAATTCACCCAGCTCGTCTGCACGCGCCATAAGCGCATTGCCGATCTGCATNAGGATNGTCTGGCGCGCCTCAAGNCCGGTGCGCGACCANATCTTCTGTGCNNCGCGNGCAGCNTCNAATGCGGTGTNCAGCTGTGCNGTGCTNGCCTGTGCATAGCTGCCGATGATATCTGTTACATCGGACGGNTTGNGGTTTTCGATGGCTGTCTCGCCGGCTACCCATTCACCNGCGATATAATTCTTNTGCATGGCGTCCTCTNATATGTCGTCTGTCGTGCCAGGTTCATAGCTNTAGTCTAAACAGCAGTTTCTGCCTATTGAATCTTTGCNCCATTGCCTGAAAGGGNNANACCGATNCGGCCTTTNGCATCCTGCATTGCAGCGTCAAGCCATGTCCATGCTTGAGTCGTNGNATCATTNACNAGCAGATAAACNGGNCGTTTGAAAACNGGCNCGTCGGCCAGTTCGAANAATGTCCCGTCGGCGANNAGNGGGGNNGCNAGTCGTTTTGGCAGATAGGCCGANCCGCCTTNNTNCANCAGATGGGATAACGCCCATTCGGCGCGGTTGAANCCGATATTNCCGGTGCCGGCATTGGCATAGGCNGCGGCGTGTTCGCGNGCAAAATNGCGCCCTGCCTCGACNAANACATATTGCGGGTCAAACGTCACNGGACGNTCAGCCTGTGGCGACACNAGCACCAGAATTTCNTCGNCAAGGCGAATTGCNGTCTGGCTNGTTGTGGCCGGNGGCGCATAGCCAAGACTGATATCGACGAGNCCCGATTNCATCCATNCGGNAATTTCNGNCGGGCTGCCNCCCCAAATNCTNANNGCGATATCAGGCTGGTGTNCNTGCAGCACGGCGAACAGANGNNTCCCTGCTTCAGTCCAGAGGTCGGAATCACACCCCAGATTACAAATCACCCGTACATCGGCGGGCAGGGCCACCTCCTGGCGCGCCTGATCCCATAATCCCGACATGGCTTCGGCATAGCGGCGCAGGCGCAGCCCGGCGGCCGTCGGTATGGCACCGGATTTCTGCCGGTTGATCAGACGCTGGCCAAGCGAATCTTCAAGCGCCTGAAGGCGCGCGGTCACTGTGGATTGTGTGACATGTAACCTTGAGGCGGCGCGCGAGAGGCTGCCGGTCTCTATGACCGCCAGAAACGTCTGCAGATTGCTGATTTTCATAGCAGATTTAACTATCGGGCTATTCGATTAAAATTACCATAAAAATTCATTATTCCAATATGCCCTATTATGCAAGAAATGGAATACACAGCATTGCTAATGAGCGGGAGGGCAGGCTGATGGCAGAGATCACGACATATAAAATGCTAGTCAACGGACAGTGGGTAAATGCCAGTGACGGCAAACGCTATGAATCCATTGATCCAGCCAGCGGTGCCGTGTGGGCCACCATGGCCGAAGCGACAGAAGAGGATGTAAACCGCGCAGTTGCTGCCGCTGTAGCCGCCGGCAGTTCCGGCCCTTGGGCGCAGATAACCGCGACAGAACGTGGCAAATGCCTGCGCCGTCTTGGTGATCTCCTTGCTGATGCGTCTGAACAGTTGGGGCGGGTGGAAACGCGTGATACTGGCAAGATGTTCAAGGAAACACGCTGGCAGGCCACCTATATTGCCGAATATTTTCATTTCTATGCGGGGGCGGCCGACAAGATTGAAGGCAGCACTCTGCCGATCGACAAGCCCGACATGTTTGTCTTCACCAATCGAGAACCTTTGGGCGTGGTTGCTGCCATTGTCCCCTGGAATTCGCAGCTGTTTCTCACAGCGGTGAAGATTGGCCCGGCGTTGGCCGCCGGCAATACGGTTGTACTGAAAGGGTCTGAATGCAGCGCGGCGCCGATCCTTGAATTTGGTAGGCTGATCGCCGAGGCCGGAATTCCCGACGGGGTGGTTAATATAATCACCGGACATGGTGATCCGTGCGGGCGCGCACTGACGTCGCATCCCGATGTTGCACGCGTATCCTTTACAGGCGGTCCGGCATCTGCCGGTCATGTCATACGGAACACCGCAGAGAATTTTGCTGAACTGTCACTGGAACTTGGCGGGAAATCGCCGTTCATCGTGTTTGATGATGCCGATATCGACAGTGCGGTTAACGGGTCTGTCGCCGGCATTTTTGCGGCGTCGGGGCAAAGCTGTGTCGCCGGATCACGCCTTTATCTTCAAGAGGCCATTGCTGACTACTTTCTGGAAAAGATGACGGGGATTGCAAACAGTATCCGCATTGGCGACCCGCAGGAAGATGACACGCAAATGGGCCCGCTCTGCACCGAGGCGCAGATCCGCCATATCGAGGCGCAGCTGGCGCGCGCGGTTGAACAGGGGGGGCGCATCATTGCCGGTGGCAGCCGCGTATCTGACCGGGACGGCCTGTTCTTCCAGCCGACTATCATCGAATGTCCTGACCCGGCAATGGAAATTGTCGACACGGAATTGTTTGGTCCGGTGCTGGCGGTGCTTCGTTTTTCTGATGAAGATGATGTGGTCGCTCAGGCAAACAGGTCTGTGCACGCGCTCGCGGCAGGTATTTTTACTCGCGATTCCGCCCGCTCTATGCGGATGGCACGCCGTGTACGCGCAGGCATTGTGTGGGTCAACACCTACCGGGTGATTTCGCCGATTGCCGAATTTGGTGGCAGCAGACAGTCCGGCTATGGCCGCGAGGCGGGCATGCAGGCTGTCTATGACTATACGCGTCCAAAAACTGTATGGGTAAATCTCAGTGATACGCCCATTGCCAACCCGTTTGAACCACGCTGACGAAGACACCCTGATGAACGGCATAGGCCGTGCGGTGGAAAAGGAGGGGCCGAAATGAAATTCCAGCTTGCAATCAACCTTGAGCGCAGTGTTCCCGATATCGACATGGCGATGGTACGGGACCATACGCTCGCTATGGTAAAAATGGCGGATAAGGCCGGCTTTGAAATTGTCTGGGCGGCCGAACATCACGCGCTCGAGATGACAATCGCACCCGATCCCTTCCAGCTATTGACCTGGTGGGCCGGGCATACGCGCAACATCCGGCTGGGGTCGGGCGTTGCCAATGCCGCCTACTGGCACCCGATCAAGATCGCGGGCGCGGCGGCTATGCTGGATCTGGTGTCCGGCGGTCGGCTCGAATTCGGTCTCGGCTCGGGTGCCTATCAACGTGAATTTGACCGGATGTACCCTGGTCTCGACCAGAAAGACGGCTATCGATATCTGCAGGAAATGCTGCCTTTGGTGCAGCGATTATGGCAAGGCGACGTCGCCCATGACGGCACCTTTTGGCAGTTCCCGACGGCAACATCCTGCCCCAAGCCGTTGCAGCCGCATGTGCCCATCTGGGTGGCGGCACGATCGCCCATCACCTTTGATTACGCGGTCGACAATGACTGCAATATCATGAGCTGGCCGCTGACCATGCCCTTCTCAGAGGCTGAGAAATATCGCGGCCTGCTGGATGAATCGGTTGCAAAGGCGCATGGCGAATGGTCAGGGCGGCTGGCAATGATGCGCCACACATCCGTTTATGAAAATGAGTCGGAACGGCGGTCGGCTCTGGATGCAACGACAAATGTGCTTGGCAAGTTTGGCAATCTTATGATGAAGAAAGGCGATGTCATCAACGGCTTTCCCGAAAATGTGCCGTTTGACCAGTTGGAAGGCATCTTGCGTGTCGATACCGATACGCTGGAGTCCAACCTAATGTTCGGGACACCCGACCAGGTTGTGCAAAAGCTTGGCATGTATGAAGAGATCGGCACCGACGCCTTTATCTATTATGCCTCCATGGGGCTTGGTATGACCGAACAGCGCCGGTCGCTGGAACTGTTTATTGATAGGGTGATGCCGCATTTTTCCGCTGCGACACCCATGGCTGGCATGCCGGTAGCAGCCACCAGCTAGTCGGCTTGCGAGCCAAACCGGGCGCCCCCCGCCGGCAATTAGCAGATGACCCTTTCAGGAGACAAGACCATGTCAACCCAGACCCGCCGCACCATCCTGCATCAGCAGACTACACATGAAGAGGGTGGTAAGCCGCTGGCAAAACCAACCCTTCTGGTTGCCGCGATTGCGATCATCCGCAATCCGTGGTTCGGGCGCGGCTTCGTCGAGGATCTGAAGCCGGAAACGCGCACACATGGTCAAGAGATCGGCATGTTGCTGACCGGCATGATCCTTGATGTCACGGGTGACAGGCTCGAGGGATATGGCAAGGCATCCCTTGTCGGCATTGGCGGTGAGACAGAACATGCGCAGGCGCTGACACATACTTTGTGGTTCGGCAATCAGTTTCGCAATGCTGTGCAGGCAAAGACCTATCTTGCCTTTGCCAATATGCGCGGCGGGCCGGGGTGTCCGCTGGTGATCCCGCTAATGGACAAACATGATGCCGGCCGGCGGTCACATTACCAGACAATCCATCTGAACATTCCGGATGCGCCCGCAGATGATGAAATTGTTGTGGCGCTGGGTGCGTCGGTTGGCGGCCACCCGCATCACCGTATCGGCAACCGCTATGAAGATCTGAAGGATATGGGACACGATGTCGACAACCCTGCCGGAATCTGACGCCACTTTTGACACGACATCTGATACCACATCTGACGGTACAGCCTTTAATGTTGCTGGCGCGCAGCACGCGCCTGTAATGGTGCTGATCCACGGCCTCGGCCTCTGCTGCCGGCTGTGGGACGACCATCTGCCGGCGTTTGCTGCAAGATACCGTGTGGTGCGCTATGACCTGTATGGCCATGGTGACAGCGCGCAACCTCCGCAAGCGCCCAGTCTTGCCGTTTATGCACGACAGCTGGCAGCTCTGCTGGACCATCTCGGGGTGGCCAGCGCTGTCATTGTAGGCTTTTCCATTGGCGGTATGATCAACCGTCGCTTCGCCATGGATTACCCCGATCGCGTCGCGGCGCTTGTGATCCTGAATTCACCGCATGATCGTGGCTGCGCTGCACAGGCAGCGGTAGAGGAACGGGCCGCCTCAGTCCATGATGAAGGCCGCATGGCCACCATGGATGCCGCGCTGGAACGCTGGTTCACGCCGGCCTTCCGCAGCACCACGCCGACAGCGCTGCAGCTGGTGCGTGACTGGCGGCTAGTGGCAGAGCCTGAGAGCTATGCTGGTGCAACCATGGTGCTGGCTGCCGGCGTCACCGAGCTTGTGCGCCCGACCCCCCCCATCAGCGTACCAGCACTTGTGATGACATGCGCCGATGACACTGGCAGCACACCGGCAATGAGCCGCGAGATCGCGGCCGAAATTGGCGGTGCGGAACTTCTGATTATCGACGGGTACCGGCATCTGGGACTTGTCGAGGATCCGGCAGGTTTCACCGCCCCAATTCTCGATTTTTGTGAAAGGACAGATCGATGACAAAACCGGCAAGAAACGCGTCTGGAGGCAGAATGTCAGGCGGGCAGGCGGCCGTCGAGGCCCTGCGCGCCGAAGGTACGAGGCATATCTTCGGGCTGATCGGGTCAGCAACGATGGAAATGTTTGACGCGCTCTATGATGCTGATGATGTCAGTTTTATTGGGGTTCATGATGAACGCACGGGCACCCATATGGCTGATGGATATGCACGCGCATCCGGTGGAGCCGGGGTCGTGCTTGCTGGCCAGAACGGTCCGGGGGCAACCAATCTGGTCACCGGGCTGGCACAGGCCAAGGCCGCCTATTCACCAGTTGTGTCTGTTGCTGGTGCCCTGTCAACGGCGCACCAGTATCGCGATGCCTTTCAGGAAGTGGACCAGCAGGCACTGTTTGCGCCGATCACGAAAAAAACCTGGACCGTGCCATCTGTTGACCGGGTGCCGGAAATATTCCGCGAGGCGTTTCGTACGGCACTGGCCCCGCGTCGCGGGCCGGTTCAGGTCAATCTGCCACGCGATGTGCTTGCCGCGCAGGCTGATTTTTCTGATTGGCCAGCACCTGCCGCCTATCGGTCCGACAGCCTGCCGGCGGCGCATCCTGACCAGATCAAGGCGGCGGCGCGCCTTCTGGCGGATGCTAGGCAACCGGTGATCCTTGCCGGGGGAGGTATCAAGAACAGCTGTGGTGATGCGGCGGCCATTGCGCTCGCCGAGGCGCTGAATGCACCCATAATCACATCTCCCGGCCATGGTGATGCCGTGCCGTTCAGCCACCCGTTGAATTCCGGTCAGATGGGGCCACGCGGCAATTTGGTGGCTTCGCGCCTTGCCAAGGAAGCAGATGTTATCTTAGCGCTGGGGACACGGCTCGGCTTCAATTCGACCTTCTATAGCTATGACAATATCAACAGGGCGGCGAAGATCATTCAGGTGGAGCTGGAGCCAACAGCCATTGGCCGGTTCTTTCCTGTTAAGATTGGCATCTGGGGTGACGCACCGGAAACGGCGCGCCAGCTGATAGAGGCGCTTGCCGCAATCACCGACCGCACCACAGCAGATGCTTGGTGTGACAGCTATCGGGTCGAACGTGCCGCCTTTTTGACGGCGCGTGACGTTGATGCCATAGACACCAATCCGATCCAGCCATCCGGTCTGTTCAAGACGCTTCGCGGTGTCATACCGGCAGATGCGGCGATGTGCTTTGATGCCGGCACCTTGTGTCTGCAGGGTACGGATGCATTCCAGCTGCAGGGGCCGCGCAGCCTTTTTTCACCTTTGGATTTCGGCCTTGTTGGTTTTTCCTTTGCCTGCGGTCTGGGTGTCAAGCTGGCCATGCCTGACCGGCCGGTGATCAGCATGATGGGCGATGGTGGTTTCGGTATGACAGTGTCGGAACTGAGCACCGCTGTTGACCATGGAATCAATACAGTGACGATTGTGATGAATAACGGTTGCTGGGGCGCAGAAAAGGCCTATCAGCGTGACTTCTTCAATGGTCGCTATGTTGGGGCGGACGTGTCCAGCCCACCTTTTGACAAACTGGCTGAACTTTATGGTGCCGCGGGCTTCCACGCTGAAAAGCTGACTGATGTTGCAGGTGCGGTCGAGGCAGCTTTGGCCATTGGCCGGCCTGCGGTGGTGAATGTGGCAGTGGACCCGGATGCACTCTATAGCTTTCGGCGCGACAGTTTTAAACATCGGGGAGGATAACGGCCATGCTGACGCGGCTTGCGATTTTCCACGGGCGCGTGCGCGACGGGCAGGATACCGCCATGCGCCGGTATGTCGAAGATGTCCTGGCCCCACTCTGGCGGCAATTTGACGGGGCTGAGGAAGTGCGCGTGATGTATGGCGTCGAGCAGGATGATGGTGGGCCAGAAATTCCGCTGATCCTCGCAATCACCTATCTGGACCGCGCAGCCATGTCAAGGGCGCTTGACAGTCCGGCGCGCTATGAATCACGTGATCTGCTGCCGGGTTTTTTCGAAACATATCTGAATGGCAGCCTGCATCATTATCTCATGGATACCGATACCGATACGGATTCTGGATCCTGACAGGACGCCGGACAAATTGCATTGCTGCCATGAAATAGGCCCGCCAAAAAGCGGGCCTGATGCTGCACGATATAGTTCAAAAGTATGTTTACTTGTAGCGCGGTGTTCCCTTGTCACGTTCTGGACGCGCCATGGCTGAGATCGCCGCATTCAGCTCGATTTTGCCTATGGTTTTGCCATCCTCATCAACGACGGAACCTGTGTCCGTACCAGCAGCAGCCAGTGACTGCAATGCATCTTCCAGCGCGGTGTTGGCCGTCATTTTTGGACCAGTTGCACGCGAAGCCTTTGACATGATGGAACGCACCTCGATGACACGGCCACGATTGATATCCTTGATAAAGTCAGAGATATAGTCGTCTTCAGGCCGTATGATGATATCCTGTGGATCACCCTGCTGGATCACCTCGCCGTCCCGCAGGATGGAAATCTGATCACCAATCCGCAGGGCCTCATCAAGGTCATGTGTGATGAAGACGATAGTCTTATGGAGCTCGTCCTGCAGGTCTAGGAGAATATCCTGCATGTCGGTCCGGATCAGTGGATCAAGCGCGGAAAATGCCTCGTCCATGAGCAGGATTGGCGCATCGGTTGCTAGGGCACGCGCCAGGCCGACACGCTGCTGCATGCCACCAGACAATTGTGCTGGATAGTGGTTTTCAAAGCCACCAAGACCAACGCGGTCAATCCAGCGCTGGGCGCGCTCGGTTGCCTCGCCTTCGGAAATACCCTGAATGGTCAGGCCATAAGCGGCATTCTGCGCCACCGTACGGTGAGGCAGAAGCGCAAACTTCTGGAACACCATCGACAGTTTGTTGCGCCGGAACTGGCGCAGATCATCTGGCGACATGGCCAGCACATCCTCGCCATCCACAATCATTTTCCCCTCGGTCGGCTCGATGAGCCTATTGATGTGGCGAATGAGAGTTGACTTGCCGGAACCGGAAAGGCCCATGATCACCTGAATGCGCTTCTCCGGAATATCAATGTTGATATCGCGCAGGCCAAGCACATGTCCGTGTTCGTCCAGAAGGTCTTGTTTGCTCGCCCCATTGAGGACATGTCTCATGGCCGCGGCAGGATTGCTGCCAAACACTTTGTAGAGATTGCTGATCTTGATTTTGATGTTGTCAGCCATGATCTGCCCCCTCGCGATGCGCCTGCAGCCGCCGTCCATATTGTTGTGATACACGGTCGAAAATGATCGCCAGCGTCACAATTGCAAGACCATTTAAAAGGCCAAGTGCCAGATACTGATTGGAAATGGCGCGCAGCACCGGCAGACCAAGTCCCTTCACCCCGATCATTGATGCGATCACGACCATTGCAAGCGACATCATGATCGTCTGGTTCACCCCGGCAAAAATATTTGGTAGCGCCAGCGGGATTTGTACACCAAACAAACGCTGGCGATAGTCCGCGCCAAAGGCATCCGCGGCTTCCAGCACTTCTTTGTCTACAAGACGAATCCCTAGATTGGTCAGGCGCACAATCGGTGGAATAGCGTAAATACATACGGCGATGAGACCAGGGACCTTGCCGATGCCAAGAAGCATCACCACCGGGATTAAATACACAAAGCTCGGGATCGTCTGCATGACGTCAAGAACAGGGGTGATGGCGGCTTGCACTCGGTTTGACTTTGCCATCCAAATACCAAGAGGAATGCCGATGCTAATACAAAGCAACGTGGCGACTGAGATAATAGCAAGTGTCGCCATCGTATCTTCCCACATGCCAAGATAACCAATGACAAGGAATGACAGGATCGTGCCGGCAACCAGCTTCCAGTTGCGAGATCCAAGCCAGGCGAAGGCAGCAATGACGATTATTACGACGGGCCACCATGCGTTTGTCAGAAGCTTTTCAAGCCAAACGAGAAACCAAAGCAACGGCTCAAAAAAAGTTTCCAGCGCGTCCCCATAGGTTCTGGAAAATTCCTTGAAAGAGGCGTCTATGCCCTTTTTGAAATCACGTAAGTCCTGCCTTCCCATTTCCGGAAATTCAGTCAGAAAGTCCATTTTGACACCTCGGAACCTGCTGTAAGCCAATTAAAGAACAGGCCTGCCAGATGATTTCTGGCAGGCCATAAAGTGCGGTTACATCGGTCCTAGAGCGATGCTTTGATCTTGGCCGCTGCGTCAGCAGATACCCATGCCGTCCACAGATCTTCGTGCTGGATCAGGAATTCAATAGCAGCATCAGCGCCGCCTGCCTGCTCCTCTCCCATCCAGACCAGCATGCCGTTCATGATCGGACCAGGAAAGATCCGCGACTTAAGATAGTCAACAGCGGGACCACCACGGCTTGCAAAATCTGAAGTGACTACAGTGTGAACCTCCGAGAGTGTCCACGAGGAAGGCTTCGGATCCGCACAATCTTGCTCAGCCTTCACGATGCAGCCGTCCCAATTCTCGGAACCACCCCATTCGCCCATATCGACTGGCACCATGCTATACTTGCCGATCATGGCAGTCGGTGACCAGTAATAGCCGAACCAGTTCTCGCCGCGCTCGGCAGCCTTAGCCATAGAGCCGTCCAGACCTGCGGCTGAACCTGGATCAACCAGCAGCCAACCTTTCTTTTCCATTTCGAAGGCACGGTACAGGTTGTTGTTTGCCAACTGGCAACCCCAGCCCGCTGGGCACCCTACAAAGGCACCCTTTGATGAATCTTCGGGATGCGGAAACAGATCAGGGCGCGCCAGCAGCGCATCGATATCTGTCACGATTTCAGGATGTGCCTTTGCTGTGTGTGGTGGCACCCACCAGCCTTCACCGAGTTGTGTAATTGGCCCTTTAACCGCTGACATCAGGCGGCCCTCATCCATGGCCTTGAAAAGTGGCTCACGCACAGCGTTGATCCAAAGCTCACCAGCGACATCAGGCTCGCCCTTTTCATTCATAGACGTAAAGGTTGGCATTGTCGCGCCTGCGACTAGCTCCACTTCACAACCATAGCCCTCTTCAAGGATCACCTTGTCGACATTAGCCATCAGCTCAGCTGATGCCCAGTTCATTTCAGCCATAGTTAGGGAGCCGCAATGCCCATCTGCAGAAGCCTGACCGGCCAGCCCAAAAAGTGCTCCGCCAGCGATAGCTGCTGTTGCAAGAAGTTTCTTCATTTAATGTGTCCTCACCAATTAATTTGATATGATGCCGGTTGCCATGTTCACGCCAGAACGGAAGATCTGGCCCGGCATTCGCACCCGCAAACGGTAGGTTACACCATAATATGTATCGGGTCGAATCACGACGTTTTTTGGTAGAATCAGGATAGATTGAAATTTTCAGATGAGACGACTGGCCAAATTCGTAATTTTGATGCACAGGCCAATCGACTTTTGTGATTAAAGAACAAATCGGACTAACATTTTGGTTGTTTTGCCAAGTCCGGGTTCGACCTCGGCTCGCACAACATAGCGATTCGGAGAGAGCCTTTTTCATTTTGGTTGTTTGGCCGGATGGTTTGGATTGTTTGTGGCGCTGTCGTTTGCATCTGGCATCTACCAGAATGCTTTGCCAAAATAGTAGGCCGCTTTCCCGTACCAAGAAGGAGCTCGCCTGGCATGAAGACGCCATCAGATCACACACCGAAAGATTCCGCTGCACGGCGTGCGGTGCGCCCCGTCATCGTCTATCCAAACCATACGTTGGCCTCACCTGACCTTGACCTTTACCGGGAGGCGCGTACCAGCGCCGAAAAGGTTAATGAAGTTTTGGTCCAACCGCGTGATGCGGGATGTTTTCGCGCGGCGGCTGGGCAATTCTTCCGGATCAGTTGCGTTGAGGGGCCTCAGGTTGGTGACCTGAATCTTTGGGCTGCGGACAATTTCGCTGAACACTTCTATTCCGGCAAGACACGCGCTTTGCAAGGCACACATATTACCGTTGGTGACAGAATGTGGTCATCGATGCCCTTTCTGCGCCCGATGGCCACCATCATACAGGACACGCTGGGCTGGTATGGGATCGATGAATTTGGCGGCGCGGTCCATGATGTGATCGGTACGCGCTGCGATCCCTATACGAACAACCTACTGTCTGGTGGCCAGTATCATAATTGCTGTCACTCCAATCTGTCACGCGTTATGGCAGCAGAAACAGGCATGCCGGTGACCGAGATCGAACATATGGTTCATGACGTGCTGAATGTGTTCATGTGTACCGGCTTTACGCGTGATTCAGGTCAGTATTTTATGAAGGCCAGCCCAGTCCGGCCCGGCGACTATCTGGAATTCTTTGCTGAAATCGATCTGCTTGGCGCCCTGTCAGCCTGCCCCGGCGGCGACTGCTCTAGCGAACATTCTAGTGATGTCGCCAGCTGTCATCCGTTGCTGGTAGAAGTGTTTGTGCCGCCCGTCGGCGCGCTTGGCGCGTGGCAGTCTCCGCCTGCGAATGGATATAACCGGCAACACGGGCTGTGATCTGCCAGCCCGGCGTTAGGGCGGGCTTGGGATTGGTCGCCGGCTTTACCCCCAGCGCTGTTGTGGAAGAGCACTTCCTGATGGCTGATTTCGATCTGAAACTGGTTCGGTTGCGGTAAATTCTCTACCCATCCATCACCCGTCCCATGGCCGAGCCGCAAGCACCCAGAACATGCGCCACACCCCTCGAGCCAAGTCGATCCAGATCTAGCAACCAGCCCTACTAACCCCTGATCCGAGATCTAAGGCCACGGTCCGCGGCTCAAGGTTCCTGGACAACGGACCTTGATTTGCTAGCTTTCTAAAAAATTTATTATAGTGCACCTACGGCACTTCTGACACATAGGAATAGAATTCAAAAAACATATGCCGACATCTCAAACAAGACCCTCACATTCTGATCTCGTCGTGACCACACTCGGCACTGGTACTCCAGTATACAACCCGTCCCGCTGTAGCCAGAGCATTCTGGTTGAGGCTGCCAATTTCCGCTTATTGTTCGATACTGGTAGAGGCGTCGCGCAACGGCTTGTACAGGCAGGCATAGCGCCAGCGCAGATCGACAGATTATTTTTCACACATTACCATTCGGATCACACAGTTGGCTTTGCAGATTTCTGGCTTGGTTCCTGGTTGCCGGCTGGTGGCGGACGAAGCAAACCTCTCAAAGTTGCAGGACCAATTGGGGTGCAGGCGCTCATAGACGGTCACCGCATAGCGTTTGCGGACGACATACGGATAAGGGTTGCAGACCAGAAACTACCTATTGAAGGAACACATATAGAGGTGGCTTCGCATTCGGAGTGCGGGGTTCTCTTTAATGAGAATGGCCTCAAAGTAACGTCTTTCGAAATATTTCACGGAAAAATGATTAAGCCCAATTGGGGATATCGGATCGACTATGCTGGACGGTCAGTCGTAATCGGGGGCGACTCAAACAATGACCGCTCAGTGGCTAAGATCGCCGCCAATGCCGATCTGTTTTTCCACTCAGTTGGTGCGGCGGATGAGACACTCCTGAAATTTCCCGAGATAGCGAGAATCCTCCAGCACCACACCACTCCACAACAGGCTGGAGAGATATTCTCTGTCGCAAGACCCAAGATGGCAGCGTTTATCCACATCGTTACACCATCTCGCCCTGGATTG
>PCBG01000005.1 GCA_002731315.1 Rhodospirillaceae bacterium | reverse complement strand
CCAAGGGCAAGGCCAAGCGCGTCAAGAAGAATAGATTTGCCGGCACCTGTCTCACCAGTCAGCACGGTCAACCCCGATTCGAAGTTCAGGGTTAGGCGTTCTATTAGGACGATATTGGAAACGCTAAGACTGTGTAGCATCACTCTCGGTCAAACAGCCCAGCGACAGATTCAATGGCACGCCGGAACATGCCCTTTGGCAGTTCGCGCGACGGGTCTTCGGCAAGGGCAAGCAATTCTTTCGTCCAAAAGGAATCAGAATAGTTATAGACCGCAACCGCCCCGACCCTGTCCGCTTCATCAACAAGGCCAAGTGCAAGATATACCTCAACCATGCGGTAAAGCGCCTCTGGTACCTGATTTGTATTCTGGTAATCGCGCAAAACATTTTCAAAGCGGCGGAGTGCGGCCGCATGATAGCCCCGTTCGGTATAAAACCGGCCAACAGCCATTTCCTTGCCCGCAAGGTGCGAACGCGCCAGATCGGCTTTCAACTGCGCATCGCGGCCATATTCGCCATTTGGAAAGCGGCGCAGCAGATCTTCAAGGGCATTCAGCGCCAGCAGGGTCATTTCAGCGTCACGCTCGACATTCACAATCTGTTCATAATAGCTCAGCGCCCGCAGATAGAGCGCATATTCGACAAGCGTGTCGGCGGGATTCAGTTCAATGAAGCGTTCCAGCGATGCCACTGCCCGCAGATAGTCATTGCTCTGGTAGAAAGCCCATGCCGCCATGATCTGCGACCGAACAGCAAGGTCTGAATAGGGATGCTGGCGTTCCACCTCTTCAAATTTGGGGGCCGCTTTGTCGGGCGCGCCGCCCTGTGCAAGCTGCAACGCTTCGTCGTACAGCTCATTAGCTGGCCGTTCTACTTGTTCTGGCACTTCGGGGGTCGAACAGGCAGCAAGACCGGTTAGCAGGACAGCGGCAATTGGAAGGAGCAGATGGTTGACCAAAAAATGTCTCCAGAAGGCGAACTCAACGTGCGCCCACAATAACCAGTTGGAGGCGATGTGAAAAGGCCGAGTTGGTAGAGTGTCAACTTGATTGCGTTCGGTGCCGGCAGGGTTTGGTATTCGCGGCTGTGTTGGGGCCATTGCACGGATGTCATGGATGTCGGCTGGCCGGCCACCCGCAATCAGACGGCGGCAGCGGCAGCCACTTCGGGAAGCGCATAGCCGTCTGAATGGCCGACGAGGACACCTTCCTCGACAATCCGGTATGATTCGGTTGAATCCCACAAGGTTGTCACAAGCTCGGCGCAGATGGCATGGCCCGGACGAAAGGTCGTCACTTTGCCACGCACCATCATCCCCAGAAGATACAGATCGCCGAGGCAATCTAAGATCTTGTGTTTGACGAATTCATGCTTCATACGCAGGCCGGTCTCATTCAGAATGCGGCCATTTTCAACGACGATGGCGTTATTCAGTGACCCGCCAAGGGCCAGCCCAGCATTCTGCATGGCAGCCACGTCGCGCATCTGGCAGAAGGTGCGCGCCGCAGCAAGATCGCTCTCAAACCGGCCATTGCCATGCTGGTAGTGGAATCGCTGGCGCCCGATGGCCGGATCCTCGAAATCAATTTCGGCATCAATCTCCAGCCGATTATGGGGCTCAATCATTGCCCAGCCGCCACCGTGCTCGACACGTACAGTCTGTGTTACCACAAGGGTACGACGGCGCGCGGACAGTGTCGTTATGCCGACATTTTGAAGTGCCGCAACAAACGGAAGGCTGCTGCCATCTAGGATCGGGGCTTCGCTGCTGTCGATATGCACGAAGGCGTTGTCGATGCCGAGACCAGCAAAGGCGGCCATAAGATGTTCAACTGTTTCCAGCCGCACGCCATCGCTATTTTCGATGCGGGTGCAAAGCCGAGCTTTTCTAACATTGTTTGCATGAGCGGCAATGCTTTGGCGGTTTTCGGTCACTTCAATTCGCTTAAATTGAATGCCAGTATTTGCGGGCGCGGGATGGACGGTTAGATGCACAAAGCGCCCGGAATGGAGTCCGATCCCGTCAAAAGCAACGACATTATTAATCGTGGTCTGCATCGGCTGATCGCTGAACATGTTCCCGCCTGAACCATTTGCTGCCGTGGGCCGTCGGCTATTTGCTGTTGTGGCAGGAGATTATTGCCATAACAAAAAAGGCCAATGGCTGTTCCGTTATTCCCGTGCACTTTAGGCTGGCAGCCCACGAGTCTCAAATCACATTTGGTTACTGCTTGTAACAATATTAGATGTTCCGCATGGAACCGAGTGGTCGGTGATGGTTTCTTCTGCATCATGGTATGAGAGACGCCCAGCAGCATGCTGCTGGGCGCTTCCCATTTACTATTTCCTGATACTGGCGGTCAGTTGGCCTGACGCCTCAGGAACGCCGGTATTTCGAGGTCATCTGCCGATTTTTCCAGCGTCGCTGCCGCCGCCGGTTCAGGTGCACGATTCAGCGCATCAGCCCGTGGCAGGTCCAGAATGGATGGTGTGCTGTCAACAGGCGCGATGGTCTCAACAGCCGGTTCACGTCGTAGCTCGACAGCATTATCCTGCGGCTTACTGGTCCACAGTCCTGAAATCTTATGGATTAGGCTGGTCCGCCCATTGCCGGTTTCCGGAACGGATTCAGCATCAGGAAGTGGTGTAGGTGCCGGCGGTACAAACCCACTGCGCTGTGCTGGCGCGACCTCGGCAGCGCTGTCACCGACCATGGCCGGCGTTGGTGTGGCGTTTTCAGCTGCCGTGACCGACTCAGCTTCTGGCGCAGTGTTTGACGCACCAGTTACGGTACCAAGAGCGGCGGCCGCCCGTTCCCGTTCGATCGCTTCATCAAGTGACATTTGACGCTCGTCTGCGCGTTTGCCGCTGTCTGAATCGCGGTCCAGTTCAGAAGTCAGCTTTTCAGAAAAGATCGCTGTTTCTTCTTTTGCGGCAGCGGGGACCTCTGGTGTGGTCTTGCCTGCCGCGAGGAAGGCAAGACGCGAGGTCTTCTTGGTCGCGACAAAAGCAGGTACATAGGCCGTATCATTTTCCATGGCCGCTGAATCACGGATTGGTTCACGCGGTGAACGAATGACCGCTTCCGGCGCTTCATAAGTTTTTACTTCGACCTGCGCTGTTTCCGCAGCTCCTTTCTTACCCGTTCCTCCGACTGTTTCCCCAGCTGTTTCGGTAGCTTTCGCCGTGTCTTCAGCCGGTTCTGTTGCCGCGGCACCGCTATCTGCCCGGATCAGGGTATTCGTGTCGGCGGTAACAATCGCGGGTGTCGTTGTCTCGGCGCCGGATTTCGGGGCCGAGATGATGGTTGACGGGGTGCCGGTATGTGTCCGTGTCGGTACGGGGTGGCTGCTGGCAGTGGCGGCTTCGATGCCGGTCGCCACAATGGAAACGCGCATGACGCCTTCCAGCTTTTCATCGAAAGTTGACCCAAAGATGATGACCGCATCGCTGTCCACCTCGCGGCGGACCCGGTTGGCAGCCTCGTCAACCTCGAACAAGGTCATGTCGAGCCCGCCGGTCACATTGATCAGCACGGCGCGGGCGCCCTGCATGGTGATGTCATCCAGCAGCGGGTTATTGATTGCGGCCTCGGCGGCCTGGGTGGCCCGGCTTTCGCCTGATGCCTCGCCAGTGCCCATCATGGCCTTGCCCATTTCGCCCATTACGGCGCGGATATCGGCAAAGTCGAGATTGATCTGACCAGGCTTGATCATCAGGTCGGTAACACCCGCGACGCCCTGATGCAGTACAGTATCGGCGATATGAAACGCATCCGCAAAGGTGGTGCGCTCATTCGCCAGCCTGAACAGGTTCTGGTTCGGAATGACGATCAGCGTGTCGACCCATGACTGCATCTCCTCGATCCCGGCCTCGGCCTGCGTCATACGGCGCTGTCCCTCAAAGTCAAAGGGCTTGGTGACCACGCCGACTGTCAAGATGCCGCGTTCACGTGCCGCACGGGCAATGACCGGGGCTGCGCCGGTCCCAGTGCCGCCACCCATGCCTGCGGTGATGAACACCATGTTGCAATCGGCAAGCTCGCCCATCACGGCCTCGATGCTTTCCTCCGCGGCGGCTCGGCCGACATCCGGCTTTGATCCGGCGCCGAGCCCCTGTGTTATCGCGGTACCAAGCTGGATCTTGCGGCCGGCAAGCGAATGTGCCAGTGCCTGGCCGTCGGTATTGGCGACCAGAAAATCGACACCATCTAGATCAGCATTGATCATGTTGTTGACGGCATTGCCGCCTGCGCCGCCAACACCGATAACGGTAATGCGTGGGCGTAGTTCCTGCATGGTTTGCGGAACAGAAAGGTTAATGGTCATGCGAGTCTCCCTTTTGAAATGGTTGACCATGGGGCTGCCGGTACCGAATGCCTCACTTGCGTGGCAGCGTTAGGGTGCGGGCGTTGGCATGGCCCGACGGCCCCGCAAGTGGATGGGTGGTGGAAAGTTGTAAATCTATCCGGCAAACCATGTGCCGGGGCGTGTGACAAATGAAGTTGCATGGCAACGGCTCCTTTCTCAAAGATTGTCACGGAACCACGCGCCCAAACGTTCGATTGGGCCGTGGGGAAGGGTTCGGGTCTGGCGTTCCGCCGGGTCGTCTTCGGTTAGGCGGCTGACATGCAGCAGCGCGCCAACCGCAGCAGCGCTGGACTGGCTGGTCTCTTCAACAGGCAGATTGGCAATGCCATGCGGCTCGCCAAGGCCAACGCTCTTGCCCGAAATTTGGGCGCAGAAGTCAGCAATTCCGGTCAATTGGCTGCCACCACCGGTCAAGATAAAGCGGTTGCCGGCGGCATATTCCATGCGCGCCGCTTTCATCCTGTCAGTCAGCAGCTCAATGATTTCTTCTATCCGCGGCCGGATCACCGCGCTCAGCAGGCTGCGCTCGATTATCTTGCCGTCGATTTCGATATGGTCACGAACGCCCGGCAGCATGATGTTGTCAGAATGGCCGAGCTGCAGCGCCTCATGCACCGGGCCGGGCGGGAGTGACATGGTATCAATCGGGGTAATGGCCCCATGCAAGGCCTTCAGCCGCTCGGCGGTGGTCACCGGCGTGGACAGGATACGCGCAATATCGGTTGATACATGCTGCCCCCCGACCGGGACGGTATCGATATAGATCAGCTTGCCAGCCATGAAGATGGCCGCTGACGAGGTGCCGCCGCCGAGATCGATGACGGTGCTGCCGACCTCGCGCTCCTCAGCGCCAAGACAGGCCAGCCCGGCAGCATAGCCCGCATGGATAAAGCGTTCTGCGCCAAGATGGTTCTGCGCCAGTGCCTCAATGATATTGGCAAGGTGCGTACGTTTTGCCGTGACTGTCAAGAATTCAACCGCGAGCTCGCGCCCGCGCATGCCCACCGGATCCGCAATGCCGCGAATATCATCAAGGCTGTAATGCAAAGGGTGGAACTGCATCAGCTGTAGCGCGTCATCCATGGACTGGTGGCCTGACCGGTCCAGCAACCGGCGCACATCGCGGCGGCTGACGGTGCTGTCGGCCATTGTCATGCTCTGCTTGCTGAAGCTGGAACGTGGGCTGCCGCCAGCCAAGATGACGCTGACGGCGGTTAGTGAGACCCCGGCGGCGCGTTCAGCTGTCTGCACGGCATTACCGATGGCATCGCTGAGATCGACAAGAGCTGTAACTTCGCCCGCACGGATGCCGGCCGATGCGTGGGTGCCCTGGCCCAGAAGGCTAACACCGCCCAACTTGTCATGCTCGCCAATCATGCAGCAGATTTTCGTGCTGCCGATATCGAGGATGCCGAAAGGACGAAGGCTGTGGCCATTGCGACGGAACATCATGTCTTGCTTCCCTTTCCGCGAACGGGAATGTTGGGTTCAACGATCATCTGGTTCGGAACGCGCAGGTCGATGACGGCAAGATCGCGGTCGGTAATCCGCTTGCTGTGGTCGATGATCGCCAGCCGCGACCAGGCTGTGCGCGGGTCGCTTTCCGGCAGGCGCACACGGATGCCGCTGCGCAGATGCACGTCCCAGCGGCGTTCAGACTGGTAGCTGATGGCCCAGACCTCGGCATAAAGCTCAGGTTCGGTGCGTAGGATGCTTAGTATCGGTGCGGCGCGGCCGGCAGCCTTTTTGCCGGCAACGACCGTCAAATGTCCGAATGCTGACGGGTCGGCCCCGATGATGATAGTGCCGTTGGTATCGATGACGCGGTGTCCATCGATGGTCTGCAGCAGGGCAATAGGCACACGCTCGGTCAGCAACAGGCGGATTGTAGACGGCATCTCAAGTTCGACAGCAACATTCTCGATCCATCCGATGTTCGACAGGCGTGCGTGCAGATCGCGGAGTGATATTCCTAGTATCGGTTCGCCGAGTGTCAGTTCACTGACACTTAGGATGGCGTCCTTGGGTGTGTGGGCGCGGCCATAGACTTCGATGTATTCGAGCTGCAGCCCGGTCTCGGCCGACGCAACAATTATCATATTAGCAATGCGCTGGCGTTCGGAGATGATTGCGGCGGCTGACCCCGTAACCAGAACCGCTAGCATGCCATAGGCAATGCTGCGCCAGCGCGGCAGGCGGATCACTCGCCGCTGGCCTATTTTGGCCGGCATATCAGCATCGCCGTGACGGCGGATGAAACCGGTCAGTCGTCGCATTGTGCGGTCTCCAAAAGATGATTAACCATTTCTTCGCCGGATAGGCCAACAAACCGAGCCTGTTCTGGCACAAGCGAGGTGGCGGTCATGCCCGGCTGGGTGTTGATTTCCAGCATGTAGAGGACGTTGTTGTTCTTGTCCCAGCGGTAATCGGCGCGGATGACTCCGCGGCACCCTAGGTGTCGATAGGCGCGTTCGGCCCAGTCGCAGGCGTTCAGCGTTACTTCCTGCGGGATATCGGCCGGCAGAATATGTTTGGACCCGCCAGCGGCATATTTCGCATCGAAATCATAGAAATCGACTTTTGGTCGGATTTCGGTCACGCAGAGCGCGGTGCCATCCAGAACGGCAACTGTCAACTCGAGGCCCGGGATATAGGGCTCAGCGATCAGCTCGGTTTCCAGCGTCCAGTTGCTGCGCGGCGGCGGGGCGGTGGTGCCACCTTGGACGATCACCACCCCGATGCTGGACCCGTCCGCACGAGGCTTGATGACATGGACTCCGCTGTAATCGGCCGGGGTCACGTGGCCGTCCTCAACCAGCGGCAGGGAAGGCGGCACATTGATGCCAATTTCGGCAAGGGCGTTCTTGGCGCGTAGCTTGTCCATCGCGATGGCCGATGCAAGCAAGCCGCTATGCGTGTAGGGGATGTTCATGATATTTAGCAGCCCTTGGATGTTACCGTCCTCTCCGACCCGCCCATGGAGGGCGTTGAACACCCGCGACGGCTTCATCTCGGCAAGTACAGTCGCGATGTTGCGTTCAACCTCGACCTCGACGGCATCCCAGCCGGCATTGCGTGCCGCTTGTCCACAAAAGCTTGCGGTAACACGGCTGACAGGTGCCTCGGATGTCCAGCCGCCCATCAGCACGGCCACGCGTTCGCCGGTCATGCGCCCGTCCCCCCAGATCTACCTGTTGTTTCGGATATGTCTGGTGCCGGAGCTGGGTTGCCGCCTTGCTGTCCGACAAGGCGGATTTCCCAGCGCAGCGCCGGCCCGCCAAGGGCTGCCACGCGCGCGCGCACGGTTTCACCGAGGGTTTCGATGTCATGGGCGCTGGCGTCACCGGTGTTGACCAGGAAGTTGCAGTGTTTTTCCGATACCTGGGCCCCGCCAACAATCATGCCCCGACAGCCGGCAGCATCAATTTCCCGCCACGCCTTGCCGCCCGGCGGATTTGCAAAGGTGCTGCCACCAGTGCGGACACCGCGTGGCTGTGCATCGCTGCGGCTGGCAATAATATCTTTCATCCGTGCCTTGATGGTGGCTTTGTCCCCGGCAACAGCGCGGAAAGTGGCATGGGTGAAGATCCAGTCTGCTGGCGCATCGCTGTGGCGATAGGCCATGCCCATCTCTTCGGGGGTGGCGCTGACGGCTTGGCCCTTTCGGTCAACCCCGTGGGCGCAGATGGTAATATCTCGGAATTCAGTCCCATAGGCCCCGGCATTCATCCGCAATCCGCCCCCGATGGTACCGGGGATGCCGATTAGGAATTCTAGCCCGGCAAGGCCGGCACGCGCGGCATGACGCGCCACATCGGCATCCGTGGCCCCGGCGTCGGCGGTGATCTCGGTACCATCATGGTGGATCGAGTTCATGAACTGGTTCATCCGTAGGACAACCCCGGCAACTCCGCCATCGCGCACCAGTAAATTTGATCCGGCACCGAGGGGTAGCAGAGGGATGTCGGCCGGACAGCTGGCAAGGAAACTGGCTAGGTCAGTGGCATCGCGCGGGCAGAAAATTACATCCGCCGGGCCGCCGACACCAAACCACGTATGCCGGGCCATTGGTTCGGCTTCGGCATAGGTGCCGCGAATTTCGGGAAGACGGTCACGCAGCTTCATGATGCCCCCCTACGCAATCCATCCATTTCGCCAGGAAGATCGGCTGCCCAGCCGGTGATATCGCCAGCGCCAAGGCACATTACAAGATCGCCTGCTGAGGTGCGTTCCAGAATTTCGGCGGCAAGGGTATCGCGGCTGTGCAGGATGGCTGGCCCGCGATGACCATGGTCTCGAAGACCGGTCACAAGCGCTGCATTATCGATGCCGTCTATCGGGGCCTCGCCAGCGGCATAGACATCGGCGACCAGTACCTCGTCAGCATCATTGAAGCAGGCGCAGAAATCATCAAACAGATCGGCGAGGCGGCTGTAACGATGCGGCTGCACCACAGCGACCAGCTTGTTCGTTCCGCACAGCATGCGGCCGGCCTGGAGGGCGGCGCGAATCTCGACCGGGTGGTGGCCATAATCATCAATCACAGTTACCCCGCTGCTGACACCCTTTGTCTCGAATCGGCGTCCGACTCCACCGAAGCTGGCAAGGGCCGTGGCAATTTCATCCGGGGTCATCCCCATTTCCAGTGCCACGGCGATGGCCGCAAGACAGTTCTGGACATTATGTTCCCCCAGCATCGGGAAGCGCAGGCTGTTCATCTGCGATTGCGTCCCGGCGGTGCGGTCTGACAGCAGGACGTCAAAGAGCATGGCTGGCCCGTCATGCCGAAGATTGACCGCGCGCACATCGGCATTCGCTGACAGACCATAGGTGATGATACGGCGGTCCTTGATGCCGGCCATCAGCCGCTGCACGGTCGGATGATCGATACACAGTGTGGCAAAGCCATAGAAAGGCACCGCTGCAACAAAATTGAAAAAGGCCGTTTCCAGCGCCTCGAAGGTGCCGTGATGGTCCAGATGCTCAGGGTCGATATTGGTGACAACCGCAACCGTGGGGTTCAGTTTCGAGAAGGACCCGTCGCTTTCATCCGCCTCAACCACCATCCACTGCCCCTTACCAAGGCGCGCATTGCTGCCCCAGCCGGTGATGATGCCGCCATTGATCACGGTCGGGTCGATGCGGGCTGAAGCCATGAGGGTTGCGATCAGCGATGTCGTGGTGGTCTTGCCATGCGTGCCGGCAACGGCAACCGACCAGCGCAGCCGCATCAATTCCCCCAGCATTTCGGCGCGATGGACAATTGGCAGAAAGCGTTCGCGTGCGGCGACCAGTTCCGGGTTGTCCTGCTTGATCGCGGTTGAGATCACCAAGATGGACGCATTCGCCACGTTCTCGGCGGAATGGCCGTAAATTACTGGAATGCCCTTGTCGCGCAGCCGGCGTACATTGGCATTTTCCGAAATATCGCTGCCCTGCACATCATAACCAAGCTCAAACAGAATCTCGGCAATGCCGCTCATCCCGATGCCGCCAATACCGGTGAAATGCATTGTGCCGATGGAAAGGGGAAGTTCGCTCATGCCGCATTCCTTGTTTTGTCAGTCACCTGGCCAATTTCAAGCGCCCAGTTGGCAATCGCGGTGGCGGCGTCGGTGGCGGCAAGGCTGCGTGCGGCCTTGCCCATCGCGCAAAGGCGCGCCGGGTCCCCTAGCAGAGTGGTCAGATGTGTCGCCAGAGCGGACGCGGTGAGGCAGGATTCGGCAAGGCAAAGCCCGCCGCCAATAGCTTCCAGCTGCTGTGCATTGCGTGTCTGATGGTCATCCATCGCGCCGCCAAACGGCACCAGTAAGGCCGGCCGCCCAGCGGCGGCAAGTTCGGCGACCGACGAGGCGCCGGCGCGGCTGATCACAAGCTTACTGTCGGCAAGGATGCGCGGCATGTCATCAAAGAACGGGCGGATATCGGCGCGCACGCCCATCGCGTCATAGCGAGCGGCGAGCGCAGCCTGCTGGTCGGTGCGGCATTGCTGGGTTATAGTCAAACGGCGGCGCAGCGCTACATCAAGATGGCTGATGGCATCGGGCACAAGGTCGGCAAACACCATCGCCCCCAGCGAGCCACCAACCACCGACAGGGCAATACTGTCATCCTTGGGCGCTGTTGCCGGCGGAATATCTAAAAAGGCGGTACGCACCGGCATGCCAAGGCGCCTTGTGATAACGCCATCTGGCACGTTGGATGTATCCGCCCAGCTGATCGCCAGATAGCCTGTCGAGCGTGCCAGCATGCGGTTGGTACGTCCCAGAACGGCATTTTGTTCATGCAGCAGCGCAGGGGTGGCCGTAAGGCGCGCGGCAAGCAACGGCCCAAAAGCGGGATAGCCGCCAAAACCGATCATCACGCACGGGCGACGACGGGCGATCAGAACCAGTGTCGCCAAAGTGGCCGCGCCCAGTGCCGCTATGGCCCGAAGGCAGCGGAGGACATTCCTCTGAAAGGGGGATTCAGCCGGCAGCACCATCCGGCGGGCATCTGGGATCAGCCGTGCGCCGCGGCGATCGGTCAGCATCAATGTGTCAAAGCCGTTATCGCGCAACGTCTCAGCAATGGCCAGTGCCGGGAAGATGTGCCCGCCAGTCCCGCCAGCCGCCAGTGCGATTAGGGGTTTTGCCATGACACTGCCTCCTGAGTCTGCGAGGTGGCGCTGCCAGTTGGCAAATGGCGGCGCTGTCCGGGAAGCGCATACGGCTTGCGCCGTCGGGTCAGCGCGAGGATCAGCCCCATGGTCACGCCGCTGGCGACCAGCGACGAGCCGCCATAGCTGATTAGCGGCAGTGTCATGCCCTTGGTCGGGATGAAATCGGCGGATGAGGCCATATGGATGGCAGCCTGAACCCCGAACTGTGCCAGAAGGCTGGAGCCGGCAATCAGCGCAAATAGCCCTTCATCCGACATGGTGCGGGCAAAACCGCGCAGCACGATGAAGCCGTAAAGTCCAATCAGGCTGAGACAGGCCAGCGCACCATATTCCTCGGCGGCGACTGCAAAGATGAAGTCGGAATGCGCATCTGGCAAATGCAGCTTGACGGTGCCATCACCGGGGCCAACGCCTAAAAGGCCGCCATTGGCAAAGGAATCTCGCGCCTGCTCCACCTGCCATGCGCCGCCCTCAAAGAACCGGTCGATCCGCTTTTCCACATGATCCAGTTTCAGATAGGCCGCCCAAAGCCCCAGCGGGGCCAGCGCGACAACACCGATCACCAGCAGCATGGGCAGTCCAGCAAGAAACATCTGGAAGCCCCAGGTGACGGCCATCAGGAAGGTCATGCCGATATCGGGCTGCAGCACCAGTATGCCGACAAGAATGGCCATCAGCGCTGCTGAATAGATCCAGCCTGGGAAATCCTGCCCCTCGCGCCACAGCGTCAGCAGCCAGGCCGACACGATAGCAAAGAAGGGCTTTGCAAATTCGGACGGCTGCAGATTGATGCCGGCGATTGTGATCCATCGCGTTGCACCCTTGATCTCGCTGCCGACAAGGATTGCCGCAATCATCAGGCCGATGGTGACCGTCAGTCCTAATATCGCTAGGATGCGGATCGGGCGCGGCTCCAATATCGAAAAGAACAGCATCGCCCCCAACGCCGGGATCAGATAGATCGACTGGCGTATACCAAAATGCTGCGAAGCAAGCTGGATATTGGTGGCAACCGCGGGGCCGGCGGCCATGACCAGCAAAGTACCGATGACCATCAGCAGGATGGCGCTGGCCAGCAGCCAGCGGTCCACAGTCCACCACCAGATTCCAACAAGCGAACGGTCGGTACGTTCAAGCATGCGTGCCTCCGCTGATTGTGACAGGGGCGGCGGCTACAAGCCGGTGTGCAATGCTGGCGAACAACTTGCCGCGCGCCGCAAAATTCGGGAACTGGTCAAATGATGCAGCGGCCGGTGATAGCAGGATGGTGGCTTTGCCATGCCCCCCGGCCGTGGCTGCACTGGCATCGGCAAAAGCGCTTTCGGTGGCGGTTTCCAGATCACCGCACAGGGTGACGGGGCAGCGTCCGTCCAGCGTGACGGCAAAATCCTTGGCCGCGGCACCGATCAGATAGGCCTTTTGCACCGCATCGGTCACGGCAGCGGCCGGACCAAGGCCGCCTTCCTTGGCCTCGCCACCGGCAATCCAGAAGATCGTCTCGAAAGCGGTTAGCGCGCGCGCCGTCGCCACGCCATTGGTTGCCTTGCTATCATTGACAAAGGTTACACTGGCGTTGCTGGTCACCGGTTGCAGGCGGTGTGGTAACCCGGCAAAGCTGCTGATGCCGGCATGGATTGCATCCTCGGAACAGCCAAGATGGCGCAGGCAGATGGCCACCGCAGTTGCATTTTCAGCATTATGGCTGCCGGCAAGTGCCGCGCAATCGCGCACCGCAGACGGCGTCTTGTCAGGGGTGATCATGGCAAGGCCGGGGGTATCGGCATGATCGGCGCTGCGCTGGCGCAGGCCATCGGCCAGCTCGCGTACATGTGCATCACCGGCCCCGATAACGGCAAGCCCGTCCGCACCAACTGCCGCCAGCGCCAGCGCCTTAGCAGCAACATAGCCGGTCATGCCGCCATGCCGGTCAAGATGGTCCGGCGTGATATTCAGCAGCACCGCAATATCCGCCCGCAGCGCGGGGGTTGTTTCTAGCTGATAGGACGACATCTCGAGAACAATGACGCCATCGCAGCCCGGATCCTGCAGATTGCAGGCGGCATCACCGATATTGCCGCCAACGGCGACCGGTATGCCGGCAGCGCGCAGGCAATGGCCAAGCAGCGCGGTGGTAGTGGATTTGCCATTGGTACCGGTGACCACAATGAGGCGTGCCGCCGGATGTGCCCGCAGCGCTATCTCAACCTCGCTAATGACTTCGATCCCGGCCTGTGCAGCACGGGCGGCGGCCGGGTGCGGAGCTGGTAGGTTATGCGGGATTCCGGGGCTTATCACCATTGCATCCATCCGCTCCCATGGCCATGCCTGCCAGTCAGCGAGCTGTGCGCCGTTTGGCAACTGGTCTGGCGTGATACTGTCATCATGCAGCCACAGATGCGCGCCAACACCGGCCAGTGCGCGCGCTGTTGCCATGCCTGAGACTCCCAGCCCAAGGATCCCGACCGTCTGTCCTGACATGGAATGGGGGTGCATCATGGCGGGACTGGCTCCTAGCGCAGTTTCAGTGATGACAGGCCGGCAAGTGCCAGCACGACGGAAATGATCCAGAACCGGATCACAATGGTGGATTCGGCCCAGCCCTTACGCTCGAAATGATGGTGCAGGGGTGCCATCAGGAAGATGCGCTTGCCGGTCAATTTGAATGAGGCCACCTGTAGGATCACTGACATGGTTTCCAGAACGAAGAGCCCGCCGGTAATGGCCAGCACTAGCTCGTGTCGGGTTGCAACGGAAATCGCCCCCAGCGAGCCACCAAGTGCCAGCGATCCGGTGTCGCCCATGAAGACGCGCGCCGGCGGTGCGTTGAACCACAGGAAGCCAAGCCCAGCCCCCAGCAACGCGCCACACATCACCGCAAGGTCACCGGTGCCGGGTACATAATTAATCTGCAGATAGCTGGCAAAATTCACATTGCCCGCAAGATAGGCAATCAGGCCGAAACAGGCGGCGACAATCATCACCGGCACAATCGCCAGCCCGTCCAGCCCGTCGGTCAGGTTGACTGCGTTTGATGCGCCTACCATAACCAGCATTGCAAAGGGTACATAGAGCAGCCCCAGGGGGACAAGTGAATCCTTGAGGAATGGAATTGCAACGCCATAGCGCAGCTGTTGCGGGGAGAGTTCGATAAAGACGAGGGTTACCACAAAGGCAACGAGTAGCTGCAAGGCCAGCTTCATCCGTCCCGACATGCCGTGATGCGAGCGGCGCCGCAATTTCATCCAGTCATCGATGGAACCAACCGCGCCAAAAGCAACAGCCACCGTCAGGACCGGCCAAAGATAGGGGTTGGTCAGGGGCATCCATAGCAGCGTCGAAAACACGAACGCACCAAGGATCAGCAGCCCGCCCATAGTCGGTGTGCCAACCTTGGCAAGATGCGTTTCCGGGCCGTCACTGCGGATGGGCTGGCCTTCGGCCTGATGGCCTTTCAGCCAGCGTATCATCGCCGGACCGCACAGCAGGCTGATCAGTAGGGCCGTAATGGTGGCCCCGCCTGTCCGGAAGGTAATGTAGCGGAACAGGTTGAATAACTGATATTCGCCCGCAAGCGGAACCAAAAGGTCAGGCAGCATTGTTTGCGCCTCCCGAAATCTTTGGGTCTGCTTGGCTAAAGGCGTCCAGAACCGCGCGCGCGACCCGCCATGCGCCCGAACCAAGTGATCCCTTGATGAAAACTGTGTCGCCGTTACAGACTGATTTACGCAGACTGGCGATGGCGTCATCCGGCGTGGCGGCGGCGATATGTTCTCCGCCAAGGCAGGGCAGATTGGTTGCCATGCGGCTCATTTCCGCCCCGATGGTGATGATCACGCGTGGCCGCAAGGCCATGATCGGCGGCGCCAGCGCGGTATGGGCGGCGGCGGCCCAATCGCCAAGTTCCAGCATGTCGGACAGGACAAGAATCTGCGGTGCCGTACCATGCAACCCGGCAAGGGCCGCCTGCATCGAGCGCGGACCGGCATTGTAGCTGTCGTCAATCAGGGTGATCCGGCGTGAGTGAAACGCCCCAGATAGAACAGCGCCACGCCCTGGCAAGTCATTGAAATCATCTAAATATCTCGCGGCATCAACCGGGTCAAAGCCAAGCGTATGCACGGCTGCCAGTACCGCCATGGCATTATCCGCCCAATGCGCATTGCGCATGCCAAGGGTGAAGCGGACCGCAGTGCCGCTTAGGCTGGCATCGACTATCTGGCCCGCCGCAGCTTTTTTAATATCCAGAAGACGGAAATAAGCATCTTCATGGCGGCCGAAAGTCATAATATCGCTGATCCCGGCGGCCTTCGCCCGCGCCGCAAGATCCTTAAAGAAGGCATCATCGCGGTTCAGGACGGCTATGCCGTCCTTGTCCATCCCGTCGAAGATTTCGGCCTTAGCGGTGGCAATATCGGCCAGCGACTCAAAAAAGCCGGCATGTGAATCCGCGACGCAAGTGATGACCGCTACATCCGGTGATGCCATGCGGCTGAGCCGACTGATCTCGCCGGCGGCATTCATGCCCATTTCCTGAATAGCGGGGGCCACTGTTCCAGGCAGCATAGACAGGGTCAGCGGCACTCCAAGATGGTTGTTAAAGCTGGCGCGGCTGGAGACGAATCCTGCCGGGCCGGCCAGACGGCACAGCAGATGTGCCAACATTTCCTTGCTGCCGGTTTTGCCAACTGACCCGGTGATGCCAGCCAGCTTGCCACCTGCCGCGCGATGCGCTGTGCGACCGGCGATGCCCAGATCGTTAAGTGCGGTGTGGACATCACCAACCACCAGCTGGGGCATGGCGCAGCTGGTATCCGGCGTCGCGACAAGGGCGGCGGTGGCCCCCCGTTTGGCGGCAGCAGCAATGAAATCATGGCCATCGGCCTGCACCCCGGGTAAGGCAACGAACAGGGCGCCGTCGCTGCATTTTCGGCTATCGATCTCAATCGATTTCACCGCAGCTGACGCCGCGTCATTGGCGTGCCATTGGCCGCCGGTACGGCGCGCCAGCATGTCAGTACTGATGCTGTCTGCAGATCTATTGGCGCTTGCAGGGCTCACCCTTGGACCCCCTGCTGGCATGCGCTTGCTAGATCGCCGATGACCTTGCGGGCCACGCTGGCATCACTAAAGGGCAGAGTTTCATCACCGACGAGCTGGAAACTTTCATGCCCCTTGCCGGCGATCAGCAGCACATCATCGTCGCCAAGTTCGGACAGGGCGACGCCGATGGCTTCGGCACGGTCGCTAATTTCGCGTGCCTGCGGACAGGCAGCAATAATATCGCGGCGAATGGCGTCAGGTGCCTCGGACCGCGGATTGTCATCGGTGACAAAGACCAAATCGGCAAGTTCGGCGGCGGTGGCCCCCATCATCGGCCGTTTGCCGGGGTCACGGTCACCACCGGCACCAAACAGCACGGCAAGCCGGTTGCCGGCCTCGGGGCGCAGTGCCACCAGTGCGGCGCGCAGGGCGTCCGGCGTATGGGCATAGTCAATGACCACGCGCAGCCCGGCCGGGTGGCCGGCAATCAGTTGCATGCGCCCTTCCGCGCCGGTGACATAGGCCAGCGCGCCAAGCGAGTCATGCAGGGCAAGTCCACTGGCATGCGCCATGACGGCAGCCGTAATGGCATTCATCGCCTGGAACCGGCCTGCAAGAGCGACCGGCACGCGAAGGGCCCTGTTCCCATGCGCGACGGTGATATCCAAACCGAATTCCATCGGGGTTATTGCCTGAATATGGAAATCGGCACCCTTTGTCTCGCCAATTGTTAGCACCACGATCTCGCGGCTGTCATCACCGCGCAATTGCGCGGCAAGACGGGCGCCGTGCTCATCGTCAATATTGATAACAGCTGTGCCGCCCGGCATCAGCAGATCGGTGAACAGTCGCGTCTTGGCAGCGAAATAGGCGTCCATATCCGGGTGATGGTCCAGATGATCGCGGCTGAGATTGGTAAAGCCGGCGATATGCACCTTGATGCCGTCCAGACGGTGCTGCTCCAGACCGTGGCTGCTTGCCTCGATCGCAAGATGTGTGATGCCGGCGCCGGCCAGCTGGTGCAGGGCCGGATGCAAGCGCAGCGCATCAGGCGTTGTCAGCACAGCAAGCCCCATCATGGTGCCCTGCATGTCGCGGCTTTCTATCCCCTGCATGCCCAGCGTGCCGATAGATGCAGAGTCCCATGTGACGCGCTTCCAGATCTGACGCATGAATTCCACTGTTGATGTCTTGCCATTGGTACCGGTGACCGCGGCAATCATGCCTGGCTGGTCTGGCCAGAAGCGGGCCGCGGCCTGTGCCAGCGCCAGACGGGGATTGTCGTGTTGCAACACGGGCACCTTGGCGCTCTGCAGCGCATTGTCGAGAGGCCGCATATCGGTGACGATGGCGGCGGCACCGGCAGTGATGGCGGCGGCGGCAAAGTCCCTCCCGTCGGCATGACTGCCGGCAAGGGCAAAGAACATGTCGCCTTTGGTTACAGCTCGTGAATCTGCGGCGATGCTGGTGATGTCGATCGCGGCGAGGTCAGCATTATCATGCGGGACAGCGGCGAATGAGGATATAAGATCAGTAAGAAGCAAGAGACATCTCCCCTTTTCCGATCTTGAAATCTAGCTTCAGTTTTTGGCGGATTTCAGGCGCTTTTTCGTCAACAGGATGAATTCCCAGCATCGGCGCGGCGTGCCGGATGATTTCCTTTGCCGCAGGTGCCGCAACCCAGCCGCCCGTTGTCTTGTAATAGGATTTCTTCTGCCCTTTCGGATCATCCACCATGATGGCCAACACATATTTAGGCTCATGTACCGGGAAGGTGGCGACAAAGCTGGCGATATTACGATCTTTGTAATAGCCGCCTTCTGGCCGAACCTTTTCTGATGTACCGGTCTTGCCCCCGACCATATAGCCGCGCGCCTCGGCCAGATTTGCCGTGCCGTCAGGATGCGCCACAACCAGACGCATCATCGATCGCACGGCACGCGTTGTATCGGGTGAAAAGACGCGCGATCGGATTCGCGAATCGGCAGGTGCACGATGCAGTAGGGTCGGTTCCAGAAAGACACCGTCGCCGCTCGCTGCGGAAACCGCTGCCGCCAGATGCGGCAAGGATACAGCGATGCCATGGCCATAGGACACGGTGGCAATCTCGGCCGCCTTCCACTGGCGGGGCATTTGCGGGGTGGATGTCTCGGGGATTTCCAGCGACAGGCGTTGTGCCATGCCAAGGCGTTCGAGGTAGGCGCGCTGGGTCTCGCCACCAAATTCGGCCGCCATCTTTGCCGACCCGATATTGGATGATAGCACCAGAATTTCCGGAACGGAAAGCGGCCAGTCATAGGTCTTGTAATCGGTGATGCTTTTGCCCGGTACGCGCAGCGGCTGGGCCACATTGTAGCGACGATCCAGCGTGGTGGTGCCGCTTTCCAGAGCAATCGCGGTGTTCAGGATCTTGAATGTCGAGCCAAGCTCATAGAGGCCGAGCGAGGCACGGTTGAAACGCTCCTCCTCATCAGCAGCGGCAATGTGGTTCGCATTATAGTCTGGCAGCGATACCATGGAGATGATTTCGCCGCTGCCAATTTCCATCATTAGGGCGGCGCCGGCGACAGCCTCATAATCGTCAATCTGTTCCTGCAGTGCGCGTGCGACAATCTCCTGAACACCAGAATCAATTGATAATGTTATGTTTTCTCCGGCGGATAGCCGGGTATTGAGAGATTTTTCAACGCCGGCAATGCCATTATTGTCGACATCGACATGGCCGAGAATATGCGCAGCCAGATCGCCGCCAGGATAGGCGCGGACCACAGACTTGCGGAAATAGATGCCAGGGATTCCGAGCTGCAGGATGGCGGCATGGCGGGCTGGTGTCAGCTTGCGGTCAAGCTCGACATAGCGGGTCTTGCGGGTCAGCAGGTGCTGTAGGTCAGCTTCATCATAGCGCGGTAACATCGGCGCCAGCGCTAGCGCAGCGGTTTTTGGGTCCATGATATGCGCCGGATCAGCATGCAGCACGACGATCGGAAGATTGGTTGATAGCAGCCGGCCATTCCGGTCGAACACTTCGCCGCGGGCCACGGATGATTCATCCACAAGATAGGGATTGAGGCTGGGATTACCCTCGCTTGCCAGCATCAGCACCCGCACGGCAATGGCGCTGAACACACCCAAAACAAACAGCGCCGAGACCAGCAACCGGCCTTCGGCAATGCGGCGTGAACGTGCCGGATCCGGCCGTGGTGGCAGTATCAGCGCTTTCAGTCTGGCAGTGAGGGTGGGGCTGAACATCAGTTAGACCTGTCCTCCTGGCTGGTGATGGTGGTGCGTAACGGGATGAGAGTGCTGCCGGCATTAACGACAACCGGCTGGATATGGCGCTGTGGGGTGTCTTCGTCTGGCGGCAGCAGGGTGATCACCCCGACATCCGCCAGCGTGTCGTCGAATTTCGGCAGGATGCGCATCGGGATGGCCTCGATCGGCAAGATGCGGTCTTCATCTATCGGTTGCATCTTCAGCAGACTGTCTGACAGCTTCAAAACGCGTTCTGGACGCGACAGAAAGGCCCATTCGGCTTCCAGCACCGCGATTTTGCGTTCGGTATCCGCAATTTCGCTTTCCAGCGTCAGAAGCTGGCTCTCGCGAGCATCAATGCCGATTTTCACCTGATAGAGTGTGGTGCCGAGGATGGCTGTCAGAATGGTGCAGACGAGGATTATGCGCATGGGATCAAGGGGCCTCCTTAAAAGTAGCGGCAGCGGCAGTGGTCACGGGGGCGTCGGTGCGGCGGCCGACTCGCAATTTTGCCGAGCGCGCCCGTGGATTTGCCTCCCGCTCGGTTTCATCCGGTAGGATCGGCTTGCGTTGGATGCGTTCAAAAGTGGGGATAGGCCCGTTCATTTCCGGGCGGTGGCGTGATGGGCGACCGGCACCACCGCTGCGATCAGTCAGAAAACGTTTGACGATCCGATCTTCCAGCGAATGAAAGGACACAACTGCCAGAATACCGCCGGGGCGTAGCATGGCCTCGGCTGCGGCAAGCCCGTCCTTAACCTCACCAAGCTCGCGATTGATATGGATGCGCAGCGCCTGAAAGCTGCGGGTGGCAGGATCAATTTGGCCGATCCGGCGAGGCGGCATCACCGCATGGATGATGGTGGCCAGTTGGCCGGTTGTTTCGATCGGTTTAGCGGTGCGGGCGCGGACAATGGCGCGCGCAATCCGGCGCGAGGCGCGTTCCTCGCCATATTCCCAAAGGATGCGCGCCAGCGCGGTTTCATCCAGCTGCATCACCACATCGGCGGCGGTTTCACCGGATTGCGACATGCGCATATCCAGCGGCCCGTCAAAGCGAAAGGAAAAGCCGCGCTCGGGCTGGTCCAGCTGCGTCGAACAGACGCCAAGGTCAAATGCAATGCCGTCAAACTGGCGCGCACTGCCATTCTGATGCTGGCCGGCAAGCTGGCGCATATTGGAAAAACAGCCCTCGGCAAGCTGCAACCGGCCATCAGAGCGGTCCAGCATCGCCGCGCCGCGGGCAATGGCGTCGGGATCGCGGTCAATGGCGATGACGCTGCAGGCAGCCGCATTCAATATGGCTTCGCTATAGCCGCCATTGCCGAATGTAGCGTCGAGATAGAGCCCGCCATCAGCGGGGGCGAGGGCGGAGACGGTTTCGCGCAACAGCACCGGCAGGTGAAGTGCCTCTTGCTGGGAAAGCGCCGCAGGCATCAGCGCCTCCCGCCGGTATCATCGGGCGGCAGCGCCCCAAGGCGAAGGCTGGGAAGGCCGTCGGTTTTGGCGCGGCTGCGGGCATCGGTCTCGCGGGCGCGATAGCGCGATGGCAGCCAGATCTGGAAGGACCGGCCAATACCGGCATAGAGCGCCATATCCTCAAGATCGGCAAAGCCGATGAAATCGGCCGAGAGCATGATCCGGCCTTCATTGTCGAGCTTCATTTCCTGCGCGCTGGACAGCATGGTCTGCAGCGTCGCCACCTCTGCCGACAGGCTGTCCATATTGTCGATGGCATCGACGATCTGGCCAATCCGTTCGGCGCCACACCCTTCAAGGCAGGGTTCGGTCAGCGACTTGAAAAGATAAAGCGGGTCGCGCCGCCGTTCGAGGACAGCACGAAACGACGCGGGCACGGACAGCCGGCCCTTCTTGTCGATACGGTTCTCGAATGTGGACAGAAACAGATCCACGACATCCTCTCCAACAGCCCGAATGGTGGTTTTCGGCGGATTTCCACCAAATAACCAACATTGGGATTATTTGGGATATCATGGGTAAAAATGGCCGTCAATGGGTTAAGGGGTGTTTTTCATGGGAAAAAGTGAATTTTTTCAACAAGTTAATACTATATTTAAACGGCGGCGCATAACATATTGTAATTCATGCGAAAAGCCTTATTTGTTCCATTTTTGTTCCATTTTTGCCTGAATCAGGCGTTTGGGACAGTATGGGGTGACGTGACCTGCGTTGACGATCCGTCAAGCTTTTGGTGCTAGCCTTCGGCTGGTATTTGGCTGCCCCCCGCGCGGGCAACAGGACCGGAAAGCACAGGGAATGGGAGGAGACATGGGCATGATGCAATCCGGCAAGGCGCATATAGGCTGTAAAAGATATGGCTGCTGTGAGGGGCGCGCGCGCCGCACAGGCCTGCGGATGCCGCACAGGCGAACATCGTTGCTGGCGTTGATGGTCCTCATGCTGTCTGGCCTGTCATTATCCGTGCCGGCGCATGCCGCATGCCCGTCCGGTTTCACCGGCACCGCCGTCTTTGGCATTGATATCTGCGCTGGCAAGGGCATTGCCGCAGGTGATTTGGCGCATGCCGCGGCGGTGATGACCGACATTCTGGATTTCGACGTGGATGGTGCGCCCGACAATGCGGCTGTTGTGGGGGGGCTGGCAGTACAGCAGGCGGCCTTTGTCGTGGTATCGTCCGAACGCCAGGCCAGGCGCTTTGCACGGCTCAGCGGCCGCGAGAATTTCACCATCGTCTTTGATGACGAGATGGTGCGGCGCGGCACCGATTTTGACCCGACGCTGGAAGAGGCGCTGCATCTGGTCACACAGTTCGGCTATGCCGAGACATATCCGGATGATTTTGGAGAATATGCGGGAAGCCGGATTGCCGATCTGATGGATATCGCCCGTGGTGGCCGCTTTGCGCGGGTGCCGCACCGCTATCCGGCCAATGCTGTCTACCATTATGATGATCGCAGCTGTGACTATGCCTGTCAGGTAACCGAATTCACCTATTGGGCGATCACCAGCATGCGCGGCCAGCAGCAGATGCCGGGGCGCGCTGCCGAGATTGATGATGAATGGCAGCTGAACAGCCGCGCCGCCATCACAGCAGGCTTTCCCGAACTGGCAGCGTTTATGGCGCGCCCGGCATTTGCCCTAGTGCCCTGAAGCGGCATGGCGTGAAGAGGTTTACTGAACTTTTTGGGCGGACAGCGACGGTGGCGGTTTATGCCTGCTTCTGTGGTATCGGCCGACTAGTGCCGGTAAAAAACTGTCAGATGGCCTGTAAGCCGGGTTCTGTTCCCGCAGAGGGGTGACGGCTATTCATCTAGCGCGGCTGTTGCCAGCCGTGTCGAGCGACCTACCCGGACAGCGGCGCAGGATCGCGCCTGTCACACAAGGCGACATGTGTCCCTACATGGTCTTGCTCCGGATGGGGTTTACCATGCCCAGCCCGTTGCCGGCCCGGCGGTGCGCTCTTACCGCACCTTTTCACCCTTACCACCCGAAAGTGGCGGTTTGTTTTCTGTGGCACTTTCCCTGGGGTCGCCCCCGCCGGGCGTTACCCGGCATCCTGATCCTGTGGAGCCCGGACTTTCCTCTCCCCGCACCGCAAGGGTGCAGGCAGCAGCCATCCGGCCATCTGACAGCGGCCGGATCATAGGCGCGGTGGCATCAGGGGGTCAAGGCGGGGTGGCGACCTAACCCCGCTCCGCTGCCAGCGCCTCGGCTTTTTCGGCGGCTTCCAGCCAGCGCAGTTCGCGGTCATCCTTGTCGCTGCGGGCGGCGGCCAGCCGGTCAGCAGCATCATTGAATGCCTGCGGGTCCTGTGCAAACAGCGCGGGGTCGGCCAGCCGCACTTCCAGCGTGGCGATTTCCGCCTCCAGCGCCTCGATCTCGCCGGGCAGCGTGTCGAGCGCGTGCTGGTCCTTGAAGCTCAGCTTTGCCGTGCGGTTGTCGGTCGGTTTTGCACCGGATTTTGAGGTGGCCCCACCTGCGTTCTTGCCGCCAGTCTTGCCGCTGCTTTTTTGCGACTCTGCGCGTGCGGCGCGGCGCGTGGCAGCTTTCATGCGCCGGTCCAGATAATCGGAAAAGCCGCCGGCATGGGCGCTGACCTTGCCATCCCCTTCAAAGGCGAGGATGGCGGTTACCGTGCGGTCGAGGAAATCGCGGTCATGGCTGACAATCAGGATGGTGCCGTCATAATCGGCAATCACCTCCTGCAGCAGATCCAGCGTTTCCATATCCAGATCATTGGTCGGCTCGTCCAGCACTAGGAAGTTATGAGTCTCGGCAAACAGTTTCGCCAGCAGCAGGCGGTTCTGTTCGCCGCCCGACAGGGTGGCCACCTTTTGTGTCATCTTGTGATCGTCAAACAGAAAGTCGCGCAGATAGGCGGTCACATGTTTGGTAACCCCGGCCACCTCGATCATGTCGGCGCCGCCATCTGTCAGGATTGTCCAGGGCGATGACTGGCGGTCAAGGGCGCTGCGCTGCTGGTCGAAATAGGCCGGGTTCAGCCCGAATCCCTGACGCCCCCGCCCGCCATCTGGCGCCGCCAGCCCCAGCAGCACGTGGACAAGACTGGATTTGCCAATCCCGTTCGGCCCGACAATGCCGATCCGGTCGGTGCGCCGGACCAGCAGGTTGAAATGGTTCAGCAGCTGGCGACGGCCCGCGGCGTCACTGTCCGCCGTGTTGCTGCCCGTAATGTCGCTTTCTGCATTGTTGCGTAACGGCACCGACACGGACAGGTCGATGGCTTCCAGGACCAGCTGGCCGCCGCCCTCGGCNGGGCCNGTTTCCATTTTCATCGTCCGCTGGGTGATCCCNCCGGCCTNTGCGCGGTCAAGGCGCAGCGCNNGCAATTCGCGCAGCCGNCCCTGNTTGCGTTTGCGCCGCGCNGAAATGCCCTCGCGCGACCATTTGGTCTCGGCNGCGATTTTCCGGTCCATCTTGTGNAGCACCACAGNCTCATCNGCCATGATGCCTTCCGACCACTCATCAAACTGCCCGAAATCCCCGTCGCGNCGGCGCAGCTTGCCCTGATGCAGCCAGACAATGCCGGTGCCAAGGTTGCGCAGAAAGGCGCGGTCATGGCTGACCACCAGCAGGGCNCCGCGATGCTGGCCNAGCATCTCTTCCATCCATTCAATGGTCGGCATGTCCATATGGTTGGTCGGCTCGTCCAGCAGCAGAATGTCGGGTTCCGTGTANAGCGCGCGGGCCAGCGTTACCCGGCGCGACTCGCCGCCGGACAGCCCGTCNCTCATCCGGTCAGGATCAAGNCCAAGCCGTTGCAGGAATTCCTCGGCCTTGTGGACAGGGACCGGGCGGCCNAGGCTGTCGGCATCATGGCCCATGGTGACAAGGCTGCGCAGNGTCATCCCNCCCGGCAAATCGGGGGCCTGCGGCAGATAGGCGACACTGGTGCCNGGNGCAATCCACAGGCTGCCCTCATCCATNTCGGTGCGGCCGGCCATCAGCTTCATCAGGCTGGATTTNCCGGCACCATTGCGCCCGACAAGCGCCAGCCTGTCCCCGGCATGNAGCGTCAGGTCGGCATGGCGCAGCAGCCAGCGGTCACCCAGATTGACGCCGCAATCGGCAATGGTCAGAAGCGGGGTCGGCATGTCAGNNCGCCTGCGCGGCGATTGCAGGCGCCGGTTTCANAAAAGGAAGGGTCATNNCNCGCCGCCCGTCACAATCAGCTGCCNGCAAGCCCGCGCGCCCGCGCCATGACATCATAGGCCGCATTGATGCGGGCCAGCCTTTCGGTGGCAGCGGCAACGAATTCCTCGGGCAGCCCTTCGGCAATCAGCTTGTCAGGGTGGTTTTCGCGCACAAGCGCNTTCCAGTGGCGGCGCAGATCATCATCGCCGATATCGGCGGCCACGCCCAGCACCTCATGCGGGGGCGGGCCGTCACTGCCATGAAAGGCGATCATCCGCTGGAATTCAGCTTCCGAAAAGCCAAAGATACGNGCAACGCTGGCCAGATAATCGGTTTCGGGNGCATTGATCTGGCCATCTGANCCGGCAATGTGGAACAGCAGGTCAAGCANCTGTTCCAGCACCGCGGCGCGCGGCGGGAACATCCGCGCCACCTGGCTGGCATAATCCTCAAACCCNTCGGGTGTGGTGCGCGCCAGATCCCAGAACCGNCCGACCTGNGCGACCTCGGCGGCCGGGATATCCACCCGTTCGCGAAAGGCGGCAATCTCATCNCGTGTCACCTTGCCATCGGCCTTTGCCATCTTGGCTGACAGNGCAATCACCGCCACNGTAAAGGCAACGCGTTTTGTGGNATCATCNCCAGGCCGCGACGGGGCNACAAAGCCGCGATGGACAGCAATGCCGGCAGCCGCGCCCAGCAACCCGCCAATCGGNCCGCCGATCGCCGCGCCNGCGGCCCCACCGATNATCATGCTCCATATGCTCATGNGCCCTATCTAGCGGGCGACAAGGGATGATGGCAAGCCGCAAAGCAATGGCNGGGCGCTATCAANCGCCGGTATGGCCAGCGCATTATTTGTCCTGCGGTGGNCATTTGTCACTGGCATGCCGNTGNAAGCCGGTTTAGGGTCCCGTGCCATGCANGACAGCCANGACATTGTGACGACACTCGACCTGACCGGACTNAAATGTCCGCTGCCGGTGCTGAAAGCGCGGCGCGCGGTCAAGGCGATGGCCGACCANGGCGAGACGGGCGTCATTGCCGTGCTGGCAGATGATCCGGCTGCCCCCCTCGATTTTCAGCATTTTTGCGATACAAGCGGNCTGGCCNTGCTGCGCAATGATGCCGAGGGCGGCGTTTTCACNCTGCATATCGAAGTGCGCGCCGACAGCCTGCAGGGCAACTGACGGTCTTACCGCAGNCAATTCAGATGAAACGCATAGGCCTGCGGCCCGTCTGCCGGCCCGTCATANAGGCCCANCNNGCNGCATTTCATGAAAAAGCCGGGGGCCGGCAGCCCGCCGCGTGNGCGCGAAATCACGCGGGCTGCGCGCAGCGTCGTGCCCGCAGCGGCATCTGCCTCGATGGTGGATTCNAGCCACAGGGTCAGACGGTTGATCCGGTGTTTTCCTTGCAGCCCGGCAGCGTCAGCCAGCTCGGCATAGGTGATCAGCCGGTCGCCGGCAGCAATGCTGGCAAGTGCCATGTCTGCACGAATCTGCCAGCCGGCATCATCAGCCAGGCTGTCGGGGGTATCTGTCGGGTCGATGGGTGGTTGTGCAGTCACGCGGGAATCCTGTCATCTGCCGGCGGTCTGTTTCGGGGAATTGCGGGGCCGGTGAAATCCGCCTATGGTCGCNCTTATGCTGTATCTGCGTTCCCTGCTTTTCAACATTTTGTTTTATGGCCTGACAGNGATACTGGCGGTGTTGCTGCTGCCGGCGTTGCTGCTGCCTGCCGGTGTNACCCGCCTNATGGCACGGCTGTGGGGCTGGATNACCGTTGTTACGTTGCGCGTNGCGGGCGGCCACCACCGGATTGGCGGCGATATCGCGCTGGACCGGCAGGTGATCTATGCCGCNAAGCACCAGTCGGCCTGGGAAACCACCGTATTGGCCTATNTGCTNTATTGCCCGGTGATTGTATTGAAACAGGAATTGCTGCGCCTGCCGCTGCTGGGATTCTATTTTCGCAAGGCGGGCTGTATCGCCGTTGACCGGTCGGCCGGCATGAAGGCNTTGCGCCAGCTGCGCGCCGATGCGGCCACCGCCGCGGCAAGCGGGCGNTCGGTGCTGATTTTTCCGCAGGGGACACGCGTTGCCNCCGGCGCCGNNCATAAATATGAGATTGGNATTTTNGCGGTCTATGAGGCCACCGGGCTGCCGGTCGTGCCGGTGGCGTTGAATTCGGGGCATGTCTGGGGCCGCAACAGCTGGCGCAAATANCCGGGCGTNATTGATGTCGATTTCCTGCCGGCGATCCCCCCCGGACTGGANCGCAAAAGCTTTATGGCCGCGCTTGANTCCNCCATNGAGACTAGAATGGCCGTGCTTGACGCNCCATATCTGNAGGNACAANCACACGGCGGCTGAGGAACACGGNATGGACGGATCACAGGGGCGCCCCGACGGGCAGAAAAATGTGCTTGGTGGCAGGCTGGACCCCTGTTCGCANGACCCGGTAACCGGNTTTTTCCGCGATGGCTGCTGCCATACCGGCCCGCAGGATCGCGGGTTGCATACNGTCTGTGCCGTGATGACCGATGATTTCCTTNCNTACAGCAAATCGGTGGGCAATGACCTGTCGACACCGATGCCCGATTTCGGGTTTCCCGGGTTAAAGGCCGGCGACCAGTGGTGCCTGTGCGCCGGGCGCTGGGAACAGGCGCGCCAGGCAGGTCATGCGCCAAAGGTGCGGNTGCAGGCAACNAACATGGTGACGCTGGCAGTTTGCGGCCTTGATGAGCTGAAGGCACATGCTATCGACCTGATGTAGCTNTTGATGCTAGGGTCTGTNNCAACNAANCNCCGCCACCGNGCGCACAGGACAGGNTTTTCATGCTGACACTCGACAAGAAGGTAACATTGCATTGTACCGATACCGGCAAGGATGCGACCGGCACCATTGTCCGGATCAATGGCAACCGTGTTGATGTGATGCTGGATGGTGGCGGCAACCTGCTTGTNTCGNTGTCCATGCAAAAGGCGGGGCTGTATGTNGGGTCACAATCCGGCCTTGAATTCGTCATGCGGACCGGATAGCGGATGACCACCCCGCCACAGGATGACCGTCGCGACTCAGATGCGCAGGCAGACGCNCAGGCAGATCNGCAGGCCGACGCACCGCCAGGTGTGTCAATGGACCGGTCGGTCTGGCTGATCTGGGGNGGAATCATGNTGGTTGCCTGTGCCGCGCTGCCCTTTGTGGCNCGCGGGCAGGATCTTTTNAGGTCTGTTGCGGCGCTGTGCGGCTTTGATGTGGGCGGCCTCTCCTCTTAGGGNGGGTGCGCTGCANNGGGACCGGCGTGTCCTTGGCGATNTCCGCGGCTTGTGCGGCAGGCAGGTCCAGAAGAAAAGCGNCATTTNAACATNGCGTTTCAGCGTTTNATCCACNGTGATGCCGATACGGATGACCAGATGCGTTCCCTGTCCNGANACACATANGGCCGCNATCCCCATNGCGGNATTACGTGGTGACTGCTTGCCAATGTCTTGNTNCGCGTTCTACGATNGGGNTGTGATNAGAGGGTGATGATGTGATTATTCTGGATGGCGGAATNGGGCGGCAACTNNAGGCGATTGGGGCGCCTTTCAGACAGCCNGAATGGTCNGCGNNGTCATTGATNGAAGCNCCACANTTCGTNCGTGATGTGCATGACCANTTNATCGCTGCCGNTGGGGTGGACGTCATCACAACCAATTCATACGCGATCGTCCCGTTCCATATCGGCGAGGACAGGTTTGAATCGAACGCTGGTGACCTGCTCGCGCTATCAGCAAAGCTGGCGCGCGATGCAGCGGATGCGGTGACGCACAAGGTTTATGTCGCGGCATCGGTGCCGCCGATGTTCGGCAGTTACAAGCCAGGAGCGTTCGAGGTAAAGGGCGCACGCAGGATGATGCAGCAGTTCCGCCGCCATCTTGCGCCGGTGGCCGATATTTTTATTGGTGAAACTCTGGGTTCCGTCGAAGAAGCCACAACATTTCTCGACATCTTCACGGACTGCGCTGCCGATCTGTGGCTGTCAGTGACGCTGGCTGATGGGGATTTCACGCAGGGTGCGCCAAAATTGCGGTCTGGTGAACCCCTCTCCGAACTTCTGCTGTCGATAGAGGGTATGCGCTTTGACGCGCTACTTTTCAATTGTAGCCAGCCAGAAGTGATGGCCGATGCAATCAAGGCAGGGCGTGCCGAACTCGATGCCTTTACCCGTCAGCACGGTGCCGCGCCGCCGTTGATCGGCGTCTATGCCAACGCCTTTCCGCTGATGGACGATGAATATGCCGGCGCGAATGCAAACATCCATCAACTGCGCGCCGATATCACGCCTGAGAGCTATCTGCATTTTGCACGACACTGGGCCGAAATTGGTGCCGATATCATCGGTGGCTGTTGTGGTATTTCGCCCGACCACATTAGCCTGCTGGCGAAAGAGCTGAAAGACCCTCCACCGATCAACACACCGGAATTTGGTTGAAGCGCAGCCAAACGTCGCACAAGCCTTGAACCACTCTGCCGGCACCCCATTTCCGGCCCGGAGAAATGATAACGCATGTGTGAAAGGCAGATAAATGATGAGCAGGCAGACGATAGAATTGTCGGAAACGATTAACAACAGGACATGGGTTGCAAGATCGCGGACCACATCCGCGGTCCGCGAGGCGGATGCCATACTGGTCTATATGCGGCGCCTCACGTTTGGTGCGCTTGCCGTATTGGCCTTGATACTGTTCGCTACGTCGAAAGTCCTGGCAGCAGGCACTGAAACAACCGCTGGCAGCAGCAGCTATACGGTGTCAAACCCTACCAAGGCGATGCGCAAGGCAACAGCGCTGATCAACACAAAGAATTACAATGCGGCGCTGGTCCATCTTGAAGCAGAGGTGGCAGCCAATCCAAAGAATGCAGATGCCTGGAACTTGACTGGGTTTGCAGCCCGCAAGCTGGGAGATTACGGCCGGTCAGAAACGGCCTATGACACTGCGCTGACGATCAACCCGAAACATGCCGGCGCATTGGAATATAAGGGCGAGCTTTATCTCACACTCGGCAATCTAGAAGGTGCACAGACGATGCTGGCGCGACTGAAAGACATCTGCGCGTTCAATTGTAACGAAGTGAAGATGTTGAATAAGGCCATCAATCTTTACAAAAAGGCGAACTGATCCTTCCCGATCCATGGTGCTGGACGGGACAGACGAAAAAAGGGAGGCCGCGAGGCCTCCCTTTCCGTTTGATGGATATGACGTTTGCAAGAACGGCGTCAGATGTTACTGACGAGGCTGCTCTTCAGTCCACCTGTCACTTTTGCACCGTCAAAACCAATCATATTAGACATCAGATCACCTCCTTTTCGTTGTTGAACATGAAACCGATGCTAGCCCTACATGGCTTGTCTGTCACGCCTGTGGATATCAACGCGGCAATTTGTCTGTCATTGCAGATTATCTATCAGTAGACCTGGAGTGTCATGGACCCAAAGAAACCAGGGCCTGACCTGCCATCAGCCGCCCATAAAAGCCGCGGGCAAAGCTAACAAATGGGTCGACACCCTGCGAAAAGCTTTTGCTGCTAATGGACCCGGCGATGCCGCCGATAGTCTTGCCTAGGGACTGGCTGTCATCAAAAGTATGGTCGAGAATGTTGCCTGCCAGCGCCCCGGCCTTGTCTGCAAGGCCGGGCACGGCCGTACCGACCTTTGGCACGCCGGGTCCAATTGCCGCGATTGCATTGTCCGCGAGCCTGTCAAAGGTTTCAAGAACACCATTCATCACATTGCCCGTGTTCGGCACCGTTGTATCCCAATTCTGCTTGGCGCCATCCATTTTACAATCCGTCACATGCCCCGGTTATTAGAATGAGTTAGCCCTGTTATGCTTGCCACCATGCAGCCAGGCCTTAAAGGGCAGCCTGTGATGCGGGTGCCTATTGGCAGGGGACTGAAGGATGCCTATGTAATCAGACGTTAATTACAGGTTAGAGACATCGGATCTATGTTTGTTTTCTCGCGCAATGGAAGGGCTGCGGCCCTTTTCATTATGCTTACCGGAGCTTTTGGTATGCAGCCAGCCATCAGCGCGCCAGTAACGGCGCATGACTTTACATTTGAAAATATCGAAGGCGGTCCGCTGTCACTGGCAGATTTTGCCGGCCAGCCCATTTTGCTGGTGAATACGGCCTCACTGTGCGGCTTTACACCCCAATATGAAGCCTTGCAGGCCCTGTGGGAACAATATCGCTATCGTGGGCTGGTCGTGCTGGGGGTGCCAAGTCGGGATTTCGGCAATCAGGAATATGACAATGCTGCTAAGACCAAGAGTTTCTGCGAGGTCAATTACGGTATCGATTTTCCTATGACCGAAGCTGTCACCATTCGAGGTGACGCGGCGCACCCCTATTACCAGTGGGTAACACTGCAGGGCAGCCGCAAAACGCCGCGCTGGAATTTCTACAAGCATCTGATTGACGGTGAGGGCAACCTTGTGGACTGGTTTGCATCGACCACTCCGCCCGGATCACCAAAAATAATAAGGGCGATCGAGAAGCTGTTACGGTGAGTTCCGATCGGGCTAGACATTACTTTGGCCCCGTGATCCTGAGCCCGTGACTCTGGGCATTTGCGATCGAGGTTTTGATGATGGAAAATACAGACGTGACGGCTGATTCGTCTAGCCATACAGCGGCAATGCGACAAACCCTTTCGGACGAGATGCATGCTCGCGCCTTTAATGATTTTGACGGTGCAGGGCGATTTGTACGGTTTGTGTTTTTGACGGACGATGCCGATTGCAGCGTTTTGGATTACGTCAATACCTTTCTTGTTGCGAACCGGGCCGCGCCGATTGATCCGGGATGGAAATTCCAGCGTATCGAGCTTGGTGCCTTTGCGTTGCGGCTCGAAAAACATACCGAGTTTGTGTCCATCAGCTTTATCGAGCATGGTCACAAGGTGGGCACCGGGCTGCTGCCCAACGCCTTTGATGCCGACAGTTCGGCGCTACCACTGGCCTGGGTGGGGGGCGCGCCGGCACCGCTGTTTCATGCCATCTGGCTGGAAATCGGGGGTGGTCCGCCGCGTAGCAACTCACCAGAACGCATGCTCGAGGTGACACAAGCACGCAGCGTCGCCTCGAACCTGTTTGGTGACAGCGCATCGCAGATCCATTTTGCCTTTGATATCGATGATAACGGGTTTTCGCGCATTGCCCTCTTTAATGATGGGATTGCCCCAAATCGTATGGGCCGGACCATTCAGCGGATTGTTGAGCTGGAAACCTATCGTCTGCTGGCCATGCTCGGCTTTGCCGCACTGCGTGAAAACGGTGCCAGCCTTGGACGGATTGAAACCACCTTGGCCGGTTTAACCACTGAACTGGCGGCACAGATCAAGCAGCCGGACGGGCAGGTGCAGCAGCTGTTGACGGTATTGTCGACACAGGCTGCCGATCTTGAGGAAATTTATTCGCGCACATCCTATCGCCTGGCGGCCACTAAGGCATATGAGGCCATCATGAATGACCGGATCGGCGGATTGCGTCTGGCACGCCTCAAGGGGTTTCAAGGCATATGCGGTTTTCTTGGCCGGCGGATGACACCGGCGATGGATAGTTGCCGTGCATTTTCTGAACGGCTGGCGCGCCTGTCTGAAAGGATCACACGCGCCGGCGACCTGATGCGCACGCAAACCGAGATGATCATCCAGCGCCAGAACCGCAATCTGCTGCGATCGATGAACAGTCGGGCGCGACAGCAGCTCCGCCTGCAGCAGACGGTTGAACGGCTGTCGATTGCCGCTGTGACCTATTACGGGGTCGGGCTTGTTGGTTATTTAGCGCAGGTGCTCCCACTGAACCAGTGGGGTTGGGACCTGACGCTGGTCAAGGCGGCGGCTGTACCGGTGATCGCCTTTCTGGTCTGGTTGACCATCCGTGGGGTCAAGGCAGCCATTAGATCGGATGATGATGTCTGATTGAGAAGCCGGTCGGCGGCGAGGCCGCAGGTGCATTTTTACAAAGGCGTTAACGCGATGCAAATTGGTTGTCGGTTGGGCATCCGGACAGACACGTGCTCGGACGCCGTGCCGTCCGATCTTGCCGCAACAAGGCTGAGCGCATGTCCCAAAACGAATTTGCACAACCGAAGTCCTGGCAACTTGACGGTTGTCATCTTGCTGAAAAAAAGGCTACTGCGTTGGCAGGCCTTGATGATAATGTGGTGGATCAGTTAATGCGGGCGCTCGACAAGGTCAATGCGCTAGCGGAGGCAAGTGCGGGTTTTGTCTGGCGGCTGCACGACAAGACCGGCAATAATACCGGCATATATCTGAATGATGATCCGCGCCAGATTGCCAATATGTCTGTTTGGAAAACAGTGGCGTATTTTTAGCCTTAAGCCTGGAACACCGCGCACGGTGCCTTTATGAAGCTCCGCGCCGCTGGTTTGTGCCATCAGAGGCACCAACAATTGGTATCTGCTAAATTGCGGCCGGTACGGAGCCAAAGCTAGATGAGGGGGTTACCGGCCCCGAAAAGCTGAGCCGGGACGGGCCGACTTCTGATGTCTTTGGATGGGGCCAGTTGCCCGGCCGATCTGGAATATGGCGATTTCGCCTACCGCGCGGCGGCGTCTGCCAGCGCCATACACCAGGCGATTGTGGCGCGGATATGCCAGTTCAGCAGGCGGTCATGAAAGCCGACATGCCCGCCACCACGCGTGACCACTACCTGTACGCCGGCTTTTTCAGGCGAGCTGGCGGGACGGGGCTGGTCAAGCGCTGGCTGGCTGGGCACCCATGGATCATTTGACCCCTGCAGGATCAGTACCGGAATGGGCGCATCCTGCAGCCGGTGATGGACGCTGGTGCCGGCATAATAGGCGGCACTGTCCGCATAGCCGGCAAGGCGAGCTGTCACTAAGTCATCAAAATCGCGCACGCTTTTTGCTGCCATGGCGGCCCGGTGCAACGCCGGGTCTAGGCATGGCACAGTGTCGGCAATCTGCTTCAGCCCTGACAGCATATAGCGGACATAGGGCCGATTACGCGGCGCGTGAAAGCGCGCGGCCGTGGCCGCCATATCCAGTGGCGTGCCGATGGTGATAAGGCCGGCCAGTCGCGACGCCACATCATCAAAATCCAGAATCATGTTCAGCGCTGCCGTACCACCAAGGGAATGAGCCATCATGAAAAGCGGCACACCCGGGTCCAGTGTGCTGGCGGCGTCAACAAACGGGATGAGATCAGCCCCGGTGCCGGCGTTATAGGTGCCGCGCGCCAATGGTCGCCCTAGACCCGCGCCACGCATATTTACCCGCAACAGGCTGAAGCCCGCATCCAGTACAGGCCGTATGAGCCACAGGATATGGGCTGCATTCATACATCCGTTTAATCCATGAACCGCGATGATACAGCCTCGTGACCGGCCGTTTGTGCCGGTTGTGGCCGCCGTGCGTGCCGGATGAAAGGCAGCCAAAAGCCTGTCCCCATCTTCAAGGTCAAGACAAATTTCCTGTGAAGAGGGTGGTGCCGGGGCGTCCTGACGTAGGAAATGACGAATGGTCTGGGCATCGCCGCCAATCCAGGGGAAGGCTTCGCCCCGAAAGGGCGGGATCAGCGTGCCGGCGTCATTGCGAATAAAGCCCAAGGCGCCACACCACGTCAGAAAAAGGAAATATCCGCAATAGCGATGTCGGCCGCATAATCACGTCCATAAGCCACAATGCCAATGCTGACCAGCCGGTCCGCCGACGGGGTCTGCGGCGTCAGTCCGGCATTGTGGGTAAAGCCGGCGAATGGCAGAGTGAAATGCTGCCAACTTTCGTCTACGGTGAAAGAGGCGCTGTAATAATGCCAGGGACGGTTTGTGTCGCGGGTGCGCAGATGAATGTAATAGGTCTCGTTATTGCCCCGTGCCCGGATCCGCATGCCGCGCAGCGCACTGCCATTATCGACAAAGGCGGAAAAATCCACTCCGGCCCGAAACTGGATGAAGCCGCCATTATTGCGAGTGCTGACATCACCTGTCATGCGGGCAGCAGCGCGGCCGTCAATGGTGACAAACTCCAGATTGCCGTCCGACACGCCGCCCATCACGCGATCGCTGAGAAAACGCCAGTAGTGCGCGCTGTCCGCCGTCATCTGAAAGGTCATGGCATCGTCACTTGCATGCGCTGCCGGGGCGCCACCGCCTACCGTCAGCAGCGCCAGACCTGCGGCAACCAGCCCGCTGGCAAAGCGCCTGCCGGTAGCTTTGCCGCTGCGCAGCGGTATGGAGGCGGTTTTGCGCGCGTGCTGTTCCATGATCTGAAAATAGGACATCCATGCACCTGTTTAAAGTCTTCACCGCGCCAGACGGCATATAGATCGTCCAAATTCTGCAAAGAGTGCTTTTTCCTGTGGCCTGATAATCAGGGCTTTGGCAAAATCTCGGATATATTAGCAACAGCGCGAAACGGAGCGATCATGCAGAACGGTTCAGGAAAAACGCTTCCAGCGATACAGGCTACATTGGCGGCATCAGGGTTGGCATTCGAAGTCTGGCCCTGTGATGATGACCTTGCTGATACGGCGGCCTTTTGTGCGCATTATCAGGTGCCATCTGAAAATTCAGTGAATGCCATTCTGGTGCGCGACAAGGCCGATGGTGACAATCATGCGCTTTGCATGGTGCCTGCCACGCATCGCCTTGATGTTAACAAGACCGTTCGCAAGCGGCTGGGTGCGAAAAAGGCATCCTTTGCGACCCTGGATGAAACGCGCGCGATCACCGGTATGGAAATTGGCGGCGTGACCCCGATAGGTCTGCCGGCGGGGGTACGCGTCTGGGTAGAAGAATCTGTCATGGCGCTGGATTACATCATCCTTGGCGGCGGTAACCGGACATCAAAGCTAAAAGTGCCGCCGAGCATTTTCCTGCAGATTACCGATTGCGAGATCGTTGCCGAATTAGCGCGTCTGCGTGACTAAAACCGTCAGCCGCACGCAATATTAAGGGAATTATGACATGATGCAGCGCCGCAAAGATACGCAGTTACACGGCGATGTTACAAAATGCAGCATGGGCAGGACGGCACTATTTCTGCCCCTTGCGGCTATGATCCTGATGGCATGGCTCGCGCTGGGTCTTGTGATCGCCAAGCCGGCGGTGGCGGCCGAAAAGCTGCCTTGCGAGGTGATGGTCAAATTCGAGGATGATGAGGCTGGTGCGGCCACCATCTACCGGCTGCGCCTTCAATTCAAGAACCGGATCGGCCGCGACATCACCCATGTATCCGTCCTGATGACAACCGCCTCGGGGGTTTTGGTGGGTAACAGCCAGCTGGATTGCCGAGCTGATTATATGGCGCTGAAGCCGGGTGACACGGGTGAGTGCCGCAGCGACCTGCAGGTGATCACAGGTCGCATGGCCGCGCTGTTGAATTTCGACGACTGGCTGGGCATGATCCGTGATCAGCAGGACAAGCTGGCCACAATCCGGATATGCGAGATTGTCGGCACGCGTTTCAGCTTGGACTGAGGTACGCCACCGACGAGGCCAAGCATAATGAATGCCCGCAAAACGTAACGATGAGACCGGACTAAAGACGGGGCGGCCGCTGCGCTCGGGAATATTAACTGAGACAGGCCGATCGTCGCACCTGATTGCGGGCTGGGTGTGCTCACCCATGATCTGGCTAGTGCCAGGCTGGACATTATGTGCGCCGCGCCGGCGGCATTTTGTTTCCCCGCAATTGGTAAAAAGAATGCCCTGTGCCTTATCTCTCACAGGGCATTGTCATTTGTTTAAAGATGCGCTGTCGTCACGCGCAGGTCAGGATTTTTCCTCGGCACCTATTTGTGCCCAGTTCGGTACCCAGCTTGGATAGCTCGAGCAGGCGGAAATGCCAAAAAGGGCAAAGGCCAGAAGGCCGGCTGTAACAACTCTTTTCATTAATACCTCCTAAAAAAGACATTCTATGGTAACGACAAAACTACCTGCAGGTCTATAAATGGTTTGCCGGCAGCCCACCTGACGAAGAAATCTCCGCTGCGTTGGTGTCAATCGCGTCTGCCAATTTGGCAAGCGTTGCTGCTGAGGAGGCAGACTAAGCCACCCGCGAGGCCTCGGGCTAAATCAATCCTGAAGATCTGGCGGAAGCAAAGCAGTAGGTGGTTGTGGATAGAGGTGCTAGAACTAAGAATGCTACCTTTTTGGCGCTAATCCGGTGCGGTCCAATTGGGCCTGCGCAGAAGATATATCGGGACTGGGAGGCTATGGCCGCCCGTTCCTAGAAGTGGCAGGCGTCAACCATGCACCATACATCCGCCTTAGGCCATTGATGGACGGTTTTTTGCTGGTCTATAGTCTGCCGGTCCGTCTATAGAAAGGCATTGCTATCCTGAGAAAGCCGGTTGCCGATGGATGATTTTGGTGCTTACAGACCGACGGGCGTGAACCGGCTGATCTTGTTCCTTGTCCGTATGGGACTTGGCCGCGGCAAGTTGAAACGCGTCTTTTCCCGCGCATGGCAGGCACCGTCTCCCGGCGCGCCGGTTGATTTTGCTTATCACGGGCTGCGGCTTCGGTTGCGGCCCGTCGGGAACACCATTGAATCAAAGATCCTGTTCAGTTCGCGCCTGCGCGAGGCCGAGGAACTTACCTTCATGCGCGATTATCTGACAGATAATGGATGCTTTGTCGATATTGGCGCAAATATCGGCTATTACGCCCTTATGGCGGCGCATGCAGGAGCAAAACAGGTGCTGGCGGCTGAACCAAACCCGGAACTGGTAGACAGGTTTGCCGCCAATATCGCCTTCAATGGTTTTGACCAGCAGATCAGGGTCCTACCTGTGGCGATCGGTGCCGTTGATGAGTTGGCGCGCCTTAACCTGAAGCAGGGCGATACCGGTGGCAGTTCTATCGTGAGGAATTTTTCCGCAGGTGGTACGATTGATGTGCCGGTGCGCCCGCTTGCAGCCTTGCTAGCAGAGAATGAGGTCACGGCCGTCGACGCCATGAAAATTGACATTGAGGGTATGGAGGACCGTGCCCTTGTCCCGTTCCTTGTGCCGGAAAACAGAGATTTGTTTCCGCAGCTGCTGATAATCGAGACCGTTAACCGTGATGACTGGGAAGTGGATGTGCTGCAGCGGCTAACCGAATGTGGTTATGTTACTATCGCCGAAACCCGCGGCAATTCGGTATTGGCGCTGCCCGCGTAATCAGATTTGCTATGGTGAAATCCGCGTGTCGGCGTTGTCCGAGGTCTGCATCTCACCGTCTTTCCAGATGCCCGCCTTGTTGGTGCCATCAGCCAAATAAAGCATACCTGGGCCGTTCTGTAGATCATTTCCATACAGACCGATGTATTTAGCGCCATCAGAATAGAAATAGGCACCCAGCCCTTCGGCAAGCCCGTCCTCGTGGTTGCCAGCGAAAATATCACCGGCCCATTCACCGTCGGAGTTGAACAGATAGACGCCTTCGCCGTCGATCGTGCCGTCGTGATAAACGCCAAGCCGAACATCACCCTTTGAAGTTCCGTTGCTGCCGAAGATGTAAAGCCCGAGCCCGTTCCAATTGCCATTCTGGAAATAGCCCTGGAACACATCTCCATCCGGAAAAACGTAGGTGCCGAGACCATGGAATTCATCGTCCTTGAATTCGCCCACATACTTGTCACCGCTGTCGAACATAAAGGTGCCAAAGCAATTATCGAAATAGGCGGAGGGTGACTTTGGGCAATCGCGTTTGCGTGATAAGCTGGGCGTCATTGCATCTGTAAATTTTCCGTCCCGCCATATGCCATGCTCGACAGTGCCATCGGCAAAATAATAGGTTCCGGCGCCTTCGCGGTGCCCGTCTTCAAAGTTGCCTATGAAAATATCGCCATCCGAAAAGAAAAAGGCACCATGGCCGCTGCGCTGCCCTTTGTCGAAATTGCCGACATAGCTGTCACCAAAATGTTTGGTTTTCGGCCCATAGACATAGATCGCCGGTCCTTGCAACGTGCCTTCATCATAACCACCGAAATAAACGTCACCGGCCTTATAGAAATAAACACCCAGTTCGTGGAAGGTATCGTCCTTGAAGTAGCCTCGGTAGACGTCTCCGCTGAATTCGCTGGATGGTTCCGTCTCATAGACACCGATGCAATCATGCCACTCCATGTCTTGGTCGGCAGGACAGGCGGTTTTGGCAAAGGATGGCGCCGCAGTGCCTGCGCACAAGAAAAACATGGATACTAACGACCGCACTGACAGTAAACGCATCACGCTGAACCACTTAATGTAGATCATTATGGTAACACCAATTTCGCTATCCTAACAAGATGCAAGCTTATGGCTAGAAGCCCCAAGCGGCGGTGCAACGCTGTTATCGGTGCTTTTCAGCCACTGCACAGCACACTAGACAGGTGTCCCGGCAGGGGCGGGCAAGAAGAGAGCTAACCCCAATTTAGGCTGGACTTTCTGTCAGTTTTTTTTTACGACGGGTCGTATCCTGCGCGGTTGCAGGGCGGTTTCCACGCTTTTCCTCCCAGAATTGAATGGCTTACCCAATCCCCAATTCATAGGAGAACGATATGAGTGTTGGGACAGTGAAGTGGTTCAATGCCACAAAAGGTTAT
>PCBG01000004.1 GCA_002731315.1 Rhodospirillaceae bacterium | reverse complement strand
AGACGACAGTATTTCAGGCGTGCATCTTTGCGCCTTTGGTGATCTTGTCGACAATTTTCTTGTCGGCCCTCAAGGCAATTCCAACCGTGTTGGCTTCGGTAGCGTCATGCTCGGCAAATATGGCGCGGTTGGCATCATCATGCCCAGTGCTGAACATTTCCTCGATATAGGCAACCGTTTCAACGCCCCGGTCATTGGCACGGTTGCGGATGTTGGTCAGCACATTTGCCGGGCCAGCTAACACAATTACCGGCTGCACAGACATCGCAAGATGCATCTTTCCATCCCGGTCCTCATAGGCCTTACCGACAATCTCTGGATTGGCGCCGGTGATGCCGCTCATGAGGAAGGCGGTGACATTCAGCTTCTGCCAAGTGGCGAGATCGTCACGAATGATAACGGCGATCTTGGTGTCGAACATTTTTTGTACCTCAGTGAAACGGAATACACCTAAATTTCGTTTTGTGCATTACGAAAAAAAGGCCCACCGAAGTGGGCCTGAGTTTTCTCGGAGGAAGAATGAGCAGTCACAAAAATGACTTTCGTATTCCTAAAGGCAGGAACCGTGCTAATTCACTCCTTGGTCAGAATGTTATTATTCTTAGGAGCCTTAGTTTAAATCAAAATTAGGCAGCCAACGGCCCAAGCAACCCTATTCCACTTATGCAGTAACTCGCGCTGAATCATCAGGGGTTGCGTATGCACAAGGCCACTGGTGTCACCTATGCCTTTAAGTGGGGTGACCTATGGACAGACACGCCCGACAACTCGGGTTCCTAATGCACCGAGAACAAGTGGGGTAACCAGTGCTCCCGTGAAGCCCAAAGTTAGGTGGCGCCTATGAAGTACGCGCTAACTTTAGTCCGCCTGTAGAGGCTGCATCGACAACAACTTCTAACTCACTAATGCGGACCACTGACTGACCTTTCTGAAGGTAGTCGACGTAGTTGTTGTGGTCGGTAACTCGGGTTCACTTATCTCAGAAAAGGGCACATATGCACGAATCCCACCAACGGGCTAGCGTTCTTTATCCCAATATTCCCTCCGCAACCTCGGCTGGCATTCCGCCAGCCGGAGTTTTTTCATTTTGAAACGAAGGCCGCTCAGCGGAGGAGCGGCATCTTTTCCTGTAGTTTGTCTTGTAGATGGAAATCACATCGCTCTCCATTGTGGTGCTTAAAGTTAAGACAACTTAGGTCATGGTGTGTTATACTTGTTGCAGTAAAAACACCAAGGAGACGAAGGATGGCTGGTGAAGTGATTAGCTTTACAACTGTCGAATACCCTGATGAAGCCTCGATGCTAAAGGCCCGAGAAGTGTTCCAGCAGGAAATGGGCAAACTTGCAGACAAATTACGCCCCTTGGGTATGACAAGGTTTCATTCCAGTCGTCTATTCCTGCCGGAGAGCGGGTTCATTATTGGTAACTGGTTGGAATATCGCGACATGGCAGCCTACGAGGCTTGCGAGAAGGTTTGGCAAGAGAGCGGTGAGGACTTTGCGGAGAAATATGGACACCTGTTCGAAGGTGTCACTGTCACGCCTCATCGCGGTGAAGTGATGGACGATTATTCCTAAGCTGACAGCATGAAAGCTTCAAACAACATCCAAAGTCCCCTTTAGCTCCCTTTTTGAAACCGCTGGCCCTCGAACCCAGCGAGGGTAGTGTTTGTCGTTCATGGGACCCAATCTAGGCAGGACGTTGGTCACTCGCTGGTCACTCTTCGGTCACTCAAGACCCCTAATTTCGAGTGGCAAGCCACTGATCATGTCGATAGAATCAAACCATCGACAACACACGACACAGGCAGTTTTCGAGGGAACACAGACGTTACAGCGCAAGTCGGCATGGCGATTCCGGGAGGACTCGAACCCCCAACCTGCTGATTAGAAGTCAGCTGCTCTATCCAGTTGAGCTACGGAACCATTGGCCGTGCAATGTGGGCACGGTTGGATTAACGCCAGCCCCCGTTGCGCTTTGTGCCTGATTTGGCGTCTAAAGTCCAGCCACACAACACGAGCCCATTCTTTTGCGCCGACGCCCTGTTTCACGGTTTTACGTTGTATAGTGCGTGCCAGCTATATTCTGCGCATGGCAACCATAATTCGCGCCCTAGCCACTTATGTATCCGACCATCCTGACCCCAGTAACATTAAAGTCACAGGGACAGTTTATCTCCATAATTTGCAGCAGGGTACAGCTAGTCTTAAAAGCGATCCGCCATTCATCGGCAATATGTAAAGTCGAATGATGGGGGTGATTAGCGATTATTAACATCGCAGCCTCAATCGAGCTACACAAAGCTTTGGAATTTGATCACATTGCTTCGGCGCAGAAGATCTGGGCAGGGTTGGACGCCGGCAAGATATCGTTTATTTGTAATAAGCGGCGCATGCTTTATTACATCAAAGTCAATGCGTCCAGGCACCATTGCGCGCAAAGGCAAAATTATCAGCATAAGCCTTTGGCTTCACCCTGCGGGATTTGGGCTCGCTGACTTGATAGGGAATGCCGTTCGTTTCGGCGTAATTAATGGCGCTCTGCTTGTCAGGAAAACGTACACATACCTGACGACCAGTATCTGCTGAAGACTGCCACCCCATCAGTCTTTCGGGCCTGACTGCCTTGCTGCGTGGATATTCCAGAACCCAGACATTGCCACGGGTCACCGCTGCCTTGCGGCCAGATTGCATAGCTGTCTTGCATGGCTTGTAAATGCGTGCACGTACCATTTCGTCCCCCCGAATCCTGACGACCCTGTATATATCCAATTCTTGCCGGTTGCGGTCAAGCCCCGCCTTGCCGCACCGAGGCGAACTCGATAGCCAGCAACGGGCGCGGTCAGCAGGCGCCAGTAGGAATAGGGAATGGTCCAGAATGAGAAATGGTCGGAGTGGAGGGATTCGAACCCCCGGCCCTCTGGTCCCAAACCAGATGCGCTACCAGGCTGCGCTACACTCCGACGCGCTGGTTTTATTGCCTACGCTGCCAATTGGCAAGCTGATTAAACACACAAAATGCAGAAGATGCGGATTTTCCTGTTAATCCGGCTGCAACCCTGCAGGCAACAGCAGACGCGCCGCAGATTTAATCCCGTGTCTGGCCACACTGCCGCTATTCAATTCAAGCACATAGCGGGCTGGCGCGGCGGATCGACGCGACTGCAGTGTCTGTGGCGGGACATTTTCGACAGCGTTAACAAGCTGCCCCTTGTCATCAAAAAACAGCATATCCAGCGGGATAAGGGTATTCTTCATCCAGAAGCTGCGCATCGCATTTGCTTTAAACAGAAACAACATTCCTTCGTCATCACCAAGTGCCGTAACGAACATCAAGCCATATTGCTGTTGAATTGGTGTGGTCGCCACCTCAACAGTCACATTGATTTTGCGACCGTCGCCAGGATCAACCAGGATTTGTGCAGTATCAAAGACGGGCCGGTCAGCATAGGCAGTGGGGACGAGACTGCTGAACGCCACAATGGCCGACAGGACAGCAGCAACCAGCAGTTTGTGTCTAGCCCGCGACAAGATAGCCAATCGCCAGAAGCGCTGCCAGTAATGCGGTTTGAACTAGAACGGCACGCCCCGGCACGGTTGGCCCGGTGATAGGCGCATGCGCCAAACGTTCAACAGCCTGCCAGATAGCGTCGCGGTAACCGGCGATGGCACGCATGGCACTGTTCCAGAAGGTCATTACCGCCAACAATATCGGTCTGCCAAGCCAGACCGCAACACGGCGATACAGCCAGTCCGTATTCAGGACCGTCGATTTCAGCTCCGGCGGATAAAAGCCGAACCGCATGAGGAAAGTAAAAGCCAGTATCGAAAAGATCAGCAGTTCCATCTGTCCAAGCACATGACTGGCATCGTAAGGATTATAGTCGATGCTGTATGGCAGGATCTGATAGAAAATGGCAGGGAAGCTGCCAATGCCGATGCAAAGCGCACTGGCGCCGGCCATCGCCACCAGCATACCAAAGGGTGCTTCCTTCAACTTGTGCCCGCCATCATGCCCGAAGAAAGCGAAATAGGGGATTTTGATACCGGAATGGTGTAACACACCTGCCGACGCCGCCAACAGCACAAGATAGGCCACTATCAGACCTTCATAGCCAAGTGCTGACATGATAAGCGACTTCGCCGCAAAACCGCTGAATAGCGGAAAAGCAGAAATTGACATCGCCCCAACAACACAGAACACCATCGTCAAGGGCATTGACTTGTAGAGACCGCCAAGCTCGGAAGCCTTGACCGTGCCAACCCGATAAAGAACCGCGCCCATGCTCATGAACAGCAGACCCTTATAGATAATATGCGCAAAGGCATGCGCCACGGCCCCATTAATCGCAAGATCGGTGCCGATGCCGATAGCAACCACCATGAAGCCAAGCTGATTATTGAGGCTGTAGGCAAGCACACGCCGCATGTCGTTCTCGATCACCGCGAAAAAGACAGGGAAAGCTGTCATAAGACAGCCAATGACGATCAAAAGTTCTGTCCCGGCAAATCCACGGGCCAGAGCATAGATCGCAAGTTTGGTTGTGAAAGCAGACAGAACAACAGTCCCAACTACGGTTGCCTCGGGGTAGGCATCTTGCAGCCAACCATTCAGCAACGGGAACGCGGCCTTGATCCCGAAGGCGATGAAAATCAGCCAGCTGGCGGTAGACCCGAGTGTCATTGCGACGAATGCAAGCGACCCGGTTTTACTTAACAGCATGGCCGCGCCAGCCAGAAGCAATACACCTGACGCCACCTGAATGATCAGATAGCGCATTGCAGCATGACGGGCGCGCTGTGTCCCGGAAGCAAGGATCAGGAACACCGAGGTGATCGCCGTCGCCTCCCACCAGATGAAAAGGGTAATCAGATCGCCGGCGTGAAGCGCGGCAAGGGCTGCCCCGGCATAGGCGAGTCCCGCCACATGATCAGTAGCGCGTTTTTCATGCCAGCCATAAAAGACGTTCAAGGCCGCTGCGATATGAAACACAATGGCGAATGGAAGGCTGAGATGATCGGCCCGATAAAACATCATCTCGAACCCGAGAAGCGCAACGGTCAGATGCTGGCCAGCGCCGGCTGTCAGGCTGAAGGCCGATCCGGCAATCGCCAGCAGCATTACCACCTGGCGCACGTGATGCGGCACCAGCACCAGCCCGGCCGCCACAATCATCATCAGTGCGCCTGGTGGCAGCATGGTCAGAAAATCACTCATCATCATAGTAATCCTCTGCTTTCATCGCGATCTTCCGCAGCAGGATCCCGCCGACCACGATGAAGATACAGATGAAGAAGGCATAGANCGCCGGGAATAGTGGCAGGNCTTCCAGCGCAATTTCGCCATGGCGATGGATCACAAACTCNAGCACCACCAGCACGGCACCNATTGCCAGCAACACCCTTGTCGCCCAGATGCCCATGCGCGCCAGTTTCTGCGCCTCTTTGCTGTTCGCGCTCATCCTGTCACCATTGCCTGTGCCAGCCCCACTATCGGGTCAGCGAAGAAAAACAGTGCGATGCAGAGCACCGCGGTCGCAANCGGCGGCCATACTGTCAACGGATGCCAGGNGATCTTGACCTCTTTGACTTTCGGCTTGAAGAAGGCGCGGGCCACCGGGTCGAGCANGTAATAGATGTTCATCAGTGACGAGATGCCAAGCACAANCAGCACCATCACCATGCCGGCATCTGCTGCACCCACCATGAGCATGAATTTCGACCAGCTGCCGCCTGCGGGCGGGATACCGATGATGGAAAATGCNCCAATAAAGAAGGCAGCGAANACAAGCTTCATNTCGGGCCCCTGCCCGTCTAGCTGCGATATCTTTGTGATATGCGCCTGAACATAGATTGCNCCTGCGACGAAGAACAGGGTGATCTTGCCAACCGCATGCATNACAATGTGAAGCGCTGCACCTTCGGCAGCCATTTTNGTCGCAATTGCAGCACCAAGAACCACATAGGACANCTGACTGATCGTTGAATAGGCCAGTCGCGCTTTCAGATCATCCTTTGTAATGGCCACACAGCTTGACGCCAGAATGGTAAAACAGGTNGCCCAGACCAGCCAGACTGAGGCNCCNGTATCCGCCAGATAATCAATGCCAAAGATGTAAACCGATACCATCAGCAAGGTAAAGACACCNGCCTTCACNACAGCAACAGCGTGAAGCAGCGCNGAGACAGGCGTCGGCGCCACCATCGCCGCCGGCAACCAGCGGTGAAGCGGCATGATCGCTGCCTTGNCGACACCGAAAGCAAAAGCCGCGAGCAACCAGGGNGCAACCTCTGGCGAAATNGTTCCTGCNANAATGCCCCCGGGNATGAAATCCAGACGACCGGTCATCACCCANACATAGATGACGGCCGGCAGCAAAAGCACCACCGAGGTGCCAACCAGAATGCTCAGATAAAGCCTGCCGGCGTCGCGTGCGGCNTTGCTTTCCTTATGCGCCACAAGCGGAAATGTGGAAAAGGTCAGAATTTCGTAGAAAATGAACAGCACCAGCAGATTNCCGGACCATGCAATGGCCATGGCNGCATGNACTGCCACCGCATAGAAGGCNGCAAANCGNGTCTGGTGCTTTTCATGATTGCCACGCATATAGCCGACCGAATAGATGGCCGCCAAAACCCAAAGGCCNGATGCAACAAGCCCGAAAATTGCCCCNAGCGCCGTTACCGAAAAGCCAAGTTCTATGCCNGGCGCGATCTCTGCTGCTGTCNATGACGGCGTGCCACCCGCCAGCACGTCATTNGCCACATGCAGGGCAGCAANGAATGTGATGACNCCGCCGATTGGCCCGGCCACATCGCGCCAGTTGTTACGCACCGCCAGAAATGGCGTCAGAAGCGCCACCACAAGCGGCGCAAAGATACCGGTCAGNAGAGCGGTTTCAGGTGACATGAACATCACGAAATCCCNCCTACCAGATGCATCGCTGCCCGGTTNGCGGCATCGACCAGCGGNGCCGGCGCAANGCCAAGCCAAAGATTGGCGATGGCGAGAANCCACAGCGGCANATANAGCGCCGGGGTTTCATCTCCATGCAACGGGACGTCGTCCCCTTCGGNNCGCTGCCAGAGNATTTCAACAATTTTCCANAGATANGCAACCGACAANGCACTGCTGACCAGTACAAGGANCATCACCAGGATCATGTCTTCTGCGATCAGCGCCCTNACAAGGTAGAGTTTTGAGATGAAACCCGCGGTCAAGGGCANGCCNATCAGGCTGAGCCCGCAGATCAGAAANCCTGTTGTGGTAATTGGCATGCGACGGCCAAGGCCCGTCATGGCNGNCAGGCTGACCCGGNTGCGCAGCGCAAGAAAATATCCGCCAACNGCGAGGAACATGCCGCCCTTTATGATCGCATGGTTTCCAATATGGATGAANCCGGCGGCAATGCCTGCGCTGCTGGCAATGCCAAAGGCAAGCGCGATATACCCNATCTGCGCAACAGAACTGAAAGCNAGCAGCTTCTTTATNTCATTTTCATAGATGGCGAGAANCGTNCCGGTAAANATACCGGCAATGGCAAGGGGAACCAGCACCCATTCCAGTGCCAGTGCCGTAACATCGGGAACGCCGGCAAAAACCGTAAACAGGATCCGCGCAAGGATATAGAGCGCTGCCTTGGTCGCAATCGCTGCAAGCATGGCGGACACCGCAGACGGGGCAAAGGCATAGGCCGCTGGCAACCATATATGTACCGGGAAAAGAGCCGCCTTGACCAGAATACCGGCAACCATAAACCCAAAGCCGACGATGATGACTGTATCCTGCTGCACTTGCGGTATCCGTTCCGCAAGATCGGCCATGTTCAAGGTGCCGGTGACGGCATAGATAAAGCCAACACCGATGACATAGAACGTCGCCCCGACGGCACCAATGATCAGATAATTATAGGCAGCGACAAGCGCCCGCCTGTCCGTACCGGCACCAAGCGCAATCAGGATGATCGAGGACAGTGCGGAAATTTCCAGAAAAACAAAAAGATTGAAGGCATCGCCGGTCATGACCAGCCCGGCCAGTCCGCCAGATGCCAGCAGCCAGGCCGAATAGGCCTTGCCAGCATCCCTTTCATTGATTTCCGCCGGCAACGCACGCCGCGCGAACAGCGTGGCGACAAAGCTAAGCGCCGCCATGATCAAAACAGTCAAGGCCGAAGCCGCATCCACGACAAATTCAATGCCCCATGGCGGTGGCCAACTGCCAAGGTGATAGCTGAAGCTGACACCGCCGGTAACGGCGCCCTGTAGCATCCAGGCGGATATCAGCGCGCCACCAGTGCCGATCACTGCAATCACCCAGGCGGCACCCGATACGGGTATCAGTGCAGCAACAGGTGCCAGCAACAACGGCACAACGACAACCAGTGCCGGCAGATTGGCTATAATCGCAGCAAGGCTCATGACCGGGCCTCGCTGTCCGTTTCAGACGGCGCGCGAGTAAACCGTGGCAGGGCTGCCTCGGCCTTCATTGTCAGAACCTCATCATCCTCGATACTGCCAAAAGCACCGTGAATCCGCAGAACGAGTGCCAGCCCAAGGGCCGTCGTCGCCACACCCACCACAATTGCGGTCAGGATCAGGACATGCGGCAACGGGTTTGAATAGGCCACATCGGCAGAGTCAATCAGGATGGGGGCTGTGCCGCCCGCCATTTTGCCAACAGTGATGTAGAACAGAAAGACAGATGTCTGGAAAATCGCCAACCCAACAAGTTTTTTGACAAGGTTGTTCTGTGAGATGACGATGAACAGACCGCCCATCATCAGACAGATGACGATCAGATAGTTCCAGCTATCGGTGATGATGCTGACCGGATCAATCATGACCCACCCCTTGAGTGGTCAGCTTCATCGCTTGTCTCATCGCCAAACCGTTCAGGGTTGAATCCGGCAAATGCGTGAAACAGCGCCAGCATGACGGCCGTCACGGTAAGCCCGACGCCGAATTCCACAAGGATGATTCCCACATGCTGTCCTGCTGAAGGATCGGGTAGCAATACATTGTAATCAAGATATAAACCACCCATGACCATACCAGCAACGCCAACCCCGCCATAGAGCAAAACCCCTGCCGCCAGCAACGCAAGGTTCAGCCATTGCGGCACCAGCCTGCGCCCTGCTTCAAGCCCAAAAATCAGCGCATGCAAAATAAAGGCGGCGGCGATAATCACGCCAGCCTGAAACCCACCCCCCGGACTGTAATCACCGTGAAACTGCACATAGAGGCCAAACACAATGATTGGCGCAAACAGGATTTTGGCGCAGGTGCGCAATACCGGATTGTCACGCATCGCTGTCCTCCTGCACGCCCGCGCGGTCCTGTGCGGCACGGCGTGTGCGCGTAAAGCCTGACAATAATACGAGGACGCCAAGCCCGGCGGTGAAAACCACAACGGTTTCACCCAGCGTGTCGAAGCCGCGATAAGAGGCAAGAACGGTGGTGACAACATTAGGAATATGCAGGAAAGAGCCGCTCTCGGCGAGATAACGCGGTGCAACATGGAGATGCGCCGGGGCGTTGGGATCGCCTACCGCCGGCAATTCAACTGCCGCAGCGACCAGAAGCGCGCCGGCGAAGACACAGATGATGCCGGCTGCCATCGCATTGCCAATGCGTCCGGACGGAGGCAACACCTTTTCGCGTCCCGGCAGATAGGCCATTGTGGCCAGGAACAAAACAGTAGAGATGCCGGCACCGACAGCGGCCTCGGTAAAGGCGACATCAACCGCATCCAGATTGACAAACATGGCCGCCGAAACGAGGGAATATGCGCCGGCCAGCACAACCACTGCAAACAGACGGCGAGTCATAATCACCAGCACCAGCAGGAATACCAGAAACAGCAACAGCAGCAGGTTTGTAACAAAAACACTCATGGTGCGTCACTATCGCTCTTTCTAGCGCCTTCCTGGTTGGAGCCGTCTTTATCCCGCGGATCATACAGTACAGGTCGCAAACCACCGCGAAAGGCGCCCTGAGCCACTGCATGCGTAGAAATCGGGCTGGTGAAGAACAGGAAGATGCCAACCAGCGCCAATTTGAAACTGATGAGGGTTAACCCTTCATGCACAATCAGCCCCAGAATGATGAAACCGACTCCAGCGGTATCCATCATTCCGACAGCATGGGTGCGGCTGAACAAATCAGGCAGGCGCACAAGACCAAGACTGCCAATCAAAAGCGAGATCACGCCGAGCGCAATAAACAGGCCTGAGAGCACATCAATCAGCATAGCCATCAGATGTCCCCATCCCGGTTGGCCTGATCATCAAGGTCTGGCTTTGCACGCCCGCCACTATCTCCCAGCCCTCCGGTATTGAAAAGCTTCAGTACCGCAAAGGTCCCGATAAAATTGATCACCGCATACAGGATCGAGATATCCAGAAATTCTGGGCGCCCAAGCACATAGCCGTGAAGCGCAATTCCGAGGATCACCGTTGTGCCGATCGCGTTTACCGCCAACAAACGGTCAAATGGGGTCGGCCCGCGCATGGCCCGTATTAGTGCCAGCACTAGCGCAACCGCACACGCTGCGAGTCCAGCCGCAAACATCATGGCGTTTTGCCTTCTAGTGCACTTACACGCCGGTCCATTTCACCACTTGCAACATCCTCCTCGAAAACCGGATCAAGTGCATGTACAAGAAAAATATGACTGGTCGGTTGCACCCCTTCTAGCGCGGCAGATTCTCCATCGGCCGGGTCCATTTCTATGGTAACAGTGCCCGGCGTAAGAGTAATTGAATTGGCATAGGTCGCCACGCCGGCGGCGGTTGTTTGCGTTGCTTTCGTCGTGAACAGCACAGGTTGCGCCGACCTTGACAGTATGATCCGTGCCGTTGCGATATTTGCGGCGATAATTTCACGCAATAGCCACAGCAGGTAAGACGGCAGCCGCGCAAAAATATGCAGCGGCAAACCTTCGTCATCCAAAGCACCAATCAGATGCGCAAGAAGTGTGGCAAGCGCGCAGCTGGCGATACCGAGCGACACCAACAGCGGTGTGTAGTGGCCTGACATGAGGAGCCACGCCGCGAAAAGGATGACAAACAGTAACAGGCTTCGGCTAAATCGATTCAAACCTTCCTCCTCAATCCATCGGATATTAGAGGCAAGCCGTGGGCACTTCAACGCCAATTACCAAGAAAATAGAAACCCTCTTCCCATGATAAAGCGATCTTCTTTCCATGATAATGATAAATGCATTTTTTTATGCACTGGATGCCGGTTGTAATCCGTTAGGCTTGCATGTAAAAACTGGAAATGGGCCGTATGGATGGGCAAGCAATACCTTTTTGGGGGAAGGATGCTATGGCGTCACAAAAGGAACGTCCGGCAAATGTGCCGGAAGAAAACGTCTATAAGAGTATCCACTGGATGGTTATTCTGACTTATGTCGTCGCAATCAGCGGCGTAACCATTCTGTTGGTAAACGCGGGCTAACGACTGTCCTTTTTGCCGCAGATGACAAGGCCGCATTGACCCGGCAACTGGCTGACTGCTAGTCACGGTTTATGGATGCACTTTACCGGCAACAGATTCTGGCCCTTGCCAAAAATATGCGGGATAGCGCGCTCGTGGCGCAGCCAACGCATGCGGCAATCATTTCAAACCCGACATGCGGTGACCGCGTGAACATGACGCTGCAGGCACACCACCACAAAAGACACAATTTAGTGATCACAGCAGCTGGCGCAGAGGTGCGCGGATGCGCATTGTGTGAGGCAGGTGCCGGATTGTTCTTGAACATCGCAACCCAGCTTAAAATTACAGAGGTTGTTAGGCTACGCAGTGCTTTTACCGCATGGCTTGCCGGCGATGATGATGCGGCCATCCACACAAGGATGGAAATGTTTCAGCCGGTACGCGGCATAAAGGGACGGCACAAATGTGTGACATTGGCATTTGACGCTGCTGTCAAAGCGCTGCAACAACCGGATAACAAATAATCAGGAATGGAAATAGTCGGATAATTGACTAGCTATACCCTTATTCTGGGCGAACGGACACCTTGCCGAAAATCCAAAGGACAACGCAGAGTGCAAGCGGGAAGCCGATCACCAGTATCAGCCCAATATTTGCGTTCATGACGGATCCCTCGATTGGTTGACGCCTGCGAACAAGCCTTAGGACGGGTTATATATTGTTTAGCGGCAGTTTCAAGATGAAAGCGAATACTCCGGACAGTTGTCGCACTAGTGTGCGTACCAGTTTGAATGATCACTTTGGATCACACACAGCCCGGTCACAACAGGGCATAACACTCATATGGTAATGTGCATACTGCCCATGTCCATGGACCCAGACTAGCGCCTCGGGACCGACAGAAGGGACTGTGCTTGACAGGGATTCTGCCAAAGGCGTCAAGGGTGGGGTCGACATCGCAAAATACCGCCAGCTGTTCAGTTCATGGCGCAGGATAGTTTCACAGCTTTTTTACCCCGCAATGCACGTTCAACCGCCGAAATGCAGACGCACGCACCGCGTTCAATCGACAGCATAGAGTGACAGCATCACGCTTAATTTCAACCGGCCGCCAACCCCGACAAAAAGGGTGTTGTTGACCCATTGATAGTTGGGATGCCCGGTTTCGAGGCGCGCATGCGTGCGCATATAATATTGAGACGGGTCAACGTCCTCGCCCGCGGCAACCTTTTGCATCACATCCGCAGGACCGTGACGATAGCCAAAATTTCGAATTTCAATAACGGCGCCGTCATCTGTCCTAAATGCATATCGCGTGTCGAGTTCAGCAAGGCCAGACGAAAAGACCGTCTGCCAATCCGCACCAACATTCATGATTTTGCCCGAAAATGCCGGACCGCTGACTTGCCCGCCAATGATGGGAATAATTCTGCGCGTGCCGCCATGTCCCTGCCCCATTTCGAGAACAGGATCGAGTTCAATGGTCAGATCCGCAACATGGCTCAGAGTTGGCTGGGGAAGCATACACACTCTCCACGAATTTTATAATTTCAGAGTTTGGACATCGACAGCCTAGACTTTGATGTCATCGGACAAAAGGGCCATTCATCGAGAACATTTTTTCTGCTACGCCCATAGAAGCCCGCTGGCGCAGTGAATTAGTTCAGATGGAATGGCAGCAACCCAGAGTCGATAGGCCAATGTACAATCAAGTGATCATAGCAGGTGGCGGTATCGGCGGTTTTGCATTGGCATTGACACTGCACCAGATCGGCATCCCTTGCATTGTGGTCGAGAAGGCAGCGGATATGCGACCGCTTGGTGTTGGTATCAATCTGCAGCCGAATGCCATCCGTGAATTGATGGCACTTGGCTTTACAGAGGAAGACCTGAACACCTTTGGCCTGCCAGCCCAGGAATGGGCACTTGTCGGACTGAACGGCCGCGACATCTATGCCGAGCCACGTGGAACATATGCGGGATATCATTGGCCGCAATATGCAGTGCATCGCGGCCAGTTCCAACTGGCACTTTATGAAAGGTTCCGTGCCTGCGCGGGTGATGACCATATCCGTCTGGGTGCGCGTGTGACCGGATACGAAATTCAGCAAGACGGAAAGGTTGCGGTGGCGATTGACACACCGGACGGATCTGTAAGGGAAACAGGATCTCTGCTGATTGGTGCCGATGGAATCCATTCGGCCATCCGCGCGCAGATGCATCCCGACCAGCCCCCTATCCACTGGGGTGGCGCCCTGATGTGGCGGGGCACCACCATGGCAAGACCGTTGCGCACCGGGTCGTCTTTCATTGGACTTGGCACACCGCAACAGCGGATGGTGATATACCCCATATCCTCCGCGGACCCTGAGACGGGCTTTGCCATAATCAACTGGATTGCCGAGGTGACAATCGATGATCCGAATGCCAGTGCGCGCAGCGGTTGGTACACAAAAGTCGGAATAGATGAATTCATCCATCATTTCGAGGGCTGGACCTATGACTGGCTTGATGTCCCAGCCTTGATCCGCGGCGCTAACGTCGTCTACGAAAACCCGATGATTGATCGTGATCCAGTTACTAGCTGGGTTGACGGTCCAGTTGCGTTGATGGGTGATGCCGCACACCCGATGTATCCCACCGGATCCAACGGGGCCAGCCAAGCGATTATCGATGCGCGGGTACTTGGCGCGATGTTTGTCCAGTATGGCATCAGCGCCGCAGCGTTAAAGGCTTATGATGATGCCTTATGCGCTTCTGTGTCTGAAATCGTGTTGCGCAATCGCGGCGCCGGCCCCTTTGAGCTTTTGAACCTTGTGAATGACCGGTGTAACGGTATTTTTGAAGATATCGAGGATATCATCCCCATGGAGGAACGTGCAGCCTTCATGGCGGAGTATCAGTCAGCCGCCGGCTTTGCCCGCGATACGCTGAACGCTGCGCCACCGACCATTGCTGCCGGTACACGGGCGGCCCTTTAATGAGGGCAAAACATCCGCCGCAGATTCTTGATGGTGTCGACAGGGTCAGTTGGTCCGAATACATAATAACTAAATTTAGTCTCACTCCCTCTACAAATTTTACTGTGCAAAACTGAGCAGCCTAGACTTAAGGGTCGCACACCCTTATTTATACGAGTGGAAATAAGTATTTCAGCAAGTGTGAGTTGAATTATGCTCAGACGAATAATCGCGATATGGACAGGTGCAATTGTCGCCCTTTTTTATGCCTTTGGCGCGCGGGTTTTATTTGCAGAACAGATGACGCCTTTAGTCATCATCGGCACTAGTTCGATAATCGGTGCATTGGTCTTTTTCCGCGTCCTAACTTGGCGACAAACCGAGTGACAATTTTTTTAGGGAGACTCATTTGAACAAAAAGACAGATAAGAGCACACCACTCTCCACATCTTTCGTAAAAAACATCCATTGGTGGTACGGAGTGAGCTGGCTTGCGGTGGTGCTATTAATCATCACACGCTGGGGATCAACTGGTTATTAGGGCATGAGGCAATTAGAGAAATAGCCAAAAATCTAATGGTTATCGTTTAAATTGGCAGTGTCATTTAATCTAAGATCATTCTTTATAGATCCAATTCACAACGATATGCAGTACCAAAGCAAGAAGCAGAAATTTTATACCCCAACTTAGTCGGTTGAACCAATCGTCAAAATCAAACATCGACGTGATCGCTAACCCGCCGAAAATGATCCAGATGGAAATCTTGATAAATTTTTCGATCGGAAAATTTGGTTTTTCCATTAGTAATCTCGTGAATGCCTCATTAGAAAATTCGTGCTAATTTAAGTCATCGATAACAACAAGCACCCATCAACCGGTGATGGCAAACCTAAATACTGCCACAAACATTGTATCTAACTTCAATGGCGAAGATAGGGCCAATAGCTAGGCCACGGGCAAAAAATTTATAAAAGCACATATTTTGCTAACTCATGTGTTTGTGTCTTCCAACTGTGAGATTATTAGCCATGCAAGCTAATGCTTTTTCGAAATATTTGGCTAGTACGACGGTGTATTTTCAAACTTAACATCTCAGTTCTAGTTGCCCGTATTGGTTCGCCTATCAAAATCATTATCAACAAATGAATCGTTGCCTTATAGATTCATTTAAACTCAAACAAGAACAATTTGCTCTTTTTCAGAAGAGCGTTGTTTGATCGGATCAACTATTTTCAAATTCAAGCAAGCGCAATGTGGCCAAAAGTTATCCCAAACGCGAAAAGAGCCGCAAGCCAGGTAAGATCCAAAGTTTGGTAAGATCCAAAGTTTGGTAAGTTAGTAGTACTACATAGAAAATAATTTGCATCCCGTGACATATTTAAACTCGTGTTATTCCGGTCCCAAGGCGATTTAACTGGTTTTTAAGAGTAACAAACTGGAATTTTTGGACCATTTTTGTTACCGCAAATAGGTTTTAATGGCCAAAAAACTATGAAAGATCACGCTGGTGCTTCACGCCTGTTAGCCAAGGCCACCAGATTGGTCGAACTACCGCTAACGCTCTCCTACTTTTCGTGCTCGCATGGCACTTTCTTGCTCTGTTAACCAAACTATCCTAGCATTCTACCAATAGTTTTAATTTTTTGGAGGGGTTCATGGATACCTACGTTTTAGTGCATGGCGCGTGGCACACAGGAGAACTTCTAAAGGAGGTAGCTGATAGCATCGAAGCTGAAGGGCATAAGGTCCATACACCAACGCTGGCTGGTAATAATCCACAAGATGATAAGTCAACTGGACTTAATGATGCCATCCAATCACTTATTTCATACTTCGAAACAAACGACATCAAAGACTGTATTTTAATTGGCCACTCATATGGTGGNATGGTGATAACTGGAGCATTTGATAAATTAGGCACTGAGCGCATTAAGCGTTTAGTGTACTGGAATGCCTTCGTTCCAAANTCAGGNGAGTGTCTNAACGACATGGTNCCNCCNAATTATGTNGGTCTTTTTGANGCTATAGCGCAGGAAGATGGNAGTGTNCTGCTACCTTATCCAATCTGGCGCGAAGCNTTNATAAATGACGCGGATGCGGANCTNGCCAAANCGAGCTATGAANGACTNAATCCACACCCGTATAAGACCTTCACAGACACNATTGAACTTTCAANAGCGCCNGCTGAAATGGAAGTGGGAAAGTCTTATTTGGTTTGCCAAGAAGATGTTGCTTTACCCGCGAGCCTTCCGTGGCATCCCAGATTATCCGAGAAGTTGGGACTATACAGACTCGTTTCTATGCCGGGCAGCCATGAGTCATGCTTTACCAATCCAACATTGCTCGGAAAAAAGATGATAGAAGCTGGAAGAGATTGAGATTAACAAAGCATCGATCATTAAAAAACTTCAACAAAACTATAACAAACACAAAAAAACAGCCTTCGGTCAGCATTGGCCGAGGGCTTTATTAGAATATATGCTTGGATTATCGGCAGCCATCCCGTACGAGATTCGAACTCATGTTGCCGCTGCGAAAGGCTAGCTTTTGGCGGTGTTAGGGTAGGTTTTCTAAGAGCTACAGCCACTCTAAACCGCTACAATCCGTTCTAAACTGTTGGGCAGATGATCCCAAATGATCCTTGTGTGACAGCTGTCGGGCGGTCTTTTTCTTCCCTTTGAAGTCATCAAAATTTATCGCCGTGTAACGGCGGTAACATGATTTTGAATAATCAATAGTGTCCACTTCTATTAAAATCGGGACTGATTTTCCCATATAAACAACGCGGCAAAAAAGGATATTTATCTGTTATGAAATAAACATATCGTCCATCTAAAATTCCGCCATTACATCGATCAAGTTTGTTTTCTCCACCAACAAACTCGTAATCCTCATTGAAAGACCCATCGTACAAACCTTGAGGACCTCCAGTCGGGCGATTGCCCTGTTTAAGAAACCAACCTGATTTCTTTTTTCCCGAGAGGTAGTGAATTTCAAAACCATCCCCAGCGTATCCAACCATAGATGTGCCAGACGCTCTGAGAAGACTCTCGGCTTTTCCGTGGTAATGGTATAGACCACCGCGTCCAACATGGCCGTTATTATAATCTAAACCCAATCTTCCAGGCGCACCAAATATATCCAAACTCCAGTTTTTATCTCCAAAACGACTGTGGCCTTGTTTAGCATTTGGATCCCAAAATCCAGCGGTGTTTGGTCGAAATAGTACACCGTTTACTGCAATTCCTAGCGTCCCTCTGATAGGAATAGCCGCTACTCCTTTTATAGGGTTCAAAGTAACGCAAACCTTTATTCGTTGTTCTTGTATGGCATTTGGATTTCCTGGATTGGGAAAATTTCCTGTTGGATGATCAGGGATTCCGTTCGCTCTAAAACATCGCTCTCCATCAACTATCGTCATTTCTACGGCGTTATTAGACATGCCCAAACTCGGGAATAGGAAGAGCAAAATCGAAACCAAGGGTATTAGGAACCTAAAACTCATAGTCAAATGTTAATCACACTGCGGTATTTCGGCAAATACGAACAACCATATTTATCCTGTTTGCAATCCTTTTGGCCGTTTGCTCTAGGCGCCGCCAATACCAAGGCAGCTATGGGCCGGAACCGTTACCAAAGATTAGACTGATCTAATAGCTATTAAAATTTAAAAACAATTAAGTGACTAATAGAAAATGATCCCAAATAATTCCTCAAACGCAAAATAACCCTCGGCCAGTGAAGGCCAATAGCTATATAAATCATTGGTTTTTATCCATTAAAAGGCTGGCATCCCGTAGGGGATTCGAACCCCTGTTGCCGCCGTGAAAGGGCAGCTTTTAGGGGTGTTGGGGTAAGTTTTCTGCGGGTTACAGCCGCTCTAAACCGCTGCAATCTGTTTGAATACAGTTGTACGGGTTCCCCAACGGTTCCCCAAAATCCCCCAACCAGTCGGTCTTTTTCTTTTCTTAAAAATACCAAGGGTTACCGCCGTGTAAAAGCGGCGACCCGCAGAATCTGGTTCAAAAACCAACTACGCAATTTGTACGAAGTTGAAATCACCTTTACCTCATGATGCTAGTCAGCAGTTTGCATCTGTTCAAGATCTCAAGGTGATTGGGGACTTACCTTTGGCAACAAATCAGGTAGGCTAAAAACTTGGTCACTCGGAGTACTTTTTTATAGGAGCGAGTAGATAAAATTGTCGGTTTTCGCCTTTGTATTGATCATGGTTTCTTCAATAGCTAATGCCGCAACTTGGCGATGTGACAGTGTAGGTGGATGGACATTGGATACTCAGGGACGGGCAACACAATTACCTGCTGACCCAAATGGAACTCTGGTCATAAAATTTGTGCCACCAAACCGCATGCAAGTCCTCCAAGCACAGAATGAATTTGAAGCTTCGCTATATGCGAACATGACATGGTCACAATATGGTGAGGCTTATATTGGTCAGGGTGTAGTCCAGTCAGGAAATCTACTTTTAAATGTCTCAGAAATTCTGACGAATACTGAAGCTACTTCGGCGGCAATTGTTTTAGGCGATCCCAACACCAAGGCAGCTATGGGCCGAAACCGTTGCCAAAGATTAGACTGATCTAATAGCTGTTAAAATTTAAAAAGAATTAAGTGACTAATAGAAAATGATCCCAAATGGTTCCCCAAATAGTTCCCCACACGCAAAAAAACCCCCGGCCAGTGAAGGCCAATGGTTATATAAGTCATTGGTTTTTCTCTATTAAAAGGTTGGCATCCCGTACGAGATTCGAACTCGTGTTGCCGCCGTGAAAGGGCGGTGTCCTAGACCCCTAGACGAACGGGACATGAAACCAACGCCAGAGATGTAGTCAAAATATCATCGCAAATCAAGACGGTTTTTCAAAGACCAGAATGGAAAACAGTGGGATACTGCATGCGCATCAGAATTGTGCAGGCGCCACATCCTCTATTTCCAGTTGCATTGCCCGTCCACCACGAAAATGATCGCGTCGTATCCGGCCCAGCACATGCACTTTCTGACCATCGCACGCCTTCATCAATGCGTTGCCAAGGCTATTACCACCTGCCTGAAAGGCGATAGCACCCAGCATATTACCGCTACCATCATCTAGGCGGCACGACACATGGGCACCATCCGCCCCGATAGCCCGTGCATTCACGATCCGGCAGTCCGGAAGGGCAAAACGCGGCTCCGGATTGCCACTTCCAAACGGGCCAATGCGGTCCAGCCAGTCTGCCAATTCGGGCTGCGCGCCAGCCGTGCTAAGCATGCCAGCCACGGAATGCACAAGTTGAGGGATATCAACGCCTATTTCCGCAGCAAACCTTTCGGAAAGAAAGGCTGCAAAAGCACGCATGGCATCGCGGTCAATAGAAAAACCTGCAGCCATGTCATGGCCACCGCCGCCAGCCAGAATGCCCGCTTGATGCGCCGCGATGATCGCACTGCCAAGGCGAAAACCGGGAATCGACCGGCCAGACCCCTTGCCGGGAGCACAACCATCCCGGTTGAACGCCACAACACAGGCTGGTTTACCAAAGGCCTCGCGAAGACGCCCCGCCACAATGCCGATAACACCCTCATGCCAAGTGTTATGCCCGACCAGAATAACCGGACTGTCGGCCTGCTCTGCTGCCATATCCATTGCATGCGCGCGTATTTCCAACTCTATGGCACGACGTTTTGTATTCAACTCATCCAGATTTGCTGCTAGACCAGCGGCTTCATATCCGTCTAATGTCGACAACAGCCGGACCCCAAGGTCAGACTGGCCAATCCGCCCACCGGCATTGATCCGCGGTCCCAACAAAAAACCGAACGTGTGTGACGTCGGCGGCCGGTTCAAACGCGCCGCATCGGCCAGCGCCGCAAGCCCCGGATTGCTTCTGCCAGCCAGCACCTTTAACCCCTGCATTACAAAGGCCCGGTTCAGCCCAGTCAGTGGCACCACATCACATACAGTCGCCAACCCGACCAGATCCAGCTGGCTGCGCAGGTCAGGTGCCACCTTCTCGATTGTAAAAAAGTTACGGCGACGCAATTCACGCAGCAGCGCGACAAGAACGATGAATGTCACCCCTGCAGCGCACAGATTTCCGTAAGCCTGATCCTCATCCAGCCGGTTTGGGTTGATTACACTATGGGCACGCGGCAATTCGGGCCCGGCCAGATGATGGTCAATCACAATTACATCCATGCCTGTATCGGCAACCGCTGCGATCGGTTCATGCGCGGCGATTCCGCAGTCCACGGTAAGGATGAGCTCCGCCCCGCGCGCCTGCAAAGCGGCAAGTGCAGCGGCATTGGGGCCGTAGCCTTCACGCATTCTGTCGGGAATATGGACGTCTACCGCCAGTCCGAGCGCACCAAGTACATTGACCAGCAAGGCCGCTGCAGCCGCACCGTCCACATCATAATCACCAAATACACCGATGGGCGTACCGGCCTCCACCGCATCGGCAAGCCGTGTGGCGGCCCGATCCATATCCTTGAACCGTGATGGATTGGGCAGTAGGTCGCGCAATTTAGGGTCGAGATAATGCTCAAAGGGCATATCTTCTGTATCTTGACCTGCCAATATACGGGTTACCGGAAGCGGCATATCTGGAAAATGTTCCGCAATGGCCGCCGCGGCACGATCGAGGTTGGCACCATCAAGCCGCGTCTGCGCCGCTTGCCATCGGGCGTTTGTTACCGAACGGGCAACACCCAGAAACGCCTCTGTTGATGTCAATCAGCCCTCCAGATCACCATTCAACACCGGCATGGATACCGGCGCGGCCTGCACGCAGCTAAGACCTTCAATCTCGGCTAGCGCTTTGGCCAATTTCTCGCCAGCAACCTCATGTGTTGTCATTACCAGCGCCACGACATCTTCCGGTGCACGCCCCTGCTGCAGAAGGGATTCAACCGAAATACCGTGCGTCTGCAGGATTGAGGTTATATCCGCCAGAACGCCAGGGCGGTCAAGCACCATCAAGCGCACATAATAGGGTGTGTCTGACCCGCCGCCATTTTCTACCTTGCTGCCATCGGCAAGCTGGTCCAGCGGTCGACCAAAGGTCGGTGTGACCCGGTTATTGGCGATATCAATCAGGTCAGACAGCACGGCCGACGATGTTGGGCCTGCACCGGCGCCCGGCCCCGTCAGAACTGTCGATCCAACTGGATCACCATCATAGGCGACAGCATTCAGAACGCCGTCCACCTTGGCAAGCTGCGTGCTGGCGGGTAACAGGCAGGTCTGCATGCGCGGCATGCGCCCTGGTTCGGCAACGCCGACAAGCTTAATCCGGAAGCCGAGCTGAGCTGCATATTCAAAATCGACGGATGACACATTGCGAATACCAGAAACAGAGACCCGGCCAAAATCAGGCGTCTGGCCAAAGGCAATGGCCGCCAAAAGCGTCAGCTTGTGGGCCGCATCAATGCCATCCACATCCAGCGATGGATCCGCCTCGGCATAACCAAGGGCCTGTGCATCCGCCAACACATCGCCAAATGCCTCGCCGGTCCGTTCCATGCGCGTCAAAATATAGTTGCATGTGCCATTCAAAATGCCGGACACACGCGAAAAGCTGTTACCCGCCAGCCCTTCACGAAGCGCCTTGACTGCAGGAATCCCACCTGCGATCGCTGCCTCGAATAGCAGTGCCGCACCACTATCCTCGGCCAGTCTTGCCAATGCAGTGCCATGATGTGCTAGCAGCGCCTTGTTGGCTGTCACCACATGGATGCCGCGCGATAGGGCTGTTTCTACCAGCTCGAGCGCGACCCCCTCATACCCGCCTATCATCTCCACGACGATATCGACATCATCCCGAGTTGCCAGTTCGGCAGCATTATTATGCCAAGCGATGCCATCCATACCGAAACCACGGTCCACATCAAGATTGCGCGCGCTGACAGCAATAACTTCAAAGCCACGCGGCGCGGGCGCCTTTAGGTCGCCGGCGCGATGGGTCAACTGACGGGCAACCTCGCTGCCAACAACACCAAGACCTGCAATCGCAACACGCAGCGGGGACGCATTCGATGGGGAGCTATCACGCGGCATTACTTCATGGATCCTTGAATCATATAGAGCCAAAGATGTAGCCGGAGACAAGCGAATATACAAGCCGCCGTTTAGCTAGCAGACCTTCCAGCCAATAGGCGGTGTGCAGGTGCATCAGTCGATGGTCAGGATCACCGCGCCGCGGCGATTGCCTGTCTCAACTAGCCGGTGGGCCTGCGCGGCCTTGGTCAATGGCAGGGCTGCCGCTACAGCAACGTCCAAAACGCCGCGTTCCAGCATATCCGCGATAATAGCCGCATAGGCATTAGACGCCGCCTCCTCCAGCAAGTAGACAAGAACCGAGGTCAGGGTCACTTCCTTGAACATCATCTTCAAGAAAGCCAGTTCGGGCGCGGGTGCCAGCGCCGAGCCATAACCGACGATGGTACCCTTGATGCAGATGATATCGCAGCTGGTGGCAAGATTCCTGCCGCATTCACCATCAATGATACGGCTGACCTCACCAGATCCGGCCACCGCGGCCACCGCACTGGCAAGATCGGGATCGCGGTAATCCAACACTGCCACTGCGCCGGCCTCCCTGATCCAGTCTGCCTTATCGCTATCGCCAGTTGTGGCGATGACGCGGGCGCCACTATCGGTGGCGATCTGAACCACAAGGCGCGCCACTGTGCCACCACCGCCATGCACAAGCACCGTTTGCCCGTCCACAGGACCATCCTTCAGCACAGCGTGTGCGGCCGTCATCGCCGGAATGCCAAGAGCCGCGCCAACCGCGTAGCTGGTCGCGTCGGGCAAGACATGGACAAGTCCCTCGGGCAAGGTAACATATTCCGCGGCGGTGCCAAAGGCGCGCTGCCATTGGCCGTTACGCACAAAAACGCGCGTGCCGATAAGTGACGGATCAACCCCACTGCCAACCGCCTCGACCATACCGGCGCCGTCACTATGTGGAATCACGCGACAAAACCCCATCGGCCGCAACCCGGCGCGTGCCTTCACATCCGATGGATTGACGCCAGACGCATGCAATCGGACCAGAACCTCACCGTTCGACGGCGTCGCATGCGGCATTTCCCCGTGGGCTAGAACATCCTTGGCAGCACCATTGGCCTCATACCAGACAGCCTTCATGACAGGTCTTTCCTTTCAGCTGGCAATCACATTGGCCAGCTACATATTTGTGGCGCTTCGTGCCGCCTGCCCATAAAGACCCGACAAGACACGCAGTTGACGCGCTAGCTCTGACAAGCTGTCAGCATCGATTTCGCCAAGCGCGGAAAAAGCATCGACAAGACAGGCCTCGCGAATGTTACGATAGCGGGCGATTAGGGCCTGACCTTTTTCGGTCGTTGAATAGGACACTTCCTTGCCCTGTTTCTGCCCCGTGACAAGCCCTGCCTTAATGAGCTTCTTAACCGCATAATTCACGATATGCGTATCTTCCACATTCAGCTTGAAGCAGATATCCGCAAGCCGTTTGGGACGGCCACGATGGTTTATCGAATGGAGCGACAAGATATCAATAACACCCAGATCAGCCACTTCCGGAAACTGTGCTTGCGCTGCAACGGTGCCACGTACTGTCCATAACCCAAAGGCGTTGCTGGCCACGATCAGCCCATATTCCACCTCACTCAACTCTGCTGCCTGATCAGATACCAGATGCGCCGAGGACACAATCCTCTCGCGCTCTGGATTCCCGCGCGCTGGCCTGGGTTTTGCCTGTCGTTCACCGGCAGCCATTTACCTATTCCTCCGGCGTGCCGAAACCGCCGCCACCCGGTGTTTCGACAACAAACACATCACCAGGGGTCATCTGGCGCAAATCCGTAGCGGTCAGGTCTTCGCGGCTGCCATCCACGCGCTCTACCCAGTTGCGTCCGACCGCACCATCATCGCCGCCCGCCATGCCATAAGGCGGCACGATACGATGATTGGCCAAGATCACGGCCTCCATTGACTCGAGAAACCTCGTCCGGCGACGCACCCCATGTCCCCCCCGGTATTTGCCGGCACCACCAGACCCCTCACGGATTTCAAAGCTCTCTAATAGCACCGGGTATCGCCATTCCAAGACTTCGGGGTCTGTCAGACGGCTATTGGTCATATGGGTGTGTACCGCGTCGCACCCGTCAAAATCCGGTCCTGCACCCGATCCACCACACAGCGTTTCATAATATTGATGCGTATCGTTACCATAGATGAAATTGTTCATGGTACCTTGCGAGGCGGCCATGACGCCAAGCGCACCGTAAAGCGTATCGGTGACAATCTGCGAGGTCTCGACATTACCCGCAATAACTGCGGCCGGATATTGTGCCTGCAGCATGCAGTCGTCAGGAAGAATAATGGTGATCGGCTTAAGACACCCTTCATTCATTGGTATATCATCATCTACCAAGGTTCTGAAAACATACAAAACAGCAGCTCGACACACCGCGGCTGGCGCATTGAAATTATTCTGACCCTGTGGGCTGGTACCGGTGAAATCGACAGTCGCAGCACGGGCCTTACTATCGATCGAAATTGCGACACTGACCTGCTGCCCATTATCCATCATGTAGGTAAAGCTGCCATCCTTCAGCACGTCAATGACGCGCCGCACAGATTCCTCGGCATTGTCCTGAACATGGCCCATGTAGGCCAGCACCGTATCCAGCCCGAAATGGCGGATCATCTTCTGCAGCTCCTGGACCCCTTTTTCATTTGACGCCAGCTGCGCACGCAAATCAGCAATGTTCTGGTCCGTATTACGCGCTGGATATAGGGCTCCATCAAGAATGGCCCGCATCTCGGCCTCGCGGTAAACACCGGCATCTACCAACTTGAAATTGTTAATCAGCACACCTTCCTCATCAATATGCGCGGAGTCCGGCGGGGCAGATCCGGGTGTTTTTCCGCCAACATCGGGGTGATGGCCACGGCAGGCGACAAAGAAGAGGATTTCACCACCCTCAAACACCGGCGTGATGACGGTGATGTCAGGAAGATGGGTGCCGCCATTATAGGGGTTGTTCAGCACATAGGCGTCGCCTGGATTGATTTCGCCTTCATTGTCACGCAGCACCGCCCGCACCGATTCTCCCATCGAGCCCAGATGCACGGGCATATGCGGGGCATTGGCAATCAGCGACCCGCCAGAGTCGAAGATAGCACAGGAGAAATCCAGCCGTTCTTTGACATTGACCGATAGTGCCGTGTTCTGCAGCGTGTAGCCCATCTGCTCGGCAATCGACATGAACAGGTTGTTAAACACCTCTAGCATCACCGGATCGCAGCTCGTTCCGATTGCCACCCGTTCCGGGCGAGCAACAACGCGGCGCAGTACCAGATCACCAATCTCGGTCATCTGCGCCTGCCATCCGGGTTCAACAATGGTTGTCGCGGTGGATTCGATGATCAGTGCCGGACCGTCCACCCTGCCACCAGTGGGGATGGTATCACGGTCAAACACCGGGGCAGTGACAAGCGTGCCACCCATATAGGCGTCTACCCGGGCGCGCGGCATAAAATCCCCGCTTCGTTCGGCCTGTGGCATTGCTTCGACATCGAAGGTCTTGCCAACCGTTTCGACCGAGATCGTGGCAGCAATCACTCCTTTCCCAGGCATGGTGAATCCAAAGCGGGACCGGTAGGATGCTTCATATGCAGCGACCATTTCAGCGATCGGCCCGCAAGGTACCTGCAACGCTGTGTCAGAGCCGTCATAACGCAGATGAACAAAACGCAGGGTTTCCATGCTGCTGTCTTCAATTCCCTGACCATGAACCTCACCTTCCGCAACAGCGGCTAGCTCGTCCAGCTCGGTCTCCAACCGCGGGACAAGCGACTCGGCCAGGCCTGCCTCGATGGTGCGCTCACGCAGCGCGCGGACATCCGCCAGCCCCATGCCATAAGCGGACAATACTCCGGCAAAGGGATGCACAAGCACCGTATTCATGCCCAGCACATCAGCGATGAGACAGGCATGCTGTCCGCCAGCACCGCCAAAACACTGTAAGGCATAATCGGTTACATCATAACCACGCTGCACCGAGATTTTCTTGATGGCATTGGCCATATTCTCGACTGCGATACGCAAGAAACCGTCAGCCAGCTCTTCCGGAGAACGGCGTATTGAGGTGGCGCGTTCAACCGCGCAGGCCATTTCGGCAAAGTTCGTCCGTACCGCCTCGGCATCCAGCGGCTCATTCTGGTCTGGCCCGAATACAGAAGGAAAGAAGTTAGGTTGCAGCTTGCCCAACATGACATTGCAGTCGGTGACAGCAAGTGGCCCGCCACGACGATAGCAGGCAGGCCCGGGATTGGCCCCGGCGCTTTCCGGCCCGACACGGAACCGCGCCCCGTCAAATTGGCACAGCGATCCGCCCCCCGCCGCCACCGTATGGATCAGCAGCATCGGTGCCTGCATCCGCACACCCGCAACAACCGTCTCGAACACACGTTCATAGTGATTTTCGTAATGCGCCACATCGGTCGAGGTGCCGCCCATGTCAAATGTGATCACCTTGTCAAAACCGGCCTGTTCGGCCGTACGCACTGCCCCCACAATGCCACCGGCAGGCCCGGATAGAATGGCATCCTTGCCTTGAAACAGGCTGGCCCCTTTCAAGCCGCCGTTAGACTGCATGAACTGCAGATTTACATTTCCGAGTGCGCCAGCAATGCGATCAATATAGCGGCGCAAAATAGGCGAAAGGTAAGCATCAGCCACGGTGGTATCCCCGCGCCCGACAAATTTAATCATCGGACTGGTGTCATGGCTGGTAGAAACCTGGGTAAAGCCGATCTCGCGAGCCAACTCGGCAACGCTGTTTTCATGGTCTGGCAGGCGATAGCCATGCATCAGCACAATGGCCACAGACCGGATGCCATCCTCAAAGGCGGCCTGCAGGCGCGGGACCAAATCATCAAGGTCCGGCGGCATCAACACATTGTTATGCGCATCAATACGCTCATTCACCTCTTCCACGCGCTCATAAAGCATCTCGGGAAGGATGATTTGCCGGTCGAACAGCCGTGGGCGGGCCTGGTAGGCAATGCGCAGCTGGTCCCGAAATCCCTTTGTGACGATGAGCAGCGTTCGGTCACCCTTGCGCTCCAGCAAGGCGTTTGTCGCTACAGTGGTACCCATCTTCACCGCATCTATTTCTGCTTCGGGCACCGGCGCATTAGGGGCCAGCCGCAACAGATCACGAATGCCTTGCAGGGCTGCATCTTCATAGGCCTCGGGATTTTCCGACAACAGCTTGTGCGTGTGCAGACTGCCATCCGGCGCCCGCCCCACGACATCGGTGAATGTCCCGCCACGGTCAATCCAGAACTGCCATTTTGCCTTGCCGATTACGCCACCACCCATCTATGCGCTCCTGCTTTCCAGAACAGATCAACGTTGATAAATTATCGACAAATTGTCAACGTTGGATACGTCTTGCATATGACAGTGCATAGAGACTCTGCCATGGCAGAGATGTGATGGCTAACAAGGTCAATCTTACTGCAAAGCTGGACGGTGGCATGTGCTGTTTGTCGCTGCGGTTTTCACCTCCCGCTTGACTGTAAGCGGTTCGAGGACCGCCGTGACAACTACGTTCGTTCCATCCCGCTGCACCTTTGGACGAAATCGATCCTACCGGGGCCGGACTAGGCGAAAACCGGTGTGTGTGTCGTGCTGCCGCAGGGGCTGTTCCCAATCCGTGCTGCAATGCGGTAGCGGTGGCAATTGCCTCTAGGGCAAAGGAATGAGCAGTCGTTGGCGAGTTTTTGTCTTATCAACTTTTTGGATTGCGTTTTCGCCCCAAGCGAACGCGCATCAAGGCTGAAGTCTTCGCGGTTCCAATGCCATACATTGCCGACCATATTGTACAGAACAATCCCATTTGGCCGGAAGGATTTTGCCGGTGTTGTCGCCTTGAACCCATCGGCGCCGGTATTGGGAATCGGAAAATCTCCTTGCCAAATATTGCAAGGAAGAAAGGTAGCATCGTCAGGCTAGCTGTCTCCCCATGGATACCGAACATCCCCAAGCCCGCTGCGTGCTGTATGTTCCCATTCGGTCCCCGTTGGCAAGCGGCAACCATTCTGCACCGACAACGCCAGCTGTCAGGCACGCGCCTTCAGTAAGTTGATCCCAGAAAACAAAGAACCAGCCGTAGCTTTCGGCGTCTGTCAGGTATCTTGTAGCTGACACAAACGCCGAAAACTGGGCATTTGTGATCCCGATTTCCGTCATCCTGCAATCCGGGAGGCGTTTTTGCCGCACCGGACTCTCCGCGTTAGAGACGAAATGCGGCCTGTCGGCCCCAACAAGCGCAAGTCCACCGGGCACCGGCACCGAGATAGGCAGATCGCTTTGGGTCGCCAACTTTTTGATCCCAACAGTCGATAGCCGGCGCCCCGCGAAAGCACATAAACAAAGGATTGCGAAATGAATCGACCCCTAGTTTTTTTTAATATTAGTATCTTGTAATACTAGCGCTTTGAGAACTGGAAGCTCCGGCGGGCCTTGGCTTTGCCGTACTTTTTACGCTCAACAACGCGCGGATCACGTGTCAGGAAGCCGCCCGCCTTGAGTGCTGGACGCAGCCCTGGCTCGAAATGTGTCAGGGCACGGCTGATCCCGTGGCGTACAGCACCGGCCTGTCCAGACAGGCCGCCGCCACGCACGGTTGCAACCACATCAAACTCGCCAACGCGCTCGGCTGCCTCAAACGGCTGCGCAAGGATCATCTGCAGCACAGGACGGGCAAAATATTCCGACACGTCCTTGCCGTTGATCTTCATCTGGCCGGTCCCCCGCTTCACCCATACACGAGCGGCAGCGTCTTTGCGGCGGCCGGTCGCGTAGGAACGACCCAGATTATCAATTTTCGGCTCGACCGGCGCGGCGGCAACCGCTTCGGCAGAACTCCCCTCTTCGTTCAGCACCCCTAGTGCGGCCATGCCTGCCGGGGCTTCGACGTCTTCAACCTTAGTTTCGTCAGACATAACTACCTCTTATTCTTTGGGTTCATGCCGGCAATATCCAGCACGGTCGGCTGCTGCGCCTCATGAGGATGCTCGGCACCGGCATAGACATGCAGGTTGCGCATGGCATTGCGGCCAAGTGGGCCGCGCGGGATCATACGCTCGATGGCCTTTTCGACAACACGCGACGGGAACCGCCCATCGAGAACCTTGTCAGCCGTGCGCGACTTGATACCGCCCGGATAACCAGTGTGCCAGTAATAGGTTTTCTGGCTACGCTTGTTACCGGTAAGCCTTACCTTCTCGGCATTGATCACGATGATGTGGTCACCGCAATCCATATTCGGGGTATAGGTCGGCTTGTGCTTGCCGCGAACTCGCATCGCAACAAGTGACGCCAGCCGCCCCAGGACAACATCAGCCGCATCAACAACGAACCATTTCTTTTCGATGTCCTTTGGCGTTGCCACATAGGTCTTTGGCAAAGGCATTATATATCTCCAGCTAAAGATAACGACGGCATGGCGGGTCAGAAACATCGCCACCTCGACATAACGGGGCTGGTTATAGGCGGCCTTGCAGGGCGCGTCAAATTATTTATCAGGCTAAATTTTAATTTTAATTAATAAATACAATAATATAATAATGCGGTATTATTTTACCGTCTATTTTTATGATTTTTTTCAGCCCTTTGAACCACCACAAAACTAGGCGTGGACCATAAGCGTGCCTTGTTCGGCCTGCCTCTGCGGGTCACAACGAAAATGTGACTTGCTTCCATTTCCCGTGTGCGGCATGGCGCTGCTCATGTTCATTCTGATCGACAATTATGAAAGCTTCATATGGAATTTATGGCATTTCCTGTCAGACCTCGGTGCCGATTTCGAAAAACATCTGCATTACCAGCATTGTAGCCGCATTAACTCAGCCAACAAAAAAGGGCCGCGAGAAGGAGAAATATCCTGCGGCCCTTTGATCCACTGCCGGAGGAATCTGGCGTGATGTTGCTCGTTATTCAGCCGCCTCTGTCAGCGTGCTGCCGGCAGCATCAAGCGCCTGTGTCAGGTCAGCAATGATATCGTCGATATGCTCGATGCCAACCGACAGCCTCACATAGCCTTCAGTCACACCCGTGTCGCGTTGCTCCACCTCATTCAACTGCGAATGTGTGGTCGATGCCGGATGGATTGCCAGTGACCTCGCGTCACCAATATTGGCGACATGGTAGAAGAGCTTAAGGGCGTTGATGAACGCCTGACCCGAATCAAACCCACCTTTCAGCTCAAACCCGACGAGACCGCCATAGCCGCCCTTGAGATAGGCATGCGCGCGGCGGGCCGCTGTGCCTGTGTGCAAGCGCGGATAATTCACTGAGGCAACAGCCGAATGTGCAGCCAGAAAATCTGCAACCACCGATGCATTTTTGACATGCTCTCGAATACGCAGCGGCAATGTTTCCAGACCCTGAATAAACTGAAAGGCATTAGTTGGGCTTAGCGCGCCGCCAAGATCACGCAGTACTGTCACCCTTGCCTTGAGGGCATAGGCAATCGGCCCCAGCGGCTTTGCCGCCTCAGACCAGATGGCGCCATGATAAGACGGGTCCGGGGTGTTCAGCGCAGGCTGTTGATCCGGATAGGCCGTCCAATCGAAATTGCCACCATCAATGATGATGCCACCGATCGAGGTGCCATGCCCGCCAATATACTTGGTCAGCGAATGCACTATAATGGCGGCACCATAATCAAAGGGACGCGTCAAAAGCGGGGCCGCGGTGTTATCGATAATCAGCGGAATGCCACGTTCACGGCCGATATCCACGACCTCGCCGATTGGAAACACCTCCAGCTTCGGGTTCGGCAGGGTTTCGGCATAATAGGCACGGGTTCGGGAATCACTGGCTTCTGCAAAAGCCTGCGGGTTGGCCGGATCGACAAACCGCACCTCGACCCCCTGCTGCGCCAGGGTGTTTTTGAACAGGTTCCATGTACCGCCATAGAGATCTGTCGAGCTGACAATATTGTCACCAGCCGTGACAAGGTTCTGGATGGCATAGGCACTGGCTGTCTGACCCGATGAAACGGCAACAGCTGCAGCGCCGCCCTCCAGCGCTGTCAGACGCTGTTCCAGAACGTCGGTAGTCGGGTTCATGATCCTTGTGTAGATATTCCCCAACTCGGCCAGGCAAAAAAGACTAGCCGCCTGCTCTGCAGAACCAAACTGATAGGACGTGGTCTGATAAATCGGAACGGCAACTGCGTTGGTTGCCGGGTCGGCACGATAACCAGCATGAAGCGCCAGAGTTGCGGGATTGGTAGTGTTAAGGTCTGACATGTTCGTCTCCTCTTTAGTGCTTTGGGCGTTATGCCGGGGCGCACAAGCTGAAATCAAATGCCCAACCGATTGAAGGGTGGTCAGCCCCTGGCACCTTCCACCACAGAAGATCCCCTAAAACTGCTTTTGCGCTATCGTGAGGCGGGTTAAACTGGCCAGGAAATACAGGCCATAAAAAAACCGCCGCGTCAGCGCATATTTTTGCGCTTCCCGTGGCGGTTCAGATTTCCGTCTCTTGGAACCGAACGACCGTTTAAGGCCTTGAGCGCGCTTTAGCTGCATTTTTTGATCGCCCGCAAGTTGATCATTAAATCGGCGATAACAAAACGTTATCCCCGGCGTTGGCCTTTTGCAAAACAAATCATTTACATTTTTCAAAAAAGCAAAATTCAGCCCAGTATTGGCCTAGAAAATAGAATTAATTTGCAAATATCCTGAAATTTCCAGCAACAAATGGCAGATCTGCCTGCTTCGGTCTTTAGAAAAACGAGTTGTGACTTGCCAAGTTTGATGTTGGCGCGCACCTATCTTGCCTTTGAAGAGCCGGCTTCATATAGTCTGAAAGTGGCCGGGTACCCGGCCAATAAGTGAGCCACTGGGTAGCGGCAAGATTGCCATGATCCCCGCCAACCATGCCGAGAGGCCGCCGATGACCAATGTCATGCGTGACTGCCTGCGCACCCTGACCGAAGGGGACATGCCCGCTGCGGACATGATAAAGAGTGCGTTTGATTCAATTATGGAAGGCGATGTCAGTCCAATCCAGATTGCGGCATTTCTGACGGCATTGAAACTGCGCGGCGAACGGGTCGAGGATATTGTTGCTGCGGCCACGGTGATGCGCCAGAAGGCCACAACGATCCAAGCGCCCGAAACCGCCATGGATATTGTTGGCACAGGCGGGGATGGTGTAGGCACCTATAATATTTCAACAGCGACTGCCTTTGTAGTGGCAGGCGCCGGCGTACCCGTCGCAAAACATGGCAATAAGGCGGTGTCATCGCTGAGCGGTTCGGCAGATGTATTATCCTGCCTTGGCATTAAGCTGGATTGTGACATAGCACAGGTAAGCACAGCACTCGATGTCGCCGGCATTTGCTTCCTGATGGCGCCGCGGCATCATGCGGCGATGCGCCATGTCGCGCCAGTGCGTGCCGATCTCGGCATCCGCACCATTTTCAACTCGCTGGGCCCGCTTGCCAATCCGGCACTGGTCAAACGCATAATGGTCGGCGTTTTCGACCCGGCGCTGTGTGTACCTTTCGCACATGCGCTTCATCAACTCGGTACAACACATGCCTGGGTGGTGCATGGTGCTGACGGGCTAGATGAGGTATCCAGCACCGGGCCAACCAAGGTAGCCGCGCTTGCCAATGGTGCCGTCCGTGAATTTACCATCGTCCCTGCTGATATCGGCATTGATCAAGTCAGCATCGACGCATTGCACGGCGGCACGCCAGATGAAAACGCAGCCAGTCTTCGCGACGTGTTGACTGGCGAAACAGGCCCTTATCGAGATGTGGTGTTATTGAATGCGGCGGCAGCTCTTGTTGGCGGCGGGCATGAAGAAACCTTGACCACAGCAGCAGAACGGGCTGCAGACTCGATCGCTGATGGGCGTGCCATGGCAACGCTGGATCGTCTGGTTACGATTACAAACGAAGAAGCAGAATAAGATGTTGGATGTGCTGGCAAAAATTATCGACGGCAAGGGCGAGGAAGTGGCTTTGCTGAAAGCCCAGACCAGCCTGTCGACGTTGGAATCTGAAGCGGCAGCGGCGTCACCTGTACGCGGATTCGCTGATGCACTGGCACGCGCCTCGGCCGAAAGATACGGGCTTATAGCCGAGCTGAAGAAAGCCTCGCCGTCAAAAGGGCTGATTCGCAGCGACTTTGACCCGGCAACACTGGCACGCGCCTATCAGGATGGTGGCGCTACCTGCCTTTCGGTATTGACAGACACACGCTGGTTTCAGGGGTCGTCAGAATTTCTGGTGGCCGCGCGAAACGCGGTATCGCTGCCGGTCCTACGCAAGGATTTCATGATTGATCCGATACAGATCACTGAATCGCGCGCACTCGGCGCTGACTGCATCCTGCTGATCATGGCTGCTCTAGATGATGTGCTGGCTGCCGAACTGGAATCATGTGCCTTCGACCATAGCATGGATGTGCTGATCGAAGTGCATGATGCGGGTGAACTGGAACGTGCCTGTAAATTGCGCTCGCGGTTGATGGGGATCAACAACCGCAACCTGAAGACGATGAGCATTTCGCTTGATGTCGGTGCGGCCATGCTGCCACATCTGCCATCAGACAGGATTGCCATCGCAGAAAGCGGACTGTTTACCCCGGCTGACCTTGCTCATATGGCGGCGAGCGGCGCACGTTGTTTCCTGATCGGGGAATCGCTGATGCGCGCAGAAGATGTCAGCGACGCCACCGCGACTATTCTGTCCAACCCGGTTCCGCCGCGGGCGGCCTGAACACAAGGCATAAGGGAGTCCTTCATGGCAGAGTTGACGCATTTTGATGCTGACGGACGCGCCTACATGGTTGATATCGGCAGTAAGCAGATTACCAATCGGCGCGCGATTGCCTGTGGCGAAATAAGCATGGCCGCTAAAACGCTGGAAAAGATCCGTGCCGGAGATTTCGGCAAGGGGGATGTATTGGGCGTCGCCCGCCTTGCCGGTATCATGGGGGCCAAAAAGACCGCCAGCCTGATCCCGCTATGCCACCCGCTTGGCCTTGACCATGTCGCGGTGGACCTTGAGCTTGATGACGCTCTGCCAGGTGTGCGGATCACCGCAACATGCACGGTTACCGGGCGTACCGGCATCGAGATGGAAGCCATGACTGCTGTCTCGGTTGCCGCCCTAACCATATATGACATGTGCAAGGCAGTGGATCGCGGCATGCGGATCGGCGCTATCCGGTTAATCCATAAATCCGGGGGCAAATCGGGCGATTTCAATGCCGCGTGACCCTGTCTCAAATAGTGCATCATCGCTGTTATCAGTCGAAACAGCATTGGCACGCATCCTTGATGGGCTCGCGCCGCTAACGGCAAGTCACGTCGCGCTTGCACAAGCCAATGGACGCACACTGGCATCCGATCTTGTCGCTCAGGTCAACCTACCAGCACATGATCTGTCTGCCATGGACGGCTATGCCGTATGCGCTGCGGATTGCGCGCCCGGCACACCGCTGACGCGTATTGGCGAATCTGCAGCCGGGCACCCTTTTGATGGCGAAATCGGCCCAAGGCAGACGGTCAGGATTTTTACCGGCGCGGTTTTGCCGGCAGGTGCGGATGCCATTTTGCTGCAGGAAGATGCCGATGCGACAGTCGAAACTGATGGCGCGACGGTCATACCCCGCGAAATAGTTGCATCCGGCACCTATATCCGACCGGCCAGTCTCGATGTGACGGCAGGCGAGGTCATTTTGAAAGCTGGCACATGGCTGTCGGCGCGAGCAATCGCGCTGGCGGTATCGGCCGGCCATGTGTCGGCCGAGGTTTGGGACCAGCCCCAAATCGGGATACTGTCAACAGGTGACGAGCTGGCCAGTCCCGGCACGCCGCTGAAACCCGGGCAAATTTATTCCTCGAATGCCATCTATCTTGCCAGTTTTGTTGCGCAATGCGGCGGCATACCTGTTGATCTTGGCACCGCTGCCGACCAGCCGGGCGCCGTGCTGGCACATGTGCGCGCTGCCAGCCAGCCACTGCAATTGATTGTAACCACCGGCGGGGCTTCGGTCGGTTCGCATGACCATATTGCCGACGACCTTTCACACAGCGGCGCGGCGATGGATTTCTGGAAGATTGCAATGCGCCCCGGCAAACCCCTGATCCATGGGCAGATAGACGGAATTCCCCTGCTTGGCCTACCCGGAAACCCGGTCTCAAGTGCCGTCTGCGCTCTGATTTTTCTGCGCCCGGCGTTGGCGCGGCTTGCCGGGTACGACTATGAACCCACTATCACCAGCGCCGTGCTGACCACCGATCTGCCAGAAAATGACCGGCGTCAGGATTATCTGCGGTCAGTGCTAAGCCACGACGATCATGGCAATGCCATTGTTACGCCGGCAGCACAGCAGGACAGCTCAATGATTGGCGTGTTTGCCGCTGCAAACGCGCTGGTAGTGCGCCCGCCATTTGACCCATCACGGGCTGCTGGAGATGTGGTACAGGTCGTCGTCCTTGATCCACGCCTGTAACGGCAACGCATCCTTACAGATCCCCTTTTGTTCCATGCCTCTTGCAAATAAAAAGGAACATTGATAGAACATTAAGAGAACTATTGCGGAATATGAGGTTGCAAATGCTGACCAAAAAACAGAAAGAGCTTCTCGATTTCCTGACAGCACACGCCCAAAAAAGCGATGTGCCACCGTCATTTGATGAAATGCGGGATGCCCTGGGACTGGCATCAAAGTCAGGCATACACCGGCTTGTGTCGGGCTTGGAAGAACGTGGGCATATTCGCCGGCTTGCCAACCGAGCACGTGCAATTGAAATCCTGAAGCCGGTGAATGCGGCGGCTGAAGCCATAGGACGCAATGTTGCTGTGGCTGCCGACGCCGTCAGCCTGCCGCTTTTGGGCCGGATCGCTGCGGGCACACCGATTGAAGCGCTAAGTGACCCCAGCAACCAAATGGAAGTGCCTGCCAGCATGCTGGGCCGTGGTGAGCACTTTGCCCTCGAAATCATTGGTGACTCGATGATTGAAGCCGGCATTCTGGAAGGGGACACGGTGGTGATTGAGCGGTCAAGCACGGCCAATCATGGCGAAATTGTTGTCGCATTGATCCAAAAGCAGGAAGCTACGTTGAAAACTTTGCTGAAAGAGCCGGGTCGCATTGGTCTGCAGGCGGAAAACCCGAAATATGAAACCCGCTATTTCCAGACAAATGATATCGAGGTTCAGGGCCGGCTGACCGGATTGATCCGTAAATACTGACCACTGCTGTCCTACAATATCAAAGGGTCTTCGCGCTGTTCAGGGACCAGAAAAATGGTGCTTTCTCCTCGCCATGATGCCAACGCCTCGTGTAGGATGCCGCCAGTTTCGCCAATACAGGCAAGACAGATACCCGGACCGTCCGTCTAGCAGCGAGGCCTTAACAGAAGATGAGTGTAGTCACCCGTTTTGCCCCCTCCCCAACTGGATATCTGCATATCGGCGGCGCACGTACCGCGCTGTTCAATTGGCTGTTCGCGCGGCACCATGGCGGCAGATATCTGTTACGGATCGAGGATACGGACAAGCAACGCTCAACCGATGATGCTATTGCTGCTATTCATGATGGGCTGGCATGGCTTGGGCTGCACGGCGATGAGGCCGCTGTCAGCCAGTCTGAACGCGCAGACCGGCATATTGAGGTGGCAAACGCCTTGCTACAAAACGGTGCCGCCTACCGCTGCTACCTGGATGCCGGAGAACTGACGGCGCTGCGCGATGCGGCGCATGCCGAAGGCAAGCCGGTACGATCGCCCTGGCGTGATAAGGCGCGAAGCCCGGATAGTGCGGAAGACAGGCCCTTTGTGGTACGCATGCGCATGCCTGATACAGGAGAAATCACTATTGAGGATGCGGTACAAGGCATTGTCACGGTAAAGAACGGCCAGCTTGACGACATGGTAATCCTGCGCGCCGATTCCAGCCCCACCTATATGCTTGCAGTGGTTGTTGACGACCATGATATGGGCATCACCCATGTCATCCGCGGGGATGATCACCTGAATAATGCCTTTCGGCAGGTGATGGTCTATCGCAGCATGGGATGGGATGTCCCGATCTTTGCCCATATTCCGCTGATCCATGGGGCTGATGGCGCTAAATTGTCAAAGCGGCATGGCGCACTCGGCGTTGAGGCCTATCGTGACATGGGGTTTCTGCCCGATGCTATGGTCAATTACCTGATGGGTCTCGGCTGGAGCTATAGCGAAGAGGACTTGATGGGCCGTGCAGACGCCATTACTGCCTTTGACCTTTCGCGCATCGGCAAATCTCCCGCGCGTTTTGACAGCGACAAGCTGAAAGATATCAACAGCCATTATCTGCGCTATATGGCAGACGATGCGGTGTTCGCGATGCTGGCACCGCACATTGATGCGACCAGTCCAGATGCCGCTTCGCGGATTACGGCGCTGATGCCTCATTTGAAAGACCGTGCAAAAACCCATCTCGATATTGTCGACAATATTGATTATCTGCTACATGACGGAGCTCCGTCCATTCGCGAGGATGCCGCAGATATCATTGATGAGACCGCGCAAGCACGCCTGCTTNCGTTCGCCGATGCGNTAGACGACGATGCGACTGCGATGGCTTGGACACCCGACCTGTTTTATGATTTTTTCAAATCGTATTTGGACGAAAATGGATTGAAGATGAAGGATATGGGACTGCCTCTGCGCGTCGTTGTCACAGGAACCCGGCAATCGCCTTCTATCACAGATGTTCTAGTAGTTTTAGGCCGTGACGAGACGGTAAAACGCATTCGGCGCCAGTTGCAAAAAATAGCCACTTAGGCTAGTTTGGCGTCCTACGCGTGAAGGTCCAGACGCGACAAACCTGTCGCGCTTTTTCAAAATTTAAAAATGGTGGACACAGGCATGGCATCCGACCGCAATGGCTCTAAGACAATCACCCTCTCATTGGATGGTAATGACACGTCTATCACACTCCCGGTGCTGGATGGTTCGGTTGGCCCGGATGTCGTTGATATTCGACAGCTTTATGGCGAGACCGGCATGTTCACCTTCGACCCTGGCTATGGGGCAACAGGATCATGCGTTTCTGGGCTGACCTATATTGATGGCGATGAAGGCATCCTGATGCATCGCGGTTACCCGATTGAGGAACTGGCCGAACATTCCGATTTCTTGGAGGTCGCCTATCTGCTCCTTGACGGAGAATTGCCGAATGCCGCGCAAAAGACAGAATTCGACAAGGCCATATCGCAGCATACGATGGTGCATGAACAGCTATCAATTTTTTATCGCGGTTTCCGTCGGGACGCCCACCCAATGGCAATTATGTGCGGTGTCGTGGGTGCCTTGTCGGCCTTTTACCACGATTCGACTGATATCCATGATCCGGTGCAGCGCATGATTGCATCGCGGCGTTTGATTGCGAAGATCCCGACGCTGGCGGCGATGGCCTACAAATATTCACACGGCCAGCCCTTCAACTATCCACGCAACAACCTGAATTATTCAGAGAACTTCCTGCATATGTGTTTTGCCGTACCAGCGGAGGACTATCAGGTTGACCCGGTACTGGCAGCAGCAATGGACAAGATCTTCATTCTTCATGCCGACCATGAGCAGAATGCGTCGACATCTACAGTCCGATTAGCCGGTTCGTCAGGCGCGAATCCGTTTGCATGCATTGCCGCCGGCATTGCATCACTTTGGGGGCCTGCACATGGCGGCGCCAACGAGGCTGTGCTGAACATGTTGAACGAGATCGGTCATAAGGATAATATCCCCGAATTCGTCGCGCGTGCACGCGATCGTGATGATCCTTTCCGTCTGTTTGGGTTTGGCCATCGCGTTTATAAAAACTTCGACCCACGCGCTAAAGTGCTGCGTCAGACATGCCATGAGGTACTAGGAAAATTAGGCGTTGAAGACCCACTCCTTGAGCTTGCAATGGAACTTGAGGACATGGCACTTAAAGATCAGTATTTTATTGATAAAAAGCTATATCCGAATGTCGATTTCTATTCAGGAATTATCCTTAAGGCGATGGGCTTTCCTACGTCAATGTTTACTGTGCTCTTCGCCGTCGCCCGCACCGTTGGTTGGGTGGCACAGTGGAACGAGATGATCACCGATCCAATGCAGCGTATCGGCCGTCCGCGCCAGCTCTATACAGGGCCGACACAGCGAGGTTACGTTCAAATCAGAAAACGCTGATTGCGCCATGGCCTCTTTGAATGACAGATGGCACCTTCACATGGGCAACTGGCTTACTTCAACCATCCTACCATCGCTGCCGCCACATTATCCTCAAAGCTTGCTGCGTTACCGCACAGAATGCGGCGCAAGTTAGCCGCATTGGCAAGCGCCGTCTTGCGTGCCTTTTGCCTTTCCACCCCCGCCGTCAGCAGGGGCCGGACTGCCTTGTAAAGCGATGCGGCCTGCACCTCTTCTTGAAACAGAAACGGATAGACTTCATTGTCTGACAACGCATTCGGCAGGATAACCCGGTCCAACCGCACGAGCCGCCTGCCAATAAATGCTGACAGAGCCGGAGCTTTATAACAAACGACGCCAGGAACCCCAAACAATGCGCTTTGCAGCGTCACAGTGCCGGATGTCGCCATAATGGCGTGGCTGTTAGCCAAAGCGGCAAACAACGCCCCCTCATCCGAACGAACTGTTATGATGCCGCTCAGACCTGAAGCCTTAATGCTGGCACTGATCCGGTCATCCAGATGCGGCAATGTTGGCAAATGCACCTTCAAATCTATTATATCATCACGCAGCATGGATATCGCGGCCAGCATCGGATCCAACAAATGGTCTATTTCACTACGCCGACTGCCTGGCAGCAATGTCAGTTGAGGTGACGCTTTGGGATCCGGCATACCCACCGCATGCCCGACAATATTGTAGGTCGGATTGAATGCCTCAGGATGGCTGATAAAGCGCGCATCCAGCCCTAGTGGTAAAAGATAGTCAGGCTCAAACGGAAACAAGCATAGCATTCCGTCAAACGCGTGCGCAAAACGATTGCCACGCCAATTTCCCCATGCCCATATCGTCGGAGCAACAGTATGAATTATCGGTGGCTTAGCCTCTGTTCCGGCAAGGTCACGGCGAAGCCGTTCGGCAAGACGCACCGCAAACCCCTTGGCATCAACCGTCATTATGATTTCAGGCTTTTCGGCGACAATTAGTTTGACAAGCATATCCAAACGCTGTGACAGGCGGGGATAGGCCCTGACGGCTGCGCCAAAACCGAAGACGGTCAGTTCCTCCATCGGGAAATGAGACCTCAGACCCTGTGCCCGCATAGCCGGACCACCTGTCCCAATCCACTTCTTTTTGCCGTAGTGGGCAGTAATCGCTCGCATCAGGCTTGCACCCAGCCTGTCACCCGACGGCTCGCCTGCCAGAATGAAGACTGGTGCCACCATGATTTAGACCCCGATCACAGAAAGCCCCAGACGATCCGCCTCCTGCCACAGGATATCCGAGCTTTCAGACAGCAATACACCGCCCGCCTCACAAGCAATGACGCGAACACCTGCCGCCGCAGCGCGCTGCAAGGTATCTGCACCAATAACCGGAAGGTCCAGCCGACGGTCCTGAGCCAGCTTGGCACATTTTAGTAAAATGGCGGGCGGGGCTGTCATATCAATCAGTTCTCGGCACCGTGTCAGCATTTCGTCGGTGCCCTCAGCAGCTTCAATGGCCAGAATACGCTGGTTCTGAACAACGATCGCCTGACCGATATCACTGTCACCAAGCCGATCCAACACTGCCTGACCACAGTCAATATCCGCCTTTGCAGTTTCGTCAATTTTACCAGCAAATATACCTTCTGGCATCACATGTTCCGGCATCAATCGGTCCACGGGCACGATACTGATTCCGTCTTCTTCAAAAAAGGATGCAATGACACGCAACAAAGCGTCGTCACCCTTGCCAACAGAGCGCGCTAGCAATTTGACGGCATGCGCGTCGGGTCTTAATTGGGCCAATGATGGACGACGGACCTTGCCGACCATGACAACCTCGGCGCAGGCTGCAGCCTTAATCTGCTCGCGCGTCTCGCCAATGGTGCCAAGCACTATATCGATCACATTGAATTCTGAAAAATCAGCATCTGCCTGACCAGCAATGGTAAATATTGTGACCTCGCGACCCTGACTGCGTATCGTTCGCGCCAAACGCAAAGGCAAGTCACCCTGTCCTGCGATAACTGCCAAACGCGGTGCCGAAACCCCTACCATATTCTAGCCCGTCTGCGCCTGACAAATGCCGTTGCGCCCAGCACCATCGATAAAGGATAAGACAGCCTCAATCATATCATCCCCGCCATAGTCGACACGCGCCCGCGCCAGCCTGTCGGCAAAGACACCCTTTCCGCGGAACAGGGCTCTGTAGAGTGTTCTGGCGGCAGCAATACGGTCAGCCGTGAAACCTCGCCGTTCAAGGCCGATGACATTAATGCCTGTCAATCTGGCCCGATTTCCAACGGCTATGGCGAAAGGGATCACGTCGCTGTCAACCGCCGTCTGCGACCCGATCATCGCATGGTCGCCCACACGGCACCATTGCTGAACCGTTGCAAACCCGCCCAACATGACATAATGACCAACCTTCACATGTCCTCCTACGGAAGCGTTATTGGCAAAAATCACGTTGTCACCAACCACGCAGTCATGCGCAACATGCGACGCCGCCAGAAACAGGCCATTATTGCCAACAGTTGTCCGCATCGCATCAATCGCCGTTCCCGGATGCATGGTGACATGCTCCCGGATAACGCAGTCTGTGCCAATCTCAAGAACCGATTCTTCGCCTGCAAAACGCGTGTGCTGAGGCGGGCATCCCAAAACAGCAAAGGGAAAGACTTCACAACGCGCACCCAAGCTGGTGTGACCATCAGCAACCACATGCGCATGCAACACAGTGTTGTCATCAATCTGTACATGTGGACCAACTACGCAAAATGGCCCCACCTTGACGTTGGTGCCAAGACGGGCAGCTTTGTCAATTATGGCGGTCGGGTGGATATCTACGCTCATAAATCTGCCTTCTCTAGCGGGCTATCCGCAGCGCCTCTGACCTCTGCATTCCTGATGCTGCGTCAGCGTTGCGGGTCCACGATCATCGCACCAAATTCAGCAACTGACGTAGTTGCTCCATTAACGCTGGCTGTCCCGGTAAATTTCCACAAGGGGCCCTTTGAACTGACTTTCTTTACATGAAGCCACAATTCATCTCCGGGCCGAACCGGCTTGCGGAATTTCACCTTGTCGATCGTGGTAAAAAAGACCAACTTGCCTTCTGCCGCGTCGCCAAGGGTAACGCTGGCCAGACACCCTGCCGTTTGTGCCATCGCCTCGATAATCAAGACGCCCGGCATAATCGGATAATCCGGAAAATGACCCGCAAACACCGGATCGCTAACACTGACCATTTTAATACCGACGGCGCTGATGTCCGGCACTAACGCTTCAATCCTGTCAATCAATAGCATCGGTGGTCGGTGAGGAATCCGATTCTGGATATCATCAATCGTCAGCTCTATTGCGCTGTCATTCATGTTTCAATCTTCCTTCCGTCCAGATTGCGCCAAAAGCCGGCGAAGAAGCGCGCGTTCCTGCCACATCTTACGAGCGTCCGATGCCGGAAAACCGGCTACAGTCACTTCATCCTCTACATCTTTCGTTACGCCGCTCTGGGCCATAACGATCGCCCCCTTACCAACACGCGTTGCCGGCCCGACACCAGCCTGACCGCCGAGCATGGCGCCCTCGCCAATAATGGCGCCTCCAGCCAGTCCAACCTGCGCTGTCAGGATAGCGTGTGACCCGATCACGCAGTTATGCGCAATGTGAACCAGATTATCCAGCATGGCCCGGTCCCCGATAAGCGTTGGGCCCAATGTTCCTCGGTCAATACAACTTCCGGCACCAATCAGCACGCCATCACCAATCACGACACTGCCAACATGAGGCAACGCTACCGGGCCCTCTGTTGTGATTTCAAAGCCAAATCCTGCACTGCCTATCACCGCATTTGGCTGAATAACGACATCATCCCCCACAATCGCATTTGAAAGAACTACATTTGCGCCAATCTGGCAATTTCTTCCGATGCTGACCCCCCTATGTATCACGGCGCCCGCTTCGATCCGGCTGCCTGCCCCGATTTTCACCCCCACACCGCACATCACGCCCGGTCCAACAGACACATCTGCGAAATCGCACAGCCTGTCCGCTGCGGGCGCAACTATGCCAGGGGATGTGTCCGGCACAAGAAGGGCTATGGCCTTGGCAAATCTAAGACGTGGGACGTCCACGATAAGGTAGGTCCCATTTTCGGGCATATTGTCCGCGACTGCCGCGGTGGTGATGATGATCGCATCGGCATCTGGATAGCCACCAGCCTGCACTCCATCCCCGCCAATATTGTCATTCAGAAAAGTCAGTTCGCCGCTGTTTGCTTCAGCAACTGGTGCCGCACCAGTAACGGCCACTTGCGCGTTTCCTCGAACAGACGCGCCGATGGCGTCCGCAAGTGCCTGCGTCGTGTGGGGCACAATACCAAAAAAACGCCTATCAAGGCTCATTGCCCAGCATCCACATCTCTCTTGCCACCGTCATCAATCTCAATCTCGATACGTGCATCCTTTGTCCGTTCATCAAGGCGCCGCAGTACAAGTTCGGAAATATTCAGGCCAGGACGAAAAGCTATCGCCGAATCCTCTTTCAGCACTAGGTCCAGTTGTTGTTCCCGTGCAATCTCAGTCACTATTTCGATCGCAATCTGACGCAATTTGGCCTGAGCATCTTGAAAAGCAAGATCAAGTGCCTCGCGCCGATACTGAATTTCGCGTTGAATTCGTGCAACTTCATCCTCGAAATCAGTCAGGCGTTGTGTGAACTCATCCTCACTAAGCGTTTTGCGGTCTGCCTGTAACTGGCGTTCTGTCTTTTGTAGTGCCGCCTCTCGTTCTGCAAATTCAGCCTGAAATAACAGCCTTTGCTCATCAAGTAATTCACGCACCCGCAGCGTACCATTTGCAGCGCGCAAAACATTCTCAAGGTCGATCAGCGCTATTCTCTGTGCTGAAAATTGTGCGGAAGGTGCTAACAGATCATCCGCCTTGCCTCCATCGGACGTCTGCGCCATTGCCGGCAAGGACGCACCGACAAGCGCGAGAAACGACAGCGCAGCGAGCCAGGTACGAATTGTCACGGCCTGCTCCTAGAATCTTGTGCCAATGGCAAACTGGAAGGAATTCGTCTCGTCATAGGACTTTTTGCTTGTCGCATTTGCCCAATAGAAAGACATGGGGCCAATGAAGGTGTCCCATAACAGCCCGAAACCAACAGAGGTGCGCAGGCTACTGTCAGTCGCACCGGTGACACCGGTTGGGTAATCTGTGTCCCATAACGAGCCGGCATCTGCGAACAAAGTCCAGCGCAGGCCCAGATCCCTGCTGACACCAAGATTGGAAATTACTTCAAGATTGGCTGTCATCAGGTTGTTGCCGCCAACAGCGGCATTTGAACCCTCATCACGCGGCCCAATACCGGCGCTGTCAAAACCGCGAACATCGTTACCACCAAGGAAAAAACGGTTGGACTGCGTAACCTTCTCACCACTCAGCCCAGTAACCATGCCGTAACGCGCCTTTGCACCAAAGACAAATCTATTGAAGTTAAAGGGCCGATAATAGGCGACATCAGCCGTTAGCTTGTAGAACTTTGCGTCACCCCCCAGTTCGGCAAGCTTCTGTAAAACCGAAAAATATCTACCATCCGTCGGGTCAAATCGGCTGTCTCTCTTATCCTGACCAAAGCGGTAACGCAACGCCGAAGTCAGGATATTTCTACCATTTTCGCCGGTATCCGAGGTGGCGTTTATTGCCGAAGTGGTTGTCTTGGACTGTGACAGCTCATACCCAACCCTGTGGAAATAATCATTTGCTGCCGAAAAGCCCATCCCAAAATCAAAGCCTGAGCGGGTTGTCGTGGTCTTGTTCAGTTTAGTCTTGTCGTTGAAGATGCTGGCATTACCCGTCAGGTTGCGCCCGAACAAATAAGGTTCGGTCAGGCCGACCGTTATATTAGTCCGGGTTTTGGCAAGATCAAATGACAGGTCAACACCGCGGCCAGTTCCAAGGAAATTGCGTTCATTAATACCGAGCAAAATGCTGGAACTATCGAGTGACGAATAGCCTACACCAATGGATAACTCACCCGTCGACTGCTCCTCGACGGAAATTTCGGTAATCGTCTGGTCCGTGTTGCTACCGGCGAGATTTCGCACTGACACATCCGAGAAAAACCCAAGGTTACGAATATTCCGGATCGACCGGTCCAGCTTCAGTTGGTTAAAGGAGTCTCCCTCAACTAGCTCAAATTCGCGCCGGATGACACTATCGAGCGTCCGCGCGTTATTCACAATTTCTATACGTTCAACAAAGTTTTTTTGTGCTTTGCCAATCCGTAGCTGCAGCACTAACGTCTCAGTTTCCGGATCGGTGTCAACTTCAACATCAATATTTACGAAGGCATATCCGAGGGCACCAAGCCGGTTGGTGACATCCAGCAGCCCTTCTTCGAGAGCGCGCCTATCATACCAACCGTTATCGCCAAAGGAAAAGGACGACTTAAAGCTTTCAATATCGATATTTTCGATCTCGCTGGTGACATTGATATCGGCAACACGATAGCGCTTGCCCTCCTCAAGAAGGAATGTGACGGCAAATCCTGTGCGATCTGGCAGCAGTCCACCGCGTACACGGCTGACATCGATATCCGCATAACCGCGGGCTTGATAAAACTGGCGCAGCAAACGCACATCGTAATCAAGACGACTTTCATCATATTTGTCGGTTGATGAGAAAATCGCCCACCATTTGGCCTCGCTGCTGGACACGGCCCTTTTAAGAACCCGGTCCGAGAATGTTTTATTACCAACGAATGAGATTGAACTGATTTTGATAAGCGGCCCCTCAGTGATCACAAACGCCAGATCGACGCGATTATCACTCAATTTAATAATCTGAGGCTCGACGGTGGCAGCGTACCGTCCGCTTGCCTGATAAATATCCAGCAAACGCTGACTGCCTGCCAATGCCAGCTCGCGCGTGTAGACGCGGCGTGGCGCAATATCCAGCACTTCGAGCAAACGTTCGTCCTCTAAAACGTCGTTCCCTTCGATATTCACCCGGTTGATGATCGGATTCTCCATCACCGTAACCTGCAGCGAGCCACCATTAAGTGTGATATCGATATCCTTGAAAAGATCGGTCTCAAACAACCTTTGCAGTGCAATGCTCAGCGCACCCTGCGTGACACGATCGCCAATCTGCACGGGCAAGTACGAACGGATTGTCGATTCTGCAACCCGGCGATTGCCTTCAATCACTATGTCTTCGACCTGAACCATTACGTCGCTTGACTGAGCCGCAGCTGGCAAGATTGTCCCCGCTAACGAAAAGGCAAGTACAGCGAATATCAACGCCAGTCTTTGCATTGTGAACATCCCTGGTTACGTACTTGAAAACTATACCCTTTGGGCCAGGTTTATCAAAGAAGACATTTTAGTAACTTCCGTCAACTTGCAAACTTCCGCCAACAATCAATGTCATCCAGACACGTCAACCGATCAAGCGATTCACGTCAAACAACATGACAACCACCATAAGTGTCAGCAGCAAACTCATGCCAATACGCATCAGCATCGTCTGAGCAGCCAGCGGTATGGGCCGGCCAGCAATCGCCTCATAGAAGAAAAAGGCCAAGTGTCCACCATCAAGCGCCGGGATTGGCAGTAGGTTAATCAAACCCAGATTGATGGAAATCAAAGCTGTCAGCAGGATGAAGGGAACAATACCCTGCGCCATCGCTGACCCCGAAATCTTGGCAATCCCGATGGGGCCTTGCACCTCGGCAGCCTGCATCTGCCCTTTACCAAGGCGCGCCAAGCCGCGCAAAATCATGATGGCATTATAAAACGCATCCGATGTACCAGCTACCAACGCGCTGCCCGGAAGCAGTCTTTTATGCGAGATGTTATTTGTCGATCTCACTCCCAAAAACCCAATATTCAGCTGTAGTTCTTCAATGTAACGTGACGCGGGCGTCACGACCATGTTCAGGATTCGGCCATCCCGGTCCACAACAAAATCCAAAGGGCGCCCCGGGCTTTCGGCGACCAACCCGCGCATATCCCCAAAATTGCGAATAGTCACCCCTTCGATTTCAGTCACGACATCGCCAACCTTCAGACCTGCAAAAGCCGCCGGCGTTTCCGGCATCACCTCGCCAATTTCAGACGGGATTTCAACTTTGCCAAAAATCATATAGACCCCAGCAAATAACAGGATCCCAAGAATGAAATTGGCTACTGGGCCCGCCGCAACGATCAGAATACGATTGGCCAGCGATGCACCGGCAAAGCTGCCTTTTATCCGGCCAGCGCTCTGATCTGGCGCGCTTGCCGCATTCTCGTCTCCCCGCATGCGGACATATCCGCCAAGCGGAATTGCAGCAAAACGCCAGCGGGTACCCGTCGATTTGGACGTCCATCCAAATAGTTCAGGACCAAAGCCGATAGAAAATACCTCTACAATCACGCCAGCCCTGCGCGCAGCCCAGTAATGGCCAAGCTCGTGAAAAAAAACCACGGGTGTCAGCAGAAGAAGAAAACCGATGATCATCTGCAAGGCGCTGAGGTCAGGCATGTTTTGTGGCGCTCCGGTCTAACTGTTAAGATGTTGCCGATTTATATCGAGGCGCTTAGACGGACAATCAAGCAAATGGACAAACTGGCAAACGTACAAACTATCGGCTGGCAGCCACAGCGCACGCAAGTTCTGCTGTTTGGCGTGCCATGCAATCCAACCGCATCACAGCCTCAATTGAATCTATGTGTATTTCTTTAGTCTTTTCTAAGCTATGGGCAACAATATCCGCAATATCCATAAAATCTATCCGAGTCTTTAAAAACGCATCAACCGCCACTTCATTTGCAGCGTTCAGGATGGTCGGCATGCCACCGCCACTTTCCAGTGCTTGGCGAGCCAGCGCAAAACAAGGATAGCGGGTACTATCAACTTCTTGGAAGGTCAATGTGCCTAGTGCTGATAAGTCAAGGGGCTCGGGTCTCCAATCAAGCCGCCCTGGCCACGCTAACGCATAGGATATCGGCGTTTTCATATCGGCAGTGCCCAGCTGAGCAATCACAGACCCGTCATTAAAATAGACCATCCCGTGGATCGCCACTTGCGGATGCACAAGAACGTCTATTGATGAAGACGGCAGATCAAACAGCCACGCCGCTTCAATGACCTCCAGCCCTTTATTCATCATCGTCGCGCTGTCGATTGAAATCTTGGGACCCATTGACCAATTCGGGTGTTTAACGGCAGCAACCGGCGTAATCCGATCGAAATCTTCAAGTGGCGTATCCCTGAAAGGACCACCCGATGCGGTCAAGCAAATATGCCGGATTGACGACGGATCAATTGCATCACAAATCGCGCTGTTACGTTTCGAAATTTGGGACCCGATATGCGCCCAGCCCATCCAGCACTGGAAAATAGCACTATGTTCACTGTCCACGGGTATCAAGCGCGCACCATTGTGTTGTGCAAGAGATGTTACAAGCCCGCCAGCGGAAACAAGGGATTCCTTATTGGCAAGCGCAACTGTCTGACCCGCCTCAACTGCTGCCAAGACCGCCGGCAATCCAGCTAGTCCGACAATCCCGGCAACAACCACATCAACCGGTATGGCAGCAATTGCAGCGCATGGCCCTTCACCCGCCACAATCTCAATGCTGCTACCGGCTAGGGCCGCACGCAAAGAATCCAGGCTGTTTTCATCTGCAATACCTACGATAGAAGGACGGTATGCAAGCGCCTGTTCTGACAATATTTTCCAGTTGCTGCCTGCGACAAGTGCCGTAACGGAAAATTCATCTGGACAGGCATCAACTATGGCGAGTGTGCTTCTGCCGATTGAACCAGTAGACCCCAAAATTGTCAGCTGTTTTACCACGCCGAACCGCACCATTCCCTACCATGTTGATGCCGACCCGGGTCGGCTGCATTTCAAAAGGCCAAGCAACAAATATAGAGCGCAGGCAACGTAAGAAGATAGCCGTCAAAACGATCAAGAAAACCGCCATGGCCCGGAATAAGCTGTCCGCTATCTTTTACACCCCTGCGCCGCTTGATGAGGGATTCAAACAGATCTCCGGCCTGTGCCAAAACCGCGATCACAATCCCAACAAGGACAGCATAGGCCAACTCGGCACGAATCCAATGAACGACGTCTACAACATGCAGGAGAATAATGCTGCCAATGACAGCGGCAAGAATACCGCCCGCCGCACCAGAAAGGGTCTTGTTCGGGCTTATTGAAGGGGCCAGTCGCGGCCCACCTACCCGTCGTCCCACAAAATAGGCGGCGATGTCGCAGACTGCGACGATAAACCCAAGGCCAAGCAAAAGATGATGTCCGCCATCCAGTCCCAACAAGTTACGGCCGGACAGGATACAAAGGATCAAGAGACCGACAAAAACCGTAGCTGCAAGATCACGGATTATAGCACCAACAAACAGTGTAACCATACCACCAAGTACCAGCATGGCAGGAAGAAGTGGATTGCCTGCCAGTATTTCCAACTGCATGAACATTGACGCTGGCAATGCAAAGAGGGTGAAATCCAGAAGCAGCTTGGCTTGGAGCGCCTTTGAGAGTTGCAGCATGGCACAAAATTCCCATGCCATGACCAGCGCACCGGCAAGAAACAACCATTGCGCCACATCTCTTGAAAAAATGAATGCCGCTATGACGGGTAAAAACATGACCCCGCCCTTCACGCGTTTTGCCGTACTCGGTTGGAGAAGGATGCCCATCAAACAGACTTACCGAGGTTGCGCCTTGAAAGGGGTGACATTTAACCCAACTTCGACACTTCGCTGTTCGTCTAGCGCCGAGTCACCGCCAAATCTGCGATCACGCTGGGTAAAACTCTGCAAGGCGGAGTCAAAATTTTCAGATGAGAATTCTGGCCACAATGCTTGACAGAAAAACAGCTCGGCATAGGAAATGTCCCATAGCATGAAATTAGAAATGCGCTGTTCGCCGCCTGTACGGATCAGAAGATCTATGTCGGGCAGAGCAGAAGATCCCATTCGCGATTTTAGCAGGTCCTCATTTATGTCACTCGACCGGATGATGCCGCGTGCAACTTCAGCCGCAAGCAAACGCGCCGCATTGGTAAGTTCTTGACGCCCGCCATAGTCTATAGCAATGCAAAGATTGAGCCCAGTATTTCCAGCTGTTTCCTCTTCGGCCCATTCAATCAACCTTACAAGACGCGGGGACAACCGGTCACGAGTGCCAATGACCCGAAACCTTACATTCTCCTCATGAAGTTCGTTCACATCATTCTCGAGAAAGCGCCGCATCAGCAGCATCAGCCCATCAACTTCCGGTTTTGGTCGGGTCCAATTCTCAAAGGAAAAGGCAAAGGCTGTCAGCCAGCGGATGCCGCGATCATGTGCCCGGCGGGCAATCATTTTCAGTGTTCCGGCGCCTTTTTCATGCCCGAACAGGATTTCATGACCGCGGTCACGCGCCCAGCGGCGATTCCCATCCATGATAATGGCGACATGATGCGGAATGTTGTTCATATGACCACTCGTTTCTTGACATTTCAAGGACCCGGTCCTGACCCACGACAGTGCCGATGGCGGGATTAGACCTGGGTGATCTCCGTTTCCTTGTTGGAAAGAGCGTCATCAATCTGCTTCACGTGATCATCTGTTAATTTCTGGATATCATTCTCAAGATCGTGGCGTTCATCCATAGAAATCTCACTGTCTTTTTCAAGCTTGCGCGCCGCTTCGATACCGTCCCGGCGCACATTGCGCACCGCAACACGCGCGGCCTCGGCATAGCGACCTGCCACCTTGACCATATCCTTGCGCCGTTCTTCGGACAGATCAGGAATCGGAACACGTATCAATGTTCCCTCTGCCATTGGGTTGAGGCCCAAGTCTGATTCCCGAATGGCTTTTTCGACAGAAGAAGTCAATCCGGCATCCCAGACAGTGACGGTCAGCAAACGCGGTTCTGGCACAGAAATATTAGCCACCTGGTTAATCGGCATTTTCGAACCGTATGCCTCTACCATGATCGGCTCCAACATAGCTGTCGACGCACGGCCGGCACGCAATCCCATGAATTCGGTTTTCAAGCCGTTGAGACTGCCCTCCATCCGCCTCTTGATGTCGTCAAGGTCCAATGCGGACATCTGCAATTCTCCTTCAGTTCAGCAGCCCATATCATGTGCTGTTTGGCAACGGATGTGAAGACCTGCCAAAAGGCAAAATATCGCTGGTAACATTAGCTGACGAGTGTGAATTTTCCCTGATGGCGAAGCACGCGTTCAAACCCACCAGAATCCTCAATTGAAAATACAAGAATCGGAATGTTATTCTCCCTCGCCAGCGAGATAGCTGATGCGTCCATGACCCGCAGATCCTTGGAGAGAACATCAAGATAACTCAACCGCTCGTAGCGCTGCGCTTCTGGGTTTTTTTCAGGATCAGCAGAATAGACACCATCAACGCGCGTGCCCTTCAATAGCGCTCGACATCCCATTTCCGAGGCGCGAAGTGCTGCTGCTGTATCGGTTGTGAAGAATGGGTTGCCTGTACCTGCCGCGAAAATAACCACCCGGCCCTTTTCCAGATGGCGAACAGCGCGACGACGGATATAGGGCTCGCAAACGGCACTGATTGGCAATGCCGACATAACACGCGTTGCGACGTCCAGGGCCTCAAGTGCATTCTGCATGGCAAGGGCATTCATGACGGTCGCCAGCATGCCCATATAGTCGCCAGTGGCGCGTTCCATGCCAGCTGCGGCACCAGATACCCCGCGAAAAATATTACCTCCACCAATGACAAGACAGGTTTCAACCCCGGAGGCGACGACGTCACTCACTTCACGGGCTACCGTGGCCACCATTTCCGGATCTATGCCGTAGGATTGATTTCCCATCAGCGATTCACCAGAAATTTTTAGCAGCACCCGCGGGTATTCGTAGCGCGCATCGTGCGTGTCGTCATCTTCCATCTATTTGCTCCCGACGGCAATCAGGACAGCTGTGCGGCCACCTCGGCAGCAAAGTCTGTTTCTTCTTTCTCGATACCTTCGCCCAGATTGAACCTTGCAAATGCTGTCAATTCAATCGAGGTGCCGGCTTCCTTCGACGCATTCGCAACAACATCGGCAATCGTTGTTTCGCCATCGATCACTGAAGTCTGTTCAAGAAGTACGACTTCCTGGTAGTACTTCTTCATCCGGCCTTCGACCATCTTCTCGGCAATTTCCTGCGGCTTTCCTGATGCTTTGGCCTGTTCGATCAGCACATCGCGTTCGCGCTGTACAGCCTCGGCATCCAGATCCTCAACAGACAGGCTGGCGGGCGATGTCGCGGCAATATGCATGGCGATCTGCTTGCCAAGTCCTTCGAGAGCACCGGCATCAGCTGTGGATTCCAGTGCCACAAGGACACCGATGCGGCCAAGGCCCGATGCCGTAGCATTATGCATATAGGACACGACGGCGCCAGATCCGACGCTGACCGCCTCCATGCGACGCAGCGACATATTTTCACCGATGGTGGCAATCTTGTGGGTCAGTTCCTCAGACACATTGCGGCCCGTACTCGGATAATCCAACGTCCCAAGGGCGTCGATATCCCCGGCAGTTAACGCCAGTAACGCCAGAGTCGAGGCAAATTCCTGAAAGTCCGTGTTGCGTGCAACAAAATCTGTTTCAGCATTTAACTCGATCAGCGCACCAGAGGTCCCATCCACAGCAAAAGCCACCAAACCTTCACTTGCAACTCTACCAGATTTCTTGGCAGCAGTTGCCAAACCTTTGGTCCTTAGCCAGTCAATCGCGGCTTCCATATCGCCATCGGTTTCAGACAAAGCTTTTTTGCAGTCCATCATCCCGGCGCCGGACTTTTCACGGAGTTCTTTTACCAGTGCAGCAGTCACGCTCATCGTTTTGTTCCTGTCTTCAGCTATCTAGGTTTTCCTGGATTTGATACGTCAAACCGCCCCGTTTCCGGGACGGTAGAATTTGAAAGCAGCTCGCGTTCAGAGCCGCGCGACCCGCCAGCCAGCTCAGCTTGTTACCGCTATCTCCGCACCGTCTCCTTCGGCTGATACCTCGGCAGCAGCGGCCTCCGCTGTTACCTCAGCAGGCGCAGCAGCGTCTCCGTCTGCCGGCGCCTCTTCTGCAGCCGCCTCTTCGCTTACGAGGGCTGTTTCTGGTGGCGCTTCGACAGCGTCCCCGGCGTCACCACCTGACACCATCATTTCCGTCTGCAGTCCGTCAAGAACCGCAGCCTGTGCCAGTTCGCAGTAGAAAGAAATTGCGCGCATGGCGTCGTCATTGCCCGGAATGATGTAATCGACACCTTCGGGACGGGCATTTGAGTCAACAATCGCGATGACCGGAATGCTAAGCCGATTGGCCTCTTCAACGGCGATTGCTTCTTTGTTCGTATCGATCACGAACAGCATATCCGGTAACCCGCCCATTTCCTTGATACCTCCAAGGGTCATTTCCAGCTTGTCCCGCTCACGTGTCAGCTGCAGGACTTCTTTTTTGGTCAGCTGGTTGACCTCTTCACCCTCCATGCGGGTTTCCAGCTCGCGCAGGCGGCGGATTGACTGGGACACAGTGGCCCAGTTGGTCATCATGCCGCCGAGCCAGCGATGGTTAACGTAATATTGGCCACAATCGCGCGCTGTTTCGGCAATCTTGTCTGCTGCAGCCCGCTTGGTGCCGACAAATAGCACCCGACCACCACGCGAGGTCACATCGCTCAGCGCTTTCAGAGCAGCGTGCAGCATCGGCACCGTTTGTTGCAGGTCAAGGATGTGGATTTTATTACGCTCGCCGAAGATAAACGGCTTCATGCGTGGATTCCAGCGACGTGTGCTGTGACCGAAATGTACGCCAGCTTCAAGCATCTGACGCATGGTAAATGTAGGCAGAGACATCAAAAACTCCTGTTCTCCGGTTACGCCTCCATGCGGGAAATGAAAGGTTTAGAACCTTCACCGGAAGGATGCCAGTTCTGACTGCAGCCAGACGGTTCCAACCCGCATGTGTGAATTGCCGCGAGAGATACCCAAAGCCGGGCACTATTGCAAGTTAAAAGGGCCCCATGCCCGTCTTTGGACTGCGCATCGCAGCCACAGCGCGGCCCAATCTGTGTCAGAGGTCCTGAACCGACACAATCCCTGGCAATTTCCGCAACGCGTGGCGGGTCTCGCTGCTGAGTTTATATGCACCAGGAATGGACAGGCTGACCTCATACGCATCCACGATCAGCTTCAGCTTGACTAATGCGCGCCCGGGACCGTCTTCCTTCAATAGTGCCTTCAGAGGCTCAAGGGGCCGTTCATCCTCTACCCAGACGCCAACACCGCCATTCCAAGCTGCGATGGCGGAATCCAGTGTCTCAACCTTGGCTGCGGTAAGCCGGGGACCGTTTTCCTCCAACCGCAGATTAGCGGCCACCAAAACAGGCATGTCACTATCCAGCAAAGCCTGCGTCTCTGTGAGAATATCAGAAAAGAAGGTGACTTCAAAAACGCCTGTCTGATCGGTGAACTGGACAAAGGCAAATTTATTACCGCGCTGCGACACGCGCACCTGTTTTGCGGTAACGGAACCGGCAAGGTACACCCGCGGTCGAATATTGCGACTTTCAATCATCGCAGCCAAGTCCTTAGATGTAATGACCTTCAGACGGTCCATTCTGCCGACATAATCATCCAGAGGGTGAGCCGAGAGGTATAGTCCAAGGGCCTCAAACTCCTCGCGCAAACGGTCCATGCCGCTCCAGTCATCCACAGGATTCAGGCGCACCGTGGTATCCAGCGCGTCACTACCACCAAAAAGACTTTCCTGACTTGATTGCGCGTCACGCTGCATGGTTTCCGCATAAGCCAGCAGCGTGTCGATATTCTCCAGAAGCTCACGGCGATTGCTGTGCAAGCTGTCCAGCGCACCGGCCCGAATCAGATTTTCCAGCTGGCGGCGGTTGCACGCTTCCTTCGGGACCCGAAGCAACAGGTCTGGCAGGTCCAGAAATACGCCGTTGGCTTCGCGCTCTGCAACCAGCATTGCCATTGCCTCGCTGCCCACATTTTTCAATGCGCCCAAGGCATAGCGAATACCGCCTTCCGACCCGTTCCTAGCCGGTTCTACAAAGAAATTTGATGCCGAAAAGTTAATGTTTGGCGGCAATATAGCAATGCTGTCGCGCTGACATTGCTGGCGGAAAATCGCCAACTTATCGGTGCTGCCGGAATCGAGGGCCATGGATGCCGCAATGAATTCCGCAGGGTAGTTTGCCTTCAGATAGGCCGTCTGATACGACACGAGCGCATATGCCGCCGCATGGGATTTGTTGAAACCATACCCGGCAAATGCGCTAATCTGGTCAAACACATCTGATGCCAGCTGTTCGGACAAACCATTTTCTACAGCACCTTTGACAAAGGTCTGTCGCTGTTTGTCCATTTCTTCCTTGATCTTCTTACCCATGGCACGACGCAACAGATCAGCACCGCCTAATGTATAGCCAGCAAGAATCCTGGCCGCCTGTTGCACCTGTTCCTGATAGATCATGATACCAAATGTCTCGGCAAGCACCGGCTCAAGCTTTGGATGCATATAGGTAATCTGCGAAGGGTCGTGCTTGCGCGCCACATAATCCTTGATATTCTCCATCGGCCCCGGGCGATAAAGCGCGACAACGGCGATAATGTCCTCAAACCTGTCAGGCTTCAGCCCCTTCAGCACGTCGCGCATGCCAGCAGATTCAAGCTGGAAAACGCCGACGGTATCCCCGACCGACAGCATCGCGAAAGTCTTTGCATCATCGAGGGGAATGGATTCAAGTTCGATATCAATGCCGCGCGCCGCCAAGAACTGCACAGCACGCTCAAGCACGGTCAGTGTTTTCAGTCCAAGAAAGTCAAATTTGACGAGACCAGCGCTTTCCACCCATTTCATGTTGAACTGTGTTACCGGCATTGGCGACCGTGGATCGCGGTAAAGCGGCACCAGCTCGTTAAGCGGCCGGTCACCGATAACAAGGCCGGCCGCATGCGTTGATGCGTGCCGGAAAAGCCCTTCAATTTTCATTGAAATATCTATCAGTTCGGCCACCTGTTCGTCATCGCGCCGCTGCGCCCGCAACTCTTCCTCGTTTTCCAGCGCCTTGGCGATGGTCACCGGGTTGGCTGGGTTAGCCGGGATCAGCTTGGCAATTCGGTCAACTTGAGGATAAGGCAATTCCATAACCCGTCCGACATCGCGAATGGCCGCACGTGCCTGCAACGACCCGAAAGTTATAATCTGGGCCACACGGTCAAAACCGTATTTTTCCTGCACATAGGTAATGACCTCGTCGCGGCGTTCCTGACAGAAATCAATATCAAAATCAGGCATTGAAACGCGCTCAGGATTCAGAAAACGCTCGAACAGCAATCCCCACCTCAACGGGTCAAGGTCCGTGATCGACAGGGCCCAGGCGACAACCGAGCCGGCACCTGACCCGCGCCCGGGGCCAACTGGAATGGATTGGCGTTTTGCCCACTGGATGAAGTCAGCAACAATCAGGAAATAGCCAGGGAAGCCCATCTGGTTGACCACGTTAAGTTCAAATTCAAGCCTTTCGTTATAGGGGGCAGCTGCAGCATTACGTGCCGCATCATCCATGTCCACTGTGAAGACGTGTCGTTTCAACCGCATGGCCAGTCCGGCACTGGCCTGTTCTTTAAGCTCGTCCGGCTCGTCGCGCCCGACGTTACTGGCAAAGGTTGGCAGGATGGGATCACGCATTTCAGCCACAACGGAACACCGCTGTGCAATCACAACCGAATTGCGCACTGCCTCGGGAACGTCTGCGAAAAGGCGGGTCATTTCGTCAACGCTTTTGAAATAATGTTCTGGCGAGTAGCGGGCCCGGTCTTCTTCGGCGATCCGTCGTCCGGTTCCGATACAAACCAGCACATCATGCGGCATTTCCATGTCGCGTGTTTCAAACCGACAATCGTTGGTTGCCACCAAGGGCAGATCTGTCTGCAAAGCCGCTTGCAGCAACAGCGGTTCCGCACGCTGTTCTTCCGCCATACCATGACGCTGCAATTCGATATAGACCCGCCCCGGCAGCAGCGCAGACAGTGCGTCTAGTCGGGCGCGCACCAACCCTTCCTGTCCATCGGCCGCAGCAGCCCCGATGAAACCGCCCACAGCACCACCGCCAAGAAGGATCAGTCCTTCCGCATGCGTACCAAGAATATCCAGCGTGATGACGGGGTCATTGCCCCCTTCTACCTCGAGCAGTGCCTTTGAATTGAGCTTGCAAAGATTGGAATAGCCTGTATCCGTCTGCGCTAGAAGTGCAACCTCGCCACTGCCGCGCTCATCGGATAGCAATGCTTGCACGCCGACAATCGGCTGCACGCCCTCTCCCATAATCACCTTACAGAATTCCAGAGCACCAAACATGTTGTTGGTGTCCGTAATGGCGACGGCCGGCTGCGAGTCACCGGCAGCTAGTGCGGCTATTTTACTGATACGCAAGGTAGATTCAGCCAGCGAATAGGCGGAGTGAACGCGAAGGTGGACAAAGGAAGCTGGCATCGGATCAGGCACCTAGCTGAGAACGGTAAAACGGCGTAAAAAAAATTAGATTAAGGATACCGCCGCGCATGTTGCCCCACAACAGCTTTTGCCGAATTGCGCGTTTAACTCTCGACAATCAGCCCGTCTTCAATCGCCAGACAGCGATCCATGGTCAGTGCCAGCTTTTCATTGTGCGTCACAATCAGGGCCGCCGCACCCGTTCCGCGAATGATGGCCCTGAGATGTGAAAACGCTTCATCAGCCGTTTCGGGGTCGAGATTGCCGGTTGGCTCGTCCGCCAGCAGGACTTGCGGCGCGTTCGCCACTGCGCGCGCTATGGCCACGCGCTGCTGTTCTCCACCAGATAACCTGCCGGGCCGGTGGGATTGACGGTCCTGCAACCCAACCATGGCAAGCAATGCCTCGGCACGATCCTCGGCCTCATCTCGCGCCAGCCCATTTAGCATCTGCGGCACCATCACATTTTCCATAGCCGAGAATTCCGGCAACAGTCGGTGAAACTGGAAGACAAAGCCGATATGGCTGCCGCGCAGCTTGCCGCGCCGCCGATTACCAAGCGCGCTGGTGGGGTGACCTGCAATGATTACCTCGCCATCCGTCGGGCGTTCTAGCAGCCCGGCAATGTTCAGCAGAGTGGACTTTCCGGAACCCGATGGGCCGACAAGCGCCGTCATCTCACCACCCAAAATCTGCAGATGTGCGTCGCTCAAAATGCTGATGACCGTTTCGCCCTGATGATAGTCCCGCTTTACACCGCGCAGTTCCAGCAACACTTTGCCAGTCTCGTCTGCTTTTTGGTCCCTATTCATTGCGCAGCACCTCAGCCGGTTCGACGCAGCTGGCACGCCATGCCGGATAAAGGCTGGCAAGGAACGACAAAAAAAATGCCATCCCGATAACTACCCCGACCTCTGTGGGATCAACCTTGGCGGGCAAGGTTGACAGAAAATAGATTTCAGCGGCGAAAAGTTCAGCGCCCGATACCGTTTCGACAAAACCCTGTATTGATCCTATTTTCCAACAGAATAATAGGCCGATCACCGTCCCCGCCAGCGTTCCGGCAACACCGATACTTGCTCCTGTCATCAGAAAGATGCGCATGATCGTCGCTCCGCTTGCCCCCATGGTGCGCAATACGGCGATATCGGTATTTTTCGACCGTACAAGCATGATCATTGACGAGATGATATTGAACGCCGCCACAAGTATGATCAATGTTAGGATGAGGAACATGACATTGCGTTCCACCCGTAAAGCATTGATAAATGTGCGATTGCGCTGCACCCAGTCAAAAACGCGCAAACCGTCACTGACAGTATCAGCGACGAGCACACGTGTCGTCGCGATCATCTGCGGGTCTGCGGTATAAACCTCGAGAACAGAAGCACGATCCTTCATCCCGAACATGCTTGCTGCAGCATCAAAGGGCATGAAGACAAAAGCGCTGTCATATTCATGCATGCCAACATCATAGGTGCCCGCAACGCGATATTTCCGCCTCGATGGCAGCGTGCCGAAGGCCGTTGCCTCGCCGCGCGTTCCGGTCAGCAGCAAACTATCACCGGAACGCAAGCCCAGTTTCAAGGCCATTGTCTTGCCAATCAGCACGCCGCCATCGTCGCGAAACCGGGCAATACTACCCTCATCTAACGCATTCCATAGGGGGCGCCTTGCTGCCAGGTCAGACCACCGCACCCCTCGGACAACGGCACCTACATTTACATTCGAGGCGCTAACCATTGCCTGCCCCTCAATTTGCGGGGTCACGGCGATCACACCCGGCAAATCGACAATATCGACAGCCAACTGGTCAAAATTGGCAATGCCACGCGTATCGGTTGAATGGACTCCAATATGACCATTAAGGCCCAAGATCCGGCCAATCAGTTCGGCGCGAAAGCCATTCATAACCGACATCACGATGATCAGGGTCGCAACACCAAGCGTAATCCCTGCAAGGGAAAACCAGGCAATCACCGAAATAAAACCCTCAGCACGGCGCGACCGCATATAGCGCATTGCCAGCAACCGTTCGACGGGAGAAAAAAACCGCATTAAATCTCTTTCAATCTGGTGCAGCCAACTGCCGCAAAGCCGGTCAGTATAGACGCGTTCATCAATGCCCGTTATTCTACATCCCGCATGACCATGCTGAGAGCGGAATCAGGCGAAACTTCTACAGCTTTTCCCGTGCGCCGATTCTTAACCTCAACCATGCCGTTTGCCATGCCCCGAGGACCAACCACAATCTGCCAGGGAATACCAATAAGGTCGATCGCCGCTAATTTCGCACCAGGACGGTCGTCACGATCATCATAAAGCGGGTCAGCACCGGCGGCCTGTAATTTCACGTAGAGATCTTCTGCACAGCCGTCACAGGTCTTATCTCCTGTTTTGAGATTGACAACCGCAACATCAAATGGCGCCACGGCGCGCGGCCAGATAATTCCTCGATCATCGTGGCTGGCCTCGATAATGCCACCGACAAGGCGTGACACGCCTATGCCGTATGATCCCATATGCACTGGCTTGTTGGTGCCATCCGGCGCTGTCACGCTGGCCCCCATAGCAGCAGAATATTTCTCACCGAAATAGAAGATATGCCCGACCTCGATGCCTCGCAGGCTCAACAGATCATCAGCGGCAACAGGACAGGTTTCCGGATCATGTTTCTCATCCGCCCTCGCATAAAGCGAGGTAAAACGGTCAATGGCCGGTTGCAAATCCTCGCTATAATTCACCTGAGTAACAAGGTCAGCATCCAGCCAATCCTTGTGAAAATAAACACCGCTTTCACCCGTTTCAGCGAGGATAATGAATTCATGGCTCATATCACCACCGATGGGGCCGGTATCTGCCTCCATAGGAATGGCGGTCAAACCCATGCGCGCAAAAGTCTTCAGATAGGACACAAACATCCGATTATAGGCGGCGCGCGCACCAGCCGCATCACTGTCAAAGGAATAGGCATCCTTCATAAGAAATTCCCTTCCCCGCATGATGCCGAAACGCGGGCGCACCTCGTCACGGAATTTCCACTGGATGTGGTAAAGGTTCAGTGGCAGTGCTTTGTAACTGCGCACATGGGCACGAAAAATATCTGTTACCTGTTCTTCATTTGTCGGGCCATATAGCATATCACGATCATGCCGGTCCTTGATGCGCAACATTTCCGCACCGTAATCATCATACCGACCGGATTCCTGCCAAAGCTCTGCCGGCTGAATTGTGGGCATCATGATTTCCAGCGCCCCGGCACGGTTCTGTTCCTCGCGCACAATATCGGCAATTTTGTCGAGCACCTTCTTGCCGAGTGGTAACCAGGAATAGATCCCTGCACTGGATTGCTGAATCATACCGCCGCGCAGCATCAACCGGTGCGAGACAATCTGCGCCTCCTTGGGAGTTTCTTTGAGCAGGGGCAGGAAATACTGGCTTAAACGCATAGAATGGGTCCCGGATGATCGACCCGCCAAGGGGTCAGTTGCGACGTTGCGCCAATCTAGGATGATGCTGGACCTAACGCAAGACTGGCAGGCCGGCATGATCAAAAACCTTATTCAGCATAGCAGGTGTCACCTCTTCCAGCCGGGCGGGCGACCAAGAGGCGTCATTGGTTTTGTCAACAAGCACCGCACGTACTCCGTCAGAAAAATCCGCGCGCTCGGACATTCGGATTGCTAGACGATAGTCCATCGCCAACGCTGCCGCCATGTCCGGAATATCCACAACACCGTCTATCAACTGCAGAAAGACATGCATCGTCATTGGGCAGCGGGTGGATAATGCCGCATAAATCATGGCAGCAAATTCATGGTGTTTCAGCTGTGCCAGTTCGGCGGCACGATCGCGCATAGCGGCAAGATCATCACCGGAAAAGACATGATCGATCACCATCCGGTGTGCCTGCAGCGGGGCGGCCCCTGGGTCTGTCCGGTAGCGTGCGATCACATCGTCAATCCCTGTCACTTCACAGGCCAGCAGATCAGTGCGCATATCTGCAATCTTCTCTGCCGGCACAACCGCATCTGCCAGCCCCAGCATCATGCAGTCAGCCGCACCGATAATCTGGCCTGTGAGTCCGATGAAAAGCGCCATCGGACGGGGGCAGCGACCAAGAAAGATGCTGGCACCCGCATCGGGGAACAACCCGATAGCGCTTTCCGGCATGGCAAAACTTGTCGTGCTGCTCGCGATGCGGTAATGGCTGCACTGCATCAGCCCGGCTCCGCCACCCATGACAATACCGTCCGCAAGGGCGATAACTGGCTTTGAACAGTTAAAAATATCAAGATCTGCGTTATACTCAGCTCGGAAATAGACTCTTGTGCGATCAAATTCGCCGCGTGTAATATGCAAGTACAGATCGCGAACATCCCCGCCAGCGCAAAAGGCGCGCGGCGTCGACCCAGCAATAACAACATGCGTGATCCCCTCATCTGCAGACCAGCGTCTAATCTGGGTGCTGATGGCCATTGCCATTTCATAACTGATGGCATTCAATGCCTTGGGCCGGTCAAGCTCAATCAATCCGGCCCGACCATGAGTCGAAAAATAGATGTCCGGGTGCTGCATTGCGTCGGGACCTTATGCTGTTTATATGTGCGTCAGGCGAGCATTATCTTTGATGTCGATTTTGTCCGCCACCTTAATCGATCGAGGGTGAGATGAGTAGAGGCCAATATCCCGCAACGCGTATGCGGCGCAACAGGTTGCGTGCCTTTTCGCGACGGCTTATCGCGGAAAACACCCTATCCGTCGATGATTTGATCTGGCCCCTCTTCGTTGTCGAAGGTGAGGACCATTGTGGACCAGTGGATTCCATGCCCGGCGTCAATCGCCACAGCATTGACAGACTGGTCGCGCAAGCACAAAGTGCGGTTGAGCTGGGAATCCCGTTGATCGCCATTTTTCCTGCCATTGAATCCGCACTGAAGGATGCTGATGGCAGCCTCGCCCTCGATGGAGACAATCTTGTCTGCCGCGCAGTGCGTGCCGTCAAGACTGCCTGCCCTGATCTGGGCGTTATCTGTGACGTTGCGCTGGACCCGTTCACCAGCCATGGCCATGACGGCGTTCTGCGCAACGGCGAAATAGCCAATGATGAAACTTTGGGAATCCTGTGTGAACAGGCGCTGCATCAAGCCGATGCTGGATGCGATATCATCGCCCCGTCCGACATGATGGATGGACGGGCAGCCGCAATTCGAGGCGCGCTCGATGCGGCTGGCCATCAGAATGTGCAGATCATGTCCTATGCCGCTAAATACGCGTCTGGCTTCTACGGCCCTTTCCGCAACGCGGTGGGTGCCGGCAGTGATCTGGGTGCCGATGGAAAATCCACCTACCAGATGGATCCGGCCAACAGCAATGAGGCGATGCACGAAATCGCGCTCGACCTCGCCGAAGGCGCCGACCTTGTGATAATAAAACCTGGCATGCCCTATCTGGACATACTGGCGCGCGCAAAGGCTGAATTTGGGGTGCCCTGCATCGCCTATCAGGTTTCTGGTGAATATACGATGATCACTGCGGCTGCTAACAAGGGTTGGCTGGATCATGACCGTGTTATGATGGAAAGCCTTCTGGCATTCAAACGAGCCGGCGCGGACGGTATATTGACCTATTTTGCCCAGCAGGCGGCCCGCCTGCTGAACAGCCGGTAAACCAGATCCAACATCTGCCCGGCTTAACAAGCTTTTTACGAGAAGCACACCACGGAGGTGGGATTGACCGTCACCGCAACCGATATCAGAAATGCTGCCGCAACCCTGGAAGGCAACATCATCCGCACGCCCTTTATCGAGGCGCCGATGCTCTCGCGCATTCTTGGATGTAATCTAAACCTTAAGCTTGAAAATCTTCAGCACACATCATCTTTTAAGGCGCGCGGTGCCTACGTCGCAATGGAGGGGCTTGATGAATCTTCGCGTCGGCACGGCGTGATCACAATGTCGGCCGGCAACCATGCACAGGCTGTGGCCTATCACGCCAGCAAGATGAATATCCCTGCCACCATTGTGATGCCGGCCCAAACACCGTTTGCGAAAGTATCCCGCACTCGCGCCTTTGGTGCGAATGTTGTGCTGGAAGGCCGCAACCTCAATGAGTGTGAGGGAACCGTAAACCGTCTAATCGCCGAGCGCGAGCTGTCGCTTATTCATCCTTATGACAACGAGTGCGTGATGACGGGCCAGGGCACAACCGGATTGGAAATGCTGACGGACAAGCCGGATTTGGATATCCTGTTGGTTCCGATTGGCGGCGGCGGGCTGATGGGCGGCATCGCCACAATCGCCCGTGACATGCGCCCAGATATAACCATCATCGGTGTGCAAACCGAACTTTATCCCGCAATGAAGCTGGCGATTGCTGGCAAGGATATAGTCTGTGGCGGCGAAACCCTTGCCGAGGGCATTGCTGTCAAGAAACCTGGTGCGGTGACTCAGCCCGTCATCAGCCAGAATGTAAATGATGTTTTGCTAGTCGATGAGCAATCACTGGAATGGGCGGTCGGCACCCTTGTCGAACAGCAGCGTGTCGTGGCTGAAGGCGCCGGTGCCGCAGGTATTGCAGCAATCTATCAGCATCGCGAGGTATTTGCGGGCAAGAATGTCGGTGTTGTGATTTGTGGCGGCAATATCGACCCCCGCCTTCTGGCCTCCATCCTCAACCGCAATATGGCCAGCGATGGTCGTCTGGCACGATTACGGATCGATATCTCTGATGAGCCGGGTATGCTCGCCGCGATCACAGCCTCGATCAGCCGATGCGGCGGCAATATAGTCGAAATCTACCACCAGCGGCTGTTCTATGACGTGCCCGCAAAGCTTGCCAAGATTGACGCTGTCATTGAAACGCGCGGTCCGGAGCATGTTACCGAGATTATAGAGGATTTGAGGCAGGCACAATTTCAGGTGCTCCAGTTGGATGAAAATTCAGCTGGCTAGGTGTCAACGACACAGGCAGCGTTGAGACCGCGCTGATTAAAATGACCGAGTGCGGCATCGACAACCTTGCCTGACGACAGAAATCCGGAGAATAATAGGCCATGGATCAGGACAAGAGATTACACAAGCTCCCACCGCTTAACGTCCGGCTTAGTATGCGGTCAGACTGCCCCTACATTAGCGGGCGCACAGAACAGCGCGTGGCAGTCGATATTTCTGAAAACCCCGCATTGCATGACGAACTCGCGCGCGCAGGCTTTCGCCGTGTAGAAAACTGGGTGTACAAACCGGTCTGCCCGGACTGTCAGGCCTGCCTTCCCTGGCGCGTCGCAGTCAATGATTTCAAGCCGAGCCGCAATCTACAGCGCATCGCCCGCACCAATGCCGACCTAACCCGCACCATCAGCGCCATCCGGCCCACCAATGAACAGTACAAACTTTTCTTGAAATATATCCGCGAGCGACATCGCGACGGACAGATGGCTAATATGGGCCATGATGAATTTGTAAGCATGATCGAGAACAGCCCGATTGAGAGCTTCGTCGCCAATTATCGTGACCTGGATGGCAAGCTTATTGGTGCCGTCCTCACAGATGTTCAAGAAGACGGGCTGAGCGCTGTATATTCATTTTATGATCCGGCAAAAGCGTCCCGGTCTCTGGGCACCTTCATGATCCTCGACCTGTTGGAGTATACACGCCAAAACAGGCTGGAATGGCTGTACCTTGGCTATTTCGTCAATGGCAGCCAGAAGATGATGTATAAATCGCGTTTCCAGCCAGCCGAAATATTTGTTAACGGCCGCTGGCAGACCTACCGCGACCCATCATATTCCTGGCTTCGCCCGACATCTTCCTGAGATCTTATATGAACATAGCGTCAGGTGAATTGTGCCGGCCGGGGAAACCCGGTTGGCGGTATTTTGCCGGCAGTCGCACGCTTACCGATCCACGGGGTCATGTCCGTTTCTTTGCGGTTTCTACCACCACGCGCCTTCCATGACAGGCCGGAAGCCGAATCATAGACAGCAACATCAGCCAGCCCCCCTTCCTTGAACCGCTGCAGGATAACACCCTTGCCACGGGTCATCTCTGGCACCTCTGACAGCGGGAAGGTCAACAACTTTCTATTGACGCCTACTGTGGCGACCATGTCACCCTTCACCAAACAACAGGCAACAGCCCGCGCCAGACCGCTAATATTCAGCACCTGCTTGCCAGAACGTGTCTGTGCCAATGCCGCATCTACCGGCACGATCAACCCATGACCGGTGCTTGCTGCAACAAGGAGGCGGCTGCCGTCGGCCCGAAGCAAGCGGACAATATCCACATCCGCAGGCAGATCGACCATGAGGCTAACAGGCTCGCCAAAGCCACGTCCGCGCGGCAGCTTGTCGCCGGCGAGTGTGTAGAAACGACCATTTTCCGCAAACAGCAATATCTTGTCTGTGGTTTCAGCGTGGATGACAAAGGCAGGTTCGTCGCCTTCCTTATATTTGAATTCGGTATCCAGATCCTGATGCCCCTTCATCGCGCGTATCCAGCCCTTTTGTGAACAGATTACTGTGATGGGTTCGCGTTCGATAAGGATTTCGGCAGCAGCCAGATCAATGTCCGGTGCTGCGCTGCAATCGGTACGACGTGGATCAATCTTTTGAAAAGTTTCTTTCAGTTCCTTGATTTCACCGGCAATACGCCCCCATTGGAGAGTCTCGTCTCCAACCAAAGATGTCAGCTCTTCCTGTCTGGCGATCAGTGAGTCACGTTCAGCCTTCAAGGCCATTTCTTCTAGACGACGCAGAGCGCGCAATCGCATATCCAGAATAGCGTTAGCCTGCAACTCGCTCAGGTCAAACCGCGCCATCAGTTCGTCACGAGGATGATCGGCCTCTCGGATGATCGCAATCACCTCGTCCAAATTTAGGAATACAACAAGATAGCCTTCCAGCACTTCCAGCCGTTCAGCGATCTTACCAAGCCTAGATTGCGAGCGGCGCAGCAAGACAACACGCCGATGTGCAAGCCAAGCATTCAAGGCCTCACGCAGATTCATCACCCCTGGGCGGCCGTTGTCGTCCAGCACATTCAGGTTCAGTGGCACACGGGTTTCCAGCTCCGTCAAACGAAACAGGCTTTCCATCACCACGTCTGGCTCCAGCCGCCGTGATTTTGGCTCTAGGACGATCCGCAAATCCTCGGCGGATTCGTCCCTAATATCGGCGAGGAACGGCAGCTTTTTTGCCTGCAACATCTCTGCCATGCGTTCAATCATGCGCGATTTCTGCACCTGGTATGGAATCTCGGTTACAGAAATCTGCCACCCGCCGCCCTTTTCCTTTTCCACTGCCCACCGAGCGCGCACACGAAACCCACCGCGACCAGTGCCGTAGGCCTCACGGATGGACTCTTCCGGCTCGACTAGCACCCCGCCCGTTGGAAAATCTGGCCCACGCACAAATTGCATCAATGTATCGATTGATGCATTAGGATGTTTGATCAGATGCAGTGCGGCGTCCGCCAACTCATTGACGTTATGCGGAGGTATTGATGTCGCCATACCAACGGCGATCCCCTGCGCGCCATTGGCAAGCAGATTGGGAAAACCGGCCGGCAACAGACAAGGTTCGTCTGACTCGCCGTCATAAGTCGCGCGGAAGTCAACTGTATCCTCGTCAATCCCGTCCAGAAGCAACTGCGCGACAATGGTCATACGCGCTTCGGTGTAACGCATAGCAGCGGCGTTATCGCCATCGATATTGCCAAAATTACCCTGCCCGTCGACAAGCCGGTAACGCATAGCAAATTCCTGTGCCAAACGGACCATCGCATCATAGATGGCGGCGTCACCATGCGGGTGAAACTTACCCATGACATCGCCAACAACCCGTGCTGATTTCTTGAAACCCTGGTCCGGGTCCAGACGTAGCTGGCGCATCGCATAGAGCAGCCGCCGGTGAACCGGTTTCAGCCCATCCCTGACATCAGGCAGTGACCGCGAGGTAATGGTCGAAAGCGCATAGGCCAGATACCGCTCGCTTAATGCCTCAGAAAAACCTGTTCCAATGATCTGGCCTTTTTCTTCGAGGGTCATATCGTCACTCATGGCACCTGCCCGGAATACTAAACTTGGTAGTGTTTATAACGTTGCACTACCATATAGACTAGACACCTTATCGAAAAACCTGCGCCTTTGTGGCGGGATATCCGCATGGTGCGCAGCAAAAACCCGCTTTTCAAAAAAGTGGCCTGTCAGTGACAACCCAGCCTCGAAATCATGACGATTACAGCTAACCCCGCCCAAGAAACGCGGCAGGACCAGCATCCGTTCGGCAAAGTCACCAGCGGCCCTTTCTGCCACGGCACGACCGGATTTCGGACTGACATAAGCCAGCCGCGTTTCTGTCCCTGTCACGGCACAGCGTTCCAGATCAAGCGAGAAACCCACCGCTTGCAGCAAACCCAGTTCCCATCGGATATACCCCTCAACCCACCGATGATCAGGGTCATTAATGCAGACCAGATTGAACAGGGACTGTGTTGCCGCAAACAAGGCCGGTTGCGCATCTCTCTCTGGTAATATGCCATCCAGCAACGCGCATGCTGATGCCACACCAGCAAGACGCAGGGAATCATCAAGTATCATTGCTGGCACCGGCTGCATTATTTCAACTTTCATCTGACCAAGCTGCTCCGGCAGGCGGGCGCGCCATTCGGCCCCGACTAAATTACCAGGCTGTAACGTACCGCGCAGGCGTGACCCTGCACCACCGGGCACGAGGCCGGCATGACGTCCCTGCTCCGCAGTCAGCACCGTGACGATAGCGGCATTTTCGCCATGCGGACGAACTGACAGGATGAGCGCTTCCTCGCGCCATTCAGGCATCGTAATCCAAATCCCAGACAGAATAGCGCGCCACGTCATCCATCCAGTTCTTGCGTACTTTCACATGGCTGAACAGATGAATACGCCGGTCCAACGCCTCTTCAAGTTCTATTCGTGCTGCCGTACCGATCCGCCGGATTGTCTGCCCTTGTTTGCCAAGGATTATACCGCGATGGCCATCACGTGCGACATAGATGCTGAGATGCACAGCGACGCTGCCATCTTCTTGCTCTTCCCACTTTTCGGTTTCCACCGTGAGTTGGTAGGGCAGTTCCTGATGCAAGTTCAAAAAGAGTTTTTCACGCATGATTTCAGCAGCCAGAAGACGCAGCGGCATGTCCGACAGATCATCAGGGTCAAACAGGAATGGGCTTGCCGGCATTTGTGCCGCCAACCAGCTGAGCAGATCTTCAATACCGTTGCCAGTCACGGCTGAGATCATAAACACCCTTCTAAATTCCATAAGCTGTGACAGCTCCTGCGTCCGCGACAGCAACCGTTCCGGGGTGGCAAGATCGATTTTGTTTAGCACCAATGACGCCTTTCGCCCTGTTTCCGCTAGCTGGCTGACAATGCTATGTGTGTCCGCGTCTATCTCACGACGCGCACAATCATGCATCACCAGCAAAACATCACCGTCGTCCGCACCCTTCCAGGCTGCCTGGACCATGGCCCTGTCAAGTCGTCGCTTAGGACTAAAAATGCCCGGCGTATCTATAAAGATGATCTGCGCCTGCCCTTTCATGGCGATGCCGCGCACACGGCTACGGGTCGTCTGCACCTTCGGGGTCACAATCGAAACCTTGCTGCCAACCATGGCATTCATCAATGTTGACTTGCCGGCGTTGGGTGCACCGATCAGCGCTACAAACCCAGCCTTTGTTTGCATGTCTTTGCGGGTTGTGTCAGTCATATGTGATCCGTTTATTCTGATCCATTCCGTTCACGTGCGCTATCATAACTGGTCCCTGCACCGGTAACTGTCATGACATCAATAAGCTGCGCTGCTGCCATCTGCTGCGCCTGCTTGCGTGAAGTGCCGGTAGCCTGTTGCTCTGTAAATCCTTCGACCTCGACCCCGTAGACCATAACCGGTTCATGGTCAGCGCCGCTGCGCGATATCAACCGGTAGCGTGGCAGAGCGAGACCGCGCTTCATTGCCAGCTCCTGAAGCCGCGATTTGGCATCCTTTTCTGTCTGGCTGATCGCACCAATGTGCAGTGGCCAATGTGCAACAACGAACTGCTGTACCTTTTCCAGTCCACCATCAAGATAAAGAGCCGCCAGGAGGCTTTCCATGACATCGGACATGACTGAGTCATTTGTTGCCGCCTTTATGCCTGTCTGGACCCGAACCAGCGGGGCAATATCTAGTTGCTGCGCCACCTGGGCTAAGGTTGGCTGACGGGCGGCAGCATGAAGGCGGGTCGATAACGCACCCTCATCATCGGATTGACAGCTCTGATAGAAGAATTCGGCAAGAACAAGACCCAGCACGCGATCGCCAACGAACTCCAAGCGTTCATAACTTGGCCCCTTCGGAACGGCACTGGCATGGGTTAATGCACGCAACAAGAGCTGATGGTCGCCAAATCTATGATTCAAAAGCTGTTCCAGCTTCCCAATTTCAGCTTTGGTCAGGGCGGAGAAAGTCAAGTTATGCCATCCCCAATGCGGCTATAACGAACGGCAAACGGCCACTTCCAAATTTCCCACAGCCGGGCCGACCCATCATGGCTGAAGAACAGAAACTGTGCCTTGCCGATGAGGTTTTGCGCCGGCACCAACCCGACTGATGGTGAGCGGCTGTCATTTGAGGCATCGCGGTTGTCACCCATCATGAAATAATATCCTTTCGGCACCTCGACTGGCCCGAAATTATCATAAGGACCACGATCTGTGCGTTCGCGAATTCTGTGCGTGCTTCCATCGGGAAAGGCCTCGTCAAACTCCACATAACGCATAACTCGCAGGTCATCACTTGTGGTCCCCTCAGCAACAGCTAGCCGGGTAACAGACTGGCCATTAATAGTAAGAATACCCTGCTTTACCGAAATCATATCTCCTGGAAGGCCAACAAGTCGCTTGATAAAGGAGATGCTTTCATTACCGGGTTGCCGGAATACAATCACATCCCCGCGTTTTGGCTGGTCAGCCATGATCCGCCCTTCAAAAGGAATTAGTCCTAGCGGGAAGGAATAGCGCGAGTAACCGTATGAAAACTTCGATACAAACAGATAGTCTCCGACTCGCAAGGTTGGGATCATGGATCCGGACGGTATGTTGAAAGGTTCAAACAGAAGCGCGCGAAACAGAAGGGCTATCAGCCCGCCAATGGCGATGGTGCGCACCAGGTCGCCCCAGCCATCCTTCTTTTTGGTTTTATTCTTGTCGTTCATGCGCGACTGCCTGTCTATTGGTCTTGCCGTCCGATAACGGACAGGACGACAAACGCCAGCACATGCGGGGGCTCATCGCTAATCGAAATGCTGATCTCCGGGTTATACCCATCAGGTGTCAGCCGCTCAAGCGCCGTTTTGCAGACCCCGGTCAGGGTGACGACGGGGGCACCGCGGCCGTTATTTGTGATATTGGCATCTCGCCATCTCAGGCCCTCCAACCCCGATGCGGACAGCGCCTTGTAAATCGCCTCTTTTGCGGCAAACCTTTTTGCAAAGTACAACGTCCGATCTGCGCGGCCGGCGGCCTGTGCCTTTTCTGCATCGGTAAAGATTCGCGATAGAAAACGGTCTCCAAACCGTTCAATGGATTTGGCAATTCGGCGGGAATCCAACATATCAACGCCAATGCCAACAATCACGCGCCAATTCCTTTGGCGTAACGGTTTGTGTTCATTCTCCCCGAGCCTCATCCATTAGACGACGCATTTCCATGATAGCTGCCGGCATCCCGACAAATAATGACTCACCCATCAGGAAATGTCCTATATTCAGTTCGCGCATCTGCGGGATGACGGCAATATCGGCAACCGTATCGTAATCCAGCCCGTGGCCGGCGTGACATTCCATACCAAGCGACTCTATCAATGCCGCTGCCTGTTGAATTCTTAACAGCTCGTCACCACGCCCAACCACATCATCACAATATCGACCAACATGCAGCTCGACGATATCCGCTCCAACGGCGGCGGCCGCATGGATCTCTTCCGGGCTTGGCTCAATAAATAGTGACAAGCGAATACCCGCCTCTTTGATCGCCTCCAAATACGAGAGCAACTCGTTCTCGCGGCCAGCGACAGCAAGGCCACCCTCTGTTGTAACTTCCTCACGCCTTTCCGGTACGATACAGACAGCATGGGGGCGGGTGCCAAGGGCGATCTTAACCATCTCCTCAGTGGCGGCCATTTCAAAGTTCAGCGGGATGATAATGGCAGCACGGATGTCAGCAATATCGGCATCGCGGATATGCCGCCGATCCTCGCGCAGATGCGCGGTGATGCCGTCTGCACCAGCTGCTTCTGCCATGATAGCGGCTCGCACCGGGTCAGGATGCGCGCCCCCGCGGGCATTGCGGACCGTGGCCACATGGTCGATATTCACGCCCAGTCGTAGGCCGTCAGATACGCTCATTCTTTGTTGTCTCCTCTGATACCGCTAGCCTCTTGATTGTTCGTGAATGGCTGCTCATTGCGCAGGTTGTCATTCTAGTGCTCGTCTTTCTGCAATCGTTTGCGAACAGCTGCAAGCCGCATGGACCGGCTTTTGCGCCAGCCGCTGACTACCCAATAGATAATGCCGAACATCATGAACCATGCCATGCTGCCAAGCACAATTGCACCAAACATAATTTGCTTGAACACCTCGCCGATCAGGGCCGCTGGGGCCGCAAGAAACAGCGAAATGAATTCGGCCGGCGTACTGCCGGCCTGAACGGTCGAGCTTCCCAAAAATTGCAGGATGAAGGTGCCAAGTGCGTAATCAAGATAAAAAAACAGCGGGAATGTCCATGGATTGCCTATGATCGTGCCAAACAGGCAGGCGAGCATGTTGCCACGAGTCATATAGGTCATTGCAAGGCCGACAAACGCATGTAGTCCAATGAAAGGCGTGAATGACACCGCCGTACCCCATGCGGCGCCAACCGCGATCGAAGTTGGCGACCCCGGCATCCGGCGCACACGCTGAAAGATATATGAAAATAGGCGCGCAAAACCGCGATCCGGCCAGATAACACTGCGGATCTGCTCACCTGCCGAGCGTGCTTTGCGGCGTTTAAACATCGGGGGGCGGTTCCGTCTCGGTTTTTATGACAGTGCGCATTTGCCTGTGCGCGATTTCGAATCTACGTCTACCGGCTGTCAGCGCGTGCAACACTCTCTACATATTTATTCGCAGTCAGAACCGCAATGATGGCGCGCATATGTTCGACATCCTTTACTTCGAGATCCAGCTCAAATTTGAAAAAATCTGGTGTCCTGTCAGTCAGATTGATATTCGCAATATTACCACCCTGCTGCGAAATCACAGTTGCCAGCGATGCCAGTGATCCTGGCTCATTGGACAGCACAGTGATAAGCCGACCATTTACCATTCGCAGGCTGCCGCTCTCCCATGTTACATCCAGCCATAACTCTGGCATATCAGTGAATTTGCTCAAGGTGGTGCACCCCACTTTATGCACAGTCACGCCTTTGCCGGTCGTAAAAATACCAACAATGGCCTCACCTGGCAGCGGATGGCAGCAACGTGCAATCGTAACGGCAACCCCTGCGTCATCCCCGCTGATTTTCAGCTGCGGCTGCCGCCCACTGCTCTTCTCCCGACGATCATCAGCCGCCTTTTCCTTAATGATGACATCAGGATGCATTTTTTCCAAAATGCGCAGCGAAGAGAGCCTGTCTTCTCCAACCAGTGCAAAGACTTCTTCGACGCGGGTCAAGCCAAACGCCGCGAGAGAACGTTCTAGCGTGCGGCTGCGAAAAGGCTTTCCATATTCGCGAAAGGTTTTTTCGATCAGCGTCTTGCCAATACGGCTAAATTCAGTGACGCGTTGCGCGCGCTGAAACCTGCGAATGGCCGACTTCGCGCGAGCCGTCTGAACAAATCCTTCCCATTCGGCTTTCGGCTTAGCGTCCTGCGTTGTTAGGATTTCAATCTGATCACCATTTTCAAGTTCTGTCGCCAATTGCCGTGCCTTACCATTAATTCGCACACCGTTACAGGTCTCGCCAATCTTAGTGTGCACCGCATAGGCGAAATCCACCGCCGTGGCGCCGCGTGGCAACGAGATCAGATCCCCGCGCGGTGTAAAGCAGAATACCTGGTCTCGATACAAATCCAGCTTTGTATGCTCAAGAAACTCATCCGCGCCCGCCTCTTCATCAAGAATTCCAACAAGCTCCTGTATCCATTTGACTGATATTAAATTATTTCTGTTTTTTGTTTCTTTATATATCCAATGGGCTGCCACACCATGCTCGGCAACCTCATGCATTTCAGGAGTCCGTATTTGCACTTCGATACGATGGTTTTGTGGACCCAGCACGCCGGTATGAAGCGACTGGTACCCGTTGCGCTTCGGCGTTGAGATATAGTCCTTGAACCGCCCCATCACGGTTGGATAATTCTGGTGTAACTGGCCAAGTGCGGCGTAGCAATCTGCCGTACCTGGAACCAGAACTCGAAAAGCCATGATATCTGCCAGCTGATCCATTGTCACAGCCTTGGTCTGCATCTTCCACCAGATTGAATAAGCAGATTTCATGCGGCCGGTGACGCTGCATTCAAGCCCGATGCGCGACAGCGTATCCTGCAATTCAACCGCAATCGTTGGGATGGTTATTTCCGCCTCGGATGTCAGAAAATCAAGCCGGTTGATGATGCTTTGCCGCATTTCACCATTTAGCACCGCAAACGCATTATCCTCAAGTTCCTGCTGGATCCAAGTCAGACCGATCCGCTCGGCCAGCGGCGCAAAGATATCCATCGTCTCGCGCGCAATACGCTGCTGCTTTTCCGGCTTCTTGATGAACGAAAGGGTGCGCATATTGTGTGTCCGGTCCGCCAGTTTGACCAACAACACGCGTACATCTTCGCTCATTGCCATAAGAAGCTTGCGGAAATTCTCCGCCTGGGCACTGCTTGGTGATGACTGGATAGCAATTCTGCTTAGCTTGGTAACACCGTCCACCAGTTGCGGCACATCACCGCCAAATTGCTGGCCCAGAGTTGATAGCGTGACGTCGCAATCCTCGACCGTATCATGTAGCAGCGCTGTGATTATGGTATCTTCATCAAGCCGCATATCGATCAGGATATTAGCGACGGCGATGGGATGAGTAAAATAAGGCTCGCCCGATGCGCGCATTTGACCTTCGTGCGCGTCACGCCCAAATGCGAAAGCACGCCCAAGGCGCTCAACATCGATCGCGGGGTTGTATCCACGCATCCGTTCAATGATGGAATCAGCTGTTCCGATTATTCCTACCACGGCTATATGCCTGCTGTCAGCACACCGCCCGAAGGTTCAGCTGGCCGATAAATCAACGCTTAATCTTCGCCGGTGATCTGAGAGAGGTCAACATCCTCAAAGCCGGGTTCCGCAGGCACGTCGCCGCTGCTGACATGCATGCCGGCTTCTTCGCCTTCAGCTTCGCTGTAATCACCGATCATCTCTGAAAGATCAACATCGACAACGGCAACATCAACCCGCCGCTCGTCATGCTCTTCCTGCACCGATAGACGCTGCAGCTTTTTGATGAGCCCGTCATTCAGCCCTTCAAGATCAACAGTTTCTCCAGCAATTTCGCGCAATGCGATTACTGGATTCTTGTCATTGTCGCGCTCGATAGTTGGCAGATCGCCTTTCATGATGCCCCGAGCGCGCTGTGAAGCGGTTAGAACTAGATCAAACCGATTTGGAATTTTTTCGATGCAGTCTTCAACGGTTACTCTAGCCATCAGAGGTCTCCCGAAAGGCGGTGCCGGCAACAAACTGCTCCACCTCGTCGCGAAGTAGACAGTAGTCAATCGCAGTTTTCTTATTTAAAATCACGCACGGTGTAGCTTAATTAGAGCGTCTGTGCAAGCCAAACAGACCTATAGACCACTGTCATTTATCAACAAAGTCTTCGATAAGATGCCTCGTCACGGCACAGGGCCTTCGCCTTTTACAAATGGGTAGCCTGTTAGCTTCAAATATTATTCAGCCCTGCGGATCTCCTGATCCGGCGGCAGAGCAGCAATCAGACGCTCCAGCCCCTGTCTTAGCAAAGGGTGTACCCAGTCCGGGGCAAGGTCTCTAAGTGGCAGCAATACAAAAGCACGCTGATGCATGCGCGGATGCGGCAGCGTGATCTCATCAGATTGCAAAACGATCCCGTTATAATCCAAAAGATCAATATCAAGCACCCGCGCTGCATTGCGCACACCGCGGACACGTCCAAGATCAGCCTCGATAACATGCATGGCAGCCAGCGCGACATGCGGTGGCATAGATGTTGTGGCTGATATTACCGCATTAATATACCAAGGCTGGCCTGAAACGGGCACAGGAGCAGTTTCATACCATGGTGAGAGTGCGAGATCGGCAAAGCCGAATGTCGCAAGCTGCTCGACAGCCGCATCACAACCGGCACGTACCGAATCATAACCTTCTGGCACAAGATTGCCGCCAATACCCAAAAAGACACGAGACAAAACAGTTCACTCCCTGATCGTACCAACATGACCAAAGCGTATTAAACCAAAGCCACGGCAATTACGCACACGTCTTGCTCTCGGCAGTGCGATATTGGCAGTGTGATCTTGGCAAGACATCTTCGCAAAGTCGCCATAAATCCGTTGAAATTCGCATTTCTAAACGAGATGCAAAAAACAGGCATTATGTTCACTTCTAGTAAATATTTTGTAGGTTGCTTTAAGCAGATATGGCATAAATAGAGGGCATAGGTTCACAACCGAATTCAGAATCAAATTATTTTTACCCATATATTTTTCAGGTAGATAACATGTCAATAACCCAACTTCGTGAAAAGACCGTCATTTTTATCGACGGCTCAAACTTTTATGCAACCGCACGCGCACTCGGCATGGATATCGATTACGCGCGAATGCGTGCCTATTTCACCCAAGACACCAATCTGTTGCGGGTGTGCTATTACACCGCCCTTCCCGAGGATCAGGAATATTCACCGTTACGGCCGTTGATAGACTGGCTGGATTATAACGGCTATTCGGTGATCAGCAAGTTGACGCGTGAATTCACCGACCCCGAGACCGGCAAGCGTCGTGTCAAAGGGAACATGGATATGGAAATTGCACTCGATATGCTTCGCCTCGCTCCGCATATTGACCATGCCATCCTGTTTTCAGGTGATGGTGATTTCTGCCGTCTTCTTGAAGATGTGCAGAGCAGCGGCGTCCGCGTTTCGGTTGTTTCCACAACACGCACGTCGCCACCGATGGTAGCCGATTCCTTACGCCGCATGGCCGATAACTTCATCGAGATGGAACATATTCGTGAGTTCATTACGCGGCCGCCACGGCCGGCGGCAGACGATCAACAGTCTTCCGACGAGAATACCGACGACTGAAGAACAACTTACGAGAACAGGGCAATTTTGGATGGCTTTATCACCGCCCAAACCCGGTTGCCGCCGCTGCCCGCGGCTGGTTGCCCTGCGCCGCAAATGCCGCATCGACTTTCCCGAGTGGCACAATGCTCCGGTTGACTCTTTAGGTACTCTGGATGCAAGCATCCTGATCATTGGCCTGGCGCCTGGCCTGCGCGGTGGCAATCGAACCGGGCGCCCTTTCACGGGTGACGGCGCGGGCGCCTATCTGTTTGACATGCTGGCCCGATTTGCACTAGCAAGTGGCACTTATAGTGCCGATGCAGATGACGATATCAGCCTGCATGGTGCACGGATAACAAATGCCGTCCGCTGTTTACCTCCAGACAACAAACCGGTAGCCAGCGAGCTCGCCAATTGCCGGTTGTTCTTGCGGCGTGAAATCAAGGCTATGCCTCGACTGGAAACCATATTCGCCCTCGGCAAACAGGCCCATTGTGCCGCCTTGCATTGTCTTGACCAAAAACTGTCTGCGCACCCATTCCGCCATGGTGGGCAGCACAATGTCATTCATGAGGGAAGCCGCCTTCGCCTAGTCAGCTCCTATCATTGTTCGCGCTACAACACCCAGACAGGACGGCTAACAGATGCCATGTTCACTGCCGTCATGCAGCAGCTGGTTACGGGCAAAGCCTAGTTCTTATCCCGCAACAGACGCGCCTTATTCCGGTTCCAGTCGCGATCACGCGCCGCCTGCCGCTTGTCCTGCTTGCGGCGACCTTTGGCAAGTCCAATCTGGATTTTGGCAATACCACGGTCATTGAAATAGAGCACCAACGGCACGAGAGTCATGCCCTCGCGCCGAATCAGCCCTAGCAATTTGTTTCTTTCACGCGCCTTGACGAGCAATTCTCTTGGCCGGCGCGGCTCGTGATTGTCGCGTGACGCCTCATAGATCGGAATATTAGCGTTAAACAGCATCAGCCGTCCGCGATCCTCGCCGGCATGGGATTCGGCGATGGTGGCTCGGCCTGTACGCAAGGATTTAACCTCGCTGCCGCGCAGAACAAGGCCAGCCTCTATCTGCTCCTGTACCTCATATTCGTGACGTGCCTTGCGATTTTCGGCAATACGCCCTGTGGTGATATGTCCCTTGGCCATGGGTCTGCTTTCTGCACGGCACCCTGCCGTTAAATAGGGGCTGGTTAGTTAATCAGTCCGGCACCGCGTAGCGCCGCCTCAACCTGTGCCTTGCTGCTGTCAGCGATCTCGCACAATGGCAGCCGGGTTTGTGCACTACAGATACCAAGAAGACTTGCAGCATATTTAACCGGACCCGGGCTGGCCTCGCAGAACATCGCATCATGCAGGTCGATTATCCGTGCGTTGATATCCTGCGCTGTCGCAATATCGCCAGCTTGCCAGGCATTATGCATATCTGCCATCAGTCGTGGCGCAATGTTGGATGTCACTGAAATCGCCCCATGCCCGCCGCCAGCCAGGTAAGGCAGCGTTGTGGCGTCCTCACCTGAAAGCTGTGCAAACCCTGCGCCAAGAGCATTGCGAATCCGTGGGGGCCGACCGACTTCGGAAGTGGCATCCTTGATCCCGCAAATATGGGCATGCGCCGCGTTCAGCCGGACAAGTGTTTCATCGGCTACACGCACAATAGACCGACCAGGGATGTCATAGACAATGACCGGGACATCCACAGCATAGGCAACAGCGCTGAAATGCTGGAACAGCCCTTCCTGCGTTGGCTTGTTGTAATAGGGGCTGACAATCAAAACACCGTCTGCACCAGCCGCCGCGCCATGTTTGGCAAGGCGTACCGCCTCGTTCGTGTTGTTTGACCCCGCACCAGCAACAACCGGCACCCGTCCGGCCGCCTGTTCGATGCAGATCGCAACCACCCTGTCATGTTCCTCATGCGACAAGGTCGGGGATTCACCAGTCGTGCCGACCGGCACCAGCCCATGCGTACCGTTTTCAATCTGGAAATCGACGAGTTTTCGAAAGGCAGCCTCATCAATTTCGTCATCGAAAAATGGCGTGATTAGCGCGGTGTAAGACCCGCGGAACCGCGGTGCAAGCTTTTCGGTTGTCATGATCAAGTCTCATCTATCGTCAAGGCGCCCAAAATAAGCCTGCGGGAGAACAAACACAAGCAGGCTTTATACTGGCCGTTTTCTTGCTGAATGACATACACTGCATGTAAGCTAATCCCATCTGTTAACATGCACCGGGAACCATGATGAACCATCAGCTAGACCCGATCGAAATTGCTGCAACAATTACACTTGATGCTATTAGCGACGCTGCAGCGCGCATTTCCAGCCATGTTGTCCGCACACCGCTGCTGGAGGCACCACGTCTGAATGATGCCCTGGGCTTTCGCCTGCTAGTGAAGCCTGAATGTCTGCAACATACAGGGTCATTTAAATTGCGGGGTGCCACCAATGCGGTGATGAGCCTTGATGAATCGGTTGCTGATGTGGTGGCCTTTTCCAGCGGAAATCACGCTCAGGCAGTTGCACGCGCCGCATCATTGCGCGGTATGAAGGCCACAATAGTTATGCCTGAGGATGCGCCGAAGATGAAGATAGAGGGGACTGCCGCGTATGGTGGTCATGTCGTGACATATGACCGCTACACCGAGAGCCGCGAGGAAATCGGGGCCTCTATCGCTGCTCAGACCGGAGCCACCCTTATCGCCCCTTTTGAAGATCCTCGGGTCATCGCCGGACAGGGCACAGTTGGTCTTGAGATTGTTGAACAATGTGCTGAAATCGGTATCAGTCCTGATCACGTCATCGTCTGCTGTGGCGGCGGCGGGTTGATTGCCGGTACCAGCCTTGCGATAACCGAGATGTTGCCCGCCACAGATGTCTGGGCCGCTGAGCCTGAAGATTTTGACGACACCATTCGCTCGCTTTCCAGTGGCAACCGCGAAACGGTGGCGCCCGGCAACCGGTCCATCTGCGATGCTGTTGTAACCCCGCAACCCGGGGAAATGACCTTTGCCATCAACCGCCATACTCTGGCAGGTGGTTTTGCGGTAAGTGACGCGCTAGTGCTGCGGACCATGGCCACGGCCTTCAAACATCTGAAATTGGTGGCTGAACCTGGGGGATCAGTTGCGCTTGCCGCTGCCCTTGACGGGCGGTTGCCCAAAAATACGACCTGTGCGGTTGCAGTTGTATCAGGCGGCAACACCGACGCTGTCATGTTTGAAAAGGCGCTTGCGGCCGGCGCACTATACTGATCCCAGATCCTACGCATCATGTACTATCTCAGAAATCTGTAGGCGCGCCACCTTCCGCTCTGCGGCGTTCAACAAAGGCCGAAAGTTCCTCTGCGATTGCGGTATCCATCGGTGGGGCTTCATAATCCTCGAGAATGCGTTTCCAGGCGGTATTGGCACGGTCATGCGTCCAGACAGCACCCGCCTGCTCCCAGCTTTCAAAATTACGCCAGTCTGATAGAAGCGGCGCATAAAAGGCATCGCGATAACGGGACTTTGTGTGATCTGCTCCAAAAAAATTTCCGAAAGGGCCAACTTCGGCGATCGCATCAAGAGCCAGATCATCCTGCCCGACCGAGATGGGCTTGTTGACATAGATAAATTGTTGCAGTACCTCGCAATCAATCACGAATTTTTCGAAGCTGGCAGACAAACCACCCTCCATCCAGCCGGCAGCATGATAGACCATATTGGCGTGGCCGGAGAGGCTGCCATGCAATGACATCACCGATTCCCACATTGCTTGCGCATCCGGCGCATTTGCCGCATTGGCGTTTGAAGCACGGAACGGCAAACTATAATATCGTGCCATCTGTCCGGACATTTGCATAGCCCGCACATATTCCGGCGTCCCAAAAGCAGGAGCACCAGATTTCATATCCACATTGCTGGTGAAAGCCCCGTATACAACCGGCGTGCCGGCACGCACGTGCTGCAACAAGGCAATGGCCGCCAGCCCCTCAGCATTCTGCTGCGCAATGGCGCCCGCCAACGTCACAGGTGCCATGGCCCCGGCAAGGGTAAAAGGAGACACAACAATTGCCTGGCCGCGCCGTGCCGCCCGCATCGCTCCATCCAGCATTGGCCAGTCATGTTTCAGCGGCGATGATGAGTTGATATTGGTGAACATATGTGGCCTCGATTCGAAATCGGCATCATCAAGGCCGGCTACGATGCGCACCATTTCCATTGCATCTTCGATACGTTCTGCTCCAAGAGAATAGGCGTGAACCACCTTATCCGTCAGCGTCAGCATGTCGCTGATCGCATCTAGATGCCGCACTGACGCGTGAATGTCGATCGGCTCAACCGGATAGCCGCTGTTGAAATGGATGCAATTGAAACTTTGCGACAATCGCAGGAAATTCTGGAAATCGGCACGTGTGCCAACGCGGCGCCCTTTGTCGAGATCCATCACATTTGGTGCGGACGCCACCTGTCCAAAATTGAAATAACATCCGCCAAGGGTGATTTCGCGCTGCGGATTGCGCGGCGTGATCGTGAATTGGGCCGGCGCCTTGTCAACGGCGGCCATCACAAAATCGCGGTCCATACGCACAGTCTGGCTGTCCATATTAACATCACAACCGGCACCCCGAAGGATGGTAAGGGCATCCTGATTCATGAACAGGATTCCTGTTTCCTCCAGAATACGCATGCTTGCATCGTGGATGGCCTCAACACCGTCAGCATCGAGTGGTTCTGTCGCTGAGTCGAGAAAGATAGCTTCTGCCCAATCGAGCTGGCTTGCCAGAAAGGGTGTTTTCAGCTGGCCGCCGCGACGCCGTCGGCGGCCGCGCCCGCCACCGCCTTCATGCCTGTCATTTTGGTTATCCATGACACCTCCCAAATCGGTTTGACCGTAACAGCCCTTATTGTCTTCAACGTTCTGAAAGTGACAGTCGCTGCTCTGAATTGGTCATGGATCCAGCGGAATGGGGCAGACAGTTTACACGTGGCAATCTTTGTTAAAACTGATATGACGTCTGCGTCTTAGACGCCGGTAAGGGAATTAGCGTATGGCCTCGCTCCATTTTGTGATTGGTGGCGCCCGATCAGGTAAATCTGCCTTTGCCGAACAGCTGGCCCTGGCCAAGGCAGACAGAGGACAGGCAACCTATATCGCCACAGCAGAAATTTTCGACGATGATATGGCGGGCCGTGTCACGCTGCATCAGGAACGCCGCGGCGCTCAGTGGCGGCTTGTTGAATCTCCTGTCAATTTGGCAGCCGCCATTGAAACAGCCGACTCGCCGGATGCGGTCCTTCTCATTGATTGCCTGAGCGTCTGGATCACAAACATTCTGGTCAAGGAGATGGATGTCTACCGCGCGCAGGAATCCCTGGTCTCTGCATTGCAGTCTGCCAACGGTACCGTGATTATGGTTGCGAGCGAAACCGGGCTCGGTATCATTCCGGAGAATGCGCTTTCGCGCAGGTTTCGCGATGCAAATGGCCGACTTTGCCAGGCGGCCGCAAGCTGCGCAGACGAAGTATTTTTTGTCGTCGCGGGCATTGCATCCAAAATTAAACCGCGGGCATAAGATATATCCGAATCAGGATGCTCTGAAGGGCAATGACGTAAGCAGGTATTGATGCAGTCCTTTTCTTCCGCAAATCATATCCATGAGCTATATGACCAGCTGCCGCAACCGGATGACGCGTCGCGCGTCGCTGCTGCCACACGCCAGGATCAACTGACCAAACCACCGGGGTCACTTGGCAGGCTGGAACAAATCGCACTGTGGATAGCGTCATGGCAGGCCACTCTGACGCCAGCCATCGCGCATGGGCAATGCCTTGTCTTTGCCGGAAATCATGGCGTCGTCAAGCAGGGTATAAGTCCGTTTCCTCAGGAAGTGACTCAGCAGATGGTCTGGAATTTCGAAGCTGGGGGTGCCGCCATTAACCAGCTGTGCCGAGAAGCCGGCCTCGCACTCACAGTCACGGCTCTTGATCTGAACCGCCCAACCAATGATTTCACTACTGGGCCAGCTATGGATCCTGACGAGGTTATCCATGCCATGAATACTGGTGCCGCCGCGCTTTCGGATGATTGTGACTATCTGGTTGTTGGCGAGATGGGAATTGGCAATACGACCAGTGCCGCCGCCATCAGCATGGGCCGATTTGGTGGCAATGCCAGCGGCTGGGTTGGTCCCGGGACCGGGCTCGATATAGCGGGGGTCAATCACAAGGCAATGATTGTCCAGGCAGCTATTGACCGTCACGGTGAAGACTTTGACGATCCGCTTGCCCTCCTGGCGGCTTATGGCGGACGCGAACTTGCCGCCATTGCTGGGGCGGTGCTGGAGGCGCGTATGCGGTCCATTCCGGTGATGCTTGACGGTTTCATTTCCAGTGCGGCAGCTGCCGCCCTGACGGCCGGCAACCGGCTCGACGTGCTGGATCACTGCATGATTTCTCATCTATCATCTGAACCAGGCCATATTCGCCTGGCCTCAGCGCTTCGCATGCAGCCTTTCTTTGATCTGCGCATGCGCCTTGGTGAGGCCAGCGGAGCTGCTGTGGCCACTATGATTGTCCGTGCCGCGCTGGCAACACATAATGGCATGGCAACCTTCGCCGAAGCTGGGGTCAGCAAGGAAAGATGACTGAGGGTCAGACAGCTGCACGCCGGCAAACCCTGATCGGCGATTGCGCTGCCGCATTTGTGCTGCTCAGTCGCTTTCCCACTGGCTGGCATGTATTCCCGGCCGACAACCCCCCAAATTTCACGTCAGCATTATGGGCCTTTCCGCTTGTGGGCCTCGTCATCGGCGCTTGTGGCGGATTGACCTTTCTGGCGGCGACAGCCCTTTCGCTTCCGCCACTCGTCGCGGCTGCGTTCGCGTTACTGACAACCGTGCTGCTGTCGGGCGGTATGCATGAGGATGGTCTTGCCGACATGGCCGACGGATTTGGCGGAGGTAAAGACGTCGTATCACGCATAAGAATCATGCATGACAGCCGCATCGGCAGCTATGGCGTAATGGCTCTTGTTTTGGCAAGTCTGGCACGTGTCGGGCTGCTTATGGCAGCGGCCCTGCATGCCACCGGCTTGACCTTTGTGCTGTTGCTAGCACTGGTTTACGCAGCGGCGCGTTTCCTGCCCGTTCTTCAGCTGTCCATTATACCGGTCAGCCCGCACGGGCTGCTCGCCAGCCTTACCGGCAATGGTGGTGTCTGGCGGACTGTTGCAGGGCTTGCTGTCTGGGCAGTCCCGCTGGTCATTGCCTTTGGCTGGCAGGTAGCGATCCCCACCGCGGCTCTGGCCTGCCTTTTGGCAGTGATCATAGCCCGAATGGCCTTGCAAAAAGTTGCGGGGCTGACCGGCGACGTCATGGGGGCAACCATTTTGCTGGGTGAGATCACTATTTTGGTTGGGTACCTCATAGCTTTAGAACTGCCGGCCTTGCAAATACCTATGTGGGCATTTACGGCAGGCACATGAGCGATCATTCAAAAATTTGTAACTTTTTTTTCGTACGACATGCACCGGTGGTCAAACGCGACGGACATGTACCGGCTGCCGACCCGCCAATCCAAAAACGTGATTATGCGCTGGACCGGCTGACCCGCCTGTTGCCAGATGGAGCTGAGTGGCATGTCTCTCCACTCCTGCGCGCCCGGCAAACAGCCGATTTGCTAATGCAAAGCTGCACTCCTTCAAGTCTTGCAGAAGATACGGCGCTCGCCGAAATGGATTTTGGCGACTGGCAGGATCAACCGGTTGCCACAGTCTGGGAGGCTGTTTCCGGCGAACCGTTGCATAACTGGTCATTTGTGACACCGGACATTGAACCACCCGGCGGTGAATCATTTGCCGCAACAGCTGCGCGCGTTGCGGGATGGATGAACAGGCAGGCTGCATACTTTTCAACAAAACCCCGGGTCGTCATCTGTCACGGCGGCGTAATGCGCGCCGTCTTGGCGGCCGCGCTGGGCGCCCCGCTCTCGCAAGTCATCGGCGTACCGGTGCCGCATTTCGGCCTGTTGCAGCTGACCCTTATGGATCCGGCCCGCGCCACACATGATGGTGGCGTCTGGCTGTTTAGCGGGCTAACTGACACACAGGTTTGCCAGCCAAAATTGGGCTAGCGTGTTTTCGGTCCCTAGCTATTCATATGGCGTAAGCCGCGCGGATCCACCCAACCGATAGAGCCGTCTTCACGACGATACACCACATTCAGCCCGCAATGACTGCTGTTGCGGAACATCAGCATTTTGTGTGCGCTCCGCTCCAGCTTTATAACCGCCTGTTCAACCGTCATCATTTGAATGTGATAGGCCATTTCAGCAATCACCGGCGGCAGATAATCATGCCCTTCCTCCATGCCGAAATCATCCAGTTGCTCGACACCGGCATAGATTGTTGTCGGAACTTCAAAAACCTCGTTTGCCTCGGCTTCTGTAATCGCACTACGGTGATTCTTGAGACGCCTCTTATGCCGGCGAAGACGCTTTTCAGCACGTTCGATCGCTGCATCCAGAGCGGCATGTGCCTCATGCGCAAAACCTGTTGCTTCAAGTTCAATCCGGCGGGACAAAGCCACGCGCGTCTTGACGCGAAAGCCGGAATCGGCCTTTTCAAGGGTGACGTTCCCGCTCACGGCATTGTCGAAATATTTCCCAACAACACTGTTCAACGCATCTGTTGCGTGCGACTGAAAAGCAGTGCCGGTGTCCATATTCTTCCCTGAAACACTGATATGCATCAGCAACTCCCATGTCTGGAAACGAGAAGAACCATCTCGTTTCGATTGCGATAGCCCGAGCCGGCCAATACCGGCCCGACCGGAACGCACGCAACCTGCGCCCATCGCATGTAAGGAATTTCCGTTTGGGAGGGAGCGGATGGGCGCTCCGTGATTTAATGCTGCCAAGAATAACAGTTAGTGACAAGCCATTTAATGCCATCGCAATGGCTGTATCGCCACACGCGGGCGGGGCATAAGGGCCCCGTTAGGCGCGATGGCTAGCTCAGAGTGGCGGAAGGATCATAACGAAACCCTATGGAAAGCCTGCCACCATGCACCTGATCAACCATGTGCAGCGGCCGCACGGCCTCGTCTTTCCGGCCGTCAAATTCGGTTGCGGTTAGCAGCACGACTCGTCCAGGACGGTCATTAATCCGCCGTTTTGCATTGCCGGCACGATCAGCACAGCTGACCAGCCGTGACTCACCGTCCACCGTCACAATCACCACAATACCGTGATAGCGCTTACCATCACGATGTACCCCAATCCCGCGGGATCCTGATGGATAGCGTTGAATGGCAAAATCATTGAACCTAATACCGTCCGGCAGAACTGACAGGCGGCTCGTCGCATCCTGCATGCACATTTCCAGGCAATCCGCCAACCCGGCAAAAGCACCGCGGCGGGGTGCGGGGAAGCAAACATCAAAATCCTGATGGACGCGCCGCCCTTTGTAGGCAATTTCAGCTGTAGCCGCGCGAAAATCCACTGTCCCGCATTCGGCGCGCAAGGCCTCCAGCTCGGCCGGCTGCAGGAAATCGATGCTGATAATGCCGCGAGGTGTCGCGCGCAACCGCTTCAAGGCTGTATAGACGCGGAACCTGCGTGTGCCGTCTGCGTCAAATCCGGCAGAATTTAGCTGCACTGATTGCCCCGTGTATCGTCGGGCATTTCCTCTGCCGCAACGAAAATAACCGGTGTGTGGCATTGCGCGCAGACCAGCCCCGACTTGCGGCGGTGTCGATCTACCTCAAAGCATCCATTTGGACAACTCATCCGCCAGCGCGCCGCAGAAAATGTCAGCGTGTGGCAGCGCATAGCACTGCATCCAATCTCGCGCGCCTTTCGTCGCCACACGGCGTCATGCCCATGAAACGGTCCGACAAGCGCATGCGCGATTTCATGCAAGATTGTGTCGCGGATATGCGCCTCTTCGGCATGCCGCACATAATAACGCGACAGCGAAATTTGGCGATTGGTATAGTCACACTGGCCGGCACGACGGCGAGCGTGATCAAGCCTTACACGCCACCCTTCCAGCCCGTGCTCGGCCATCAGCATAGCCGCCATATCCAGCGCCCGCCGCAAAGGTCGGGGCGCAGTCTCCACTATTTCGTTTTTGCCAGCTTCTAAGTCACTCGGCTTCATGATCTGCAAGCCATCCAACAACGGCACTGGCAGCCGGGATCCAAGCAAGCCCGGCAACGACAAAAAAGACGAGATCAATGAGAAAATGGATTTCCATGATCAGCGTAGACAGCCAGACCATCAGCCCAATATAGATCGCCAACACCGGAATAATGCCAACTGCTACTGTCAAGTGTCGCCACCTGGTCATTTCACGCAACTCCTTCATTGCCGGCGACCCCAGACGCCGGAACAATTACACGACATCATATATCAGCTTTGCACTCATCGCGAACAAGACCACATGGCTGACATGATAAAAAATCCTGTCGGACATCTTGCGATTGAGCCACCGTCCCAGAAAGACGCCGACCGGAATGACTGGTAACAGCCAAGAGGACAGATACAGCGTTTCGAGCCGGATCAGATCGAGTTCAGCATAGAAAGGCAATTTTACAATATTGATCACAAAGAAATAGACACTCATCGTGCCAACAAAAGCCTGACGCGCCAATGCGTGCGGCAACAGAAAGACCTGAGCGGCGATGCCGCCGGTCAGCGAGACAAAACTGGCAAGACCCGACAAGCCGCAAAATAATGGTGCCCGCACCCAGACGCGCCGCATCATCCGCGCGGCGGTTTCTGCGCCTGTCTCTCCATCCGGAAAAATGAGCGCGCGACCGTAATTCAGCGCTGTCAGAATGCCCACCACACCGATCACCCCGGTCAGCACACGGTCGCTGAGATGATCAAAAAGCAACCAGCCAAGCAGCTGTCCGGTGACGCCAAAACCAGCCATTAAAAACAAAAAGCGCCAATTCACCCATTGCCGCCACAAATAGACAACCCAGACATCTGTGATTAGGAATAAAGGCAACAATACGCCAATGGCCATCTTTGGTGGCATCACAAAAAGCAGAATCGGCATGCTTATTGCGCCAAGCGCACCGCCAAAGCCGGATTTTGAAATGGAGACCGCCAACACAGACAGGATGCATATCAGCGCAAAATAGACCGGAGCCTGCCCAAAGAGTTCAAATAAGTTCATGTCTCAGGAACCAGCCACACGGTTGCGTCCCTCGCGAAACGCGATATAGGTCACCGCCGTAAGAACCACAAATGCGCCAATGAGCGTTGACATCGCCGGTATTTCATCAAACAGGGTGATCCCGAAAAGTACGACGAACAAAAGCTGCATATATTTTCCAGTCTGAGCAGCCCACATCGGGCCACTGAAGGATCGCATCAAGGTGATATGGCCTAGTGTTGCCGCGATGCTGATTGCCATGATCCCAATCCAGTTTGTCGCCGAGATGGGCTGCCAAACGCCAATAGCCGGTACCATCATGAATGCCGCAATCCCTGCTGATAATGAAAAAATAATCGTTCGGTCATTCTCAAACGCCTTCAGCCTTTTGGCGATAAGGTCCGATCCGGCAAACATCGGGGCAGCAATCAGTACGGCAATGGTACCGAGATTAATTTCGGCAAAACCGGGTTTAATAATGATCAGCGCGCCAACAAATGAAACAAGGATGGCGGCAATCCGGCGAAATCGCAATGTTTCGCCCATGAACAGAACGGCACCCAAAGTTGCGTAAACCGGCCCGAGATTCAGCATCGCGTTGACCTCTGCCAAAGGTATCCGCAAAACTCCAAAAAACCAGCTATAAAACCCAAGACCATGTAGCAATGCTCGCACCGCCATTAACCCGCGCACCGGCGATGTTATTACCCTGCCGACACTCCGCCCGATCAAGGGCAACAGCATCAGCGCACCGATTGTATAGCGCAAAAAAACGGACTGTTCGGATGGTAGATCCACCAGAAAGAGCCGAATCGACACCATTACGAGCGCAAACATCAGACAGCTGATCACCATCCAGCCGAGCGCCACACGCACGGCGCGCGTACCCACTGCGGTACCAGCAGGTTTCGTGCTCGCCTCGCTATTTATGTCTGGAGCTATATTATCTGGCTTGCTGTTTTTGGCCCGTTTTATCACGGACGATGATCATCCCAGAACAAAGGTCCGCCTCGGAAAGACGGAAATCCGATGCCAAGGATGCAGGCCGCATCCGCCATATCCGCGGAATCGACAACACCTTCCGCCACAGCATCCCGACATTCCTTGACCAGTGGTGCTATCAGTGTTTCGGCAAGCTGTTGGAGTTCTTCCTCGTCATAATCCGCACGGGGACGGATAGCCTTCTTATCATCCCAAGCGTAAAAGCCGCTGCCGCTCTTGCGTCCGATTGTGCCAGCCTGAACCAGCGCCTTTAGTTTGTTCTTGGTATTTTTGGGCATACCAATCACGGCACCGGCATCATGGCAGACATCAAGTCCAACCTGATCACAAAGCTCAATCGGACCCATGGGCATGCCAAACCTGACCAGTGCCTCATCAAGCTTGTCCGGATCGGCACCGTCCAGCATCGCCTCAATCGCGCCAAACACATAAGGCAGTAACGCCCTATTAACCAGGAATCCAGGCGACGACTTGCACCTGATCGGCAGCTTTTTCATCATCCCGCTAGCTACCATGGCACGCCTGACAAAATCGGCGTGGGTTGCATCAGTATAGATAATCTCGACAAGTGGCAGCACAGGCACCGGATTAAAGAAATGCATCCCAATCAGGCGTGCCGGTGCCTTAAGTGCGGTGGCGATATCCTCGAGCGGAATCGCAGAAGTGTTGGTCGCAATAATGGCATCCGGCTTCATCCGCGATTCGGCAGCTGCAAAAACACCGCGTTTGATGTCGAGGTTCTCGGCCACTGCCTCAATCAACAGATCGGCTTTGACCAAACCTTCGCCATCTGCATCTGCCTGCAGACGTGCCATCACCGCCTCTACCTTGCCAGCATCCTTCAGACGGCGTTCATACAGGCTGCGCGCCCGCGCCAATGCGCCGGCAATTGCATCTTCAGACAGGTCCTGAAGCGTGACGTCAAACCCGCTCATGGCGGCAACAGCAGCAATGTCGCCGCCCATGACACCTGCGCCAATAACATGAATATGCGTCACCCCTGCTTCGCCGCGCGCACCTTTCTTCACCGCATCATTCAACTGAAAGCTGCGTCGCAGGCCAATCGAAGCTGGTGTCATCATCAGCTCAGCAAACAGGGGGGTTTCAGCCTGAATCAGACTGTTAAAGCTTATATTTTTTTCTGCATAATGATCCAGAATTGCAAAGGGTGCCGGAATATTTTCCGGGCGAGCCCTTTTGGAAATGGCCGCACGATGTACCGCAATAACCGCCGCCGGATCTTCGGCTTGCTGTGGCGCGCGCCTGCCTATGTCGCCAGCCAGGGCGGCGCGGGCCGCATCTTCTAGTGCATCCTTGTCAGCGACCAGATGATCAATCACACCAAGGGCATGGGCATCCCGAGCCTTCACGCTCTTTCCGTAAAGAACAAGCTGCAAGGCCCCTTCCAACCCAAGGCGGGCAAAAGCGCGCGCCGATCCCCCATACCCCGGCAGCAGACCGAGATTGACTTCCGGATACCCCACCTGGCAGGCCGGGGAATCAATGCCTATGATCCGGTCAAAGGCCATGGCCAGTTCCAAGCCGCCTCCAACGCAGATGCCGTCCAGCAATACAACTGTCGGGCACGGCAAATCCTCAATCTGCTGGAAACAGCGCAAGACGGGATGAATATGAGATGCAACCTCTTCCGGCGTCTGGAATTCCGCAAATTCATTGACGTCGGCACCAAAGATGAAACCGCGCGGCTTGCCTGATCGCAGTACGAGGCCGACGGGCGGAGACTGCGCAAAATGTTCAATGATGCCACATAAATCGGCCGTGACGGCCTGCGTCATGATATTGACCGAGGACCCGGCCACATCAATCGTGATCCAGACAACACCATCATTATCAGTTCGGGTCTCGAAATGTTGGCTCACGGTCATTCTACGCTCCTGTTTACCGAATAGATGCTGCGCCAGATCGTACGACAGCGGCTGCTCCGCTGACAGCTGCCCATTTCCTCGCCGCATTAATAATGTCCTCAACACTGTCATGAATTGCAGGCATTGACATCTCTTTTTGCGATGTCTGTTGCGGGTGGGTTTTCTCAGTTTCATCGCCCTCATAAATGGCGGCAACGACAAAGGGTTTGCGGGCCAACATCCAGACTTCAATGCCACATTCACGCGCTGCAATGATTTTAGCCCTACTGGAACCTCCACCAGAATTTTTGCAGCATAACAATGATATATCATGCTGTTTTAATAATTCAANTTCGCTTTCTACNNTTGGTGANGGCANNGCATGGATAAAGGTTGCGTNTTCNNGCGGNACGACATCTCCCAGNTTCAGCGCNCGTGCAACCAGCGTGATATCATCGCGGCTGGAAAAGACNGATACTGATTGCGTACCGCCAGCCAGAAACANGNTTGTGCCGGNGGGCACTGCATCCGCCATCGCCTGCCAGCTATCGAAGTCACGCCANCTGTCNCCGACCTGCGGNCGCCAGGCNGGCCTGAGATAATGCAGACAGGGAATGGCNGCCTCTTGNGCGGCAGCGGCGGCATTGCNGCTAATNACNGTGGCAAANGGATGGGTAACATCAAGGATCAGTCNGATCNGCCTGTNCTTGCAGAANGCAGCCAGCCCCNCNGNACCGCCAAAACCNCCGCTATGAACAGGCACNGGCAACGCTGCCGGCNTGGTTGTCGCACCGGCGAGTGACGCCTCNACATCAAAACNCGGATCANTTGCCAGNACNGAGATCACCGCACGTGCCTCNGCTGTNCCGGCNAGAACAAGCGTTTTCATAGGCAACACTGTACCGCCNGTCATCCTGCCGGTCCTGTCTGCTGTTGTNCCAATGTNCCTGCCCGTCCCAGCAGCTGGCCATCGCGGCTGATNACNGCGACCTCGACCGCAACTGGCGCATCACGCAGATGGCTGATAACCGTTGNGCGGGCNGCGGNGGCCACCTTCTGNGCCAACGCATCGCGCTGTTCCGNGCTNGCCATCTGCGCCACCTCCAGNACCGAATTTGCNGCCNCCACCTTGTCCGGATCAAATCCTACTGCNGNCGCCATGACTGACAATGCNTTAAAATCAACCTGNCTGCGTGCAGAATGCAGGTCAATCGCGCCCTGCCCCAGCTTCACCAGCTTGCCAAACCCNCCCATGATAGACAGGTTAGGCAAGGGGTGACGGCGCATATATTTNACCATGCCGCCAACGAAGTCACCCATGTCGATCAGCGCGATATCCGGCAGGTTGTAACAGGATTGTCCCCACGCCTCGGAGGTGGCNCCTGTCGACGCCATGACATGCTGCAACCCGTTCGCNCGCGCTACATCNATGCCCCTGTGTATAGANGCAATCCAGGCNGAACAGGAAAAGGGCCGTACCACGCCGGTTGTNCCCAGNATNGAGATCCCGCCTTCNATACCCAANCCGCGGGTTCCATGTCTTCAGNGCCAGTTCAGCACCACCGGGGACCGAAATCTCGATGACTATATCGCGCGGCCCATCCAGATGATTGGCNAGGTCGGCAATGGCGTCCTGCATCATCTGCCGCGGCACNGGGTTGATTGCCGGCTCACCCACCGCAACAGGCAGACCGGGTTTGGTCACAACCCCGACTCCNTCNCCNCGNNGGAACGTCACGCCGCTGCCCGNGTCTCCACNCCGCAAGGTCACNNTNATCAGCGCGCCATGNGTCACATCCGGATCATCGCCGGCATCTTTGATGATTCCTGCCTGAAACCAGTGCGCNCCCGCTTCNGTGCCNCTTGCTGTCTCGGCAACAGCAAGATCGGCATTTTTGCCGCTTGGCGTNATAATTGTGACGCGATCAGGAAACTGACCTGTGACCATCGCCGTGTAGGCTGCATTCANGGCAGCGGTCGCGCAGGTGCCTGTTGTCCAGCCAAAGCGGAGAGTCGTCTGCAANCTTTCTTTGNGGGCCGTCGGCCGGGTCATTNACGGTGCCCCAAATTTTGGTGCCAGCGCGNANAAACACTNGCACGGNGGGTGATGGCAGGATCAGACGGTTCCTGTTTNCATTCAGGTGCTGGCGATTGCCTGCCGTGGCTGTTACGATGAATACCGCCTTTGGGCACGCAAATCCACNACCAGCCTGTCGNCAGANCAGGACTTTTGATGACATCGCCAANAAACCCAGACAATACAGANATGCCGTTGCTGCCTGCAGGCCNACTGCCGGCGCTNGATGGTGATGACTGGCCNGTTTTTGAGGCCGGCTGGGTATGGATGGTTGGCGGCGGCCCNGGTGANCCGGGTCTGATCACTNTGCATGCCCTGAATGCGCTGCAGCAGGCCGATGTGATTATCTATGACGCGCTNGTNGATTCNGCGCTGTTGCGCTGGGCACGGCCTGATGCGGTNCAGGAATATGCCGGCAAGCGTGGCGGCAAGCCGTCACCAAGCCAGCGNGATATCTCGTTGCGCCTGATTGAACTNGCGCNTCAGAACAAACGCGTCCTGCGCCTCAAGGGCGGTGATCCCTTTGTGTTTGGCCGNGGTGGCGAAGAAGCACAGACNCTGATCCAGAACGGGATACGCTTGCGCGTTGTGCCGGGTATTTCCGCCGGCATTGGCGGCTTGGCCTATGCCGGCATTCCGGTAACACATCGCGATGTGAACCAGTCNGTGACCTTTCTGTCCGGACATGATCGTACCGGNCTGATGCCGTCNGCCATCGACTGGGANGCGCTNGGCCGNGGNGCACAGGTTATCGTCATGTATATGGCGATCAAACATATGCCNGATATCTGTGCNAAACTGATAAAAAGCGGGCGTCCGGCGGATGAACCGGTNGCCATTGTCCAGAACGCAACCCGCGCAGACATGGCCGTGCTGGAAACAACNCTGGNAAAAGCGCCANCTGATATTGTGGATAGCGGGATCGGTGCCCCATCCATTNTCTGTATCGGTCGNGTGGTGCATATGCGCCAATGCCTTGACTGGATGGGGCAACTGGCAGGCGCACCCGTCCGCGATANAGANCCGCTGGGTANGCGNACGATATCGGACAGCGCCTGATGGCCACAAACGGGCTGGTCATTGCCGGTCTNGGTTCNGGCAGCGGGAAGACCACCCTCACCCTTGGCATCNTGCGGGCGCTTTCGCGGCGCGGCNTGGCTGTGGGNGCNGCCAAAACAGGACCTGANTATATNGATGGGGCGTTTCTGGCAGCAGCCTGCGGCACGCCGGCTGTCAATCTTGANNCACATGCGATGCCAGCAGATATGCTGCGGCATTTGGCNTNNGCGCAATCGCCACCTTTTTTGCTGATCGAAGGCGTGATGGGGCTGTTTGACGGCAGNGATGGTGGCAGTGGCAGCACCGCNGCGCTTGCCGGTATTCTTGGCCTGCCGGTCCTNCTNGTTATGGATGTGCGGCACCAGGCCCAGACCGCNGCTGCGATCGCTGCCGGCATGCGGNCATTATTGCCNGACAACAGCAGGATGGCAGGNGTTGTNCTGAACCGCGTTGCCTCGTCACGCCATGAACAGNTGATTGCAACCGCACTTGGCGCATATGACATTGCGCTGTTCGGCAGNCTGCCCTCACATCNCGATATNACNGTGCCGTCGCGNCATCTNGGGCTGGTGCAGGCGGCCGATCTCGCAGCANANAACAGGTTNGAACCCTNTCTTGAGGCCGCTGCTGATCTGGTGNACCGGCATCTNGACCTTGANAGNATCTGTGCNGCTGCCGGGCCGATTGCCCCACAGGATGNNGTCCCGGGCTTTCTGCCNCCGCCGGGGCAGCGGGTTGCAATNGCCAAGGATGCCGCCTTTGGCTTTTCNTATCTGCATATGCTGCGCTACTGGCAGGCGGCAGGAGCTGAAATCCTGCCATTCTCGCCCCTTGCGGACGAAGCGCCAGCCAATGACGCGGACGCGGTCTTTCTGCCTGGTGGTTATCCAGAACTGCACTTGCCGACCCTCAGCACAGCAACGACCTTTCTTGGCGGTTTGTTCAGCGCGGCCATGAAAGGCCTTCCGGTCTATGGTGAATGTGGGGGCTTCATGACACTTGGAGACAGCATAACAGATGCCGAAGGGACCAGCTTCCGGATGGCAGGATTATTGTCGCTGGAAACGAGCTTTGCTGACCGCAAGCTGCATCTTGGCTACCGCAAGGTCTCACCACGCCAAAAGGCATGGCCCGCCCCTGGCCCGCTGACGGCCCATGAGTTCCATTATTCCACTGCAATCACGGCGTCAGGCACGCCGCTTTTTGATGTCATGGATTCTGGCGGCCACAGCTTGCCACCCATGGGGCTGAAGCGGGACAATGTGTTCGGGTCTTATGCGCATATCATTGCCTGACATTTGAATGCGGATGCGAGGATATCAGTCCCCGGCACGTCCGGCTTTTGGGCGCAGGACATGCGTATGTGCCGCATCATAGAGCGCGCTGTCACGGAAATCGTCTGTCTGGGCCAGACCACGCCCGACAAAGATAAGGGCTGTGCGGGTGATTTTCTCCGCCTGCACTTTTTTCCTGATGTCAGCCAGCGTTCCGTGGATATAGGCCTCGTCCGGCCAGCCAACGCGATAGGCCACAATCACCGGACAATCGGAACCATAAAGCGGTATCAGATCCCGCTCAATCTGGCGCAGGTTGCGGATCGACAGGTGAATGGCAAGTGTTGCGCCGGTGCTTCCGAGGCTGGTCAACTCCTCACCCTGCGGCATGGCGGATGATTTCATTGCGGTGCGCGTCAGGATCAATGTCTGCGTCACTTCGGGCACGGTAAGCTCAATGCCGAGGCTTGCCGCCGCCGCCGCATAGGCCGATACGCCCGGCACAATCTCATAGTCAATGCCAAGCGCCTTGAGGCGCCTGATCTGCTCGGCAATAGCACCGTAAAGTGACGGGTCACCGGAATGCACGCGCGCCACATCCTCGTCCCGCGCACGGGCGGCTTCAATCTCGGCTATGATGTCTTCCAGTGTCAGCGCAGCGGTATCGACGACATGCGCCGTATCCGATGCAGCCGCAACAACTGCTGCCGGCACAAGCGATCCAGCGAAAAGGCAGACGGGGCAGAGTTCAATCAGTCGCAGACCGCGCACAGTGATCAATTCCGGATCGCCCGGCCCGGCGCCAATGAAATAGACTTTCATATCGCTGCCTCCGTCCCTTGTTGGTGCGCGGCCTGATCACCCGCTTCGTCATCCTCGCGATCCAGATGCTTGGCATAGCCACGCGGCGTGTAGAGAGCGTCGCCGCGGCCCAGTGCCAGATGGCGCGATGCGCTGGCACCGACCATAACTGTCGTCAGCATATCCACTTCGTCAATATCCAGCGTTTCAAGGGTGCGATAGCGGATATCTTCTTCCGGTCGTCCCAGATTTGACGCCAGAAGAACCGGTACATCACCGCTGCGATAGGACATCAGGATCAGGCGCGCCTGTGCCAACTGCGTGCGGCGTCTGCGGGATACCGGATTATAAAAAGCCACAACAAAATCACCGGCACCACCAGCATGGATGCGCTTTTCAATCGTCTCCCAGGGCGTCAGTAGATCAGAAAGGGAAATGGCACAAAAATCATGTCCCAGAATGGCGCCAGACCGCGCCGCTGCGGCTTGCATGGCAGAAATGCCGGGTGTTGTTACCACCGCGACGCGGCGTGCCGATGCGCTTACACCGCCATCCTCTTCGTCCCTGTCCAGCAATTCATAGACCAGCGCGCCCATCGCATAAATGCCAGCATCTCCGGAACAAATTACCGCAACATCCTTACCCGTGGCTGCTGCTTCCAGCGCATAGCGGCAACGAGCCTCTTCTTCTCCAAGCTTGAAGTCACGCCGCGGAATATGCGCAGCGGCGGCCCCCAGCAGGTCGATATAGAGGGCATAGCCAACAAGTTCATCCGCACCAAAAATCATCTGTGAGGCCTCGGGCGTGCGCCATTCTGGTTTGCCGGGGCCAATGCCGACAAGCATTACCCGGCCTGGTTTGCGCCCGGGCAGACGATCCGCCAGCGCAGCCACTGCCTTCGCCAGCGCCATGGTAGCCGTGTTAGATTTCGCCTTTGGATGAATCAGCATCCCGTCGTCACCGGCCGCTGCCAGTGCCGCACCCTCGGCAACGCCATACACGCCAATTTCCTCAAAAACCGTCTTTGAAGGTGTCTTCAACCGGTCTGTCTCGGCCGCCAGCTGATCACGGTCAAACACCCGTACCGGAACGGCCAGCATGGCCGCCAACGCATGAATCGCTGGCTCATCCGCCTTGATATCTGCTGTCACCACAGCCGCAATAGCAGCAGCATTGATATCAGCGCGCTGCAATTCGCGCATGACGAATTCACACACATCTTCTGATGTCGCACCACGCGCACACCCAACCCCGAGGATGATATCCTGCGGGCAATAGACAAGCTGGTTTTCTGCCGGCATTTTCTGCCGGCGTGTGGCTGTCAATGTTACCGCGTCGCCGCGTGGGATGTGCTCAAACCAGTCATTCAACTCTGGCAGCGCCTCACCTTCAAGAAACGCGCCATCGCCCGCCAGCAGCTGGGGCATCACCCGTGCAGCCGCACCCGGATTAGCAAGACGCCAGCCACGTGGCGGCTCATCCAGCGAGATCTGCCAGCGCAGATCGCCCGCTGTTGTCATCGCCAGATCGGCCTCAAGAATATCTGATACCTGACGCGATAGTGTGATCGCACCGTGATGTCCACCAATAAGGGGAACCACGTGACGCCCGGATTCCCCCACAGCTAGCAAGGGGGCATCGCTGCTTTTGTGGCGCAGATGCGGTGCCACTGCCCGGATCAGGATCCCGGCTGCACAGATGCCTATGATAGGCCGTCCGCTGCTGAACAGATTGGCAATGTGCGTGCGCGCCTCTCCAAAATGAAAAGGCGCATCGGGACAGCGTAAAGCATGTCCATGTATATCGGCATCGATATGCGGTGCAAAGCGCTGTGCCAGCGCAAGGCCAGCTTTCGAAAGACAGATGATAACTGGCCGTTTTTCCGGCTCTTGTTTCAACTGATCCACGGGTCATCCCCTTTATAGACAAGGATCATGGAAAAATAGGGGGCGTCCTCAGGGGCGTCAGCAAGTGCAAGAGCCTTCTGCTTCGGCAATGAGGCGTGGCTAGTATAGAGCGCACAATCCAGCAGGCCAAGACGAGTCAGCAGGGCGCGAATCCGCGGCAAATGACGCCCCACCTTCATTATGGCAACCGCCTCCGCACTGGCAACATTGGTGGCCAGCGTGTCGTCATCCAGCGGCCCCGGCAGAATTGTCAGCCGGTCACTGCGCGCAACCAGCGGATGGACCTGCGCCGCCGCACAGGCGGACAGGCTGTTGACCCCGGGAACAATCTGAACGTCAAACCAATCGCGCAACCGCACCATGAGATACATGAAAGACCCGTAGAAAAGCGGATCACCCTCGCATAACAGCACGACGTCACGCCCGTCGGCGAGATGCCCGCCAATATCCGCAGCCGCTTTGTCATAAGTTTCCTGCGCTGGCGCGCGTCCGGTACGCATCGGCACCACCATCGCAATCTCGACCGCGTCCGGCCGAATCGCATCAGCGACGATGGACCGCGCAAAACTTTCACCATGGTCAGGCGCCGGATAGGCGACTACCGCGGCAGACTCGATCAGCGACCAGGCGCGGCGCGTTACCAACAGCGGGTCGCCGGGGCCCGTGCCAACACCAAATAATGTCCCCTGTTTTGTGCTCATGGGGTTCTTCCCACCTGTCCCGTGCCGCCGCCGGACGGTTTCAACCAGACCCATTGTGTGATTGGCATCAACGGACGCCATCCGTGGAACCCGCCTACCGGGTCGGCATGCTGAACCGTAATACGGGTCAGATCACCACCTGTGCCCTGCCATGCAGACACCATCAATGCCTCGCTTTCAATGGTGACAGCATGCGCCACCAGCACCCCACCCGGCCGTAGCCGGGCTTTTGCCAACGCTAATATATCAGCTGACAGCCCGCCGCCGACGAATACCGCATCTGGTGTTGGCAGACTGTCAAACAGCGCGGCCGGGTCTTCTGCCAGATCGGCTTTCACTGGCGTGAAACCTGCAACCCCGTGGCGTTCTGCATTGGCCAGTGCCATGTCAAGCTGATCCTGATTGCGGTCTATCCCGATAGCGCGCCCACCCGGGGCGGCGCGCAGGAAATCTACTGATACCGCACCGGACCCGCTGCCAATATCCCACAAGACTGCCTTTGGAAAGGGCGCCAGCTTTACCAGTGCGCTGGCCCGGGCATCGCGTTTCGTCAGCTTTCCGTCATTCACAAAATGGTCATCCGGCGCGGCCAGGCCGTTGGCAGGCGTTGCACCATCACAGGCAATACCGATAATATGAAAGTCGGGTACGTCGTTATGCTGCCAATCAGCAGCCGTACCGGAAAAAAAGGCCTCCTGCGTCCCGCCAAGATACGCCATCACATATATCTGCGCTTTATTATGGCCCCATGCGCACAACGCCTTGGCAACAGCAGCCGGACTGTTTCCATCCTGCGCGATCACCAACAATCGCCCGTTCGGGAACAGCGCCGCACGTAGATGTTCCAGCGGTCGACCGTGGATGCTGACAATCCGGCAATCCTGCATCGGCCAGCCAAGATGCGCCGCGGCAAGCTGCAACCCAGAGACGGCGGGAACAACCTCGCAACCATCCGGCCCCAATCGACTCGCCAGACTGGCACCCGCACCAAACCACATGGGATCACCCGTTGTCAGAATAACAAGTGATTTATCAGCTTTGTCATCTATAATACTGAAAATATTTGAAAATGGTTTCGGCCAGTCAATGATTTCAGCCGTTTCAGGTAAGGCGTCATGAAAGCGCGTTGCAGCAATGATGCAACTGGCTGTGGCAATCCTCTGCAGCACCCTGTCAGGTAATGCAGCAATGCCGGCCTCGGTTACTCCAGCTACAAGCGGACGCATTATCCCGCCTCTTTACTGGTGTCTTTGACGGCCAGCAACGCGGCTGCATTCACCACGGAAGACGCCATGGCTGAACCACCGCGGGTGCCATGCACCACAAGAAACGCTGCGACAATGTCGGCCTCGGACAGCGCCGCCTTGCTTTGTGCCGCACCGACAAAGCCCACCGGACAGCCGATAATCGCCGCGGGCGGCGGCGCCCCATCTGCAAGAATTTCCAACAGCCTGAATAGTGCCGTGGGCGCATTTCCAATCGCCACCACCGCACCGGCCAACCGGCCCCCCCAGAGATCAACCGCGGCGGCAGAACGGGTGGTGCCCAGATCACGCGCCAAATCAGGGGTATGCGGGTCATTCAATGTACAGATTACATCATTGCCCGCAGACAGGAACCGGCGTGTAATCCCACTGGCGACCATTTCGCAGTCACACAGAATGGGGGCACCGTCCGCGATGGCGCCAGCGGCGCAGCCTGCAAAGTCTGCACTGGACTGCAGATCATCCAGAATGTCCGGCATGCCGCACGCATGGACAAGGCGTACTGCTATCTGCGCCATATCCTCGGGCAAAGCGGTAATCGCCGGTTGCCGACGTACAATCGCAAAGGATTGCCGGTATATGGCCTGGGGATCTTTCAGATAGTGCTGCATTGGCGGGTCAGCGGTCTCCGCTGCTCTTTGTCAGGTTGCGATGACGCACGGATTCCGGCCCAAGCGGGTGGTCTGCATGTGGATAAGGGTGATGATGATGATCGTGGCCATGATCATGATCGTGGTCATGACTACGGTCGCCATGATGGTGATGCACATGATCGTGATGATGATGATGGCCGGTATCCAGACGGCAAGCGCCTGTGCAAAAATGGTCGCACAGCGGGCAATCTTCGATATTACTGCCAGGTGCGGACACGCCCTGCCCTTCGACATGATGGTGATGGCTTTCTTGCGGTAACCCCACCTCTTCCTCGAAACCAAGCACCTGCGCGCGATATTTGCACATCGCACAATTCATGTTGTTGCTGCCTTGCAGTATTTCGCGTACGCGGTCCGCAAAGGTTGCGATCACCTTGGGGTGATCATTCAGATAGCCCGCCTTCACGATTTCAATATCGGCATGCGCCGCAGCAACCTCGTCGGTGAAGCCATAGATCCGGTCAATCAGGATTCCCGAAAACAGAAAATAGGGAAAGACGACGACGCGTTTGAAGCCAAGCCGCGTCACATGTTCAAGACAGGGTTGGACAAGCGGGAAGGTAACGCCCGAATAACCGACTTCGGCCCAGCCGAACCCCATCCCTTCCCAGAGCATGCGGGAAATTTTGGAAATATTGGAGTTGGCATCCGGATCCGACGCACCGCGGCCAATGACGACAAGACAGGTGTCGCTGCGCGCAACTTCGCCATTGGCGGCATCGGCATCCGCAATCGCCTGTGAAATTCTGTCACCGGCTGCCTGCAGCATCTGCAGATCAACCGCAAGTTCACGCCCGTACTGAATGATAATGTCATGCTCCGCCGCATATGTGTTCAGCACTGACGGAATATCATTCTTTGCATGGCCGGCCGCAAACAGCATGCCCGGCACCGCAAGCACATGCGTCACCCCCTGCTCGCGCAGTTTGTCGAGACCCGTCTTGATCACCGGCGTGGCAAATTCCAGATAGCCATATTCCACCGGCCAATCAGGAAACATCGGCGCTAATTTTTCGGCCAGTACAGCAAATTCTGTAACAGCCGATTTCGACCGGGAACCATGTCCACAAATCATGACACCATATTTTGGCGTGCCAGGCTGTACGTCATGCATGGGCGCGCGCTCCTTGATGGCCGTCTGTTGCGAACTCATTGTCTGCGGCGGCGTTTATATCTTCGCTATCCTGAGCAGAACCGCCGTCAGGGATTGTAGCGGGCGTGCCGCTCTTTCTAATCGCAATCAGCCCGGCTGCCAGCGCAGCCACCACCCCGCCAAAAACAACACTGGCAATATGTGCATGAACGGCAAGAGCGCCCCGATACGCCATCGCAGGTCCTGACATGATTACACCGTGGATTGCCACAACCACGACCGCCAAAGATTTAAAAAGCGAGGAGTGCAGGATTCGATGCATGGCCAGTTCCGTCTGTTGCAATACGCGCCGCGGCCAAGGCATCCGGATGAAAATGTGCGCCGATGGCATGCCTGCCACCCAATCGCACATCTATAGGTTGGAGCCCGGGATTGGTGCCTTTGTTGGGTTCACCGCACCGGGGTCGCTTTCATCCTGTTACCAAGTCCTCCGACCTGACCGAGATAATACCTTTGGATGCCGATAACAATTGCGCCAAAGCGACCAAAGTTGAATTATACCGCCATCTGGAAAAGACTGCGTAAGCCGCATGCCGCATCTTTGCGTGATGCGGCCGAACCAAACGGAACAAATCGCCTTAATGTCATTTCAGGACTTACTACCATTGGCGCATCTGAGCGCTTTGTCCGGCTTTGCTATTAATGCCTTTGGCGTGCGCGCCGGCATGGTGGTCGCTGCGATGGTACTGGACCGGCTAGTTGGTGAACCAGATTTCCTGTGGCGCCACCTACCGCATCCGGTTGTGTTGTTTGGACGTATTATTTCCGCCTTTGACCGGCGCTGGAACCGGCGGCAGGGCGTCACCGGCAGGGCGCGACAGTGTCGTGGCATCATCGCCGCCCTGCTATTAATTGCTGTCGGCCTAGTCATCGGCGGCCTGCTCAGCCTTGGCGGGCCGCTTATCGTCCTGATCTGTCTGACAGTACTGCTTGCCGGACGGTCGCTGGATGACCATATCCGCAATGTGGCCGACGCACTTGATAACGGTCTGGAACCCGCACGGACAGCAGTTGGGATGATTGTTGGCCGTTCCACTGCCAAAATGGATGAGGGCGATATCGCGCGCGCCGCTATAGAAACAGGCGCGGAAAACCTGTCCGACGGGGTGTTTGCCCCCGCTTTCTGGTTTGTTCTGGCAGGTCTTCCGGGCCTGTTTGCCTATAAGATAGTCAATACAGCTGACAGCATGATCGGCTATCGCAATGCCCGGTACCGGGCATTTGGCAGTGGTGCAGCGCGGCTGGATGATTTACTTAACCTCATCCCGGCACGATTTACAGCGCTGATGATTGTAGCCGCTTCACTTTTTCGCGGCCGCATCGGCATCGCCCTGAAAACCATGTTGCGCGACGGTAAATATCACGCCTCACCGAATGCCGGCTGGCCTGAAGCAGCCATGGCCGGGGCGCTGAATGTCTGGCTGGCGGGGCCGCGCTGCTATGGCAATCGCATGCGGCAGGCGCGGCGGTTTAACGAAGCGGGACGTGATGCGAACCAGGCCGCCATTTTCGAGTCTTTGCGCCTACTGCTGATCGCACAAATACTTTTTGGGACGATGATGATGATCATACTGGTGGCACTTGCCGGCTAGTTGCACCTAACAGCCGGCGATGTCGGCCAGCGCATCCATATCTAGATTTGTGGCCATATGCCGTGCCAGATCATCCAGCACGCTTTCGACCCGCTCGTCAAAATCGATTCGGCCAAACGCACCACTGCGGCCGCGCTGCTGCGCCAGATCATCCAGAAAGGCACGGCGAAATCCATCATCTGCAAACAGTCCGTGAAGATAGCTACCCATCACCTGACCGCTTGCAGATATCGCACCATCATGCCGGTCATCAATGCGCAATAGCGGACGCTCACAATCAGCACCCGACGTGCGCCCCATATGAATTTCATAACCACGCACCGACGTGCCGTAACCAACCGATTCCGCTTCGACAGAAGTCAGTGTCTTGTCGCCAGCCAGCACTGTTTCTACCGCCAGAAGACCAAGCCCCGGTGCCGCACCCGCTGGCCCCTCGACGCCATGCGCGTCATCAATCACCTTTCCCAGCATCTGATAGCCGCCACACAGACCAAGCACCCGGCCACCGCGTCGCACATGCGCAGCAATATCGATATCCCAACCCTGTTCACGCAGAAAGGCCAGATCGCTGATGGTGGATTTGGACCCNGGCANCAGCACCATATCNGCGTCACCGGGGATGGGNTNTCCCGCCTCAACAAGTGTCAGCGCTACATCATCCTCNCCTGCCAGCGGGTCCAGNTCGTCAAAATTGGCGATGCGGCGCAGCACCGGTACNGCNATATGAAGCGGTGCATCACGCGCGGCATCACCNGCTTTTCCNGCAATATCCAGAATATCCTCNGCCGGNAGNAAACGTGCCGGCGCAAACCANGGCANAATNCCAAGCCCCGCCCAGCCAGTGGCNCGGGAAATGATATCCATACCTTCAGAAAACAATGTCGTGTCGCCNCGAAACTTATTGATNATAAACCCTTTAATNAANNCAGNNTCTTGTCGNTCCAGCACATTCTCCGTACCCACAAGACTGGCAATCACNCCGCCACGGTCAATATCGCCGACCATCACAACNGGCACATCTGCGGCAAGGGCAAATCCCATATTGGCNATATCCCCGCCACGCAGATTGACCTCGGCCGGGCTGCCAGCCCCTTCGACGATGACAAGGTCTGCCTCTGCCTTCAGCTTGCCAAAACTGTNCATGACAGCNGGCANCAGATCAGATTTACGCGTGCCATATTCGCGNGCNCGCATGCTGCCGACGCGTTTGCCCTGCACGATGACCTGCGCACCCGTTTCGGTTTCCGGTTTTAGCAGNACAGGGTTCATATGAATGGTTGGCGATACATNGCAGGCACGTGCCTGCAANGCCTGTGCACGGCCAATTTCGCCACCATCAGCGGTNACTGCCGCATTGTTTGACATATTTTGTGGCTTNAAAGGGCGNACCCGCAGACCNTNGCTNGCAAAATGGCGGCAGAGCCCGGCAACAAGCACNGANTTGCCGACATTGGAGCCAGCNCCCTGCAGCATGATTGCGGCAGACATCAGAATTCGACGCCNATCTGTGCTTTGATGCCCGAACGGAACGGGTGTTTNATCAGGGTCATCTCGGTNACAAGATCCGCCTGNTCGATCAGGTCTTCAGCTGCATTTCTGCCGGTNAGCACAACATGCGTCATNTCCGGCTTTNCCGTTTCAAGGAAAGACAGCACCTCANNAAGATCAATATAACCGTAACGCAGCGCAATATTGATCTCGTCCAGCAANACCATGTGGTAGGCAGGGTNGCGGATCANTTCNTTTGCNTTTTNCCAGGCAGCCATGGCAGCGGCAANATCACGCTCNCGATCCTGCGTTTCCCAGGTAAANCCCTCGCCCATCGTGTGAAAATCACACAAATCCCCGAAATGGGTNGTGATCAGATTGCGTTCACCGGTATCCATGCCGCCCTTGATNAACTGNACAACACCCGTTTTCAGCCCATGGGCGATGCAGCGGAAAACCATGCCAAAGGCAGACGAAGATTTTCCTTTTCCCTTNCCGGTANGGACGATGATCAACCCCTTTTCACCGGTCTTGGAGGCCATGATCTTGTCGCGCGCCTGCTTTTTGCGCGCCATTTTCATNTTGTGGCGCTCGATATCCGAAGGTGGTGTTTCATCGGCAGGGTTGGTCATGCTCGGCTCTCCTCGGATGGTGTGCGCAACCNTTCAATATCAGANTGCACGCTGTTACGTCTTGGTGTCCATAGGCCGCGCGCAATCGCCTCTTCAAACCGTGCCAGCATATCGGCATAGGCGGCATCATTTGCCGTTTCGAGGAAGCTGCGNACATCCTCATCTTCAATATAGGCTTCAAANAGNGCCGCAAAATGATGTTCNGTCACCTGACGGGTCGTGGCCGCNAAGGCAAACAGATAATCTACAGTCGCCGCCATCTCGAAAGCGCCTTTATAGCCGTGCCGCATGGCACCTTCGATCCATTTNGGATTGCTGGCGCGCCCGCGAACAACGCGGCCNATCTCTTCTGCAAGGGTACGGATGACAGGNCTTTCNGCCAGCGAGTGGTCATTGTGATAGACGGGCACATCNCNACCGGACANGTGTGCCACNGCGGCCGAAAGACCGCCCGCAAACTGGTAGTANTCGTCNCTGTCCAGAATATCATGCTCGCGATTATCCTGATTGTGCAAAANAGCATCAGTAGCTGTGAGCCGCGTCTCAAGNACANTGCGCGCGGCAATNCCATCAGCGTGNTCNCCATAGGCATAGGACGACCAGACGAGGAAGGCTTCNGCAAAGTCTGACCTGTCNTCCCACAGCTTTTCATCAACAAGGGCCTGNAGACCCGCACCATAGGCNCCCGGCTTGGCACTAAAAATACGCAACAGGCTCTGCATCTCNGCNGTNGCGNTATCCATGCCACNNGCTTTCATCGCGGCCGCATCNCGNTGCGCATTGGCAGCGATCGGATTCATATCCTCTGGCTCATCCAGCGCGGCAACAGCCCGCACCGCCCTGTCAAACAGCGTCATCTGNGCCGGNAAGGCATCGCGGAAAAAACCGGAACAGCGCAGNCAGACATCGACGCGCGGCCGGTCCAGCNCTTCAAGCGGGATGATGTCAAATCCGGTCACCCGGCGCGAGCTGGCATCCCAGGANGGNCNGACCCCCATCAAGGCCAATGCCTGCGCAAGATCGTCACCACCNGTACGCATATTCGAGGTNCCCCATGCCGACAGCACAATCGCGCGCGGCCAGTTGCCATGCTCCATCAGATGCCGNTCCAAAAGTGCCTCNGCCGAGGCCCANCCNAGCCGCCAGGCAACCGGCGTTGGCAAGGCACGGGAATCNATNGAAAAGAAATTGCGTCCNGTCGGCAACACCTCTGGCCGGCCGCGCGTCGGGGCACCAGACGGNCCCGCAGGCACAAATCGGCCGTNCAGCGCCNGNAACAATGCGTCCATCTCGCGCGGTCCGCANNCCGTCAGCCGGTCGCGGATCGTCGGNAATGCCGNCTCGATNATCATGGCCGATTGCGGACCNGGCGGCGGNANCCGANGTTCGACAAGCGCGTGGGCAAGNAGATCCAGNCGNTCTACNGTATCACCNGTGCTGCGCCANGGTGCCGNTGACAGATCCNCAAGCATGCGCGGACGCGCACCATCCCANGNNACNCCNCGCTCTGCNGTCAGCGGGTCCAGTATCTCATCACCNTCGCCTTTGAGGCCGAGATCANCCGCCAGGGCGCGNGGCAAAGCGGCNTGGNCANCNGTACCGTCACCGCGCGGGGTNCGCAACATCTGCGTNAAGAGCCCATCTGCCAGNGGCCGGTCCGGCGTGACCCCNAAAATATGCAGCCCGTCACGNATTTGCAGTTCTTTNAGATCACACAGAAAATTATCCAGTTTCAGCAGCTTCTNNCCCGCATCATCATCTGCCGCGATNCCGCAATCTGCCGCNATACCNGCGCGTTCCGCTGTCATCANAATATCNCTCAACANCGCGTCAGACCGGGCACGNTCCATGCCNGCNGCCTCGAAATATTCATCCATCTGCGATTCCATTTCNGCCATCACACCATGGCTGTCCGCCTGCGTCATNGGTGGGGTCAGATGGTCGAGGATNACNGCAGCNGTGCGCCGTTTCGCCTGCGCCCCCTCNCCGGGATCATTTACNATGAANGGATAGAGATGCGGCNTCGGNCCNAGAATNGCCTCGGGNAAACAGGCTGCGCTCAANGCCANCGCNTTGCCAGGCAGCCATTCCAGATTGCCATGTTTGCCAAAATGNACCACCGCCGATACATCAAAGCTGTNACGCAGCCAGAAATAGAGTGCNAGNTAGTTATGNGGCGGCACCAGATCAGGCGAATGATAGGTAGATTTCGGATCGATGTTNTAGCCACGCGCNGGCTGGATGGCNACNACCACATTGCCAAATCGACGTAAAGGNAGGCGCANGGCGNCACCATCCCACATAGGGTCCTCTGCCGGACTGCCCCAACGCGCNACAATGGCNTCCCGCGTGCTGGCNGGNAGCCTTTNNAACGCATCCTNATAAGCGGCCANTGGCATCGCCGCATCACAGTCCCGCCCCTGCCATCCNGCATTGGTTGGCCCTGCCCGCANATGCGCCACCAGCGCGGCAGAATCCTGCGGCANNCCAACCACTTCATCGCCAACCACGTCATCGCNGGCCAGATNATAGCCAGCATCTTGCATGGCNCGCATCGTGCCCAGAACGCTTGCNGGTGTATCCAGNCCAACCCCATTNGCCAGCCGACCGTCNCGNTTCGGATAATTCGCCATNATCAGCGCCACACGCTTTTCACTGGCAGGTGTCTTGCGCAGACGGCTCCATGCCGCCGCAAGNTGTACCGCAAATTCAGCACGATCCGGCACGGCGTCATAAGCCGTTATCATCGCATGCGTCAGCGCATGACGCTGCGGCGCACGTTTGAACCCGATCGCCCGCGTCAGAATGCGTCCGTCAAGCTCGGGAAGTGCAACATTCATGGCCAGATCACGTGCGGTCAGGCCGGCACCGGACTGCGTCCAGTCATCGACCAGGCTGGCCGAAAGCACCAGCTGAAATACCGGTGCATCGACAGCACCAAAAGGACCAGCGGACCGCAGTCCCGGCATGGCGTCGTCCCCGCCGGACGGATCAGATACCGCAAAACTTGTCAGATTGAGGATCACATCGACGGATGCCGTATGTAACAGGTTGCCGACGATGCCGCTTGATTCTGCCTCTTTCAAGCTGGCGCCGAAAATGGGAAGTGGATTGAGCCCTCCTTTTTGACACGCAGCAATCAACGCATCGACCGGCGCCAGATCCCCGGCCTGCATCAACGCGCGGTAAAAGACAATCGCGGCCACCGGCGCACCCGGTCGCCAAAACGCTTGCACCGCATCAAGACCAGGCACATCACCAACAAGTCCGGGCCAGTAGATCCCAGCGCGCAGCAGAGGCTTTGGTGGTAAAGCCACCGCTGAACCATTCACAATATCAGACAGCGCGACCAGAAATTGGACCGCATTGTCCCGCCCACCAGCATCAAGATAGGCGGCGAGGTTCCTGCGTGTTTCGGTACTGAAGCCGGAGAGGTAATCCAGTTCAGGATCCGGCTTGCCATCGCCCGGCAAAAAGATCACCGGTGTTCCACCCGGCTGCTTTGCCTGCTCTGCAAGCTGCTGTACCCCATAACCCCAATAGGCCTGTCCACCCAGAAGCCGCACAACAATCAGGCGCGCGCCGGCAACGGTGTTCTGAATATAGAGATCAACGGAATAGGGATGCGAAAGGCTGAGATAATTGGCGACGCGCAGATTGGGCGCATCACCCGTTGCCGCCAGCGTATCAATTGCAGCCGAGAGAAGCGCCACCTCGGTATCGGCCGATGTCAGGAAAATAATCTCGCCGGCCGGCTGACCAAGATTGACCGCCTCGCCGGAGTCATAGAGCCCTCCGCTCTCGTCTATTTTAAGAAGATGCATGTCCTGCAATCACCTTGCCGCCAAGCCGCTCAGCAATGGCATCCGCATCAAGGCCGGCAAGGCCGATTACGACAAGCTGGCCAGACGCGCCACCTTGTTCACTTGCAAAATAGCCATCTACACGCCTGCCGACAGCCTGCACCACGTAAGGCAGCGCCTTGCCATCCACCACCACACGGCCCTTGGCCCGCAAAATCCCGAATTCCGATGCCACATCAGAGATGCATTGCTGAAACAGATTGGCATCCGCAACACCGTCCAGCGCAATTACATAGGAGGCAAATTCATCATGGCCATGCTCATGATGATGGTGGTGTCCGTGCCCAGCTTCATGGTGATGATGATGGTGCACATGTTGTGAACGCGCATGCGCCTGGTCTTCCATACCAAGCCCCAGAATGGCATCTATCGGTGCCGCGCCACCAGCAACCGGAATGATTGGTGTTGGCTCTGCGAGCTGTGCTTCAACAACGGCCCGCGCACGCGCCATACCATCCGCGTCCAGCATATCCGCCTTTGACAGCACAATCAGATTGGCAGCACCGATCTGATCGGTAAAAAGCTGGTCAATCGGACTTTCGTGATCAAGTTCTTCATCTGCGGCACGCTGCGCTTCCAGCGCGGCAAGATCATGCGCCACACCACCACGCGCTAGGGCCGGCCCGTCCACAAGCGTGACAACCCCGCCAAGCATCACACGCGTCTTGATATCCGGCCAGTTGAATGCCTGCACAAGAGGCTGAGGCAGCGCCAATCCCGATGTTTCGATGATGATATGATCAGGGCGCGGAGACTGTGCCAGAAGCTGCTGCATGCTCGGCAGAAAGTCATCGGCAACGGTACAGCAGATACAGCCATTCGCCAGTTCAATGATGTCCTCGGCACCGCAGCTGTCCGCGCCACATTCTTCCAGCATCGCACCATCCATGCCGATGTCACCGAATTCATTGACAATCAACGCCAGCCGGCGGCCATTCGCCTGCATGATAATGTTACGGATCAGCGTCGTTTTTCCGGATCCTAGAAAGCCGGTAACAACAGTGGCGGGAATACGCGTGACAGCCATTTGTGATCTTTCATAAATGCTGTGTCCGGCTCACGGGCCGACCACGGGAAAATGAAAAGGCAGTGCCTTATGACCTTGCCTCTTACCTTGTGCGCCGCCCGCGGACGGGCGGCGGAACATTCTTTTTCGGCAGGGCTTACAGGGCAGCGAAAATCATGCCTTCAACATTCTCAACGAGGAAAGCGAGGCCCACACCGGCAACAACAGCACCAGCAAGACGCGGCTGCAACGCTGCCACATCGATGATTTTCCAGAACCGGGCTGTAGCCAATGCCACGCCACCCGCGATCAGCATCTGGATTATGCCAAATCCGAAGAGATAGGCGATGACAGGTGTTGTTTCAGCACCAATAACTGCCTCGCCATAGGCCCACCCGTGGAACAGTCCCACAGCGGCAGCCAGTATGGCGGCCACGCGCAGATCCATGATCTTGCCCCGCATGGCAACAACACCCGCAGCAACAACGGAACCGGTGATGACAATTTCGGCAAGTGGCAGGCTGACAGCGGCCAATGTCAACATCGTACCACCCACGGTGCCGGCAACGAAAGCAGCCGGCATAGCCAGCTTATTACGATGGAAGGCAGCGATTAAGCCAATGCCGATGATAAAGGCCAGATGGTCAAAACCGATGACCGGATGGCCGACACCCGACAGAAAGCCGTGCATGGCTGTTTGCGGTGTCATCCCGCCAAGCGGATGATGTGCGAAAGCAGCGCCGGCCGACATCAGGATCATGGATGTTGCGGAAAGAAGAATTCTATTCATAGGGTCCCCCTCGAAACCTTAGTTGGGCCAGATGGCCATTCCGGGGGGTGCACGAACCGCTGACACACAATGTGCCACTATGTGCGCTTCACGGCAGTCCCCGGCCGTTGTTTCAAGCGTTAAAGGCAGGTCTCCTGGCTCGTGGTCATTGCCCGGCATCCTTCCCAGACCCAACAGGTCCAGTGGTTAAAGACGGGCGACCAACCTACAGTCGCGGGGACGGCTACGGCATAGGGCAGTCATTTTTCACCCGCACCATATTCCCTCATTAAGGCATGAAGCTTTGCTCCACAACCACCTTTAATGCAGGTTTAAGATGGGCCGATTTTGTCGCACCCTGTCAACCAATATCGTCATGGAATAGCCTGTTGCCGCCATTGGATTAATGCTGGCACCAGGCTACCGATCACGAGAAGGCCAACACACCTTCAACACGCACCTCGCCGACATCCTGTCCGGCCCAGTTCTGCAATTTGGGCGACGCGTAGGACATGACCGCTTCCGGCAAATCATACCCAAGCGCATGGATGACTGCGCCAAGTCCGGCATTTGCCGCACGACTGTTGCCGTCACGTGCCTTGAGCATCAGGCCAAGCCCAAAATCATGGAACGCAGCTGCATAAACGCCCTCCGCTCCAATCTTTGCGGTAATGTTCATACCAAGGGACGCAGCAACCGCAGAACACATGCGCCTGTCGCCTGCAATTAGATGTGGAGCGGCCGCAATGCCGTCGCGAAGGCGCAGGCAGGCGGCATGGCGCCCGTCCGGCAAATTACCGCCGCCGGCAAACAAGGCAAAGCCGCGCGCCCAGTTGCCGAGCGGGGCGCTGAGTGCAGGTGCACCGCAACCATCAATACCGCTGGGAAACTGCGCGATATCGGTTCCTGTCATGAATTCCAGCATGCCCAGAATAGCTTGTTGCACCGGATGGGCAAGATCGGCATAGCCTTGCGGGTCCGACCCCATCAGACTGCCGAGCACAAGCATGCCCGCATGTTTACCACTGCAATTATTATGGATCCGTTCAGGTGTCGTGTTCGCGCGCACCTGTTCGACCATAGTCGGTTGGTCGCCAGACCATTGCGGGCCGCAGGACAGCAAGTCGGGCGAAAGACCAAACCGCGCCAGCAAACCGGCGGCGGTAGTCACATGTTCTCTCTGCCCGTTATGGCTTGCGCAGATCAGCGATAACTCTGATGGTGTGAGGCGTAGGCCGGGATCAAGCCCGGTCATCTTTTCTGCAAGTGCCAACGCCTGCAGCGGTTTCATCGCCGATCGCGGAAATACCAGCCGTTCAACCTCACCAAGGCCGACAAGAACCGTTCCATCACCATCGCATAGCGCAACATCAACGAGGTGGTAGCTTTCCTCGGCGCCGCCACGGGTAACGGACACATGCATTGGTTCAGCGGAAAAAAGCGGCAAGGAAAGACGCGGACGAGGCAAATTTACGGACATGGCGGCGGCCCTTTGCAGCAAGGGAGAGTTCTTTATAGATAGCAAAGGAAAAAGGGCGACACAATCGCCGCCCTTTCCCGTTTTTCAGATCGGTTCTGCCAGCACGGCAAGCCCTTTCTAATGGGTTGTCCTCGCATTTTCCACTCGTCTCGAAGAATTCGCTGGTGATCTTGATCTTAACAGCAGATAAAGAGCGTGGACTACCAATGTTACATACAGAAATGAATATAAGGTATTATTTTTGTTTAATTTAATAGATATGCTTCGAGCAGGGCATCATCCAGCCTTTCCAGCAATAGGTCACAATCCGCGGCCCCGATGGTCAGCGGTGGACGAATTTTCAGCACATTGTCATGCGGCCCGTCGGTGCCAATCAGAATCCGGTGATCGCGCAGCCGGTTGCTGACATATCCGGCCAGCGCGGAGGCGGGTTCCTTGGTGTTTCGATTCGTCACCAGCTCGACCCCGAGGAACAGGCCGCGCCCCCGTACATCGCCGATAAGCATGTGGCGCTGCTGCAATTGCCGCAGCCCGTCGAGAAACCTTTGCCCCTGCAGCTGCGCATTCTGCTGCAGACTTTCATCATCAACAATGGACAGTACTTCGGTACCGATCTGGCAGGCCAGAGTCGTGCCGCCGAATGTTGAGAAGAACTCCATTCCATTGGCAAAGCTAGCGGCGATATTCTCTGTGGTGATCACCACCCCAACCGGATGCCCGCTACCAACAGGCTTGCCGAGCACAACCATATCCGGGAGGGCGTCCTGCGTCTCAAACCCCCAGAATGCATCGCCCAGTCTACCTAGCCCGGTCTGCACCTCATCGGCAATACACAGCCCGCCTGCTACGCGTATCCGCTCATAGACGCCTGCCAGATAGCCAGCCGGCGGCTCGATCTGTCCGCCAACACTGGGAAAGCTCTCGGCGATAAAACCGGCCATCGAATGGCCCCGCGCCTTCAGAGCAGCAATCGCGCGATCAATGTCGGCTGCATATTTTTCACCTGCATTAGTGTCGTTATATCCATATACCCCGCGATAGGGATCGGCTATTTCTGTGATTTCCACCCAGTCAGGGGCACCTGACCCACCTGGCCCGTTGAACTTATAGGGGCTGATGTCAATCGTTCCGGTGGTATGACCATGATAGCCATGGTCCTGCACAATCATCCCGCGATGGCCGGTGTAGGCACGCGCAAGGCGCAGAGCCAACTCATTCGCTTCGGACCCGGAAGTCACAAAATAGCAATGTGTCAGATGCGCTGGCAGGCGCTGCCGCAGCGCATCGGCAAACTTTACCTGTGCGGGATGCAGATAGCGCGTGTTTGTGTTTATCAACCGCGATTGCCGCGCCGTTACGGCGTTGATCCGTGGATGGGCGTGCCCGACGTGCGGCACATTGTTGTAGGCATCCAGATATGTGCGTCCCATCTCGTCATAGAGATAGTGTTTCCAACCTCTTAACAGCTGTATCGGCTGGCGATAGGACAGCTTTAGATTGGCCCCAAAGCGCTGACGCCGCTGATCCTGCAAAGCAGAAGTCGTCGAAACTGGATAAATCAGCCGCTTCGGCAAAAGACCCAGCAAATCCGCCGGATTGGGATAGAGCGCGGAAAAGAAATCCAGATCATCAGCATCCGCCACGCCTGGCCAGTCATGTGGCGGCGCGCCAGTGACATCGGGAAGGCATGGTGCCAGCTGAAAATGCAGATGCGGTTGCCAGCCGCCATTTTCTGAGGGCGCCCCAAGCGTGGCAATCTGCTGGCCTGCACGCACCAGATCATTAGGGTCAAGATTGCCGATGCTGTCTTTGGCAAGATGCCCGTACAGCGTATAGAAAGGAGTGCCATGCCCATCGATATGGGCCAATACCAGCACGCCGCCATAATCCAGATGTCCATCCCGATAGACTGCCGCAGCCACATGCCCGTCAAGCGGCGCAAAGACCCCGTGACCGGCCGGCGCAAACAAATCTATGCCCAGATGGATGGTTCGCCGCCCTTCAACCGGGGTTGGTGCGGTCAGGAATTCAAGCTCTGTATAGACAAGGCGCGGCTCCAGATAATGGCCAACATGGATGTCCGTACTGCCCAGCGCCGCCGGGATCAGAGCCATCGCCTCGTCATCCGTGATATCTGTCGGGTCAGCAGGATAGACCGAATCCCCCACTGCGCAGGAACAAAGCGGTGCGTCTTCCAAAGACCGTCCCATCACCGGGGCAAATTGCTGGCGGTTCTGGCCAATCCATTCTATCAACTGGCTGGCCCCCGGGCTTATTTCCATGCCGGTGGCAACGCGCAAACGCATATCTACTTCCGCGACACTGGTATGGCCGTGTGCTAGCATAAAAGCGCGGGCAGGTGCCTCGCTAATGGTCACATATGGATCATCAGGACGTTCCTGTTTCATCAGCGCGCTATTAACAAGGCTGACACCGAGGCGCGTCATCATCAATGGCCAGACAAGGCTAATTTCGTCAGCCGATAACGGATAACTGGCGTGATAACCAGCAACAAATGCCGACAGCATTTCCATCGGGCGTTTCTGGCCAAGCACCAGATAAGCGGCTGCCGTCGCAACGTCGCAGACAACAGGCGCACGCGTCATATCGCCAAAATCAATGATGCCGCTCAGGGACGGTCCGTCTTCCGCCGGTGTAACCAGCAGGTTGTAATCATTCCCGTCACAATGCAGGGGATGCGATTTAAGTCTTAACAGATCAGATTCACATTTTTCTTCAAAGTATTGAAAGTATTTATTTAGATTTGTCTTCAAATTTTGTTCCTGGCCCTCACCTGTTGCCAGATCATCCGGCGATAAATCCTGTAGCGCCTCAAAGGCCCAGTGCGGCGTCAGCGGATGCCATTTGAAAGGCCGGTCCAAATGTGGATGCGAAAATCCGGTGAGGGATATTGTCAGAGCACCAAGCGCGCTGCCGATCCCATACATCAGCGAAGGGGTATGCGGCCGCACCGTTGCAAGCTGATGCCCGGGCAAGGCCGTTAACAGCCAGACCAGCCTTTCCCTGCCCTCAAGGTCTTGCAAGTACCCGTATCCTGCCCCGTCGCCGCGCAGGATACAGCGAGGGATCGGAAGTTGATCTTTTTGTGCTGCCAGATAGTCGAGGGCCGCAATCTGCATTTCAACAAAGTCAGCCACACAATCTGGATGCATCACTTTGAGGACAGAATGAAAGGACCCGTCGACGAAAGTGGCTGCATTGAGGTCAAATTCACCATCCAGACCGGTGATATCTGCCTGCAACCCATAAATATCCCCAAGATGCCGTCGCCAATGGGCACAATCTTCGTCCGTCCACATATCCCTGTCCCGTCAAATTCTACAAGCCACAGTTGCCGCATACCGACCATAAGGCCACATGCTAGGCGTGCACCCTAAGGCATCCTAGCCACCACCAACAGAACGTCAATCTGCCTGCGGAAAGGCTAATTGAAGCTACTTCACATTCAAAGCCACAATGCCCACATATCTCAGGGGAAAGTGCGTGTTGCGCCACCCCCACTCCATTACAAAGATCTAGCTGACAGGGATCATGGCGCATTATTTCATCACTGGGGCAAGTTCGGGCATTGGTGCAGCGCTGGTCAACCGGTTGCTTGATAACGGACACAAAGTCAGCGCTGTCGCGCGCCGTGCGACAAAGCTGGAAAGCCTAGGCGACAAGGCAGGCAAACGATTTCTGCCGCTTCCCGCAGACGTATGTGACGCCGATGTGCTATCAGCGGCCATTGACCGCGCAAACAGCGCGATGGGGCAGATTGATGTCGCCATCCTAAATGCGGGCATCTACACGCCGCAAAATGCGCTTAATATCGACCCAGAGGTCTACCGCAGGCATATGGATGTCAACTATATGGGGGTTGTGAATGCACTTCCACGGCTGATTGACGGTATGGCCAATGCAGGCCGTGGCCAGATCGTCATGGTTTCATCGGTTGCCGGATGGCGCGGGCTGCCAAAGGCGGCAGCCTATGGCCCGACAAAAGCGGCGCTAATTTCTCTTGCTGAGTCGATCCATTTTGATCTGGCACCCAAAGGTATTGATGTGCGCGTTGTCTGTCCGGGCTTTGTTAAAACAGAAGCCACTGCGATGAATGATTACGAGATGCCAGCCATCATCGGCGCAGCGCGCGCGGCTGACGAAATTATTAACGGACTGAAGACAGATGATTTTGTCATTCAGTTTCCGCGGTCCTTCACCCGTAAGATGGGTCTCTTGCGCTGGCTGCCCGACCGGGTGTTCTTTCGGCTTGTTGGCAGCCGCACCGGCCATGGCGTGCAGCGAGAAGGATCATGAGCAAGCCTAATCCCAGAGACCTATCAGGCGGCCACGATATCATTACCAACTACGCCAGCGCCTTTGGTGCGCTGACACCTGATTCGATTGATGACCTCCTCGATTTGCTAGCCGAGGATGTGCGGTTTGTCGACCCGTTCAATGACGTCACCGGCAAGGCCGGATTTCGCGCCATTTTCGCGCATATGTTTGCGACCTGCGAAGCGCCGCGTTTCCATATCATCGATATTGCCAGTGGAGAGCCGCAAAAGAACACAAAGGCTGGACTACAGCGCGCCTATCTGCGGTGGCACATGTCGGGACGATTGGCCCGGTGGCCACGCTCGATCCTTAATTTGAAAGGCATGAGTGAAATTCATATCGAAAACAACAAGGTCGTCGCGCATTTTGACCATTGGGACAGCGCCAGCCAGTTACTGGCACGCCTGCCATTTATCGGCGCGCTGCTGCGTCCCATATTACGGCTATTTATTGTCCGAACGGACAGAAACTAAGTAAAACCTCACCCAACTTAAGGCCCCATTTGGATATTGTGGCACGATTGACCATGATCCCGCCCTGATGCAGCACCATCACATCATCGAAATGCACGCTGACTTTGCGGCCATACATTGCCAATCGAAAGCGATATTGCCAGCGCAACACATTATCCTGATGGTGGCCGATGGCATGACCAATCACATCGTCACATCGCCCCTCATAACGACCCTCTGATCGTTTGACGATCACCCATTTGCGGGTTTCGCGCACGCCATCATCATAGATAAACGCTTCGTCGAGGATGAAACCGTTATCTGTAGCGGTGCCTTGTATTTCGACTTCAAACTGCCGCCGGATGGTGCCGAAGCGGTCGACAAAGACCCCATAGGCAGTCAAAGGCTGAACAAAATAGAGCTCTGGCAAAAAATAAGGGATTTGCATACCGTCAGCCATGGAAGCTGGCTCTATTTATGTTCGAAAAGAAGATGTTTGACATCGATTTGCCCAGCGCGGAAACCGCCCTCGCAATAAGAGAGGTAAAGCTCCCACATCCGCTTGAAACGCAGGTCGAACGGTTTTCCGGACAGTGACGGCCAGGCGGCGATAAACCGTTCACGCCATTCAGCCAGCGTGCGGGCATAATCCAGCCCATACCCTTTTTCCGCCACCAGCTTCAAGCCGGCTGCATCCACCGGCTGTTCAAGCCGCAGCATGGATGGCAGCATACCACCTGGAAAGATATAGCGCTGAATAAAGTCGGGGTTCGCACGATACTCCTCGAAGGCCTGTTCCTCGATGGTGATTGCCTGCAAGGCTGCCCTGCCCCCGCTTTTCAACAGCCGCGACAGCGCTTCGAAATAGGTCTGCCAATAGGCCTGGCCAACCGCCTCGAACATCTCGATCGAGACAATCCTGTCAAATGTCCCATCCACGTCACGATAGTCAACCAGCCTGACATCAGCACGATCATCGAGGCCGGCGGCGGCTAGCCGGTTGCTGGCAAATTCGTGTTGCGCTTTTGAAATGGTGATTCCGGTAACACGCGCGCCGCGCTCTTCTACAGCGTATTTGGCAAATCCGCCCCAACCGCAACCAATTTCGAGGACATGATCCCCAGGCTGGATATCGGCAAGTTCGGCAAGCCGACGATATTTGTTGGTCTGCGCGGTCGAGAGATCATCGCTGTCCGTCTCATAGACAGCCGATGAATAAGTCATCGTGCCATCTAGCCAAGCCGCATAGAATTCATTGCCAAGATCATAGTGGTGGGCGATGTTACGCGCTGACCCATCGCGGGTGTTGCTACGCAACTTATGATAAAGCTTCAGTCCTTGACGCCGCCAGAAACCGGCGTCCATATGCGCGTCGACATCCTCAATGTGCAGGACGCCTAATTCGATGAGGGCGGGCATGTCGTCGCTTTCCACAAAACCGTCCATGACCGCTTCGCAGAACCCCATTTTACCGTCACGGAAGATGCGCGATAGGGCAGCGTAGCTGTTGATTTTCAGATCCCCATGCGGCCCCTGCTTCTGCCCCTTGAACACGCGTACCGCGCCATCGGGAAGGGTCACAGTCAGCTGGCCAAATTCGAGCCGTGAAAAAATTGAAAGCAAAAAGGTAAGTTTTCTGCGGTCCCAGAACCCAGCCATTGAATATCCCTACCTTCCAGTCAAATCGCGTGCCCGCGACCATGGCTGCGGTGGCGCGGGGCGGCGGAAAAAAGGTACCCGTTTCAACCAGAGGCGCAATGCCTCGACATGAATGGATACCAGAGGCCGCAGCGGAAATTGGCCCGTACCAAACAGGTGGTTAAATACTGTCCTAGTAGTAAGCCTTTCCGCAACCCCGCGCAACGTCGCAGTCAGTTTTGCGGTGCCATTAATCGAATAACGCATCAGTACGCTGATTTTGGCGTTTTCCTTTACTTTGACACGCAACAGGTATTCACCCTCAACCGGGAAAAAGGGAGACACATGCAGCACTTTCTGTGCCTGCAGCATGGAATCACCGGTGGCTGCGGCCGCGCCGGCCCGGCCCACATAGCTGTGCATGTCGCCAAACGTATTGCGCACTTCATAGATATATATCAAGTCACGGCCGCTGTTGTCACGTAGAAGATAGATTGATACCGGATTGAAGGCGACGCCCAAAATGCGCGGAAAGGTCAGCAGCAATACCTTGTCAATGACATCTTCTGGACAGATTTCGGCGGCCATCTCGCGGGCATAAGCGCCCAATTGCACATTGCTGTCTTTTTTTCGGAAATTGGGACCGTAATCGCTCTGCCGCAGAGACAACAGGTTAAATCTGTCGACCGAAAACAACACTGACTGGCGGCCAGCATCGGCCAGACGGTCCAGGTCAATGAGGATCGAAAGGCCCTTGCGAGACAGGAAATGTGAAGGCGTGCCGTGGCGCGTGTGGTCTATTTTTGAACGCACAAGCTGGCAAGCGGTCATCAGGCAATCTCGCGTTCTTCCAACTGCGCCAGCGACGGAATCGTAGGATACGCCGCAACAGCGGTTTTCCATGGGATCTCGACACCGAGGCTGCGGGCAATGGCGATTGCGGATTTAAGCCCGTCTTCATGGAAACCGTGCCCTGTCCAGGCACCCGCATAAAACAGCTTTCCGCTTCCCTGAATGGATGGCAGCTGCTGTTGCGCAGCAATCGCTGCGGTATCGAAAACCGGATGCGCGTAGTTGAAACTGGCATGCACAAGATCGGCGCGCGGTTCGCGATGCGGGTTGAGCGTCTCGAACAAAGGATAGTCACTATCAATGGATTGCAGGCGGTTCATCCAGTAGGTCAGGCACAGCCCCTGATCCTCGCCGCCTTCCCCGATATAGTTCCATGCGCCCCATGCCTGCCTGCGGCGTGGCATTAATGATGGATCGGAATGCAGGACCGCACGGTTAGGCTGGAACCGGAACTGCGATAGGATCGCGCGTTCCTGTCTGGTTGCATCGCTGATCAGATTCAGCGACTGATCTGCATGCGCCGCTAATACGACATGGTCGAACCAGACATCGCCCTCACCAGCAAGTGACAGGATCACCCCACCCTGTTCGCGACGCAAACCGGTGATGCGGCTGGACAGATGGATATGGCCACCATCAGTGCCGCCAAGGCTCGCCACAATCCGATTAACATATTCGCGGGACCCACCCTTGACCGTGCGCCAGACCGGGCGGTTGAACAGGTGCAGCAATTTGTGATTTTCCATGAATTGCAGAAGCGATCGCACCGGATAATCACGCATCATTGTAGCGCTACAGGACCAAATAGCCGCCCCCATCGGCAGCAGATGGTCTTCGACAAACGGCTTGCCATAACCTTCGCGCGCAATGAACTCGCCAAGCGTTTCACCGGTCGTCCCCTGAAAGGCACTATGATAGCCTGTGCGATAAAACCGCACCAGATCCGAGAGCATCGACCAAAAGCGTGGTCGCACCAGATTGGTAGGCTGCGCCACAAGGCCAAGCGCTGATCCGCTATATTCACAGCCTCCCTGCCGCAACGATACGGAAAAACTCATATCCGTATCCAGCCATGGCACATCCAGCTGTTCGAACATTGAAACAAGATTTGGATAATTCAACGGGTTGAAAACGATAAAGCCGGTATCGACCGGTACCTTCGTTCCGTTAAAGTCGGCATCAACCGTGTTGCTGTGACCGCCAAGGCGACTGTCACTTTCAAACAGCTGGACATCGGCTGAATGGTTCAGGAGGTAGGCGGTGCCAAGGCCAGAAATACCCGACCCGATTACTGCAATACGCATGGATGTTTCCCAGCGACTAGACCCCCGCCCATGGCACCTTGTGTGCAGCGGTCACATTGATTTTGTTCTGGACTTAATATAGGGACTAATCTTTGGTTGCAATATGCATTCAGCCCCTTTGTTTCGAGAAAACTGTTTTTCAGCCGGATGATCTCGTCTTTTCGCATCCCCCCAGGAAATCACAATGTTAGCGCGATCGAAATCGCTGGTGGCGGGTTACAGGCACGCGTTCTGAGCCATGGTGCGGCGCTTCAAGATTTGCGCCTTGAGGGCCATTCGTCACCCCTCGTTCTGGGCTTTGCCGACCTGCGCGATTATCTGGATCATTCCGCACATCACGGGGCGATTGCAGGGCCAGTTATTAACCGCATTGCCGAAGGCACGGCAGTGATTGACGGCACAACATACCTTTTCGATCGCAATGATCATAGCCGGCACACCCTGCATGGGGGCAGCGCCGGCTTCGGAACGCTGAATTGGCAGATCGCAGACGCCGTCAGTGATTCTGCAACCTTGTCCCTGAGCATTCCAGACAGGCATATGGGGTTTCCGGGACCTGTCGAAGCCAGTTGCCGATACAGCCTCGGTGCAAGACAGGATGGCGGCGCTTTGCTGTCAATTGATTTGCGAGCGACGAGCGCGACTTCGACCCTCCTGAATATGGGGCATCACAGCTATTTCTGTCTCGATGACAAGGCCGACATTCGAACCCACAATCTGCGCATTGACGCAAACCACTATTTGCCAGCGGACAAGACGGACCTTGCCACAGGTGATGTTTTGCCGATCGCGGACACAGATTTTGACTTTACCAAGGGCCGTACCATCAGTGGTTCCTATGACAATAATTTCTGCGTTGCGCAGGCGCGCTGCGCGCCACGGCCAGTGGCACGCCTCAGCTCGCCATATTCAGGCATTGCCATGGAAGTGATCACCAGCGAGCCTGGCCTACAGCTCTACACTGGCCACAAGCTTGATGCACCGGTCAACGGGCTTCGTGGCATTGTGGACGGTCCATATGCCGGCCTATGCCTCGAGCCACAAATGTGGCCCAATGCCCCATCACATCCGGATTTTCCCTCTATCCTGCTGCGCCCTGGTGAAACCTATCATCAAATCAGCCAGTTTTGTTTTTTCAATTTACAGGACACAAACAAGCTATGAGCATGTCTTATAACACCCTCGGCAATACCGATCTTAAAGTCAGTGAAATCTGCCTTGGCACAATGACTTGGGGAACACAGAACACCGAGGCCGAAGGTCATGCGCAGATTGATCTGGCGCTTGATCACGGGGTCAACTTTTTGGACACGGCCGAAATGTATCCTACCGGCCCGCTGTCGAAGGAAACACAGGGCGATACCGAACGTGTAATCGGCAGCTGGATCGCGGCCAATAAACGGCGTGACGCTGTCATCATTGCCACCAAGGTATCTGGCGAGGGCTATGCCAATGTGCGGGACGGCACGCCGATTTCGCGTGATACGATCAAGATTGCTCTAGAAAACTCGCTGCGGTCAATGCAGACGGATTATATCGACCTTTATCAGCTGCATTGGCCAAATCGTGGCTCCTACATGTTTCGCAAGCACTGGACCTATGACCCGACTGGCCAGAACAAGGCCGAGACACTTGACCATATGGTAGATGTCCTGACCTGTCTCGAAGACATGCGCAGGCAGGGCAAAATCCGCCATTTCGGACTTTCGAATGAATCAAGCTGGGGGACTGCCCAATGGCTACGCCTGGCGGACGAGCGGGATTTGCCGCGCGTGGTATCCATCCAGAATGAATATAGCCTCCTGTGCCGGCTGTTCGACACAGATTTGGCAGAGCTGTGCCATAATGAGCAAGTCGGACTTTTGGCCTATTCACCATTGGCCTGCGGGTTACTGAGCGGAAAATATGAGGGCGGCACCACAACCCCGCCCGGCTCACGTTTGGGCATTATTTCTGACCTTGGTGGCAGGATTACTCCGCGGGTGTGGCCCGCGGTGGATGCATATTTAGCGATCGCCCGCAAATACGACATTGATCCAGTACAGTTGGCCATTGCATGGACGTTGACCCGGCCATTCATAACATCATCAATTATCGGGGCAAAATCAATGAAACAGCTGACAACTGTCCTAGGTTCAACGGAGATTGTGCTGAGTGATGCGATGCTGGTGGATATCGATCTGGCGCACAGGGCCCACCCCATGCCCTATTGAATGATCAGACAGTCGCCAGAAAAGGACAGTGCGATGACCGACAGTGACAAATTCCGGCTCGACCAACGTCTTGCCGCAACCAGCATCACCATTAGCCATCGCGCCGGAATCGAGGTACGTCTTGTAAATGATTCCCGTTACCATTGGCTGATGCTGGTCCCTTGCCTGGCAGATGTTGTCGAGCTAGATGACCTGCCCGCTAACGTCGCTGCGGATCTGTTTCGTCTTGCCGGGGATCTTGGCGGCTGGCTGAAAACATACGCTGCCGCCGACAAGATCAACATCGCCATGATCGGCAATGTTGTCCCACAGATGCATTTGCATGTCGTTGCTCGTCACAGGGGTGATGCCTACTGGCCTGAACCAATATGGGGACGCGGCGCACCACAGCCGATGCCAGATGAAACATGTGCGGCGCGTGCAGCCGCCCTGACAGCATGGCTTGAAACATGGAACTGACCCTATGAAAATCTACAAAATCTGCGATTCTAAACTCTGGAAAGATGCCGAGGAAGCCGGGACGTTTCACGGCGCGGGCATCGATATTGAAGATGGCTATATTCATTTCTCAACGGCTGCCCAGCTGCCGGATACGGCACGGTTGCATTATCATAATCTCGATGGACAGCTATTAATCACGGTTGATGCATCCCTGCTTGATATCACATGGGAGCCGTCGCGCGGTGGAGACATGTTCCCCCATCTATACAGCGCTCTTGATCTGAAACGCTGCATCCATGTCGAAGCGCTTTTTCTAGATAAAAATAAGGTGCCAAACCCGATCAATGGATGGCCAAAATAAGTTAGCAATTTACGTTAAATTAACCAAGCTTTGTGCTTCAGCTAAACCAGGTTAAATTCTCGTAGTTCCGTCAGCAGACTATCCAACGGCACACCTTCATGCGCATTTGCCGTCCCGAAAATGTAGAAATCAGGCCGAATAATTACGGCTTCGCAATTCAGCTCATTCAGACAATCCAGCACTTCGGGATGATCATACCCCGAAAAGGCACGAAGATGTGCCGACCCGCCGTCTAATCTTGAAGGCAACCCCCCTTTCACCAACAGCCCCAGACAACCCTGCATGGCATCACTGAGTTTCGTACCATCGCTCAGGGTAGGTTGCATGGCTCTCATTCCTCTGGATTTGTCGAGTCTTGGGCCAATCGCGTCAACAAGGCCGCGACTGATTGATTTCATCTGGGCAGAACCGTCGGGGTTGATCGCATGGGTCAATGATTCCGCAGTTTCCGCATCATTCATCATCCGGCCCACATTGACGGCGGTTTCGATATAGACGCGCGTGTGGGGCTTTCTTTCGCGTTCATAGCTTTCCAGGAGCGCATCGGGGGCACCCCAACGCAATACCGCGGCCAGCTTCCACCCCAGATTAGCCGCATCACGGATCCCTGTACACATCCCCTGCCCCAGGAAAGGCGGCATCAGATGCGCGGCATCGCCAGCCACAAAACAACGTCTGTCGCGCCACTTATCTGAAATCTTTGATTCGAAATAATAAACCGCCCGCCGCTCTATCCGGCCCTCATCGGGCGTAATGGCAGGCCGCATATGTGGCCATATGAAATCATCGCGAACCACATCCTCGTCGCGCTCATCATCACGCAAGCTTATTTCCCAGCGCCGCCAGTCGCGCGGACATCGCACATAAGTCGTTGGCCGGGTCCGGTCGCATGTCTGGATCGTAAAATCACCAAGATCGGACCTGTCGGCTATCAGCTGTACATCAACAACAAGCCAACGTTCCCGGAAACCAAGATCTTCCCACACACAGTCAAAGGAACTGCGCACAACCGAACGCGCGCCGTCAGCTCCGATAACAAAATTCGCGCGTATCTGCGCTTCTGTTCCGTCCATTGTGAAACCGACAGACACACCTTCATCATCCTGCGTGACCCCGGTAACAGCGCAACCGCGCATCACCTGTACCGTCTTCTGTCGGGATAGCCCGTCATTCAGGTCAGCTTCCAGATCGGGCTGGTGAAAGCGATAGCTAGGATACCAGCCAAGGGAACCGATCTCCTGCGGGCGCGGCCAGTTCAGCAACAGGTCCTGATTCTTGTCGACAAAGCGCGTGCCACAATTCACCCGGACCTTGGCGTCGATCTTGTCGGCGAGTTGGATTGACTGAAAAACCCGCATAGCCTCGTCATCGAAATGAACTGCGCGTGGAAGCGGGTATATGGATACCTCGCGTTCCAGTACGACGACATTAATGCCGTAACTTCCAAGAATATTGGCAAGGGTTGCACCTGTCGGGCCAAGCCCCACGATTACAATTTCGGTTTCTGTCATGATGTCCATAATGCCCGGGGCACAAATGCGGGAAAATTAGGTTTGACGGGTAAGCTGATCATAGAGCCATGGGCAATCCACAAGTGCAGGCGTGCGCCGGCCCTCGGACGCTGCCTTCAGCCGCATTTCGCGCATCACGCCACGTTCATATTCCGGGAGATGCACACGCTCATGACCCCAGAAACTGGGGCCGACATTTGTTTCATGCGGCTGCCAACTTTCCACATCAATGACCCGGCCACCCCACCCACTCTCGATAAAGAAATTGGAAGGGGTTTGCGCATAGAATGAGGTCATATAGTCATTTGTATGACGGCCAAGCGTATAGGCCACCATATCCTCCTGCATCATTGCCAGATCATAGCCCTGACCCACATCATCGAGGTTTTGATATTCAACCATGAAATGATGCAGGCCGCGCCGCCCGGTGCCAATCATGGCAAAGCTGTGGTGGCGACCATTTACATGGAAAAAATACATTCCATAAGGATGAAGCCCGTAATCGCTGACATGGAATTCCAGCAAATCCCGGTAAAATGGAACCAGCGGTTCAACATCACGCACATGCAGGACCGCATGCCCCATGCCATAAGGTCCGGTCAGAAAGCCGTCAATCGGCCGGCCCGGCGCAAAGGGGCTGGTTGCCTTGACAGGTGAGAGGAATAATTCAACCCGATTACCATCCGGGTCATCGCAATAGATCATGCGATCGACAAACCGTTCATCGCAAAGTGATCTTGAGGCGTCAGTGACTTTGATACCTGCTTGTTCAAGGCGCGCGCCAAACATCTCAAGATCCTCGGCAAGATCAACCTGCCAACCCATAAAAGCGAATTCGTCGCCGGGCTCATCCATCACAACCATGCGCTGGCGCCAGTCATCCATTCGGAATGATAATTTTCCACGGGCGGAATCAACAAGCTGCATGCCAAGGTAACGGCCAGCATAATCAGTCCAGTCGTCGACTTTACGCGACCTTATTCCCATGTAACCAAGTGCAGCAATCGCCATAATACGCCTCTTTAGCAAATGCTAAAAACCTAAAGCAAACGCTAAAACCCTAATCGCTGTAGCAGGCTTAAGGCAAGTCGGATGAACCGTTCTACGGTGGTACAGTGGTATTTTGGCCCGATATCAGGCCCGAAGTAGGACTGATGATGCGCCAAGGTGTCACGTGCCGCGACGGACTGCCATTTGATATTGACCAATGAGGCCTTACTGTGGCCCGTTATCTTTCTCAGCCGTGAACCGGCCGTACAATGTAGGCAGGAACATGTCCAACATCGCTAATGCCCATCGCGAACGCCTGTCGATCTGGCCATATCGGTCTCTCTCGCCCCGCGGCTTTGCACTTGTGATGGGTGCGCTGGGCAGCCTTGCCTTTTGTATCGGCCTCGGGTTTTTCCTGATGGGAGCCTGGCCGGTGGTCGGTTTTCTTGGCCTTGAGCTTCTGGTCGTCTGGGTGGCGTTCAGGATGAATTACCGTGCGGCAAAACGGCGGCAGACCCTGACTGCGACTGAAAGCGCGCTTACGATTGAAAACATCGCACCCGACGGCGCAAGAAACAGCACCAGCCTGCCAACAGCCTGGTTGCAGGTTGACCTTACCCCGCGCGACGCCCCGGATATGACGTCACGTTCCCGTCAGCGGGTTATTGCCAGGTCCCATGGTCATACTGCCGAAATCGGCGGGTTCCTGCACCCTGCTGAAATGCCAAAACTGGCCGGTGAGGTGCGCAGCATGGTATCGCGCGCGCGCAACGCCTCGTTGCGAGATGACACTGTGGATGCCGGGCATAGTGACCCACAAACAACGGACCGGACACAGCGCTGAAACGTGTCTTTTTTCGAAAAATGATGAATTGCATCGCATTTGACGGCAAATTGCGCTGATGGAAATCCTTTCGCCTTTCCAGATCGCCTTTTCGCTGCTGGTCACACTGGAACCGGAACTGATGGGCATTATCAGCCTGTCGCTCAGCGTCAGCCTGGCAGCGGTGGTCCTGTCATTGCTGATTGGCCTGCCTTTTGGGGCAGTGCTGGCGGCCTACAGCTTTCCGGGCCGCGGTGCCATTATCGTTGTGACAAACACTCTTCTTGGAATGCCCCCGGTTGTCGTGGGGTTGGTCATATATCTGCTTGTTTCGCGCGCCGGGCCGTTCGGCTTTCTGGGAATTCTCTATACGCCTGCCGCAATGATGCTTGCGCAGACCATTCTTGTCCTGCCCATCGCCATTGCGCTGTCGCGTCAGGTGTTTGAAACGCTGAATACCGAATATGCACCGCTGTTCCGGTCCATCGGCCTTAGCCATGCGCGCTGGATCGCCGCGCTGGTGACCGAGGCACGCATCTCGCTGATCACCATCGGGCTTGCATGTTTCGGGCGGGCCATTTCCGAAGTGGGCGCGGTCATGATTGTAGGTGGTAACATCCGCCATTCGACCCGTGTTATGACAACCTCGATCGCACTCGCTACATCTATGGGAGAGTTGGCCTTCGCCGTCGCCCTTGGCATCGTGCTGTTGATTGTTGCATTGCTGATCAATATTGTGACACAGCTGCTGCGTGGCAGATTGCAGGATAGCGGCTATGACCTCTGATACACATACCGGTGCAGACGCGAGCATTCTCACCATGAAAGACCTTGTTGTCGTCCGCGGTGACCAAAGATTGATCGATAATGTGTCAGCCACGGTTACACGCGGACATATTACCCTTCTTCTTGGTCATAATGGCGCCGGCAAGACGGTGCTGATGAACTGCCTTCACGGTCTTATGACGGTCGATTCGGGCCGCATCAACGCCCCGGCCCAACAGCGCCAGAAGATGGTTTTTCAAAAGCCGATCATGTTGCGCCGGTCAGCCAGACAATATCTTAAATTCCTCTACCCCGAGTTTGATAGACAACAGCTTTCCGGCTGGCTGGCACGCGCCGGGCTGTCACATCGCACCGACACGCCGGCGCGTGCCCTGTCGGGTGGTGAACAGCAGAAACTTGCGTTGATTGGTGCCCTTGCCAGCCGCCCCGACATTCTGTTTCTGGACGAGCCAACGGCGCATCTGGATTTCGAGGCTACAAAATCCATCGAAGCCATGATCAATGATGCGCACGCCGATGGGACTTCAATCCTGATGACAAGCCATAACCGAGCACAGGCGCAACGATTGGCGCAGGATGTGTTGATGCTGGATAATGGTCGACTGATCGAAGCTGCGCCTGCCGCCCGCTTTTTCAACGCGCCAGCCAATCCACTGGCCAGACATTATCTAGATCATGTCTGATCGCAACGGTTAGCAAGTGATGGCAGAACAGGTGATATATCCACGCATTTTAATGCCAGATTGTTGTAAGCTGCCTGTCAAAACACCAAGATGTATAAGGGCGCGGCCATGACACAACCCCAGTCGCTGATTATTGATACTGATCCGGGGCAGGATGATGCGGTTGCCATTTTGCTGGCACTGGCAAGCCCGGAAATCAATCTTCTTGGCATAACCACTGTTGCCGGCAATGTGCCGCTGGCGTTGACGCAGGTGAATGCCCGCAAGATATGTGATCTTGCCGGCAGGACCGATATGCAGGTTTTCGCCGGGCTTGACCGACCACTTGTGCGTCCTCTGGTAACGGCGGAACATGTGCATGGCCGTACTGGCCTTGACGGACCCATGCTGCCCGATCCCGAAACACCGCTTCAGGAACAGCATGCGGTGGATTACATCATCGATACACTGCGCCACGAGCCGGCAGGCAGCGTGACACTGGTACCGATCGGCCCTCTCAGTAATATTGCAATGGCGATGCAACGCGCACCTGACATCATCCCACGGATCCAGCAGATAATATTGATGGGTGGTGCCTATTTCGAGGTAGGGAACATCACGCCAGCAGCCGAATTCAATATTTATGTTGATCCGCATGCCGCACAGATTGTCTTTGCCAGCGGCGTTCCTGTCACCATGATGCCGCTGGATGTCACCCACAAAGCCCTGACACGAAAAGACCGCGTTGCTGCATTGCGTGCCATCGGCAACCAGACCGGTGTTGCTGTCGCTGAAATGCTAGAATTTTTTGAACGGTTTGACGAAGCCAAATATGGCAGCAATGGCGGCCCCTTGCACGACCCCTGCACCGTCGCCTGGGTGATTGCGCCAGAAATATTCAACGGACGGCCGTGCAATGTTGAAATCGAAACAGCAAGCCCCCTGACGATGGGCATGACGGTTGTAGACTGGTGGCAGGTGTCATCACGGCCGCATAATGCGCTGGTGATTGGTGATTTGGATGCTGACCGGTTCTTTGCGCTGATTACCGAACGGCTAGCTATCTTGCCATGACGCGACGCTTCCCGATAATCGCTCTTTTCTGCAGCGCGACCCTCTGTGCGTGCGCAATAGATGATGGCAAGTCGCTGCTAGTTGCCGAAGGGGATGACACGCTATCCTGCAGCGCTCTGCATCAGGCCCATGCGGATGCGGGCAGGCTCGGCGATAATGCGCCGGCCAGACGGCGATGGCTGGCACAGCTGATCAGCGAAAAAGACTGCCGACCACTCAGGACCATCAGTATCAGCATTGGTGGCAGCTTCAGCTTTGATTAGTGTCGCAGATGACGTTTAACGCGCGACCGGGGTGATCATCTCTCGCGTCCCGGATCATCCGGATGGCTGGAGAAAATAGCAATCTTGTTACCCTGCGGGTCGCGCAGATAACCGACATAGAAATCCGTTCCATAGGCATCGCGAAACCCTGGCGCGCCGTCATCGCTGCCGCCTGCCAGCAAGGCCGCGGCGTGCCTGTCCTTGACTGGCGTGGCGAAAGCGGCGGCCTGCGCCGGTCCAACGCCCCTGACAACAGCATTGAAGAGATTATGGATGCCGAAGCGCTGGACCGGCAGCCCGACTAACGCTCCAAGACTGCCTCGCCGGCAGCTTTCACGGGTCACATCTCGAGTTCAATAACACCGTCTTTTTGGGCCGCACGTGACTGGCACAGGATGATGGTAGATTCGCGCTGTACCTGTGACAGGACAAAATCACGATGTTCAATCTCGCCAGACGCAACGCCGCATTGACAGACGCCACATAAACCATCTGAACATTTCACATCCACTGCATAGCCAGCTGCCACCAGCGCATCCGCCGCTGTTTCCTCNGCACTGACGTCGATGCGCTGTCCGGATTTGGCAAGTATCAATGCAAAGGCATGGTTCTCATATTCCGGCGCGTCAGGCACCGANAAATATTCTCTNTGCAGNTGCCCNTCNGAAATGCCGGCTGCATCAGCGGCCCCNAGAATGGCGTCCATATAGGCATNNGGCCCGCAGGNATATACCTGGTCATCTGGCNCGGNANGCATGAATATCGCTGCCGGATCNGCACGTGTACCNTCGNCAGAAACATGNAATANNACATNATCTTTCCATGGAAANNNATTGATATCATTTAAGAATNCNAGATCATTTNTTTNNGATACTGAATAGTGCATAACAAANTNTGATTGCCGTTNCCACAGGCTGTGCGCAAAGGCGATCATTGGCGTGATCCCGATACCGCCGCCCATCAGAAAGGTCTTNCCGGCTGTTGGCTGCAACCCGAAATGATTGATCGGCCGTGAAATGAAAATCCGGCGACCTTCNGTNAAAATACGATGCATCAGCAAGGACCCGCCACGNCCCTCATCCTCNCGCAGCACCGCNACNTGATAGACAGACCGGTCATCCGNNTCACCTGACATCGAATATTGNCGCAACATGCCCGGGGCNANCAGGACGTCAATATNNGCACCNGCGCTCCATTCTGGCAAAGGCGAACCGTCAAGTGCGGAGAATTCATATTTGGCGATCTTGTCGCTGAGTTGTTCTACCTTTGAAACAATCGCCGGTATAACAGGCGCATCGGCGGGATCGATTTCAGCATTTCCATAACGGTGGACATGATGCTCATCACCCGCAGCAATCCGGCGGCGATATTCNGCTGCCGTGACCAGCGCCTGATATGCCTTGATCCCGGCTTCCCTNTCCATGGGATAAGGNTAGGGATAAGGGTGCGGCGCAAGGGGTGCCGGGTANACAGCCATCGTCTGNTCTTCATATCGCANCTTCAGATCNCGGCTGAGACCCCGCCGGTTGACNGGATGCGCAGTGGGACGATANGCGCCATCTTCNGCCAGNTCGAGGTCCCACCACCATTTCTTGATATCGTTCANNCCNCCGCGCCCGGCCATATCATCCAANTTCGCCAGCAAGGGTGCCGACGCAGGAATATTGGTTGCTGCCCAGCGAAAGGGCGCATCGGCAAACAGCCCTTCGAGATTCCAGGGACAGGTCTTCATGCAACGCCCGCACATCGCACCACCTTTGGTGGTAATCCGGTAGGATGTACATTTCTGGCTGTCTGATTTCCAGATTTCATAGCCGTTGAACATNAGTTTGGGGCCAGCTGTAATNGCGCCCGACGGGCATTCACGCGCGCATTTCTGGCAGGATTCACAGAAATTCTGCAGGCCGAAATCAATCGGCTTGTCATGNGCCAATGGCATGGTGGTGGANACGATGCCAGATTTCAGGCGCGGGCCCAATAGCGGGTGCAGGATAACCTCGCCAATACGGCTGACCTCACCAAGCCCGCCAAGCAAAAGCANCGGTGGCTGCAANACATCACCNTCAAGGACTGTNTGTGCTTTGGCCTCAAAACCCANATTTCGGATCTGCCGCGCAATCACGCCGCCAAGCATCGAGAATCTGAGATAGGCGCGCATCGACTGTGCCACCGATATCCAGTCGTCGCCGGACGCGCCTTCCATCGTCTCAAATCCCTGGTCGATCACCATGCCGATAGACTGGTCATGNGGNGGGTCNATCTCGTCACCGCGNGCATCATGCGAGTACCANGCCCANTCCGGGCAACGTGACAGCCCGACAGCATCAACGCCCAGAAAATAGCTTGTCGCCTTGATGGCNTCAGCAAACCAGCCGGCATCCCTTCCCTCGGCGGCATGCCATGTGGCGGCGTCANCTGCGCCTGGAACAGAAACAGGCGCGCCNTCCTGCAGNAGCACGAACGCNCCCANGGCCCGCCGCTGTGCATAGGATGGCGCTGCCTTGCGCGCATAATAGCCACCCGTGGCCGCATCCTGNTTGGCTTTGCCCATATCGCCGAANTGGGCACGGGCAAACATATCAGTGCGCTTNGGNACCCGCGGGATCCGATCCTCGTCCATGAAGGTGGTCGGCTTGTCGACACGCTTGATCCGTTCCAGCTTCATCGCGCTGTCACGNTAGTNNCGGTTGCGGTATGGGTCCTNGTTGAAAGCAGTCTTGTTGGCATGCCTGCCAAGTTTCCANGACCAGCCGGACAATTCACTNCGCGGCTGTTCGGCNAGCGGTGCCAGCGGACGGTCATGNTGCACNGTCATATCTGTTGTAATTGCCGCCAGACCNAAACGCTGCCCAAGATAGGGAATTACCACCGCATTCTCTTCAATGANGGCCAGCCCGCTGGCAACGGCTGCACTGTCGAGGCATATATCNGTNGAGGTCTGGGTGTGNGCCTTCGCATCATAGCCAAGNAGNCGCATATAATTCGCGATCACNATCGCATTTTCAGCTGCCAGAAGGCANGCACGCTGTGCCTGTGCGCCTTGAATCCANTGCGCCCCCGNCTCGTCAGGGCGCGGGTCACGATGATATTCGTAGATAAATGTAATAACCGACTTGTGATGTCCGATTGCGCGCGGCGGGGCGGCAATTGAATCCTTCAGATCCGCCATGATCTGGTCAATACCAGCGGCAAGGGTCTTGGTCTGGGTGGTCTGCACTATGGCGGCCAGCGCATCGATACCCGGATTACGGCGCGGAGCTGGCAGCCACAAATCATCCACCAGCGGCCCGATACCAACCATGGAGGCATCATTGAAATAGCCAAAGGATTTCAGATGCTGTGCGCGTATGGCCGGATCTTCGGGGATATCTGCCATGGCGCCGTTTACCAGCCCGTCACGAATGGTATCCAGCATGGCCTGATGGTCTGACATCGCATTGACGACGCTATGCGGGTCCTGCGGGCGGGAAAAGCTGATTTCTGCACTTACCGCATTCACGAAAGGGCCCAACCCATCAACGCGCTTTAGGCGGTGCAACGGATAAGACCCGTAATGTAAAGGGCGTGACTTACTTGAAAACAGGCGATGAGCGTGCATGCTCTTCCTTCCAGACCGATGAGACCAGACCTCTGGTTCACCAGCGTGTTTTGGCAGACATCGTATGTAAATAAAAAAATGTTGGTGATCCATGCAACATTCTATAGATCACGACAGGATGACGAAACTTTCAGCTACCACTAGGCCAATGCCGTCCAGACTTGACCATATTGTGATAGGTGCCGATCACCTTGAGTCTGGCACGCGGTGGACAGAAGCACGTCTGCAGTCCGCTATGGATGGTGGCGGTGCACACCCGCTGATGTCGACACATAACCGGGTTATGCGGCTTTCTGGCGGGCCTTATCTGGAAGTCATTGCCATCGACCCGGCCGCCCCGTCGCCGGGCCGGCCACGCTGGTTCACGCTTGATGATAGGGCAACAAAACGGCGGCTGGCAGGCGGGCCGGCAGCCTTATGCTGGGTAGCCTCGGTACAGGATATCGAAAAATCTGCGGCAACCTGCGGCTATGATTGTGGGCGCATTATCGAGGTTTCACGCGGTGCATTTCGCTGGCGGCTGACCGTTCCCGATGATGGTAGCCTGCCGGAACAGGGGATTCTGCCGTCCCTCATTGAATGGCCAGACGGCATGCATCCGATTGCCAACCTTGCTGAAACCGGAATTTCGCTTGACGCTATTCAGCTGACGCATCCGGACCCGGCCTATATCAGCGACTGTCTTGGCAGGCTCGGGCTGCAGCATCTGGCTGACATTGCTGCCGGTGATGTCGCCATTGCCTTTCGCTTTTCCTCGCAGGATGGCCCCGTCACCATCACCTGACGGCCGACATGCTAGCTTTTTGGCTTGTTCACCCGCGCTGACAATGCCGCATGGCTTTCCACCCTTTCCGAATAGCGGTCAACAAGCAGGTCTTTGATGTCACGGGTCAGTAATGTAAAGCGGAACAGTTCCTCCATCACATCTACAAGCCGATTGTAATAGGGCGACAGCTTCATTCTGCCATCACCGTCAAATTCATCCCACCCCCGCGCGACAGATGACTGGTTGGGTATGGTCAGCAGCCGCATCCAACGCTCCAGAATGCGCAGCTGGTTCACCGTGTTGAAGCTCTGGCTGCCCCCCGGAAACCTGCATCACCGCAAGGGTCTTGCCCTGCGTCGGACGCACCCCGCCAAGGGACAGCGGAATCCAGTCAATCTGGCTTTTTATGATGCCGGTCATCGAACCATGCCGTTCGGGTGACGACCAGATCATGCCCTCGCTCCAGAACACAAGGTCGCTGCGCATCGTGGGCAGTATCAGCGCATAGGCAAATCGCGCAAATCCATTACTAACGGCGGGGGCCATCGCCAATGCCATGATCACGATCAAGGGATTCATGCCTTTATACCTTTGACGTTTCAGCCCGCAGACAGACCGCTTGTCCTGCCACCATGCGCATGATTAGTCTGCAAGAACAAGATGTCACCGGTATCATCTAACAAGGAAGCAGAAAATGGCTGATGCGAAGACCATGCAGGCCTATACCGATAATATCGCCGCCTATAAAACCCTTGTTGACGGCATGCCGTCCAATCCGCATCTCGAACGCTTCATAACTTATTTGCGAGAGGGCGCAGCGGTGCTGGATTTTGGCTGTGGTGTCGGAAATTCTGCCGCTATGATGCGTGACGTAGGCTTTGCCATGACGTGTATAGATGCCTCCTCGGACATGATCAGCGCGGCGAAGGAGCACTATGATCTTGATGTGCTGCAACGGAACTTTACCGATCTAGAGGATATTGCATCCTTTGACGGTATCTGGGCCAGCTATAGCCTATTACATGCCCCGAAAAGCGATATGCCGGACATTCTGCAGCGCATCCATGCCGCGCTCAGGGCCAGCGGCATTTGCTATGTCGGGTTAAAGCGCGGCAATGCCGAGGAACGCGATGATATTGGCAGATTTTACGCCTATTACACCGAAACAGCACTGCAGACATTATTACAGGACGCCGGATTTGACATTCTGGATTCGCGTACCGATGAATCACGCGGCATGCTGGGCAGGATGGACAAAGGATTGCACATTATTGCCCGCAAACGCACCGCATGACGATCAGTACATGGTTTGTTTCTGACGGTCCTTGAGGCTCGATTCATAAACCTCACCTTCAAAATCGGGATCAACCGAGCGCAGCAGGTCACCCGCACTTGGCAGGCCATCCCGATCACGATGGCTTTCTGGCGCCCATAGCCCGGCACGACGGATTGCCCGCGCACATTGAAAATACATGGTCTGGATGGTCACGATGATGGCACTTGCCGGCACACGATCCTGTTTTGCCAACCGTGCCAGCAGATCGGGATCAGCAGTGACAATTGCGTTGCCATTGATGCGCAGCGCCTCGTCACACCCCGGGATCAGAAACAACAGAGCAACACGTCCGTCACGCACGATATTTTCCAGCGTATCAAGGCGGTTGTTTCCACGCCTGTCAGGTATGGCGATGGTGTAGTCATCCAGGATTTCGATCAAACCGCCCGCATCTCCACGCGGCGAGCAATCTAACCCGTACGGGCCGACACTTGCGAGTGNGAAAAAAGGCGCGGCCTCAAGCAGTTGCCTATAAGCATCATTGATCCGCGGCGTTTCCTTGTTCTTTGCTGCAGCGCTNACAACACCATAATGCTGGCGCAGCGCGTCAATACTGGTGATCGGGTCCGGTTTGGTCATCTTTACGCCTGCTCTCGAAACTCGGGACGGATTTACATGAAGCGGTTCCAGATCCNTTCATACGCGTAGTATAGGAACATCTTGGTAACGATCTCAATCGACATGATCGAACCCGAAATCCTGACGTCACCAGTCAGTATCCGAGCGATGGAAAGCGTATCTCTCGACGCCACAATGCGCTANGTGACAGTTTTGATTACCGATTTAGCGCGCCGCGTGCCGCCCCCGTCTTGTCCTGGGGGCTAGAGGCGTAAACCAAGTCCTTTCAATTCAGAATCAGGGATGCTATATCGCTTGTACCGGGCGGGNGTCGCCACCACGCGGCCCATGTTTTGTTTCGTAACAGGCATTTTATTCTTCTTCATGCCTGCCGGATTGTTGGCAAACTGGTAAGAAAAACCAGCCAGATCACCGGCAATTGGCATTGATGTTGGGAATGTCACTGTTACGGTTCAGAAAATTAGAATGCTCGCATGCGGCTGTGGTGTAGTGGTAGCACAAGAGCCTTCCAAGCTCTTAGGGCCAGTTCGAGTCTGGTCAGCCGCTCCAGATCTTATACCCTCCACGCATTACTCTTAATGCATTACCCGCTATGAATGAGCCGCCAGCAGGCGGGGCTTCGTGTTGCAACGCGCATATTGCATCACGCGAAACAGTACGGTCCCCGTTTCAACACCTTCGGATGCGCGTCCACTGCCCCGTCTATTCGGGTTGCCCAAAAATAAATTTTTGTCTAATTTTTAGGCAAATCGCTATCGAAGTTAGCACTTTGGATAATTATTGCCTGTTTGTAAGGCATATCACTTGCCGATTGCGGTCGCATCTCTGTATCAGAGCCGCAGCAATAACGGGAAGAGCTGTCGCATTCATGCGGCGGTAAACCTGCCGAGGAGGCTTTGTATGCTGTTTCCATCCACCGCGCGCCGCGCCGCATTTTGCGCTGGCCTCGCCTTGGCCACCTTCAGTGCGGTTCCCGCCCTTGCCAGTGACGGTCTTGATACAGGCGATACCGCCTGGATTCTGTCGGCCACTGCCCTTGTACTGTTCATGACTCTGCCGGGCCTCGCGCTGTTCTATGCCGGTCTTGTGCAGTCAAAAAATATTGTTTCGGTGCTGATGCATCATTTTGCCATCGCCTGTCTGATGTCGGTGCTGTGGGTTGTTGCCGGCTATTCGCTTGCCTTTTCCGGCGACGGTGCCTGGTTCGGCAATCTTGACAATATGTTCCTTGGCGGCATCGGCATCGATAGCATGGCNGGCACCATTCCAGAATCGCTGTTTGCCGCTTTCCAGATGACCTTTGCCATTATCACNCCGGCGNTGGTCATNGGTGCCTATGTCGAACGNATNNNNTTCTCNGCNGTGNTGNTNTTCTCGGNNCTGTGGCTGCTNNTCGTCTATGCGCCNGTCACCCATTGGGTCTGGGGCGGCGGCGTTATGGCCGCCTGGGGCGTGATGGATTTCGCTGGCGGCATTGTGGTGCATGCTACTGCCGGCACAGCTGCGCTTGTCTGCGCGGTTATGGTTGGCAAGCGCCGCCATTTCCCGCAAAGCCAAATCCCGCCGCATAGCCCGGCTCTGACCATGATCGGTGCCAGCATGCTGTGGGTCGGCTGGTTCGGCTTCAATGGTGGTTCGGCGCTTGGTGCTGGCGGTGGTACCGGCATGGCGGTGCTTGTCACCCATATCGCGGCGGCTACGGCCTCGCTTGTCTGGATGGGTATCGAATGGATGCGCTTCGGGCGTCCGTCGCTGGTCGGCATTGTCACCGGTATGGTGGCGGGCCTTGCCACGGTGACCCCTGCCTCCGGTTTTATCGGTGTGCCTGGTGGCCTGATCCTCGGCCTTACCGGCGGTTTCGGCTGCTATATCGCAGTTGATATCATCCGCGGCAAGTTGAAGATCGACGACTCGCTCGACGTCTTTGCCGTGCATGGTGTCGGCGGCATCATTGGCAGCCTGCTAGTGGCGTTCCTTGCGCTGCCAGGCTTCGGCGGGCTCGGCCTTGCTGACGGCGTTACCACTGGATCGCAGTTCATGGTGCAGCTTGCCTCAGTCACCATTACCATCGCCTGGACACTTGTCGTCAGCGCGATCATCCTGATGATCGCAAGGGCGGTTACCGGGCTGCGTGTTGATGAGCAGACCGAAGTTGATGGCCTCGACCTCGCCGAACATGGTGAGCGCGGTTACCCAGGCAACTAGGCTGATCGCCTCGCCCTGAGAACAACTGGCCCGGGCCTTGCCCCGAGGCTTTCCCTCGCCAAACGGCACCTTCGGGTGCCGTTTTTTCTGTCAAATTCTAATTAATGGGCGGTGTTCAGTTTCTGTGGTCACATCCACCGATATCGTGCCGGTGATCTCTCCAGCAATCATGCCGGTTGCGCTGGCTCAATCCCACTCACCCAGAACCGTCTCATCACCCTCATGCGGGACATGTTTAGAGCGTAAGGCCCGGCAATCGTCTTCGTCCAGAAGGCAGCGCAGCGCCCAGACCGCCATGCCCCGGACCAGCGGGCTGTCATGCAGCAGCAGCGCCTTTATCGCCGGCATAAGCCCGGCATCACTACTATTGCCCGCCGCCACCAGCACATTTCGCAGAAACCTTACATGGCCAGCGCGGCGCACCGGTCCGCCGGCAAACATCTTGCGAAAGGCGGCGTCATCAAGTGTCAGCAGTTGCGCCAGAGGCGGCATGTCCGCAGGGCCATGGAACCTCGCCTCGGCAGCTCGCGCCGCATATTTGTTCCAGGGACAGACCGCCAGACAGTCATCGCACCCAAAAATCCGGTTTCCCATGGCGGACCGGAATTGCAAAGGGATCTGGCCCTTATGTTCGATTGTCAGATAGGAAATACAGCGGCGTGCGTCCAAACGATAAGGCGCGGGAAAGGCATCTGTCGGGCAGATATCAAGACAGCGCGTGCAGGACCCGCAATGATCCGTCTCAACCGCATCTGGTGGCAGCACCGCATCTGTGAGGATCACGCCCAGAAACAGCCATGACCCATGCTGACGCGATACTAGATTGGTGTGTTTTCCCTGCCACCCAGCGCCGGCGCGCGCTGCCAGCGGTTTTTCCATCAGCGGGGCGGTATCGACAAACACTTTTACAGCCGCACCAAATTTCGACGCAAATTGTCCGGCAAGCTGCTTCAGCTTGCCCTTGATCACATCATGATAGTCCCGCCCGCGGGCATAGACCGAGATATTGCCGCTGCCGACGGCGCTCAGATTATCCATCGGGTCATGATCGGGGCCGTAATTCATCAGGGCAACAATGGCGGTACGCGCATCTGCCCACATCCCGACAGGTTGGCGGCGGCGGTCCGCTGTTTCGCGCAACCAGACCATGTCACCTTCAAACTTGTCAGCCAAAAAAGCGTCAAGCCCCGCTCCTGTGCGGTCATCAAGGCGCGCATCTGTCACATGAATTTCGGCAAAGCCAGCGGCCTGCCCTGCATCATCAAGCCAGCGGCGGAGACGCGCCGGCTGCATTATCCGGTCCCGATCGGTTCGATATCGCCGCACGCCTGCCCGGCATGGAAATCGGCCTCGAATGCGGCGAAACTGCCCGCCTCGATGGCGGTGCGCATACCGGCCATTAGGTCCTGATAATACTGAATATTGTGCCAGCTCAACAGCATCAGCCCCAGCACTTCGTCCGCTTTGAAGAGATGGTGCAGATAGGCGCGTGAAAAGCGGGTGCAGGCCGGACATCCGCAGGCGTCATCCAGCGGACGCTCATCCTCGGCATGACGGGCATTCTTGATATTGACTGGTCCACGCCTGGTGAACCCCTGACCGGTGCGGCCAGACCGCGTTGGCAGCACGCAGTCGAACATGTCAACGCCGCGCGCCACCCCGCCGACCAGATCTGCCGGCTTGCCAACCCCCATCAGATAGCGTGGCCGCACAGTGCGCATCAGCGGTGTCGTGAATTCCAGCGTCTCAAACATGGCGTCCTGCCCTTCGCCTACCGCCAGACCGCCAATGGCATAGCCCTCAAAATCGATCTCTTCCAGCGCGGCGATGGATTCGGCACGCAACTCCGGAAAGACGGACCCCTGCACAATGCCGAACTGGCCATAACCGGCACGCGCGACAAACGCGTTACGGGATCGTTTGGCCCAGCGCATAGAGAGGCGCATCGACTCCGCTGCCTGCGGTTCGGTCGCCGGAAAGGGTGTACATTCATCGAACGCCATAGTGATGGTCGCATCCAGAAGATGCTGGATCTCAGTGGATCGTTCCGGCGTCAGACGATACTTGCTGCCGTCAAGATGGGATTTGAAGGTCACCCCATCCTCATCCATTTTGCGCAGCGGACCAAGTGACATCACCTGAAACCCACCGGAATCGGTCAGCAACGGCCCGTCCCAGCCCATCATTTTGCGCACCCCGCCCAAACGGCCCACCCTTTCCGCGCCGGGGCGCAACATCAGGTGGTAGGTATTTGCCAGAATGATGCTGGCACCTGTCGATTTGACCGAATCAACCGTCATCCCCTTTACAGTGGCAGCGGTGCCAACTGGCATGAATACAGGCGTTTCAACCTGTCCCCAGGCTGTGGTGACACACCCACGTCGCGCCGCGCCATCAGTTGTTTTCAGCGAGAATGAGAAATCTGGCATCAAGCAGGCTCCTGCCTATCGGTCAGCACGTTGCATCAGACATGCGTCGCCATAGGAAAAGAAACGATACCCCCCGTCAAGGGCATGCGCGTAGGCGTCACGGATGGGCTGCATGCCTGCGAAGGCGCTGACAAGCATCAACAGAGTCGATTTCGGCAGATGAAAATTGGTCATCAGCATATCAACCGCGCCAAAACGGAATCCGGGGGTAATGAAAATATCTGTTTCATCAGCATATTCACGCAAATCACCATGCACAGCAAAACAGGCTTCCAGAATACGCAGGCTGGTTGTCCCAACGGCGACAATCCGGCCGCCGGCAGACCGTGTCGCATTGATCCTGGCGGCCGTGGTAGCGGGAATATGACCCCATTCACTATGCATATGATGATCCGCCACATTTTCCACCGTCACCGGCAGAAAGGTGCCCGCCCCCACATGCAAGGTCACAGTGGCCAAACCGATATCCGCTGCTTCCAGACGCTGCATCAACCCCGGCGTGAAATGCAGGCCGGCAGTCGGGGCCGCAACCGCGCCGCGATGCTCGGCAAACATGGTCTGGTAATCCGAAACATCCGCTTCTGTAGCGTTATCAGAACGCTGAATATAAGGGGGCAACGGCATGCTGCCATGCGCTGTAAGCCCGGCCTGAACACTCGCCTTATCCAGTTCGGCATCGCTTTGCGGATTGATGAAGACCAGCCCCACATCGCCGCCCGCACCACGGCCCTCGACACGCGCCGCAAAATCTTCTCCAAAATGGATAACGTCATCGGGACGGCATTTGCGTGCAGGTTTCGCAAAGACACGCCAGCGGGCACCGCCCTCATGTTTATGCAAGGTGACACTGATCCCGGCCTCACCGCGACGCCCCGACAGGCGCGCCGGAATCACCTCAGTATCATTGGCCACAAGAAGGTCACCCGGGGCCAGGATGGATGGCAGATCAGATACCAGCCGGTCACAGAATGACTGACCGGTCATATTAAGTAGACGCGCGGAATCGCGCGGGCGTACTGGTTCGCTGGCAATCACCTCGGGAGGCAGATGATAATCAAAATCGGACAGTTTCATGTAAGGCTGGCCGTATCAGGCTATTCGTAAATCTGGACAACGCCCTCTACATGGCCGTCATCGCCAGTCACAACAAGACATTGCACCCGGTTTTCCTGCATCCGGGCCTCAGCCTCGGCCATCGGCTGGTCCGGACCAATGGTCAGCGGGGTGGTGCTGGCTACCTGGCCAGCCTTGATCCCCGTCAAATCACCATCATCGACCAGCAAACGGCGCAGATCACCATCGGTGATTACACCTTCTAGCCTAGTCATGTTACCGACTAGCGCGAGCCCGAGCCGCCCCTCTGTCATCACCATAATAGCGTCTTGCATCGAAGCCTCTGCCGAAACAAAGGGCAGACGATCCGTACGCATCTGGTCACTCACCTTCATCAACAAGCGGCGGCCAAGCGCGCCCCCCGGATGGGTCATGGCAAAATCTGTTTCTGCAAAACCACGAGCTTCCATCAATGCAACCGACATCGCATCGCCAAGCACCAGCGTGTTCATTGAAGATGTTGTGGGGGCAAGATTCAGCGGGCAAGCTTCACGGTCAACCGAAATGTCGAGGACGATGCGAGCAGCTTTGGCAAGGCTGCTGTCGGCAATGGCAGTCAGGGCAATAATCTGGGCATCAAGGCGCTGGAATGCAGGCAATAGGCGCAGGATTTCGTCAGTCTCGCCAGAATTGGAAATCAGGATCACCACGTCGTGGCGACGCACCATGCCTAGGTCACCATGAATTGCCTCTGCCGGATGCAGAAACAGAGATGGTGTACCAGTCGACGCCAGAGTTGCCGCAATCTTGCGGCCGATCAAGCCGGATTTTCCCATGCCACACACAACCACATGGCCTTCCGCACCTATGATCAATTCGATAGCAGCCGCAAAAGGCGGCCCCAGCGCGTCATTAAGGCGAGTGATAGCCCCGCGATAAGCATCAAAAAGACTGCGGGCAGCGCTGATCGCAGACAAGCCCGTGCGTTTTGAATTGTGGCTAGACATCGGGTCCTCTCTCTCGCGGATGACGAACGGTACAGTCAAGTCATCCACCACCATTGTTAGCCTCTTTTTTTAGGAAATACCACCAGATGTACTTTCGGTTTGCGTATTCACCATTTACCGGATCACCCGGCAATAACGGCTTCGGCCTGCGCAAAATCTTCTGGTGTGTTTACATTTGTGAAGGGGTCCGGCTCACCCTCAAAATCGACAATGGCGCACTTGTGTTTAGAGGTAAAATCATCAATCTTGCGCAAACCGTCTTCTACTAGCGCCTGGCGCAGTGCAGGCGCCAGCGCAACCGGCCAGATCGCAAATACCGGATGCCGCCGACCGTTTGATCTCACCTGCGCTATGTCCACCCCATCTGCCAACGCATTGTAAAGCTGTAGCACCAGATCGCGCGGTAGAAAGGGTGCATCGGTTGCCAGACTAACAACATGGGTGACATCTCCATGATGCGTTGCGGCCGTCTCGAGGCCGGTCAGCACGCCAGCCAGCGGCCCTGCAAACCCCTCGATCACGTCGGCAACTACCGGCGGCCCGAAGGTTGCAAACCGGTCTGCGTCGCCATTTGCGTTGATGATCACCGGCACTCCCGCTGGCACCGCACGCTCTATCACTCGCGACAATAGCGGGACACCGCCCAGAGGCATCAAATTCTTGTCTCCACCCCCCATACGCCGCGACTGGCCGCCTGCCAGCAACAGACAGAGCGGGGCCGGGTGTGGAAAAAGGCTGTTTATCATCCCTTCACACCAGTTGCCTAACGATGCCGCTCTGCCGGCATCCTGCTTCTTGCGGCACCGGCACGCTGCGGTGATTGCTTTTCACTGCTGCCCTGATCATCCACAGTATCATGCGGTTTCACCTCATGATCGACATCAAACAGGACCCGATCCTCGCCACTCAAGGCAATAAAACGAGTTCCCTTCGCCCGGCCGATCAATGTCAGCCCGGCGCGGCGGGCCAGCGCCACCGCCTCATTCGTAAAGCCGGAACGCGACACGAGCACGGGAATGCGCATCTGCACTGTCTTGATCACCATTTCAGTGGTAAGTCTGCCGGTTGTGTAAAAAATTTTGTCCTCTGGCATCACCTTGTTGAGGAACATCCATCCGGCGATTTTATCCACAGCATTATGGCGCCCGATATCCTCCATATAGACAAGCGGCCGATCTGCTTTACACAGCACACAGCCATGGATTGCGCCCGCACTCAGATAAAGGCTCGGCGTGGTATTAATTGCTTTTGTCAACGGGATCAGCCAGGACGCCTTCAAGCGGGTTTTGCGATCTAGATCAACCGTCTCAAATCGTTCCATCATATCGCCGTAAGCGGTGCCCTCCGCACAGCCGCTGGTCCGCACCTTACGCTTCATCTTGGCCTCGAAATCCGTTTCCCGCGCGGTGCGCACGATCACAACACTAAGGTCAGCATCATGGTCAATGCCGGTGATCAGGTCATCGGCCTGCAGCATGTTCTGGTTGAGAAAATAGCCAACCGCCAGTTCAGCCGGCCAATCACCGATCGTCATGGATGTAACAATTTCCTGACTATTCAGAAACAGGGTCAGGGGCTTTTCGGTCACCACCGGAAGCGACACCAAATCGCCCCGTTCATTTACGCCGGTCACGGGCTGTGACAGGCCCGAAGCATGAGGGTCCGGTGCAATCAGCATCTCCCCGCCGTTTTTATCTTTTTTTGCCATGCTCCTAAAATGACGGAATCCCGAGGTTAGATGCAAGCAATTTGCACTGTCATCAACATTTTTGCCTTTCCCCGATGAAACCGGTATTCTTAACACTTCCGGTATATCTGCCGGGCCGGTAGGTGAGTGATGAGACTGCATTTTTCCGCTTCCAGCCATGATGTTGCCCGCGAACGGTTTATCCGTCTTTTGGACCTTTATGGACAGTATGACATTGCCGACGCTGACTGCATCGTAGCACTTGGCGGTGACGGGCATATGCTGCATGTGCTGCATGAAACGCTGTCGCATGGAAAACCAGTTTTCGGCCTGAATTGCGGACGGCTGGGATTCCTGATGAACCACTTTGCTTCCGACGAGCTTATTGACCGCATCAAGAATGCCGAAACGGCGCCCATTCATCCACTGCGGATGGAAGCTGTCACTGCTGCCGGCACACAACCTACCGCTCTGGCAATCAACGAAGTATCGCTGCTGCGCCAAACGCATAATGCGGCGCATATTAGAGTCGAGGTAGATGGCAAACATCAGGTCGACGAACTGGTCTGTGACGGCATCCTGCTGGCAACACCGGTTGGCTCCACAGCCTATAATCTGTCCGCACATGGCCCGGTCGTGCCGCTTGGCGCGGGTCTTCTGGCGTTGACACCGATTTCCCCATTCCGCCCGCGGCGTTGGCGGGGTGCCCTGCTTGGTGAAACAGCAAAGGTGACACTAGAAGTGCTGGAACCGGAATTCCGACCGGTCAGCGCATCAGCAGATAGTTCGGAATACCGGCATATCCGCAACGTGTCGATCGAACAGGCAGATGATATCACCTTGCGGCTTCTCTATGATCGGGGCTATTCGCTGGCGGACCGTGCCGTTGCCGAGCAATTCCTAACCTAAAACGCAAACTGTCCCACAGGAACGTAATTTGGAGCCACAGCTTGTTGCCAGCAGCATCAAGCATGCCACTCGAACGTTTTTGAACATATAAGCAGGACACCCATATCTGCAGGACATCAGCATGAACACGCAGAGCGGAACAGATGTCCCAACCCTGCCCGGCGAACTAACGGCAACCAGACTGTTTAGTGGCAGACTGGCCCTGCCTGGACTGCTCCTGTTCTCGCTATTCATAACAGATATTCTGACGCTTGGCCTGGTTTGCGCACTGACACTGTAGGCGGCGTTGCAAGTCAATTCGTACTTTTTTCTCTGTTTTGTGGCAAAGTTGGAAGCTCACCGGTGGGTTTAGCTAAGCAAATTCCAGCAATAACCATAATCAGCATTCCGCTAGACACCGTCTAGCAGCCGGCCAGAAACTGCGTGATGCGGCGCCATAAATCAAGGCGCACATCTTCGCTTTCCTGACAAAGCTCATGCCGCGCATTCTGGAATTCGTGCCGTTCACATTGAGGCAGCAGCTTGAGCATCCGATCCGTCGATTGCTTGTGGACGACCACTTCTGCACCAGATGTGAGCGCCATAACCGGCAGGTCAATAGAACGCATCCAATGATGTGATGTCGTGGTCTTGATGCAGGAATCATAGGCTGCAGTCACCCATGCCCAGCTGGCCCCACTGCGGCGCAAATCCGGCCTGTCATCGAACCAGAGGAAACTCTCTGTATAACGGCCTCGATCCCGCGTCAGCACATTGTCCGCCTGAAAAAGGCGCGCACGCTCCAGCAAACGCGGTTTCTGGCCAAACGCATAAACGGGGCCTCGCCCCAATACACAGGCAATCTGGCCAAGCAGCCGGCCGAGCCAAAGCGGCGGTATCGGCGGGGCGATCATCGGTGACAGCAATATGAGCGCTACAATCCGTCCCTGCAGGCGGTCGGCGAGGCGCAGCGCCAAATGCCCACCCATCGAATGCCCGATCAGCGTGACTTGTTTCTCAGCCCATCCCACCGAGGATATCAGTGCCTCAGCCGCATCAAGATATGTGGTAAAATCATCGATATGGACAGTCAGAGGATCAGAGCCCAGATGACCGGAAAGACCCTGCCCTGGCCAATCGATTATCAGCAGGTCATAACCGGCATCATGCAGCTGGTGCGCCGCGTAACTGTGTTTTTCGATGAACTCGGTAAAACCGGGGCAGAACATAACCCGCCCGCGTGACTTGCCTTTTGCCTTCCACAGATGACCACGTACCCGGTGCGTGCCAAATGATGCCCAGATGTCCGCGCCACCCGGGGCTTGCAGACCAGCTGCTTCTGCGGTAGGGAAAGAAGCCTGACTGCGCATAATCTATTCCGCAGGCTGTTGGTGGGGCAAGGTCACAATATCCGCATCTTCGGCGCCATTCTCGGCACGGCTTTCCGCGCCATCAGCAAACCCTTTCGACTGACGATCCCACATTTGTTTATAAAGGCC
>PCBG01000003.1 GCA_002731315.1 Rhodospirillaceae bacterium | reverse complement strand
CCCACGAGATACCAGTGCATCACGGAACTTCAGCGCATCGGATCGGTTATAGGCGGATATCGCCTTGTCGCCCGACAGGGATACCACCTCAGCGACGCTTCGTTCTGTTGAGGCAATGAACCTCTGGTTACCTTCTTTGCCAGTAGCCTGCACATACAGGTGCATTGCTTCAGTCAGGCTTGGCTCCTGTTTAGGGCCTGTAATCAGGCCTTCGTAAACAGATGAGCCATCTTGTGGTAGGGCGAACAGAAGCTCCTGCCACTCGCGATGGAGGGTAGCCACGATCTGGCTGGACAGGCGAACAGCTTCAGTGCGGTCTGCAGTGCGAAGAGATCGCTGCAGGATCGATCGTCCATATTGCGGGATGAGGGGCTTTGGAACGCGCTTCTGCAGATAGTAGACGCCGCGCTTCCGATAGAGATAGGGAGCAGATACCTTCGTCATAATGTACGACCATTTGTACGCCCGCGATAATGCGAACAGGTCGAAACGCTATGCGTTCTGCGGGTATCGATGCGAGAAATGGCGCGCTCGGGAAGATTCGAACTCCCGACCCCCAGATTCGTAGTCTGGTGCTCTATCCAGCTGAGCTACGAGCGCGTCGCAACAGGATAACAAGCTCCCGCCACAGGAGCGCGAACCATAGGCCAAGCGTCTGTCGCTGGCAAGCCCGAACTTCAGCCAAGACCGCACGCCATTTTGTTGTCCATGGCAACTCCTTCTCTCTTGCCATTATGTGCGCAAACACTACTCTCTGCTGGTTATCAATATATTCTGAAGCAGGATAATTCGGATGACTGACAGTCCAAAAAAATCCTTTCCAGTTTCGTGGGAAGAGCTCCACCGCACATCAAAGGCGCTTGCCTGGAGACTGCTGGAACTGGGTCCCTTTGAAGGCATTGTAGCGGTTACACGTGGCGGCCTCGTGCCAGCGGCAATTGTCGCGCGCGAACTGGAAGTTAGACTTATTGAAACAGCCTGTATTTCATCCTATCACGGCGGTGATCAAGGCGATTTGCATGTTTTGAAGGAGGCGCCCAGCGCAGGCAAGGGCGCAGGCTGGCTGATTGTTGATGATCTGGTTGATACAGGCGAGACAGCAAAAGCACTGCGCACCATGATGCCTGAGGCGCATTTTGCAACTGTCTATGCAAAGCCAGCTGGCAGGCCGTTGGTCGATACGTTCGTCACCGAGGTATCGCAGGATACGTGGATTTTCTTTCCGTGGGACATGGAGCCACAGCCTTCAACCCCAATTATCGGGCAGCGTGGTTGATGGCACCGGCAGGTGCAACAACATCTTTCACCGTCAAGTTTTCAGCGCGTATCAGAAACACCATTAGAAGTCTGAACTGTCAGCTCCATCTCGATGGGGCAAAACAGTCAAAATTCTGATCAGAAGCCTACAAGGACGCTTCAACCCTCAAACTGCAAGGCCATTTTAAGATTTTAGCGTAAAAAATAGGAGAACGCCTGGAGCTTGGGGACAATATCAAAGATGCCTTACAAGAGCGCTAATTCCAGCAAAAGCCATTGACAGCCGCGGCACCGAACCCTACAACCCGTGCAGTTTCTGATAAACAGATTATTTTTACGAAGGAGCGTCATAATGAAGCGCACCTATCAACCGAGTGTTCTCGTTCGCAAGCGCCGTCACGGCTTTCGTGCACGCATGGCCACTGTAGGCGGGCGTCGTGTGCTGCGTGCCCGCCGTGCAAAGGGCCGCGCACGACTGTCGGCCTGAAATATCAGGATCTTGCCGCAGTGACCTGTCTGGTCAGCATCCCGTCGCGTGCGGGCTTCATTGCTGCGCGCAACAGCGGCCTAAAAGCAATTTCAGCCGGCTTTATATTGCAAGCCACACCAACCGAACATTCCTTCTGGCGCGTTGGTCTGACCGCTTCCAAAAAGACGGGAAATGCTGTTCGCCGTAATCGCACGCGACGTCGGCTGCGCGCTCTAGCGCGCACCGAATTAGTAAAGCGCGCCAGAGGCGGCACAGATTATGTCATCATCGCCCGCCATAATACGGCTGACAGACCATGGGCCGATTTGGTGCGTGATCTTGACAAGGCCCTCGGGTATCTGCATTACCGTCTTGCGCAGCATCGCGGCAGGCATGCATCGCTCAAAGGCACGAAGAAATCATGATGAACAGCTCGACAGCCGCGCTTTGGCAGCTCGCAAGCCACGCATTGTCGCTGCCGCTTATGGCGCTGATCTGGGTCTACAGACTCTTCGTATCGCCCCTTTTGGGTGCAAATTGCCGACATTTGCCAACCTGTTCGGAATATACGCAGGATGCATTACGCCTGCATGGCCCCTTGCGTGGAAGCTACTATGCGGTAAAACGTATAGCGCGCTGTCATCCGTGGGCAACATCGGCTTTTGATCCTGTCTCGCCTCCGGGCAACCTCAAGGAAGATGCAGCGGTAGGGCATAAGCGGAACACTGCCAAAGACCTGAACACCAACGACCGATAGCATGACGGGGACATCTGTATGAATTCAGAAAACCGCAATCTGATCCTGGCAATCGCACTTTCGATGGCAGTGCTGTTTGGCTGGCAGGTCTTTATCGTTGGCCCTGAACTAGAACGTGAAGCTGCTCGCCAGCAGGCCATTGCCGAACAAATATCCGACAGTGATGCCGAAAGCCGTGATACGCCGGCGGCAAGCACACAAGGTACTGCGGCCATGACGGCAATTGCTACCGATGAGGCAACCACTGTTGCCGACGCCCCGCGAATCACAATTGATGCGCCTCTTGTCAGCGGCTCGATTTCGCTGGCCGGATTGCGTTTCGACGATGTGGTGCTGAAAGGCTATCAGGAAACGCAGGATGAAGATTCGCCGAATATCCGGCTACTGCAACGCACGGAAACCACACTTCCATATTTCGTGGAATTCCGCTGGACCCAGGACGGCAATGGCAAGGTGCTTCCTGATGGCGGGACGGTATGGACGGCGAACCGCCAAACTCTGACACCAAACACGCCGGTAACCTTCACATGGGACAATGGTCAGGGGTTGCTGTTCTCGCGCGTTATATCTATAGACGAAAATTACCTGTTCAGCATCGACGATGCAGTAGTCAACAACAGCGGCGGGGCGTTAGCCTTCAATCATTATGGCCGTGTTCGCCGGCATGGCACGCCCGTTACCAGCGGCATCTGGATCCTGCATGAAGGACCAATTGGTGTCTTCGACGACATCGCCAGCTATCAGGATTACGATGATCTCACCGAAACACGCACTGACCGGCGCAAGGCAGAGGACCTGACCTTTGACGGCACGCAGGGCGGCTGGATAGGTTTTTCAGATAAGTACTGGTTGACAGCGCTGATCCCTGATCAGGAGGCATCGCTGAATTTCAAATTTTCCGAAGTTGGATCGCAGGATGCGCTGTATCAGGCAGGCTATATAAACGCGCAGTCACAGCTGGTTGCCAACGGTGCAACGCTGGCCTTCGGATCAAAGCTGTTTGTCGGGGCCAAGAAAGTTACCCTTCTGGACAGCTATGGCGAGACGTTGGGGCTGGAGAAATTTGATCGCGCCATTGATTTTGGCTGGTTTTATTTTCTGACAAAGCCGTTCTTTTACGCCATTAACTGGCTAAACAGCCTACTTGGAAATTTCGGGCTTGCAGTAATCGCCTTTACTGTCGTGGTAAAGATTTTCTTCTTTCCGCTAGCAAATAAATCCTATCGCTCAATGGGCAAGATGCGACTTGTCAGCCCGAAAATTCAGCAAATTCGTGAACGTCACGCCGATGATCGCATGGCGATGAATCGTGAGATGATGGACCTCTATAAAAAGGAAAAAATCAACCCGGCCGCCGGCTGCCTGCCAGTTCTGTTGCAGATCCCAGTTTTCTTTGCCCTTTACAAGGTGCTTTTTGTCACCATCGAGATGCGCCATGCACCTTTCTTTGGATGGATCACAGATCTGTCGGCCCCTGACCCGACATCGGTATTCAATGTCTTTGGGCTGCTGCCCTTTGGAGTGGATTTCCTCCCGCCCTTCCTGCAGCTTGGAGCCTGGCCGATCATGATGGGCCTGTCGATGTTCTTTCAAATGCGGCTGAACCCAGCCCCGCCTGATCCGGTGCAGGCGCGCATTTTCCAATTTATGCCGCTGATCTTTACCTTCCTGTTGGCCACCTTCCCAGCCGGGCTGGTGATTTATTGGACATGGAACAACCTACTCTCAATGACACAGCAGTGGTACATCATGCGCACCATTGCCAAGGAAAGTTGACGCCGAGCGACGATCATGACGCCAACGCAGCAGCACTTGAAAATGGTAGGCTGCTGTTTGCCGGGGCATGTGAATTTATTGCCGCGTCCAACAATATGCGCGTCCTGCCGCCCGAAGGGCTGCCTGAAATCTGCTTTGCCGGCCGGTCAAATGTCGGCAAATCGTCATTGATCAACGCGTTGACAGGGCGCAAAACGCTGGCCCGAACCTCGCAGACACCCGGGCGGACACGGCAGCTGATCTTCTTTTCACTGGCTGAGCGCATCCAGCTTGTTGACCTGCCAGGCTATGGCTATGCCCGCGCACCAAAGACTGACATCAAGGCCTGGACGACACTGACGCGCAAATTTCTTGCCGGCAGGACGTCATTACAGCGAGTCTTTCTGCTGATCGATTCACGTCGTGGCATCGGGCCGGGCGACGCCGAGCTTATGGCTCTGCTAGACGCGTGCGCAGTGTCATGGGCGGTCGTAATGACCAAGGTCGATAAACTGAAACAGACAGAACTTTTGGCTGTCTGCACTGATACTCAGGCACGAATCGGCAAGCATGTTGCCGCGTTTCCAGAATTGTTTGTGACCTCGTCAGAAGCGGACACCGGAATCGCCGAGCTACGTACCCATATTGGCGCGTTGGCACTACCACGCAGCTGACACGCCTGGATCATCACCAAACCACACGTGAAACTAGCCTTGCAAAGCGATCAAGGCTTGCACCGTAGGGGCAGTTACCGATATTTTGGCAGGCTGATAGATCGCTGCTGCCTGTTACGCGCGGCACGCCGGGCTGTGAAAGGCAGATTATGGGTAAAGATACTGAGGCTGAAGGCAAGACCGGAGGCGCGCCCGCCACAGGCGAGGCCGCAGACGGATTAATTGCAGACCGGGTCCTTGAAAAGACTGGTATGCTGATCGAAGCACTGCCATTCATGCGCCGTTATTCTGACAAGACGCTGGTCATCAAATTTGGCGGTCATGCCATGGGCGAGGCAGATTATGTGAATGCCTTTGCCTCAGATATTGCTCTTCTGGATCAGGTAGGGGCCCGCCCAGTCGTTGTGCATGGCGGTGGGCCACAAATCGGCGCAATGCTGAAGAAACTGGAGATTGAATCAAATTTTATCAACGGCCTGCGGGTGACAGACGAGGCGACGATTTCGGTTGTCGAAATGGTACTGGCTGGTAGCATCAACAAGGCGCTTGTCGCCGCCATCGCGGTGGCAGGCGGCCGGGCGGTTGGTATTTCCGGCAAGGATGGGGGGCTGATCCAGGCACGCAAACTGATGGCCGTCAGCAAGGCCGATCAGGATGCAGATCGCGTCGCCATCGACCTTGGCTATGTTGGCGAGCCGGAAAGCGTCGACACTTCTGTCATCAACGCGCTCAATGCAGCGCGCCTGATTCCGGTCATAGCACCCGTTGGTGTTGGCGCGGCTGGTGAAACCTTCAATATCAACGCCGACACGTCGGCCGGTGCGATTGCGGCAGCCCTTCGCGCAACACGCATGCTAATGCTGACCGATGTGGCCGGTGTCCTGGATAAGGCTGGCAAGCTGATTACCGAACTAACCGTCGGCGAAGCTGAAGCGTTAATTCGCGACGGCACTGTGTCAGGCGGAATGATTCCAAAAGTCGAAACCTGTATTAACGCGGTTCTGGGGGGCGCCGAGGCGGCGGTGATCATGGACGGGCGGGCGCCACACGCGCTTCTCGTCGAACTGTTCACCGAGCATGGTATGGGAACCTTTATCAAGTCTGGCTGAACGCCACGCTGCAAAGAAGGGAGCCATTCATGACCAACAAAAACAAATCCCCCGCCACTTTTCCTACGGATGAGATAAAGGACTGGGTGTTTGACCTCGATAACACCATCTATCCTGCCAAATCCAATCTGTTTGTACGTGTGGCCGTGCGCATTACCACTTTTGTCGCAAAGCATTTCAATGTCCCCGAGGATGACGCGCGCGTAATCCAAAAGGACCTGTTCCACCGCTATGGCACCACGATGCGTGGCCTCATGGTGGAAGAAGGCCTGCCACCTGAAGATTTTCTGCATTTCGTACATGACATTGATGTTAGCGATCTGCCGCATGAAACAGAGCTAGATGCAATGATAGGCCAGCTACCGGGGCGCAAGCATATTTTTACCAACGGCACGGTGCCACATGCAGAAAACATCCTGAACGCATATGGCATTCGGCACCATTTCGACCAGATTTTTGATATTGTCGGCGCCGATTATATTCCAAAACCGGAAAAACAGGCGTTTGATCGTTTTATGCAAATCACCTCCATCAACCCCGAAAGCGCGGTGATGATCGAAGATATGGCGCGGAATCTGGAGCCGGCGCATCACCTTGGTATGCGCACGGTCTGGCTGGCAAGTGATATTGATTGGGCAGTGCGCGGGGCTGATGAGGATTATGTGCATTTTATTGCAGATGACCTGAAAGCCTTTCTGTCTGCCCTTGCCAAGCCGGCGTGAAATGGTGATATCTGCAGGAACTGGATGACCGGGCCGGCAATCGCTGCCATCACCGATCGAATAACAGGAAACGAATTGACAGGAGACCGCCATGGACCGGGCCCAACTCGAACAGGAAATCAACGCAGCCTGGGACGCTCGCGACGCCATCAATGCAAGCACAACCGGTGCCAGACGCGATGCCGTGCAAGCGGCGCTTGGTATGCTGGATGACGGCAGCGCGCGTGTCGCCGAACCTCTTGGTGACCATCAATGGCAGGTCAATCAGTGGCTCAAGAAGGCCGTATTGCTGTCCTTTCGGCTGAATGATATGGCGGTCATTCCGTCAGGCTCGCACTATCCTGACAGTGGAGAAGCGGCCTGGTGGGACAAGGTACCATCGAAATTTGCTGGATGGGATGCTGCGAGCTTTGCCAAAGCCGGGTTCCGCGCTGTCCCGGGTTGTATTGTGCGCCACTCCGCGCATATCGCCACCGGTGCGGTATTGATGCCAAGCTTTGTGAATCTGGGTGCCTATGTTGATACCGGCACCATGGTGGATACCTGGGCCACCGTTGGTTCATGTGCGCAGATTGGCAAGAATGTGCATCTGTCAGGCGGCGCGGGCATTGGCGGCGTTTTGGAACCTCTGCAGGCCGGGCCCGTTATCATCGAGGATGACTGTTTTATCGGCGCCCGGTCGGAAGTTGTTGAAGGAGTTGTTGTTGAACAGGGCGCAGTGTTGTCGATGGGCGTGTTTATCGGCGCATCAACAAAGATCGTGAACCGCATCTCCGGGGAAATTCACATGGGCCGCGTACCCGCCTATTCGGTTGTCGTACCTGGGACCCTTCCCGGCAAACCGCTTGCTGATGGCACGCCGGGCCCTTCCCTGTGCTGCGCGGTGATCATCAAACAGGTTGATGAAAGAACCCGGTCAAAGACATCTGTTAACGATTTACTGCGCGACTGATGGCGGCCGGAGCGCATGCAGTGGATTTGGCGAAACGGCTGATCCGTTGCCCGTCAGTCACCCCTGCCGAGGGTGGGGCGCTTGACCTTCTTGAAGCGGAGCTCACTGCCATTGGGTTTGCCTGTACACGCCTTCCGTTTGGCAAGGGCAGCGCTCGGATTGACAACCTATTCGCGCGCTATGGTGATACGTCCCCGCATCTGTGTTTTGCCGGACATACCGATGTCGTGCCGGCAGGTGATGCTGCCGCATGGCAGCATGATCCTTTTGGCGGCATAATTGATGATGGCAAACTGTTTGGACGCGGTGCGGCCGATATGAAGGGGGGAGTGGCTGCCTTTGTTGCCGCTGCGTCTGCGGCGGTTGACCGTGGCCTACCCGGCTCGATCAGCCTGCTAATCACCGGCGATGAAGAAGGTGATGCGCTGAATGGTACGGTACGAATGGTCGATTGGGCCATAGCCAATGACCAGGTCCCGGACATGTGCATTGTGGGTGAACCCACCAACCCTGACGTGCTGGGCGACATGATCAAGAATGGGCGGCGTGGTAGTCTGAGCGGCCATCTGGTTGTAAAGGGCACACAGGGACATGTCGCCTATCCCCATCTTGCCGAAAATCCGGTTGTACGGTTGGTGGAGATGCTGGCTCCTGTGAACGGCACGGAACTTGACGGTGGTAACACGCATTTCACACCGTCGACAGCGAATGTCACCACGATCGATGTCGGCAACCCAGCAACTAATGTCATTCCCGCGCGTGCCGAAGCCAAATTCAACATCCGCTTTAACACCGAACATAGTGCCTCCAGCCTGCGAGGATGGCTGGAAGAGCATTTTGATCGTGTCGGTGGCGATTGGCAAGTTAAGTGGAAGGCCAATGCCGACCCCTTCATGACAGATCCCGGGCAACTCACAGATATACTTTCTGCCGCTATTGCCGATGTCACTGGCCAAACACCGTTATTATCGACAACCGGCGGCACCTCGGATGCGCGTTTTATCACAAAGATGTGTCCAGTGGCAGAGTTCGGCCTTGTTGGCAAAACCATGCATCAAGTTGATGAATATGTTGATGTAGCGGACATCGAAAAGCTATGCGCGATCTATGAGGCTTTCCTGGAACGTGCGTGCCGCGGGGTCACGGGTTGATGGAGCAACAGAGCAAAATAATATCGCCTGGCGCCTTTATTGAGATGATCAAGCGAACCTTGTTGGTCATGCTTGGGCGACAGCCCTTTGCCGGCAGTTATGACGCTTCACCGAACGGCGTCTGGCAGGCTATATGGGCATCCGTGGTCATCACCACCGGCATTGGTATCAGCCTGAAAATGACCATTGCTGTCGGCAGCCTGATCAATTATGTGCTGTTTGAGCTCATCCAAATCATTGCCGTGGTTTTGGTGCTGAACGCCATTCTGCGCCAGCGCGGAATGGCAGCACAGGCTTGCAGCTTTCTGGTGCCCTTTTTGTGGCTGGTAAATGTGCAGAGCCTGTTTTCAGCCTTTGCGTTGAATTCAATGGTACTAACCGGTGACTATACGCTTGGCATCTTGTTTGTGGGGCTTGGCGCATGGTCGATCTACTGGATGTGGCGTGCCGGGCGCGACATTCTGGGCCGGGGCGGGCTGTTTGCCACCGGCCTGCTGGTGATGACCTACATGATCCACCTGTTGCTGGCCCTGTTCCAGCCGCTGCGATTGAGCCTTCAGATGGGGTAACTGACCTCGGTCAGATAAAGGCCCTCGGGCGGGGCCGTCGGCCCAGCGGCACTACGGTCACAGGCGGCAAGCGCCTCGGCAACCCGTTCGGGTTGCCACTTCCCGGCACCGACAAGGGCCAGTGTACCGACCATATTGCGCACCTGATGATGCAGAAATGAGCGCGCCGCCGCATGGATATGAATCTCTGCCCCTGCTGACGCGACATCCAGCGTGGCTAACGTACGCACCGGACTGTCAGCCTGACAATAGGTTGCCCGAAAGCTGGTGTAATCATGTCGTCCAATCAGCATGTCAGCGGCGCGTTGCATCGCATCCGTATCTAGTGCCGTCTTGTGGTGCCAGACACGACCAACATCGAGTGCGGGCGGCTGGCGACGTGGCAGGATCCGGTAGAGATAACGCCTGCCGGTGGCAGAAAACCGGGCATGAAAGTCAGCCGGAACCTCGCGCGCAGCAATAACCGAAACCGGTTGCTGGCCAACAAGTGCATTAAGGGCAGTCATGACCCGCTCGGCATCGAATTTTTCAGGCACGTCGAGATGTGCGACTTGTCCGCTAGCATGTACACCCGCATCGGTGCGGCCAGCCGCCTGAACCAGTGTATCCTGACCGGTAAGCCGGTGAGCAGCCTCTTCCAGCACCTGCTGCACGGTAAGCCCATTCAACTGTCGCTGCCACCCGTGAAACGGTCCACCATCATATTCGATCGTGATTAGAATACGGCGCATCATTACCTGCGTTCCGTGCCCGACCCCGCCGGTATCGCCGAGGCTATTTGCGCCCCTGACGTGAGGCGGGCTCCGTTGAGGAAGGAGGACGCCGCCATTGGTTTGTTGCCAGCGGGCTGCACTGTCTCAAGCGTCAGCACCCCGTCACCTGTGGCGACCTGCATCCCGCCATCAACATCTGCGCCAAGAAAACAACCCGGTGTCCCTGTGCCGGGCGCGACATGCGCTTTTAGCACACGCACCCGCCCGCGCGCACCGGCAAACCACGCGCCGGGCACCGGTGCGAAAGCACGAACATGAAGGACCAGTTCGGCTGCGGGTCGCGTCCAGTCAATCTCGGCCTCGCCAGGGAAAATCTTTCGAGCATAGGTGGCGGCACCATGATCCTGCGGCTGGGCGCTTTCCAAAACATCTGGCAGATCATCAACAACAGCGCTAAGCAATTCGGCATTCAGCACCGCGAGCCGGTCATGCAAGCTGCCAGCCGTATCATCATCACCGATGCGGCAGACTCGTCGGCCAACCACTGGACCGGTATCGAGCCCCTTTTCCATCAGCATGGCACAGATGCCTGTCTCGCTATCGCCAGCTGCAATCGACCTTTGAATTGGCGCTGCGCCGCGCCAACGCGGCAACAGCGAGGCATGGCCATTGATGCACCCGAAACGGGGCATATTCAAAACCCTTTGCGGCAACAACAGCCCATAGGCAACGACTATGAAAATGTCGGCGCCATGGTCGGCGAGACGTGCCAGATCATCTTCTGCTGACAAGGTAGCCGGATGAAAGCACGCGATGCCGAGCGTAGAGGCATGCTCTGCCAACGGCTGTAGCTTTTCTTTCATTCCGCGGCCCGCACGCCGTGGCGGCTGCGAGTAGACAGCAACAATATCATGCTGTTCAACAAGGCGGTCGAGGGCCGGGATTGCAAACCCCGGGCTGCCCATGAAAATGATGCGCCGCCGCGTCATGTCTGGACTCCCCTATCCTTTTCTACTTGTCTGACGCAGGTCTTTCAACACGCGGCGCACAATCATGTCGCGTTTCAAGCGCGAAATATGGTCGATAAACAACACCCCGTTCAAATGGTCAATTTCATGCTGAACACAAGCGGCCAGCAATCCTTCGCAATGCAGCATTTGCGTGTTGCCATCGATATCAACATAGCGCACATCGACATGCGCCGGCCGAGATACCTCTGCCGTCTGGTTAGGTATAGAAAGACAGCCCTCTTCCAGAATGGCACTTTCTTCAGAAGCATCGAGAATTTCCGGATTGATCATCTTGTAGGGCTGGCGTGTTTCATCCGACCCGCAATCCATAACAATCAGGCGCTGGCTGATATTTACCTGCGGGGCTGCAAGCCCGATACCGGGCGCGTCATACATGGATTCTGCCATGTCATCCAGCAGCTTGCGGACACCATCTGTGACTTCGTTCACAGGTTGGGAGACAGCACGCAGCGCCGGATGAGGTATCGAAACAATCGGAATCAACGCCATGCTGTGGCCTCTTTGCAACTTTAGTCGGTCCTGTAAACAGACCAGCATCGGGCAGCCCTATGTCAGGTGCTGGACCTTAAGGCCTTGGAGTAGAAGAAGCCGCCGTTGCAGTCAACCCGCCGCCATGCGAGAATGCAAACATGGTCACTAATGGCGGCCGTCATCACCGCCGCCTCGTTTACCAGCCATCCGCAGTTGCCATCACAATGGAACAGGATTTCAACCCATGACCACTGTTGGCTATGTTGCCATCACCATGCTGATTGTCGGACTTGCTGCGATTATCATTCTGCTGCTGATATTATTTCGCCGGTCGGCAGCTGTCACGACGGAAAGCAATGCCCTTGCCGAGCTGCGTGGCCAGTTGGCGCAATTGGCAGAACAATCCGGCGCGTTGCAACAGACCGTCGCAACACAGATGCATGAAACCGAAGGTCGACTTGGCCAACGGCTGGAAAAATCAATGCGTGACCAGAATGAGCGAACCAACCGATCACTTACTGGCATGGCCGAAAAGCTGTCGGTGATTTCAGAGGCGAATGCGCATATCTCGGCGTTGTCCGGTCAGGTCAACACATTGCAGAACATCCTTTCCAACAAGCAGGCGCGCGGCAGTTTTGGCGAGGTCCAGCTAGAAAATCTGGTGCGGGACGCGCTGCCCGACAGCGCCTACAGCTTTCAGCACACGTTGGGTAATGGCAAACGGGTTGATTGTTTTATCGAAATGCCCAACCCGCCGGGCGCCATCTGTATTGATTCCAAATTTCCGCTGGAGGCCTACCGCGGCCTGACCGAAGCCGGTGACGAGACCGCGCGTGACCAGGCCCGCCGCGCGCTGGAAGCCGATGTTAAAAAGCACATCACTGATATTGCCGAGCGCTATATCGTGCCAGGCGAAACCGCCGACAGTGCCATCATGTTCCTGCCTTCGGAATCCGTCTATGCCGAGATCAATCTGCAATTGCCACGGATCGTCGATGAAAGCCGCAAGCGGCGTGTCTATATGGCAGGACCGGATAATCTGATGCTGATCCTGCATACCGTGCGGGCGATTCTGCGCGATGCACGCATGCATGAAAAGGCCGGGCTTATCCAGGCAGAGGTTGACCGCATGATGCAGGATGTGTCGCGGCTTGATGAACGTGTCCGAAAGCTGGCAACACATTTCCGCCAGACCGAAAAGGATATCGATGATATCCAGATTTCGACCCGCCGCATTACCTCGCGCGGTGGCAAGATCACCCAGATCGATGTTGATGATGATAGCGCGCCCGGCGATACGCCCGAGTTACCTGTCTAACCCAGTTTGGCGCGGGCCTTCACCGCTTGCGCCAATGTTCCGTCATCAAGGAAATCGAGCTCGCCGCCAACCGGCACGCCATGGGCAAGGCGGGTGACATCAACCGGCAGAGCCTGCAGCCTTTCATGGATGTAATGGACGGTTGTCTGGCCTTCGACCGTGGCAGACAAGGCGAGAATCACCTCGTCAATATCTGAGCCGACACGGCTGACAAGCCGTTCAATATTCAGGTCTGCCGGACCGCGCCCGTCAATGGCGCTCAGCGTGCCACCAAGCACATGGTAGGTCCCGCGAAAAACGGCGGCGCGCTCCATTGCCCAGAGCGCTCCCACATCTTCGACAACGCACAGCAATCTGCGGTCGCGCTGCGGGTCACGGCAAATGCCGCAAATATCCGCATTGTCCAGATTGCCACATTCGGCGCAGTTTCGAACCGACCGGGCAACCTGGCCAAGTTCCTCGGCCAGCGGCAACATCAACCTGTCCCGGTTCTGTAACAGGAACAGCGCGGTGCGGCGGGCCGAACGCGGCCCAAGACCGGGCAGCCGCGCCAAACGCCTGATCAGCGATTCAAGCTGATTATCCATATCAGAGTGGCAAGGATATGCCCGGCGGCAAAGGCAAGTCGCCGGTGATATCCTTCATGCGGGCTGCCATCGTCCTGTCAGCCTCAGCGCGTGCGTTGTTTGTAGCCAGAACGACCATATCTTCCAGCATCCCAATATCCGCGGCATCAACCGCGGCCGGATTGATTCTGACGGCCCGCATTTCACCCTTTCCGGTAACTGTAACGGTGACGCTGTCGCCGCCTACGGCAGCGGTAAATTCAGTGCGCGCCATTTCGGCCTGCAGCTCTTCCATGCGGGACTGCATTTCCTGCACTTTTTTCATCATACCTGCCATATTGCGCATCATGTTCAGCGACCCTCATTCATCTGATCATTCGGATCGGGGTCCAGCGACAGATCAGCAGCGACAGCCCGCACCTCGTCAATTTCTGCCCCTGGAAACACATCCATAATGGCGCGCACAGTCGGCGTTGACGCAATTCTGTCTTTCTGTTCAGCCCGCGCGGCGGCGCGTTTTTCTGCAATGGTCGGCCCGCCTTTACCCTCGGCAAGGCTGACCATCCAGCGCTGGCCTGTCCATTCGCTCAGTGTGCGGGCCATGTCGCCCGCCAGCGTATCTGGCGCCCCTTCTGCAAGTGCGATTTCCAGATGCCCCGGCTGCAATCTGACAGGCCTCACAAAAGTGCGAATGCGCGCCGCCAGCAGCGATTCTTCCTTTGCCTCGGCAAGGGCGACAACATCATGAAGACTGTGCAAAGGTGCGGTATCGGTTGACGCCTGCGGTGGTATCGAATCTATGATCTTTGCCGGCTGCGTGTCTGTAGCGGGTTCAGCAGCCAATTCTGGATCCAACGCCGGTTCTGCGTCAGATAAAGGTAATGGCGCGCCTTGTGGCCCGCCGCCACCCGAGGCGACGACCCCTACCGACGCAGGAGCGGTTCCGGTCGACGGCGTCGGTGGCGCTGTCGAGCTGGCCGTCGGGGCACCAGCATCCAATGTTACCGGCACTGCCCCTTTATCGGCGTCATTATCAATGTGACTCCCATTTCCAAGCCTAGTGATGATGTCGCCCGGGGTCGGCATATTGGCCAGATGCGCAAGCCGGATCAGCAACATTTCCGCTGCTGCCATCGGTTGTGGCGCAGCGGTGATTTCCGCGTGGCCTTTCAAAAGCATCTGCCAGGCACGGCCAAGCCGCGCAATGCCAATGCCTGCCAGCGCGGTCACAGCCTCGCGTTCCGCCTCCAGCAGATTGTCGCTGCCGCCACCTGCGGCCAGCATGCTGGCCCGATGCACAAGATCCATCAGATCAGCAATTGCCATTTCCGGTTCAGCGCCGTTTGCATGTGCCTGCGCCAGAGCTGCCAGCGCGTTTGCAGCATTGCCGGCCATTGCCGCATCCAGCATAGCGATGGAATCATTGGGACCCGGGCGGCCAAGCATCGCGGCAATATTGTCCGCATCAATCCTGTCTGCGGTCATTGCCGCTGCCTGGTCCAGCAGTGACAAGGCGTCACGCACAGACCCTTCGGCCGCCCGCGCGATAACCTGCAAGGCTTCCGGGGCGGCATCAATCGCCTCTCGGGTACAAATGCTGGCAAGATGGGTCGCCAGCACATCGCTGTCGACACGGCGCAGGTCAAAGCGCTGGCAGCGTGACAGGATGGTCACCGGCACCTTGCGGATTTCGGTCGTGGCAAAAATGAATTTTACATTGTCAGGCGGCTCTTCAAGCGTCTTCAACAACGCATTGAAGGCACTTTTCGACATCATATGCACTTCATCGATGATGTAGATTTTATAACGGGCCGATACAGAACGGTAACCAACCCCCTCGATAATCTCGCGTGCATCATCAACACCCGTATGGCTGGCGGCATCGATTTCCAGAACATCGACATGGCGTCCGGCGGCGATGGCCGTGCAGGGCTCGCAGGTACCGCAGGGTTCCAGCGTGGCGTCTCCGGTGCCATCCGGCCCGATACAGTTGAGACCGCGCGCGAGAAGCCGCGCTGTCGAGGTCTTGCCAACACCACGCACACCGGTCAGCACAAAGGCATGCGCCAGCCGCCCAAGTGACAACGCATTACCGAGCGTGCGGACCAGCGCCTCCTGACCGATCAGTTCAGAGAACCGTTCCGGCCGGTAGGTGCGTGCCAGCACGCGATATCCTGTCTGGATGCCCTCAGTCATGATGTCGAAAAACCTAGCGCAATGCGCCTGGTTTGGCCACCGCCAAAGCTGGGGAAAAAGGTGGTATTGATACGCTGCAAAGGCAGGCGGGGACGCCGCGCGGAGCGGAAGACTGGACGACCCGCAAAAAGCCAGCCCTGGCTGCTTCCTCTCGGACCTGACCGGTTAGACGGGCGCTGCGTCCACCCAGCCTTCCTGCCCCCTATATGGCGGAAAGCGTGTGGCCGGACAAGTCCCTAAAAAGGGAAATAGACAGGCAGCAGACCGGATCAGCCATTATGGCGTACACTGGCAGCCGGGTAGGTGCCAAGGATCGACACCTCGTCATTCTGGCAATAGAAGCGCAACTCTTCCATCGCCAGCTTCATCGCCGGTGACTCGATATGCCCCTCGACATCGACATAAAATTGCGCCGATCCGGAAGCACCGGGCCGCATATAGCTTTCCAGTTTAGTCATGTTGACTCCGTTTGTGGCAAAACCGCCAAGCGCCTTATAAAGGGCAGCGGGGACACTACGCAGGGTAAAAACCATGGTCGTGATCATTGGTGTGTCATTAAGCGGCGGCGTAATCTGGTCACGACTCATTACCAGAAAGCGCGTCGTATTGCGTTCGGCATCCTCGGCATTGGACACCAGAACATCCAACCCGTAGATTTTGCCCGCCAGCGCCGAGGCTATGGCACCAATTGTTGGATCATTCCAGACTGCCACATCCTTGGCGGCACCAGCTGTGTCGGGATGTTGCATCTGGCGCAGGCCGAGCCTGTGAAGGCGTTTGCGACATTGAGCCAGCCCCTGCGCATGGCTGTGCACTTCCACCAGCGTGTCCAGCGTCGCCCCTTTGGGCGCCAGCAGGTTATGGTTCACCAGTTGAAAATGCTCGCCAACGATGAAAAGGCCCGACTCAGGCAGCAAGTGGTGAATGTCCGCAACCCGGCCGGCAATGGAGTTTTCCACCGGGACCATGGCCAGTCCGGCACGCCCTTCCTGCACACATAGCAGCATTTCTTCAAAAGAGGCGCACGCAAGAGGCTCCATGCCCGGCTTTACGGCCTTGCATGACATATGCGAATAGGCACCCGGCACACCCTGAAAGGCAATGATGTCGGAAGGATTTGTCATGATGTCATGCCTTATCTGTATTGCGATGCTGCGCGACGGTGGCGGAGTATCACGGCCCCTGTCCGACCTGTCAATCGGCAGTCAATCGTTTTTCAACCGCCGGCGCACCGCATCCAGATCTGCAGGCGTGTCAATTCCGCCGGGCGCATGATCAATCTCGGCAACCGCAATTACCATCCCGGCTTCCAGTGCGCGCAGCTGCTCCAGCCGCTCCGATTGCTCCAGCGGTGACTGCGGCAGGGCGACAAAAGCGGCAAGCGACGCCCGCCGCCAGCCATAGACACCGATATGATGATATTTGACAGCTTCACCTGTCGGAATGGCGGCGCGAGTGAAGTACAGTGCGCGGCCGGTCCTGCAGCTTGCCGGCGTTTGCCGATCCCAGCTGACAACCGCCTTGACCACCTGTTCGCGCGCAGCTTCTGCATCGCTGGCCGGGGTAACGAGGGTCGCTAGCGATGCTGCCTCGTCGCCCATCGCTGACAGTAGGGCATGCGGAATAGCGGCGTCCAATTCGGGCAAATCGCCCTGCAAATTCAGGATGGCGTCGTAATGACGGTCAGGATCAATCCGCTCCACCGCTTCGAAGACGCGGTCGGATCCCGATGGATGATCTGCACGGGTAATCACCGCCTGCCCGCCAGCGGCACGCACGGCGTCCGCAATTCCATCATCATCCGTGGCCACCCAGACAGGCGCCAGGTCGGCCGCAACCGCCCGTTCCCAGACATGCTGAATCATCGGCTTTCCGGCGATATCTGCAAGCGGCTTACCCGGCAACCTTGCAGCCGCCATACGGGCAGGAATGATGATCACTGGTGACGCCTGAGGGTTCATAATGCGGCAATTCATCACATAAACGCGTTTTTGCATAGGCAAAAGCATCAAATCCACGATCTGGACTTGAGGGCACTGCGCAATTTCGCTATGAAAATGGCCTGTGGTCCCGCGCCGGACCACGGGTGTGAGGGGAGTCCTTAAAAGGGAAATACAAGCATGGATGAACTTGGTCTCAATAAGGTTTTCGCGGCTTTCCTTGTGGCAGCATTGCTGCTAATGGCGGGCATCAAGCTTGCTGACGTACTGGTGCCGCATTCAGAGCTACAACAAAATGCCTACATCATCGAGGTCCCAGAAGGTGGAAGTGACGTCGCAACCGCGCCAGCCGATAAGGGTCCGGAGCCGGTTCTGGCTTTGCTGGCCAGCGCCGACGCGGCAGCTGGCGAAAAGCTTGCCAAAAAATGTTCCGCTTGCCATGTGTTTGATCCCGGCGGCGCCAACAAGGTTGGACCCGCACTGTGGAACATCGTCAACGCTGACAAGGGTGCTGTGGATGGTTTTTCCTACTCCAACGCGTTGCTTGATCATGGCGGCGCGTGGGATTACGTTGCCCTGAACATGTTTCTTGCTAAGCCAAAGGCCTACATCTCGGGAACAAAAATGAATTTCGCCGGATTGAAAAAACCGCAGGACCGCGCCAACATGATCGCCTACCTTCGACAGCAGGCAGATGCGCCTGCCGCGCTGCCAACCGATATCGAGATTGCCGCCGAGAGTGGAAGCTGATAAGGCTATGCGCACCGATCCGGCAATCGGACAGACTCACAGCCAGCTCGACAATGACGGGCTGGCTGAATTTTTGTCGGGGCTCGCAGAGGCCAGCCGCCCCATCATCCGGGACTGGTTCAGAAGTGGTGGTACGGTGGAATGGAAGTCAGACGCCTCGCCTGTTACCCGCGCCGACAAAGCAGCCGAAACAGCGCTGCGCGCTGCCATAATAGCCCGTTTCCCCGATGACGCCATTCTTGGTGAGGAACATGCAGACCTGCCGGGAACGGGCAAGACTGGCTATTCATGGATCATCGACCCGATCGACGGTACACGTGCCTTTGTCAGCGGCCGTCCGGTCTTTGGCACGCTGGTCGGGCTGGTGTTTGGTAACAGGCCGGTTGCCGGTCTGATCGATATGCCGATGCTGGATGAATGCTATGTGGCCGTCGGGGGGCCAACGCTGTTGAATGGAGCAGTCATATCAACCAGCGATGTGACCAGCCTGGCGCAGGCGCGCATTGCCACCACAGCACCAGAAGCCCTGCTGGCCGATAGCCTTGCCGCCTATAACCGGCTGGTGTCAGGTGCGGCTGTATCCACCTATGGCGGTGATTGCCATAATTATGCTTTGCTTGCAGCAGGTCATATTGATCTGGTGCTGGAAGACGGGCTGGCGACACATGATATCATGGGGGTTGTCGAGGTTATTCGCGGGGCCGGGGGCGTTGTATCAGACAAGCGGGGCGGCCCGGTATTACTGGATGGCACCCACAGTCTGCTGGCAGCGGCGACACCGGCACTTCATGCCGAGGCACTGGCCATCGTCAACGAATCATAGCCAGGCAGTCGGGTTGAACAGAGTGGTATTCAGATGATCCGGATCGGCTTTTACGGACATGATGACGATATAGCGGCATGGCGCAAAACGCTGGCCACACGGCTGCCCGCCTTCGAAATATCACGACTGCTTGATCCGCCAGGCCAGGAATGTGATGTAGCCCTTGTCTGGGCGCCACCACCGGGGGCGCTGTCCGATTGTCCGAATCTGCGCGGCATCATCATGCAGGGCCAGGGCGTTGACCATATGATGCGCGATAGAAGCGTGCCGCGGGACTTGCCGCTGGTGCGGCTTGTCGATCCTGACATGGCCAGTGCGCTCAGCCAGTGGGCCCTTTTATGCGCACTGGATTTCTGGCGGGATGGCGATCATTACCGCACGGCGCAGGCCGAAAAGCGCTGGGATCCGCGCCCGCAGCGCCCGGCTGCCGGTGGGCGTGTTGGCATTCTGGGTATTGGCGCCATTGGCAGTGTCATCGCCAGCCGCTTTGCCGCACTTGGCTTTGCCGTGCGGGGCTATGCGCGCAGCCCGAAATCCATCGATGGGATAAAGATGTTCGTCGGCGCGGACCAACTGAATGCCTTTGCCGAGGATTTGCAGATTGTTGTATCTGTCCTGCCCCTGACGCCTGACACCACAGGCATTATTGACGCTGGATTCCTGAACCGGATGACGCCGGGGGCGTTTGTAATCAATGGGGGCAGAGGCCCGCAAATCGTTGATGATGATCTGCTGGCAGCGCTTGATAGCGGTCACGTCGGCGGCGCCGCGCTAGACGTTTTTTCCACCGAGCCATTGCCACAGACGCATGGATACTGGACGCATCCAAATGTGCGTGTATGGCCGCATGTGGCGGCGCAAACAAACGCAGAAACCGCGGCGGACCAAGTGGCGGCAGCCATCGACAGCATCATGGCCGGNNGTCGGCCNAAAAACCAGGTGGACTGGGCGCGCGGCTATTNATCCGNGCCGGNCCNGTCTGCCTCACCCTGCCGCTGCCAGCCGNGCAATATNNTGNTATAATGCCCGCAGGCCCATTGCCTCGCCNCCTTTTGGCCGGCCGGGNCGCGATCCCAGATTCCACGCCATNACATCCACATGCGCCCAGTTTGTATGCCTGCCGGCAAATCGNCGNAAAAACAGNGCTGCCGTNATCGCCCCGCCATAGCCTGACCCGCCGGTNCTGGACAGGGTNACATAGCCATTATCCANATGCCGTTCATAAGCCTCAAACAGGGGCAGGCGCCATAAGGGNTCNTTCACGGCNTGGCTGGCGGCAAGCAGNTCNNCTGCCGTGNTGTCCATATTGCANAAAAGNGCCGGCAATTCGGTGCCCAGCGCCACCCGCGCCGCGCCTGTNAGTGTGGCAAAGTCAATTATGAAGTCNGGGTCTTCTTCACAGGCCAGCGTCAGCGCATCNGCCAGTACCAGCCGGCCTTCGGCATCCGTATTGCCAACCTCNACATCGATANNGGCACGTGTATCAATNACATCCAGCGGCCGCATGGCCTGCGCGGATACCGCATTTTCTGCCGCCGGCACNAGNATACGCAGCTGTACNGCNAGGCCGCTTTCCATGATGGCCGCNCCCAGCCCCAGGACGGTTGCCGCACCCCCCATATCCTTCTTCATCAGTTCCATCGCTTTTGACGGCTTGAGATCGAGCCCGCCTGAATCNAAAGTGATTCCCTTGCCAACAAGGGTGATTTTCGGTCCTGCCTTGCCCCAGCGCATATCAATCAGGCGCGGCGCCACCTCNGCTGCNCGTCCCACTGTGTTAATCGCGGGAAACCCATCTTCAAGATCGACACCGCTGATCACATCAATGGCNGCTTTATGGTGTTCGGCAAGATGNCGCGCNGCTGCTTCCAGCCCGGCCGGGGTCATGTGATTTGGCGGCATATTGATCAAGTCACGGCAGAAGCNNACGCCGCGGGCAAGNCNTANAATGGCGCGTCTGCCACCGGATGACCCTGCGTGATGCNTGCCGCCATCAGACGGGGCGCTATCAGACGGAATGCTATCTGGCAGCACCAGTTGGCGTGCCGGTTTTATTTGGTCGTCACCTTCCCGAAAATGACCAAAGCGATATTGTGCCAGCGCCCAGCCCAGCGCAAAGCCTGCCTGATCTATGGTGGCATCACTCTTTTCATCAATCTGCCAGGTAGCGGGGGGCAGGTTGCCTGCAATCTTGGCCCCGTCCCAGATGGCAACATCATCGACGATGCCGATGGCGTCACAATCCGCCACGCCGTCCATCAGCAACAGGCTGGCACCCGCCTTGCCTGCAAACGCGTTGGCGTTGATCCAGCCTTGCAGCGCTGCATCTGCATCATCCTGCCAGGCCTGAAAGCCAGCGGCCGTCATCAACCGCAAACGCCGCGGCGAGTCCGCAGTTTCAGGAAGCCCAAGCTGATCAATATCCCGTAACGTAACAGCTTTCATAATCGTCAACTTTCCCCGTTTACTGGTCCAGCAAGGCGACGCACATGACGCATCCGCCACTGCAGGGTGATTCCGCGTACACCAAGATATAAGGTAAAGGCGCCCAGAATGCCATTCAGCCCAAACCGCCCAAACAGCAGGACCAACAGCAGAAAGCTGAAGGTTGACATGATCATGGCGTTGCGCATGTCACGGCTGCACATCGCGCCCACGAAAATGCCATCCATCTGGAAGGCCAGGAATGAAACCGGCGCCAGCAATACGANCCAGTGCCAATGCTGCAACGTCATGGCCGCGAGATCGGCCTGTGTTGTCATCAATCCTGTAAATACCGGTCCGCCTGCCAAAACCAGCAGCGCGATCACGATCGATGACATGCCAGCCATGACATTTGTGCGCCAAATCACCCGATCCAACATCAACCGGTTGCGGCGGCCTATGGCATCGCCAACCAGCGCCTCTGCGGCATGGGCAAACCCGTCCAGACCAAAGGCAATCAACCCGAACATCACCAGATAGAGCTGCGCGCTGGCGAGTGCCAGATCGCCAAGGCCGGCCGCGCTATTCAGCAACACGGCCTCGCTGGAAAGCAATAGAAAGGTGCGAATGGTCAGATCGGTGCCGGCATTGAAGAACCGTGACAACGCACGCCTGTCGAGCCATGCAGGGCGCATCTGCAGACTGCGTTTCAAAACACCCGAAAGTATGTCACGCCATTGCCAGCGGATCAGCGCCAGCGTAACGCCAAACCCTGCCCACTGCGCCATCGCCGAGGCCAATGCCACCCCTTCAATCCGCATCCCCAGCCCCAGAACAAAGCTGATGTTCAGGACCAGGTTGCACAGATTCACAAGGGTGATGTGCAGCAACACAAGACGCATCTGCTGACGGCCAAACAATGCCCCCAGCAACACAGCATTGCCGAGCGCGGCCGGCACCGCAAACAGCCGGACTTCGATATAGCGCGTCATCAGCGCCTCAACCTCGTCGCTGGCCGTCAGCATCATCTGAGCTGCCAGATGCACAGCCGGCATGGCCACAACCACCAGGCTGCCAAGCACCATTGCAACCACAAGGCCACGTACCAGATGATGTTCTATGGCCTGCAGATCCTGTCGCCCGTGCGCTTGCGCAACAAGCCCTGTTGTGGCCATCCGCAGGAAGCCAAAACCAAAATAGATGAAATTGAAGACAAGACTGCCAAGTGCTGCACCACCAACAAAGCTTGGATCATCCAGCCGCCCCATCATCGCAGTATCAACTGCGCCAACCAGTGGAAAGGTGACATTGGCGAGAAATACCGGCCATGTGATGGACCAGATACGCTGCCAGCTTGTTTGCGCCTGCCAGTCTTCAGGTGATGTTGGTGGCGGAGTGCCGTTCGTATCGCCGTCAGCAGATTGCATATACATGTCCTTTCATCCCGGNACTTTTGCNATGGGACAGATGAAGACCAGCCCAAGCCGGCAATTGATATAGCAAACATGATTGAAAAATGCTTTAACGACGACATTGCCGTGATCGTCACAGCAAGGAAAGCGCCGCACAGACACAGACGCCATACGGATGAAGATGCCGGATAGGCAACACTGCCATATAGGCCGGAGAACGCAATCGTGTCCGGTTTGAGACATAGAACAATCCTGCTGATGCTGTCTGCCATGCTGGCAGCGGCTGTCCTGATCGGCCATCAGACACTGCCGTCGATGGATCGCGACGAGTCGCGTTTCGCACAAGCCACCAAGCAGATGGTGGCAAGCGGCGATCTGATCACACCGCGCTTTCAGGATGACCTGCGCGCCAAGAAACCCATTGGCATCTACTGGTTGCAATCAGCCTCGGCCGCACTGTTTGGCACGGATGATATCGCGCCCTATCGCCTGCCAAGCCTGCTGGCCATGCTGCTGACCGTTGCCGGCACCTACAGGATTGCAAGGGCATTGTATAAGCCGGATCGTGCGGTTTTAGCCGCAGCTTTATGCGGCGGCACGTTGCTGGTATTTGCTGAAGCCCATCTTGCCAAGACGGATTCCGTACTGATGCTCTGCTGCCTTCTGCAGCAATTTACCCTGATGCGCATTTATCAGGCCTGGCAGAATGGCCGGCGGCTGTCCTACTGGACCTATCTTGGCGTCTGGCTGCCCATGGCGGCAGGCATNCTGATCAAGGGGCCGATTACGCCGCTGCTGGCGCTGACAACGNTGGGNGCGCTGGTGGCATGGCATCGAGANATCCGCTGGCTGCGTCTGATCCGGCCACTGAATGGCCTGTTGATTGTTGCGGCAATCACNNTGCCCTGGNCCATTCTNGTTACCTTGGCCACCGACGGNGCCTTTCTTGATGTGGCGTTGCGCAATGATTTGGTCGCCAAAGTGCAATCNGGTCANGAATCNCACGGGGCACCNATCGGCACCTATCTGATGTTGCTGCCGTTACTNATATGGCCCGGCAGCCTGCTGCTGCCTCGNGCTGCCAGCCANGCATCCCTGCTGTTGTCGCATGTGGAAAGCCGCTTTCTGATTGCCTGGATTNTGCCCTTCTGGGTGATCATCGAACTGGTGCCNACAAAGCTGCCGCACTATCCACTGCCCGTGATCCCGGCGATTGCCGTGCTNCTGGTCTGNGCCGTCAACGCNCCACTTGCCGGGCGGCTGAATGGCAAGTTCACCGANCTGATCCGGCGATATGCCGNGGTTGGTCTTGAATGGATCATGCTGGCGGNCGGNCCGGTTATCGGCATGATGATGATCTGGGTCGCGCTGACCTATGGCGGGACAACAGGCGGGCGGGCCTTTGCCTTTGCCATACTGGCCTGCGTTGCTGTTGCCGGATGTCTGTGGCTTGGTTGGCTCTGGCATCGCCGTGGTGGCATATGTTATGTCGCCGGCGTGTTTGCTCTGGGTGCCTTGTTTCATTTCATTGTCATTGCCGGGCTGTTTCCCGCGTTGTCACGCATTCATCTGGCGCGCGCTATCAGTGATCATCTCGACACTCTGAAGGCATCACCGGCAGCCATTGCCGCCGCCGGCATTCATGAACCCTCGCTGGTTTTCGCCCTTGGACATGACCTGCTGCTAGTTGACGGGCAAGAGGCGGCACTGTTCCTTGCTGAGGCACCGAATGGGCTCGCGATCATTGAAAGCAGACAACAGGAAGATTTCGTCACCATGGCGCGGCAATTGCAATTAGATCTGACGATGATCCATCAGTTGGAAGGGTTCAATATGTCCAAAGGACAGGACGTACTAATTTTCCTTTATCGATCCACGCCGTTTGACCAGAACGCGCCCAAGAGCTAAGACAGAGCCGTTATTAGAACCAAGTTCCGAACGCCGAGTCCTTAAATGACATTCTCTCCTCGCAAACGCGCCGCATCAACTATTCTGGATATCTCGGTGATCGTTCCGGTGTTGAATGAAGCCGGGAATATTCGACCGCTTATCGACGAAATCTGCGACGCGTTTGCCGGCCGCGACTTTGAGATCATCTACGTTGATGACGCCAGCACAGATGATGGTCCCGCTGAACTGGAGCAGGCCATTCGCGATATCCCGCAATTGCGGGTATTACGCCATGAAATACGCGCCGGCCAGAGCGCCGCAATCAAATCGGCCCTTAGCGTGGCACGCGGCGATCTTGTCGGTGTGTTGG
>PCBG01000002.1 GCA_002731315.1 Rhodospirillaceae bacterium | reverse complement strand
ACGACTCAGCTTATGAAGTTTCAGATACAGCTGTGGGCCTGACATACACTATAACTCCTGGTCTTAGCCTCTCAGTCACTAACAACGACTTCTCCGGTAAGACTACTGCTGCTGCAGACGCCGAGGCCGGCACACGTACTGTAGTTGCACTCGACGCTACTTTCTAATTTGAAAGAAATGTTGTATGTGAGAAGGGCCGGGTTTCCGGCCCTTCTTTTTTGGAGCATCGCCATGCGATACCTTCTCATACCTCTGCTGGCGCTTGTCGTCGCATGCTCAAATATCACGCCCGGAACATCCGTCGAGAAGGAAAAGCCTGTTTCTATTCTGACAGGAAAGCCTGGCGGAATGAAGCTGAGTGATTTTGGAAGCCAAAGCGGCCCTAATCCAGCAATGCCTGTAAATGCCATCGCTTGGCGGGCTGCACTTGATATTGCATCACTTGTCCCGCTTGCGGACGTCGATACATTTGGCGGCACCATCGTCACCGAATGGTATTCACTCGCCGATCGGCCAGATGAACGCATTAAGCTGACAATTTTTGTCGTTGGCCGAGAGCTGCGTTCTGACAGCATTAGCGTAAGGGTGCATGTGCAAAAGCGTATGACTGACGGCTGGGGAGAGGCTGTGCGAGATCAGGCGCTGGCCGGGCAGATTGAAAATCTGATTCTTGCACGCGCGCGTGAACTTCGCGCCGATTCGCTTGCGGAAGTTACCGATTAACCCTTTTCAATCTTCATTTCAGGATAGATTAATGGAGCAGTATGACGCCCCTGCCATAGAAGCAAAATGGCAGGAACGGTGGGACGCGGAAAAGTGCTTTTCGGCCGATAACTCTGGCGACAAGCCGAAATATTATGTCCTAGAGATGTTCCCTTATCCATCAGGGCGCATCCATATGGGGCATGTGCGCAACTACACGCTTGGCGATGTGGTGGCGCGGTATCGCCGTGCCAAGGGTTTCAATGTTCTTCATCCCATGGGTTGGGATGCCTTCGGTCTTCCAGCTGAAAATGCTGCGATCGAACGTGGCGCTCACCCCGGTTCGTGGACCATAGAAAACATCGCTTCCATGCGCACGCAGCTGCGTGGCATGGGGCTTTCCTATGACTGGGACCGCGAGCTGGCCACTTGCACACCTAATTATTATCAACATGAGCAGAAAATGTTTCTGCGCTTTCTGGAAAAGGGACTCGCCTATCGCAAGGAAAGCTGGGTGAACTGGGACCCGGTTGAAAATACGGTCCTTGCAAACGAACAGGTAGTCGACGGTCGAGGATGGCGTTCCGGCGCGTTGGTCGAGCGCCGGTTGCTGGCACAGTGGTTTCTGAAAATTACCGAATATGCTGATGATCTTCTTGCTGCCATCGACGGGCTGGACCGCTGGCCTGACCGCGTAAGATTGATGCAGGCTAACTGGATCGGCAAATCTGAGGGGGCTGAGGTCACTTTCAACCTCACCTCGCCATCCAATGACGGCACAGAGAGAATCAGTGTTTTCACAACGCGGCCCGATACGCTCTATGGCGCGTCCTTTATTGCTATAGCCGCAAACCACCCGCTGGCGGTGAGCATCGCCGCGCAGGATAATGCGGCGGCAGATTTCCTTGCCGAATGCGCGCGTCTCGGTACCTCTGAAGTGGCTGTTGAAACCGCCGTAAAACGCGGTTACCACACTGGCTTGATGGTCCAGCATCCACTTGTGGACGACCGTGAACTGCCTGTCTACATAGCCAATTTTGTACTAATGGAATATGGCACGGGCGCTATCTTTGGGTGCCCCGCACATGACCAACGCGATCTTGATTTCGCCAATGCCTATGATCTGCCGGTTTTGCCGGTTGTGCTTCCCGAACATGAAGGTCCGGAGAGTTTTGCGATTACCGATACCGCCTATACCGGCCCTGGTCATCTGTTCAATTCAGGTGACTGGGACGGCATGACCGTCGAGGCTGGCAAACGTGCCGCAATTGACGCGCTGAAAAATGCGAATGCCGGTAAGGGCCTCACAACCTATCGCCTGCGGGACTGGGGTGTCGCCCGCCAACGCTATTGGGGATGTCCAATCCCGATTATCCACTGCGATGGCTGCGGCATGGTGCCGGTCCCAGACAAAGACCTACCGGTTGAACTGCCTCAGGATGTGAGTTTCGATGCGCCGGGCAACCCGCTATCCAACCATCCGACCTGGAAACATACCAGCTGTCCGAAATGCAGTAGGCCCGCCATACGCGAACAGGATACCTTTGATACATTTTTCGAGAGCTCTTGGTATTTTCTGCGATTTGCTGACCCTTACCATCCCGACGGTTTCAGCCGTGAGGCCGCTGCTTACTGGATGCCCGTTGATCAGTATATTGGTGGTGTCGAACATGCGGTGCTGCATTTGTTGTATTCCCGCTTTTTCATGCGTGCCCTCCGAGATGTAGGGTATCTGGACATTGATGAGCCTTTTTCTGGGCTCATGACACAGGGTATGGTTTGTCATCAGACCTTTCAGTCCGATGATGGCAAATGGCTGTTTCCAACCGATGTGGAACGCGACGGCGACGTCTGGCGCCATAGCGAGACGGGCGCGCCTGTCACTGCTGGCCGTATCGAGAAGATGAGCAAGTCGAAACGCAATGTTGTCGACCCTGAATTAATTATTTCAGAGTATGGCGCTGATACGGCGCGGCTGTTCATGATGTCGGATTCACCGCCGGAACGCGATATGGAGTGGACCGAAGCCGGTGCAGAAGGCTCTGCTCGGTTTCTGAGGCGTTTGTTACGCCTGTCTACCGACAACACACTTCCGCCAGTAGCCACCCCGCCACCAGTTGATGGTCAAGCCATCGGGTTGGTGCGGGCGAGCCATAAGGCTATCGATGCAATTTCTACCGATATCGAGGATTTTCGTTTCAACCGGGCGGTAGCCCAGCTTTATACCCTTGCCAATGCAATTAATGAACAGGTTGCGGATGAAGACGGTGGCGCTGCGGCGAGACGGTTTGCAATTGAAACCCTGACTATGTTAGTGGCACCCATCGCACCGCATATTGCTGAAGAGATGTGGGCAAATCTCGGCCATGACAAAATGCTGGCCCATACGGCCTGGCCAATTGCAGACCCGGCGATGATTGCAGAGGACACCGTAGAGATTGGTGTTCAGGTCAATGGCAAGCTGCGTGATAAGGTTTCACTCAAGCGGGATGTCGACGAAAGCACCGCGCGCGCTGCTGCACTGGAAAGACCAGGTGTTATCCGATATCTTGAAGGCCAGACCCCAAAAAAGGTAATCGTCGTAAAAAACAGGATCATTAATGTGGTTGTCTAGGCTGATCATAGTTCCGCTGATTATTGTGCTTGCGGCCTGTACCGGTTTGTCGGTAAGGCCGCTTGGTAACGGTTTCACCAACGACAATTTGGGCGTTGCTGTGATTGAAACGGGTGGGCGCAATGGTCAGATCTATAGCCGCGCACTGAACAGCTTTCTTGAGGGGGCTGCAAATCCTGCTTTCACCCTATCTTCAGAGCTGTCAGTCGCTTCTAGCAGTACGCTTACTGTGAGAGGCTCTTCATCCAATCTGAAAAAACGTAGCATGACAGTTAAGATTATACTGGTTGATACCGTAACCGGAGAGACTGTGATGTCGGATTCAATCACTGAAAGTTCAACCGTCGGTACAGTTAGCTCTTACTACGGGCAGACGCGATCTGATACGCATTCAGATGAACGCACATCTCTGTTGCTGGCCGAGCGTGTTGCCGCACGCGTGCATCTCTATTTCCTTGATGCCAAGGGACAATGAAAGTCCCACCGCGACAGATCGCTTCCTTTCTGTCATCCATCCCGAAGGACATCAATGCCGTGCTGCTTCACGGAAATGATCTTGGCCTAATATCAGAGCGTGCCAGACAGATTGCCTTGCACATATCTTCTGACCTTGACGATGTGTTTTCTGTGACGCGGCTTGACGGGGACCGTGCCGCCGCCGATCCGTCTATTATCAGTGATTCTGCGCAGGCCATTGCCATGACGGCAGATCGCCGCCTTGTCTGGGTAAAAGGAAAGGGCAGCGAGATGCTGACTGCATGCAAGAACGCCTTTGCGCAGAAAATCGAGGCGGCCTTTATCATTATTGAGGCCAGCGACACGACCACGCGTCATACGCTGGTAAAATTGTTCGAAGCTACACAGCATGCGGCGTCGGTTGGCTGCTATGTAGATAATGTTGCTGATCTTGGGTCTGTTCTGAGCGAGATCACATCTCGCGACAATATCACCATTGATCAGGACACCGCTTCTCTGGTGGTCCAGCGACTGGGAAGTGACCGCGCTGCGTCACGGCAGGAAATTGAAAAGCTGGCGCTTCTGGCCGGACCTGATGGAACGCTCAACTATGACGATGTGATGGTGGCTCTTGGTGACAGCGGCTTACTGGCAACCACTGACATCGCCATCGCGGCTGCGGACGGCCAGGTTGACGCGCTGCAACGGCGCCTTGAAAAGGCATGGTCAGAAAGTCAGAACCCCATCATGGTTTTGCGCGGTTGCCAGTCCTATTTCCGCCAGCTGCTAATTGTCGCACGCACAGCTGAGGGCGGTGTGCCGATGGCGCAGGCAATAAAAACCCTGCGCCCGCCTGTTCATTTTCGCCTTCAGGACAGGATGGTGTGTCAGCTTGGTGACTGGTCAGCTGAAGGTCTATTCGATGCGATCAACCGCCTTCAGGATGCCGAGTTGGCCATAAAATCGGCCGGATCTGACGATATGACACAGGCCGGACAGGCCCTTCTTGGTATCTGTTTGCGCCGAAAAGTAGCGCGTCGCTAGCTGATCCCGAGCTTTTTCAAAACATCCTCAAACTGTTCAAGCTTTGTAAATGACATAGACATCTTGCCACGGTCACGCTCCTCATCCCATGTGACGTCCATCTTCACGCCAAGCGTCTTTTCCGCTTTCACCTCAAGCGCGCGTATATCTGCTGATTTCGTTGGTGCCGCTGCGGATTGCTTGGATGACGCATCGCGCGGACGGGCGACAAGTGCCTCTGCCTGTCGCGCATTCAGTCCGCGCTTGACGATGTTGGCGGCAAGCGCGCTAGCATCTTCATGGCTAACCAGCGGGCGCACCTGTCCCATGGTCAGTCTGCCATTGATGACCAGATTACAAACATCTTCTGGCAACGTCAGAAGACGCATCAAGTTCGCAATGTGACTTCTTGATTTTCCTATTATTTCAGATAGTTTTCCTTGTGTATATCCGAAGTTTTCAATCAGTTGCCGGTAGCCATCAGCCTCTTCAATTACATTCAGGTCGGCGCGTTGAACATTTTCAATTAGCGCCACTTCATAGGCTTCCTCATCGCTGAAATCACGGATGATCGCCGGCACATTATGCAGTTGTGCCATCTGGGCAGCGCGCCAGCGACGCTCGCCGGCAATCAGTTCATATCGGTTCGTCTTGCTGTTATGGGGTCGCACAAGAACGGGTTGCACAAGACCCTTACTGCGGATGGAGTCAGCCAACTCTTCCAGCGCGGCAATGTCGAACCGGCGGCGGGGCTGCCAGGGTCCCGAATTGATCCATTCGATCGGAATATCGACCAGCCCACTCTGTGGTGCGGCGGCAGCAAGAGTGGCGCTGGCAGAGGCCGCAGCTGATGTCATGGTTGCCGCAGCGCCAGCGTCGCCAAGAAGTGATGACAGACCACGGCCAAGCCCACGCTGTTTGGCCACAACCTTTTGCGCCGAGGCTACCGCGGCATCCGTCTGCTTGACTGATGCCTTTTTTGAGGACGGGCTGTCTGACTTCTTTGCCATAATGTGACATCTCCTTCGGGTTAGCCAATCAAGCGGCCTGTGTTTCCTGCCGCAACAGTTCGGCGGCAAGGGCCGCATATGCCTGCGATCCAGGGCATTTCAAGTCATAGACGAGAACCGGCTGGCCAAATGAGGGGGCTTCTGAAACCCGCACATTACGGGGGATCACAGTGCCATAGACGAGGTCTCCGAAATGATCGCGCACATCCTTGGCAACCATTGAAGATAGTTTATTGCGCGTATCATACATGGTCAGCACAATGCCCTGCATACGCAGGTCGGCATTTAGACCGGTCCTAACAGCCTCGATCGTGCGCAAGAGTTGCGTCAGCCCTTCGAGAGCATAAAACTCACATTGCAGCGGTACAAGCACAGTGGTTGCCGCGGTAAGGGCATTGACCGTCAACATTCCAAGGGATGGGGGGCAGTCAATTATAACATATTGATAATGCTTTCTTATTTTTTTTATACTGTCCGCGAGCTTGAATTCGCGGTTGGGCATGTCAGTCAGTTCAACCTCAGCCGCCGACAAATCCACCACTGTTGGAATGATATCCAGTCCCGGCACCTGTGTTTTCTGGATTGCCTGATCTACCTCGGACTGCTCTGAGATCATCCGGTAACTGTTATGGAGCCGGTCTCCAACGCCAAGGCCTGTACTGGCGTTGCCCTGCGGATCAAAATCAACTAGAAGCACCGATCGGCCGCAGGCGGCAAGTGCGGTCGCCAGGTTGATTGATGTGGTGGTCTTGCCCACGCCGCCCTTTTGGTTGGCAACAGCAATGATCCTCTGGGAAACGCTCATGACGTGGCACACCGCTTTTCAGGTTCTACCAACAGGTCTAGCACAAAAGCCTCGCCGTTTGTAAGGCTCGGATGAAGTGACCAAGTTATATCCGGACGAATTTCCAGGCAGCCAAGCTCGTCATGGACCGATTTACCTTTGAGAAAGAGACACCGGACCGGGCGGTCAAACTGACAGGTCAGCAAATTCAGCAACCGGTCGACCGGTGCCAATGCACGGGCAATAATGACATCAACCAGTTGCGGTGGCAGCGATTCAACGCGCGCTGTCACAACCTGCGCATCAAGACAACACTCGCGGATCACGGTTTGCATAAAGATTGATTTCTTCTGGTCAGATTCAACAAGCCGCACGGGGGCTCGTGTCATGATTGCGATAACCAGACCCGGAAACCCGGCGCCACTGCCAATATCCATGATCTCCGGACGCCCCCCGCCCAGAAGCGGCACAAGCTGCGCCGAATCCCATATATGACGCTCCCAGATTTTGGACAGGGATGACGGTGAGACGAGATTGACACGCGGCTGCCATTTTTCAACCAATGCGACATAGCTGGCCAGCTGATCAAATGTTTCACGTGAAACATTTAACCTCGTGGCGAAATCGCCATTGTCAGCCATCCCGCCACGCACATTCATTGAGTCATGCGTGCTAGGTCTGCCGACCCAGTCGCGGCCGGCTCCGGATCTGCCAGACTGGAGGTATCAGAGATGGATTGATGGTCGCGTTTCAGATGGCGCAGAACCGCCAGCACCGCTGCCGGGGTCAAGCCCGGCAGCCGGTTGGCATGACCAATGGTTTCCGGCCGCATACGGCTCAACACGTCACAGGCCTCGGCCGACAATCCACCCACCATGCGGTATTCGAAATCGGCAGGCAAACAGATCGCTTCATCACGGGCCAACGCATCGATATCTGCCTTTTGTCGGCTGAGATACCCGGCATAACGGCAATCGGCCTCAATCTGCCCGCGCAACGCTGCAGGAATGCTATCCAGTTCTGGCCATATTGCAGCCAGGTGGTCAATGGACATGCCCTCAAGGCTCAACAGGTCAGCCATTGACCGGCGCGCGCCGTCACGCGGCACAGGAAGCCCGTGGGTGCGCAACGCTGCAGGAAGGGAAGTAATCCCCTCAACGAGGCCCTTAGCGCGCTCCAGAGCCGCCTTGCGCTCTGTCCAGACAGCTTTGCGTAGATTACCCACACAGCCAGCAGAAATCCCTTTATCTGTCAGCCGCTGGTCGGCATTATCCGAGCGCAGCAGCAACCGATATTCTGCCCGTGATGTGAACATCCTGTAGGGTTCTGGCGCCCCGCGGGTGATCAGATCATCAATCATCACACCGATATAGGCTTCCGCACGACCAAGAACGAAATCACCCCGGCCATCCCATGCTTTCTGCACGGCATTGATCCCGGCGATAAGCCCTTGCGCTGCTGCTTCCTCATAACCCGTGGTACCGTTGATCTGACCGGCAAGAAACAGCCCGGGAAGAGATTTTAGCTCCAAGGTTCTGGACAGGGCACGCGGGTCGATGAAATCATATTCAATGGCGTAGCCATATTGCAGGATATGGGCATTCTCCAGCCCCGGGATGGTCGCAAGAAAAGCGTCCTGCACGTCGCGTGGCAGGCTGGTAGAAATCCCATTCGGATAGACAGTGTGATCGTCCAACCCTTCCGGTTCCAGGAACACCTGGTGCGATGTCTTGTCGGCAAACCGATTGACCTTGTCTTCAATTGAGGGGCAGTAGCGCGGCCCCTGCCCGGCAATCTGTCCGCTATAGACCGCCGACAAATGCATTGAGTCAGCAATGATCTGATGGGTTGTCTCCGTGGTTCGTGTGATTCCGCATTCGATCTGCGGCACCTCGATCCGGCTTGTCAGCGTCGAAAAAGGTATTGGTGACGCGTCGGCTGGCTGCATTTCCAGCGCAGCCCAATTAACAGTTCGACCGTCAAGGCGTGCCGGCGTGCCTGTCTTCAACCTGCCAACAGGGAGATCCATGGCGCGCAGACGGGCTGCCAACGCATTTGAAGGTGCCTCGCCAACCCGACCTGCGGGTGTCATCTCACTGCCAAGATGTATCAACCCGCCCAGAAAGGTTCCTGTGGTCAGAACAACACTTCCTGCCCGCAAGATGTCACCTGCCTCAGTTACCACCCCGCAGCATAGATGCGACTCAACAAGTAAATCGCCGACGGCGGCCTCTATAATCTCGACGCCTGCCGCAGCAACAAGCTGCTGTATAGCCTTTCGATATAACGCCCGATCCGCCTGTGCCCGCGGTCCATGCACCGCCGGACCACGGGATTTATTCAACATCCGGAACTGGATACCTGACGAATCAATTGCCAGACCCATGATACCGTCAAGCGCATCGATCTCGCGAACCAGATGACCCTTACCAAGTCCACCGATCGCCGGATTGCAGGACATCTCTCCAATGCGATCGGCGCGCATAGTAACCAGCGCCACGCGCGCACCCATACGCGCTGCCGCTGCCGCTGCCTCACAACCGGCATGGCCACCACCAACAATGATCACGTCATAGCTCACGGGTTCATCTCCAGCAGGCCCCTACAGACCAGCCTGCATTTCCATTGGGCCTATATGCGCCTTTCACTGGCTTTTTGCCAGCTATTTGCCAATACAAAAACTGGCAAAAATACTGTCCAATAGATCCTCAACATCAATTACGCCAATCATCCTGCCAAGACTGTCGGCTGCATGTCGCAAATCTTCCGCTGCCAGCTCGGGCGTCGTGTGCAAGTCGTGCCCGCAGGCAGCTATCACCCCATCCACAGCCGCTTTGATCGCATGTCGGTGTCGTAGCCGGCTGATGATGCTTGCCCGATCTGCCTCGTTGGCTGGCACAATCAGCTTGTATAAAGCATCAAGAATAGCCTGGCCTGTTGCTTCCGCCCCATCGCCCTGCAATGTGACAGCGAGCGCCCCATTTGGCCAGTCGTCAGCCTGCCTCGTTTCAGCAATGCCGAGATCGGATTTTGTGACAATGATCTGACTGCTTGCGGGTACCAGCGGCTGAAGGTTTGAAATCTCCTCGCGCCAGCCCGGACGCGACCCGTCAACAACAACCAGCACTGCCTCGGCATCCTGCGCTGCCTGACGTGCCCGCCGCACCCCCTCTGCTTCTATGGTGTCGTCCGTCTCGCGGATACCGGCTGTATCCAGCAGTGTCACCGGCACGCCGCCCAGGTCAATGGTTGCGGTTACAACATCACGCGTTGTGCCAGCTGTTTCGGACACAATGGCAGCCTCGCGGCCAGCCAGATAATTGAGCAATGTGGATTTGCCTGCATTGACAGGGCCGAGTAACGCAACACGCACACCATTACGCACACGTTCACCAAACTGGCCATCATTAAGCACGGCTTGCATCTCAGTGGCGAGGGCTTGTGCGCGATCACCCCAGTCGGCCGCCACATCCGGCGGTAAATCCTCATCGGCAAAATCGATCAGCGTTTCGAGACGGGCGGCAAGTGCGATCAGCTTCTCACGCCACTCCGTTGCAGGTCCGCGTAGGGCACCATCCATCTGCGCCCAGGCCTGTTGGCGCTGCAAATCTGTTTCCGAATCAATCAGATCAGCCAGCGCCTCAACGCCGAGTAGATCAATCCGCCCGTTGGCAAACATCCGGTGCGTAAACTCTCCGGCCTCCGCTGGTCGAAATCCGTCAAGGGCCCCCAGCTGCTGCGACAGCCCATGCACGATAGCGCTTGATCCATGACAGTGAATTTCCAACACATCCTCGCCCGTCGACGAACACGGACCCGCCATTGCAAGAAGCAGCGCCTCATCAACTGTCTGACCGTCACCATTTTTCAATCTTGCAAGCCTGAATTGGCCCGGTGCCGGCGCAGCCGCACCAAATGCCGCTGCCGCCTGATGCGCGCTGCCACCGCTGATCCGTATCACGGCGATCGCAGATCGACCCGGCGGCGTCGCCAGCGCAAAAATTGTATCCTCACGGCCAGGCATGCTTATCTTTTCCTAAAATATTAACTGATATAGGCTTATCTTCGCTGCGGTCCTTCATTAAGGGCCTTACCCCGTTGACCGCCGCAGCGCCGACCCGAAGACCGGACGATTAAAGGGGGTCACATGACAGAAACCTATCACACAACCATATTAACCGTCCTCGGTTATATGCGTGCAATCAGTAATGGCAAGGCCATAATAAGGCTGGACTGGGACCAAACAGCCCCCATCGGGACAGACCGACCGGATAGTGTTTCACGTGAAACAATACGCCAGCTTGAAGCGTATCTCCACGGCAGATTAAAGAAATTTAAGCTTCCGTTAAGCGCAGACGGGAAAACAGCCACTAGCCATGAATGGTTGCAGACAATGTTCCGGATTCCCTATGGGCAGGTGGTTACCTATGCTGAATTCGCGAACATAGCGGGTAAGCCTAAGGCGGCGCGCGCGGCTGGAACGGCCTGTTCCAGTAACCCGATCCCCATCATTTACCCTTGCCATCGTGTTATCCGCGCCGATAGTTCGCTTGGCAACTACGGAGGCGGTAGCGATCTGCACCCAACCCATGCCGAGAATCTCGATCGAAAACGTTTTCTGATTGAACTCGAAGCCCAAAATCTCTAACAGGATCGTCAGCCTAGCTGTTCATCTGATCGAAAAAGTCATCATTTGACTTGGAATTCTTCAGCTTATCGATCAGGAACTCCATCGCGTCAACAGGGCCCATCTGCATCAGAATACGGCGCAGCACCCACATCTTCGCGAGTGTGCCCTTATCGACCAACAGCTCTTCCTTACGCGTGCCCGACCGGGTGATATCAATCGCCGGGAAGGTCCGCTTGTCAGACAGCTTGCGATCCAGAATGACCTCGCTGTTGCCTGTACCCTTGAACTCTTCAAAAATTACCTCATCCATGCGCGAACCGGTTTCGATCAGTGCTGTGGCAATGATCGTAAGAGAGCCGCCCTCTTCAATATTTCGAGCCGCACCAAAAAAGCGCTTTGGCCGCTGCAGTGCATTGGCATCTACACCACCTGTCAATACCTTGCCCGATGAAGGAACAACTGTATTATAAGCACGTGCCAATCTGGTGATAGAATCCAGTAGTATCACGACATCCCGCTTATGTTCAACCAGTCTTTTTGCTTTTTCTATAACCATTTCAGTTACTTGAACGTGTCTTGATGCGGGCTCGTCAAAGGTGGATGAAATCACCTCTCCACGGACAGACCGTTGCATGTCCGTCACTTCCTCAGGACGTTCATCAATCAACAAGACGATCAGATATACTTCCGGATGATTTTCAGAAATCGCATGGGCGATGCTTTGCAGCATCATTGTCTTACCAGTACGCGGTGGCGCAACAATGAGGCCCCGCTGACCCTTACCCATTGGCGAGACCAGATCGATAACACGGGGGGTGTTGTCCTTATTGTCCGGGTCAAATGGCAGTTCAAGCGTCAGCTTGTCTTGTGGATAAAGCGGTGTCAAATTATCAAAATTGATACGATGGCGAACAGCGCCTGGTTCTTCAAAATTGATTGTCTCAACCTTAAGGAGGGCGAAATATCGCTCTCCATCCTTAGGTGCCCTAATTTCGCCTTCAACAGTATCTCCTGTCCGTAAGCCAAACCGACGCACCTGACTTGGAGATACGTAGATATCATCGGGCCCGGGCAGATAGTTTGATTCAGGCGCACGCAGGAACCCAAAACCGTCAGACAATACCTCCAGGACCCCGCTGCCGTAAATGGCAACATCGTTGTGGGCTAGCTGTTTCAAGATCGCAAACATCATATCCTGTTTGCGCAATGTGCTAGCGTTTTCGACCTCAAGATCTTCAGCATAAGCCAACAGATCAGCGGGTGTTTTTTGCTTCAATTCCTGAAGGTGCATGATGTTGCCACGTTAAAATTTAGAGGAGGAGCACATTAGACAGCGTTTATCTAAAGCCTGGCATGGGGGGAGTTATATTCACCAGCGACCCTGAAGGATGCACCCGTGATAAACCAAATGCTACGCAATATTGCCGTCTATGTAAAGTCAGGCTTTACGATTGCCATGAAAACGATAATTACCATCAGCAATGTCGGCACTTCGTTCCATATTTTATATGCTTTCGGACTGTAAGGCATTTTGTCATTTTCCAGATTGCGACGCATCCGCGCAAACAAGCCATGACAACCCGCCAGCCCAAAAACACACAGGATCTTAATAATCATCCAGGGTTCACCCAGTAGACTGGGCGCAAGTACCAGCATCCAGATGCCAAACAGAAAACTTGCAATCATGGCCGGTGTCATGATCGCCTTCAATAGGCGCCGTTCCATAACTTTAAAGGTTTCCGCCTGCACCGTGCCGATGGCTGTTTCAGCATGGTAGACATATAATCGCGGTAAATAGAGTAAGCCAGCCATCCAGGCGATGACCGAAATTACATGCAGTGCTTTTATAATGTCATAACTCATGATCCAGCAGCGCCTATTATTTCTAGCAACTGGTCCACATGTTCAACAGATGTTTCTGGTGTAATGCCATGTCCGAGATTGAAGATGTGCGGACGACCACTGCAAACATCAAGGATTTCGTTCACGGAATCCTGCATTTTTTTTCCTGCATCGATTAATGTCATAGGATCAAGGTTTCCCTGCAGCACAACACCTTTCGGCAAGTGTTGCACCGCCCAGCGGATATCGGTGCCATGATCAATACTAACAGCTCGAACACCTGACAATTCACAATACCGCACCAAGCCTTCACCGATACCTTTTGGGAAACCGATAACCGGCTGCCCGATACCGCGGCGTGCCAGTTTATCAATGATTTGTTTAACGGGGTCAGACACCACATGGTCACGTGCATGCGCCGGGACAGCGCTTGCCCAACTGTCAAACAACATCAGCGCATCAGCACCAGCACGCGCTTGCAGTTCCAAGAACTGAACCGTTGCCTCAATCACAAGTTCCAGCAACGCGTCAAAATTATGATTATTCTCCCATAGCCAGCGCCGTGAGGTTGGAAAATCACGCGATGACTGGCCTTCCAGCATATAGGTGATGATCGTCCAGGGTGCGCCGGCAAAGCCGATAAGTGCCGTTTCTTCTGGTAATTGTGCACGGGTCATCTGAATTGTCTGTCCCACAGGTGCCAACCGGTCTGGCATCTGGTCAAGCAGTGCTACATCGATATCGCTAACTGCCTGCAAAGGGTCGAGAAGCGGGCCGGTTCCAGGAATGAACCGGACATTCCTGTTCAAAGCCCATGGTACAAGCAGGATATCGGAAAAAATAATGGCCGCATCAAAACCAAACCTTTTTATCGGTTGCATTGTCACTTCAGATGCTTTGGTGCTGTTCAAACAAAAGGAGATGAAATCGGGTTCAGAGGACCTTAAAGCGCGATATTCCGACATATAACGTCCAGCCTGTCGCATCAGCCATACCGGTGGTGGTGTGTTTACAGTGCCGGACAAGGTGTTAAGAAAACGGGACGTCATGGGTGAAGGCTCTCTCATATAATAATAAATATTATATATAGGGTTGCTGTATAGGTAGGTGGTTGTGGAAAGCGGTGCATAAAACTCTGTAAACAGCTTACCCCCAGCACTGTCCCCAGTGTCCTATCGTACTCTTTGGGTTAGTGACAGAATATTTTACATTTTCACCATTACACACATTGTGGGTGCATAGGGGATATCCACAACCGTATAACAGATGCCCAATCTGTGGACTAACTTCTGTTTTGAAGCTCAGCAAGAAATTCATCCCCATTTTACGAATTCAACACGCAATACGCCCCACAGGCTGCGCACCATAATGCGTTTAAAGTCAAACAGTGAGACGGGACAAACCATAGACAGATGGTAGAAATGGGATGACAGGTTGTACTTCCCGCCATAATTTATCCGGATGAACAAGCCGCCTTTGCATTTGCACCTAATCTCAGATTCAACGGGTGAAACCGTGCATCAGATTGCACGCGCATGTCTTGCGCAATTCCCAAATGTACGTACAACCGAGCATATATGGACACTTGTGCGCAGTGAACGTCACGTTGACGCCGTTATTAGAGGCGTTGAACGCAATCCCGGTATTCTGCTGATGAGTGTCGTCGATCCTGAGGTGCGGCATACCCTAGAATCCCATTGTAAAGCGCGAAGAATTCCACATGTTTCGGTTCTAGATCCGGTGGTTGATTTGCTTGGTGGTCTGCTTGGTCAACCGGTTGAAAATCGTCCGGGTGGCCAGCGTCAACTCGATACTGCCTATTTTGATAGGATGGCCGCAGTCGAATTTGCGGTAAGCCATGATGATGGGTTGAATATGAATGAATTGACAGAGGCTGACATACTGCTTGTTGGTGTGTCACGCAGCTCCAAAACACCAACATCCATGTATTTGGCACACCGGGGATACAAGGTCGCCAATTATGCGCTAGTACCGAATGTGCAGTTTCCGGCGTACTACCTTGATGGCGTGCATGTCTTTGTCGTTGGACTGACCAATGACTCAAAACGGTTGAGTGTGTTGCGCAAAACCCGTCAGATTGCAATATCCGATGAAGCAAACACCTCATATTCCGATATAGACCAGATCACTGCTGAGGTACGGGATGCACGGCGGCTTTTTGCGCATCATGGCTGGCCAGTCATTGATGTCACACGTCGATCAGTTGAAGAGACAGCAGCAGCTGTTATTCAACTTCACACAAAATGGTTGGAGGAAACAAGGTGACGAAAACTGCCACCTTTGTAACCTTGCCATCAGGTCCCCTGATTCTTGCATCTTCAAGCCATACCAGACAGGCGCTTCTTGCTGACGCGGGTATCGATCTTCGCACCGCACCGGTGGCGATTGATGAGGCTTCCATACGCTCGGCTTGTGCAACGGATAATGTTGATCCCAACGATGTTGCAATTCTTCTGGCGGAAATGAAAGGAACAGCTGCTTGCCAACGCCACGCAATCACCGGCGGCCAATTGGTACTTGCTGCTGACCAGATCCTCGTTCTTGACGGTCATGTGTTTGGTAAACCGGAAAGCCGAAAAGCCGCGCATAACCAACTCAGCTGTCTCCAAGGTCAAACGCATAGTCTGATCACAGCCGTTGTTATGTTTCGTGACAACACGCGCATCTGGCATCATGTCGATACGGCAAGCTTGAAAATGCGCAAATTGGATGATGATGCCATTAATGACTATCTGGATGTGGTGGGAAGCGACGCATTCTGCGGCCCTGGAAGCTATCAGGTAGAAGGTGTAGGCATTCATCTCATGGAGGAAATTGATGGCAGCCACACGTCAATCCTTGGTTTGCCTATGTTGCCAATATTGGGCTTTTTGCGTGAGCATGGTCTGACGCTGAACGCGCATAGGCGTGATAGCTGCTAAGGTAACGCAGATGAAGAGTACTACATGAAAATTATCGGTCTCACAGGGGGCATTGCTACAGGCAAGTCGACCACCGCCACAATGCTGCGCGATCGCGGCATCCCGGTCCATGATGCCGATGCAGTTGTTCACAGATTGATGGCGAAGGATGGCGCAGCTGTTCAGTCGGTAATTGATATTTTTGGTGAAAGGGTTCTAGCGTCCGACGGTTCCATAAACCGTCAGGCCCTTGGTGGCATTGTTTTTACAAATCCAACCAAACGCCGTCTGCTTGAAGCAATTATCCATCCATTGGTGACCGCTGACCGGGATGTTTTTCTAGCCGAAAGCCAATCTTTGGATGTGCCATTTGTGATACTAGATGTTCCGCTGTTGTTTGAAACTGGTGGAGATGTCGCCTGTGATTTCGTCATTTTATGTGATGTGGACAGCCAGACTCAACAGGATCGTGGAATGGCGCGAAGTGGCATGACGGAACAAAAATGGAATGCTATCCTCGCCAGCCAGATACCGATGGAAGACAAACGCACGCGCGCAGACGCTGTCATAGAAACACAATACGGGCTGGAAGCAGCGCGTCACCAGCTTGATGATATTCTGGACCAGATAATGTTACTGGACGCTTCCCGGAGTTCTGCAGATAGATCAACAGGAATAGATTGCAATGACGCGTGAAATTGTTCTCGATACAGAAACAACAGGCATTGATCCCAAAAATGGGCACCGGATTATTGAAATCGGCGCATTGGAAATGATCAACCATGTGCCAACCGGCCATCAGCTTCATCTCTACATCAACCCTGAAAGAGACATCGAGGCAGAAGCTGTTGCCGTTCATGGTATTACGTCAGAGTTTCTGGCTAACAAGCCGGTATTTGCCGCCGTTGTTGACGAATTTCTAAACTTTGTGGCTGATTCGCCGATGGTGATTCATAACGCGCCATTCGACATGGGCTTCATCAATGCCGAGCTGGCCCGTCTGGACCGTGAACCGCTGTCAATGAGCCAGGCGATCGATACCCTGCCAATGGCGCGGCGTAAATTCCCCGGTGCACAGGCGAATCTCAACGCTTTGTGTCGTCGTTTCGATATTGATAACACCCACCGCGACCTTCACGGTGCGTTGATCGACGCGGATCTTCTTGCTGCTGTTTATGTTGAGCTGCTTGGTGGTCGTCAACCAAACCTGTCTTTGGAACCGGCTTCTGCCGGCACCCTCACCCCGGCAGGAATCGGGCAGGCCGATGATAGCGGTTTTGTATTTCGCGCGGACATTAATCAGTTTGACCGGCCGCATGCGCCAAGCAAGGATGAAATGGGCGCTCATGGCGTACTTGTGGCTCGTATTGATAATGCCGTTTGGTTGCGCTAGGTTCGGCAGTACTGGAAATTAACGCCCAGCGTCTGCTCCATTACCAGTAGACTTCTGCGCTTCCATGTTCGACTGGTACACAGCAACAAAATCAATCGGTTGGATAGACAAAGGCATAAAACCGCCATCGCGAGTCATGTCTGAAACGATGGCGCGCGCAAACGGGAACATCAGCCGCGGCGCTTCGATCATGATCAGCGGGTTCAATGTTTGCTGATCCACGTTTTGCGCCGATACGATGGCACAATAGCTTAGTTCAGCGAGAAACAGTGTCTTGTCTTCGCTCTTTGCCTTGGCCGAAAGCGTCAGGGTTACTTCATATTGCTCCCCATGCACGCTGCGCGCGCCTACATTCACGCCAATTTCGACATCGGGCTGTGCGGGCGGTGACATTAAGATATCAGGGGCGTTTGGATTTTCAAACGAAAGGTCCTTAACATATTGCGCATGCACGACGATCTGGCGCTGTTGCTGCTCCGATCCGGCGCTGCCGGGTGCTGTTGCCTCGGCAGCTGGCTCATCATTTTTAACTTTGTCTGGAGTTTTGGCCATATCGATCTCCGTCACCCGGTTGCCACATCTCACTTTGTGCTAAGCTAGCCCATAGAACGACCAGCCGATCGCGGCAATAGCATGCACATGTAAAGTATCGCAACCCACTCAATGCTCGATTAGGCGGAGCGGGTTGGAATTAAACCAATCTAGGGCTTTTCTATGCGAGGCCTGTCCGCAGGCTTTTCTTCAAAATCACCTTCGATTACCGGATTATTTGGCGCATCATGGTGACGGGTCGAAGGGCGTGATCCACGACTACCATGAAACGGATCAAAACTGTCATCAAACCCACCGCCTCTGGGACGTTCCTTTTCGAAACGGCCCACACCCGCCTGAAAGGAAAATCGCCCGGCGCCGCGAGACACCATGCGGCTGATCAGCCAAGCGCCGCACAACGTGCGGATGCCAGGGAAAAATAGCAGCAGGCCCATTGCATCAGTGATATATCCCGGTATTAACATCAGCACTGCACCTGCCGCAATGGCGGCTCCATCCGCCATGGATGCCAACGGTGTTTCGCCGCGCACGATTTTGTGCTGTAGCGCTATAAGGATGGCGCGGCCTTGGTTTTTTAAAAGCCAGATTCCTACAATTGCTGTGAAGACAATGCCGATGATCGTCAGTAAAACACCGACTTCAGAACCAATGGCAATAAAAACAGCCAATTCGGCCCAGGCCCACAGCGCAATAAATATGAGGATTAAAACAGGCACTTTTTTGCCTTTTCTGTTGCAGACACTCAAAAATCCGGCCACCGCACCCTGCATGCCTGGTAGGTGAGGAAATAATTAGCTGGTGGCAACTTGCCGTATCATTTACATAACATATGTAGACTGTATATCCGCATTGTAAGAGACTGTGCGAACGGATCCAAACATCCCGCTGGGGGAGATCGTGCCTTTTATCGATATTATAATTTTCGCTGTTATTGCCGTGCTGCTTGTGCTGCGCCTTCGCTCGGTGCTGGGGCAACGCACCGGCTATGAGGAGCAGCAACCTAACACAAGTAAATTTGAGGCGGCTGCTGACGTAATCCCTATTGATTCCGGCCGCAAGACAGCGATAAATGACGGACACGGGATCGACGCGCTGCGCAAGGCCGACAAGCAGTTTTCCGAAAGTCAGTTTCTTGACGGAGCCAAAATGGCGTTTGACATGATTCTGCAGGCCTATGCTGCAGGTGATATTGCGCTGCTGAAGCGTCTCCTGAGCTACGAACTTATGCAGAGTTTTACCACATCGATACAGCAACGCAGCACTGACGGCGAAAATCTGGAGATTATGCTTGACGAGCTAAAAGCCGTTGAGATTTTTAATGCCAAGGTGTTTGACAATGTTGCATCCGTGACCGTTCGGTTTGAGTCTACTCAGACTCGCACCCTCACAGATTCTGACGGTAACAGTATTGAAGATGAGGATACCGGAAAGCGCAATCTCGTGGATATCTGGACTTTTGAACGCGACCTGACGCTGGATGATCCAAACTGGAAACTCGCCGAGACCGAAGCGCCGGGCGAGGACTGAACCAACACCCGGGGGCATGAAAACCCATGACCGGATCTGGCAGACATCCCGATGATGACACATCGTTGTGGCAGAAAGTCACACGCGGTGTCACGCCGTATAACCAGGACGCCGAACTGACGGCAGCAAAGTCGGCGATACGCAGTCCGTCCCGAGAAAAGCAGAAAAAAAACATCAAGGAATCCGCAGCGCGTTTAGCGGTGGCACCCAAACAACCAAAGCCGATAGATGTTTCTGCCGGCGAACATGCCGGGATTGACCGGGCGTCGCGCCGCCGGCTCGTTCAGGGTAATCTGGAGATCGGTGCACGTCTTGATCTACATGGCATGACAGCAGCACAGGCTGAGCGCAGTCTTGCACGCTTTATCGATAGTGCATCAACGGCCCATCACCGTTGCGTCCTTGTCATTACAGGGAAGGGACGCGGGGGCCAGGGCGTGCTGCGCCGGCTTGTGCCGAAATGGTTGAAAACGTCGCCGCTGTCCGGTCGAATTTTGGCAATTTCTAACGCAACTCAGGCGGATGGCGGTGAGGGTGCGTTATATGTCATGCTGCGCCGTACACGAAATTTATAATGACACCCTTTGGCGAAAAGATGCAGCAATTGCGCGCATCCCGCGGTTTGACACAACAGCAGCAAGCGGCTGCACTTGGTGTTTCGAAGGCCTATATTTCGGCACTGGAGAATGGTGCTCGCGGTAAGCCGTCGGCGCCTCTTGTTGATCAGATCTGTGTCTGGTTGGGTCTGATTTGGGATGATGCGGAGGAATTGAAATCACTGGCTGCGATGTCACACCCAAAACCCACCATCGATGCCACGAGATGTGATTCAATGGCAGTACAGCTGGCTAATCTCGTGGCGGGCAACATCCGCAACTTTGATTCCGCTGCTTGCGCGCGCATAATCGATGTCATCGAAGAAGAAATAGGTCGGCTAAACAAATCCTGAGCCTGCTTTCTGCCAACACAAATTAGCTTTCGTGATTTTGTGAAAAGCGCAGCCTGTGATACATACGCGTCGTATTAAACGTAAGATTAACCAGCGTTGTTCTGGAAAAGGTGCAATATGACGCCCGAAAAACTGATCGGCCGTGCCGCAAAGAGATCGGTGGAAACACCGGCACGACTGAACAGCAGTGATCTTGACGAGTTGTGTGACGCGGCTGATGAGGCTATCCTGTCCGGAGGTGGTTTTGGCTGGCTATCCCCACCGCCACGTTCCGTAATGGAGGATTATTGGCGGGGTGTTCAGATGATCCCCGAACGTCATTTGGTAGTGGTACGTTTAGACAAGGTTATCGCCGGCAGCTGTCAGATTATCTGTCCGCCTCGTAATAACGAGGCGCAAGCTTTTTCCTGCAATTTGACCACTTTTTTTGTGGCGCCTTGGGCGCGTGGTCATGGTCTTGCCGCGCTCCTCATCGGTGAAGCTGAGGCGCTGGCCAAATCAAAGGGTTTCACCATGGTCAATCTTGACGTGCGCGCTACTCAGATCCGTGCCATTCAATCATTCGAGGCCTGCGGCTTTCTGCATTACGGCACGAATGCCTATTATGCGCGGGTTGGAGATGAATATGTAACGGGGTTCTATTATCACAAGGAACTAGCTTGATGACGTATGATGACAGCAATATCTTTGCACAAATCCTACGTGGTGAAATCTCAAACAAGATAGTTGCTGAAGATGAATTCACCCTCGCATTTGAAGATATAAACCCGGCCCGCGCTGTCCACGTGCTGGTGATTCCAAAGGGTCAATATGTCGACTGGCTTGATTTTTCTGCCAACGCAACGGCCGAGGAACAGGTTGCATTTACACGCATGATTGCGCATGTCGCTGAAATTACCGGCATTGCGGAAACTGGCTTCCGCGTGATTTCCAATATCGGTGCCAACGGACATCAGGAGGTGCCGCATCTTCATATGCATGTTCTTGGTGGTGAACCTGTCGGCAGGATGCTGTCCCGCAGCTGAATCACTTGAACAGGTGCGGGCGGTTTTTAGGATAAATCGGGCGGGCACTGTTGAGGCATCTGCGCTGCGCGCAGTTCCTGCCAGCACCGAAACTTGGATCATTGTTAGCATTAAGTGATTCACCAGATATGCTTGATCTTCGTGTACAGCAAACAGCGCGTCTGGTGCCCGAAATTGCTTCGGCAGGGCGCTATAATCTACTGATGATTAGTTCATCCGGTACAGGAAAGTCTATTTTTGCGGTGCATCTTCCTGGTTTGTTGCGACCCTTTTACTGCGAGAGGGGTTTGGTGTCACGATGTTGCACTCGATCGCCGAGCAACTGCCTACCACAGGCGGGTTGATCAAAAGAAGCCCCTATCGTGACCCGTGCCAATCACCTCACCAGGACGCTGGTCTATTTTGCGATGTGGTTACTGGCGTGACTGCCGCGCTGTGTTTCGATGGTGGCCCACGTCAGCGCGGCGATATCAATGCCGGACAGACGCTGTATTTCGCGAATGCCGGTCGGTGATGTGACATTAATTTCGGTTAGGAAATCACCAATGACGTCGATACCGACGAAGAGCAAGCCGCGCGCTTTCAGGATTGGCTCTATGCGTGCACAAATCTCGTGGTCACGCGGTGTCAGGTCACTGGCTACGGCGGTGCCGCCAATATGGAGGTTTGATCGCGCCTCACCGGTACCGGGAACCCGATTTACCGCCCCCACAGGTTTACCATCGATGAGAATGATGCGTTTGTCACCGGCGCGTACCGCTGGCAGATAGGCCTGCACCATCACAGGCTCCCGGCTGGAGCCAAAGAACATTTCAAGAAGCGAATGAAAATTTTGATCGTCGGGTGGCAGACGGAATACACCGGCACCACCATTCCCGAACAAAGGTTTGATGATTATATCCTGATGCGTGTCCCTAAACGACCGAATGACGTTCAGGTCACGGCTGATCAATGTCGGCGGCATCAGATCCGGAAACAGGGTAACAAGCAGTTTCTCAGGCGCGTTTCGTACTGCTGCTGGATTGTTTACCACCATGGTCGAGGCTGGCAACATTTCTAGCAGATGTGTCGCGGTGATGTAGTTCATGTCAAACGGCGGGTCCTGCCGCATCAGGATCACATCGAAATCCGACAGCGCCCGTACTTCGCGGTTGCCGACGTCAAAATGATCTCCCGCCACATCGCGCAATTTCAGGGACTGGCCGGTAGCCTCCACGCGTCCGGCGTTCAGGGACAGACTATCCGGGGTGTAATACCAGAGATGATGGCCGCGCTCTTGCGCCTCAAGGCCAAGGGCGAAGGAGGTGTCTCCAATGATATCGATAGACCCGATCGGGTCCATCTGAATAGCAACTGTCAGAGCCATGCCGGTGCTAATCGCGTTGATCCGCCAGCAACGAGATGTAATTCACCACCTGTTTGGCAAATCTCAATTCGCGCGCATGGCTCACCACCCGGTTCATCTCCTCCGAATCTTTGGCAACTCCGGATAGATAAACAACGCTATTCACTACATCGATGCTGAAATTGAGAGAGGATACTTTCGTGTCACCAATCAGCTTGCCGCGCAACTGCGCACCTGCAGCCAAGTCCTTAGCGACGTCCTTTAGTGATGATTTATCGGTGATCTGAACTTCATTAACAACTTCACGTACTCCCTTTACTTCCCAGGACAGTTTTGTTGCCAAAACTCTTTCTTCCGGTGTCGTCACCTTGCCAGTCAGTAGCACAGCACCATCATTGACGGTGACATCCAGTGCAGTTGAAAGGCTGGCGTCCGCCTGCACAAACTTATCGTGAATTTTTGTGAAGATTAGGCCGTCTGAAACTGAGGTAGTTAACCCTTTTTCGGTACTTGAAGCCGCAACGGCGGCAGTTCCCACGCCAAGCACGGCGCTTGCACACCCAGAAAGTATAAGGCTAACGAGCCCAAGAAGAGCGATGGGTTTCAAAGCGGAATTCATCAGGAGCGATCCCTTTTCAAGTGGTGGCGAAAATGCACCGGCGTCAAGTTGTGCCAATGTGCCGCTTGGCCCGTCACCGGTCAAGGCCTGCGAAGTGTGTTTCTGCCTGGTGATTCCTTACACGCGTCCGGAGGATGCCGCAAAATCTATCGAAAGGCTGTTGACGGCCAGCCGGATTGTACCAGCTCAAACAGTCATTCAAGATTACGTGAGATTCCCCGCCGGCTTGCAAAATCCCCGGTAATACGGATTGTACGTTACTGTTGGTGCGGAAACGGCGCGTTAGCCACACCGAGTTGACGCCAACATCTCGCCTCGACGGAGCAGATGGCTCGTCCTTGGAGAGCAACAAGATCAATTTCGCCAGCACGGCATCTCCAACGCCAAGCAAACATCTGGTGAAAACAGACAACCACTGAGATGATCGCGGGAGATTCTGCCGCCTTGCTCGGGACGGCGTTGTTGATCAACCGGTGAATGCCGCGGCTCATGGAGCAAGAGATCGGTATGCGGATGGGTCAATCTTCGGTCATGGTGCTGTCATCGGCAACGGCAAGCGCGATGCGATAGACACGGTTTTTAGCAATGCCGGTGGCACTGACTACATTGGCGACCGCATCTCGCAACCGCTGGCCGTCCATTTCAGCGCGCAACAATTTGGTCAGCGCTGTATCATCCATCACATTCACATCTCCTGTTCGGCCCGCTACCACGAGAACCAATTCGCCTTTCATCGGCGTCATGGATGCAACCCTTTCGGCAAGTTCCCGCAGATCACCAACCATTGTTTCTTCATGCAGTTTGGTCAATTCGCGTGTAATGCATGCCTGGCGTTGCCCCAGAATATCCGCCATCTCCAAAAGGTTGCGGGCAAGCCGCGACGGTGCATCAAACCAGATCATCGTTGCTGATATATCGGCAATTTCAGAAAAAGCCTTTGCCCGTGCATTGGCGCTGCCGGGAATGAAACCGGCGAACATAAAGCGATCGGTTGGCAAGCCGGATACGGTCAGACCTGCAATGACAGCGCTGGGACCTGGCGTTGTCGTTACAGCTATTCCGGCCGTTTGACAGGCCGCAACAAGCTTGTAACCAGGGTCTGATATAAGAGGCGTGCCGGCATCGCTGACGAGGGCGATATGATCGCCGCCTGCCATACGTTGCAGCAGATAGGGACGCATTTTTTCGCCGTTGTGATCGTGATATGCCATGATTTTAGCAGAAACGGATGTTCCGGTAAGGCGCAGCAACTTTTTTGTCACCCTGGTATCTTCGCAGGCAATGATATCAGCTTTTGACAGCGTTTCCCCTGCACGCGTTGAAAAGTCACCCAGATTGCCAATCGGTGTGGCAACGATGCTGAGAAATCCGGAGCGTGTCATATGAAATTGTTCCGATCTGGATGAAACCAGACCATGAAATGGTGTTTAATAATCTTTATTTGGCACCTATTATAGCTGAATAATGATTTGCGTGCAAAAACAAGTCATGATGCAAACTCGTTCATCGAGGAATCAAATGCCGTCTTTGCCAAGACAACCAGTATTTGCTGTTGCTTTGATGTTTCTGTCAGCCTGCGGTGTTGCTGTTGAAAAGACACCAAATACAGCCGCGCCGGTTACATTCACAGACAAAGCCGCCACCGATGTCGCGTCTGCACTGGAGACAACAACATCAACTGCATCCACAATATCACCCGCGCAAACCGGCAATTCGGCAGACAAGGCTCCCCCAGACATAGCTGCCACAGACATCACCCAAGCAGAAGGCCATATCATCGATGATGTCATCGCCTCCCTTGAAGCACCTGATGTCAACACCTCTACTGTCAGTGATCTCTTTGCCAGTCGAGAGGCGGATCCAGGTAGCGTGGACAGCGGGACCGCAAAAAATGTGGACGCGGCAAAGGTAGACACAGAAACCCGCGAAAATGATAGCGGGCTTTCGGGTACCGAAACCATACTTGCAATTCTCGCGCCGGCCATTGCCGATGCTGCACGCCGGACTTTATCGAAAGCGGCTTCACAGTCGGAGGCGAACAATAACAGCCGGATCGCCGGTGACAGCGACATGGCCGGCGATGCGGGAGATGATGCGATCGAGGATGTTATTTGGAATATCGAAACTGCTCAAAAGAAAAAGGATATTCCATCAGAAGCTGTGGCACCAACAGGTCCGGATGTGTCACTTGCAAGTGATGCGCTTGAGGCTGCCTTTGCCATGATCGCGAACCAGTATCCGCCCATCGTGGCTGAGGAATTCAAGCTGTCACAAAAAGTGTCAGCTGTTACGCGGGTCGGACTCCTTATCCCACAAACAGGACCAAATAGCCGGCTTGGCACTGAGTTGTTGCGGGGTGCCGAATTGGCGCTGTTTGCCATGCGTGATCCGTCGATCGAATTGCTGTCTTTTGATACTGCAGGGGGGCCGAAGGCGCCTACGGCAGCGCGTCAGGCTGTGGCTGCCGAGGTCGATATTGTTGTTGGTCCTTTATTTTCACAATCTGTGATTGCGGCGCGCAGTATTGTCGGTCGGCATGGTGTGCCGATGCTGGCACTGTCCAACAATGTACAGATTGCCGATCAGGCAAGTTGGCTATTGGGCTATATGCCGGAACAGCAGATCGAATTACTGCTTGGCCACGCGCTAACCGTTGGCCACACCAAGATCGCCATCCTTGTTGAGGACTCGCCTTTCGGACAACGCCTTGCAGCGCACACTGTACAGCGTCTTCAACAACTAGGTCTGACACCAGAGGTCATGCAGACATTATCCGAGGCGCAACTGGCGGCAGATGATCAGCTGAAAAATGCCATTCGTGATTTCACCGGATATGTGCAACTGGGGGAAGATGAGCAAGCGCCAGCTTTTGCAGACTTGCCGCCGCCGCGTTTTGATTCGGTGGTTTTTGCTGGCGGGGCAGAATTCGCGCTGCGCACCGCGCCGGTCCTTGCCTATTACGATGCTGATTCGGAACGAGTTCTCTATCTCGGGAATGCGCAGTGGAACAAGCGCCGGCTGCTGATGGAGCCATCGCTCTATGGCGCTCTGTTTGCATCGCGTCCTACCAGCCACGATGATCGCTTCAATACATTATGGGCCGATACATGGGAAAGCCGACCCGGCACGCTGGCTCGGTTGAGTTTTGATGCCATGGCGATGATCTCGTCGGTTGCGCGCAATAAGCCGCCGCAATGGCGCGCCGCTCTTATCTCGGATTCTGGATTTAACGGCTTCAGCGGCGCCTACAGGCTGTTCCCGGATGGCAGCAACCGGCGGGCTTTCGAATTACGGCAAATCGGCTCGGGGGTTTCAACTCTTTTCCGAGCCGCACCAGATAAGCTCTGACAGGGACGCGTGCTGCAAGTTAATCATGCTAGCGGCAGTAATTTGGCAATTATGGTGTTCAGGATCAGACGGCCGTTGGAAGTGACTGCCAGACGCGAATTGCTGCGCCACTCTAGCAAGGACAGCTCGACCAGCCTTTCCACAATAGCCTTGTCGAGTATTGGATTCTGTTCAGTAGAAGGTTTGGGGTGTCCAATACGTTGCGCAATGGTGACAAGATCAACGCCTTCGGTAAGGCGCAACCCCATCATCAAATGTTCTGCCAAAACGGCGTCGCCATGGTCACGGATTTCAGTTTCGATACCGTGCCCCTTTGTCTGGACATCGCCAAGCCAACCTTCCGGGTTGCGTCTTGTCGCCGTTCCAATGCGCGTATGGCCGTCTGTTATACGGCCATGTGCCCCCGGTCCAACCCCGATCCAGTCCTGCGCGCGCCAATAAATAAGATTATGGCGGCTTTTCTGTCCGGCCCGTGCATGGTTCGAGACCTCATAGGCCGGCAGGCCGGCAGATTTCATCATATCGGCTGTCATGTCATAAAGGTCGGCGGCAAGATCATCTTTGGCGACAAGTGTTTCACCAGTGCGAAATCGCGTGAAAAAGCCGGTGCCCGGCTCGATGGTGAGTTGATAAAGCGACATGTGGTCAAGCCCAATAGATAGCGCGGACTGTAACTCGGCACGCCAAGCAGCCTCATCTTGACCGGTTCTGGCATAGATAAGGTCAATTGACAGGCGAGACACAAGTTGGCGTGCGGCATCCACGGCGGCCAGAGCCTCTGCGGCAGAATGTTCCCGCCCAAGAAAAGCGAGCCCCGCATCGTCAAGTGATTGTACACCAAGCGAAAGGCGATTAACGCCCGCTGTTACCATTCCTGCCAAGTTTTTAGCCTCGCTGGATGTTGGATTGGCTTCAAGGGTTATTTCGATCCCCGACTCAAACCCGAAAAGGGTTTCTGCCATTTCAATGATCTCTTCCACTAGAGATGGCGGCATCAGGCTGGGTGTGCCGCCCCCGAGAAACAGGCTGTGAAGGCGGCGTCCACGGCCATAAAGGGTGGCCATATAGGACATTTCCTGCCGATAAGCGTTGGCAAAAGCAGCATGGTCTATCTGGCCCGCGACATGCGAGTTGAAATCACAATATGGGCATTTCGTGCGGCAAAAGGGCCAATGCAGATAGAGAGCCAATGGAGGCGGGGCTATGCTCGCCGCATTGTCGGTGTCTATGTCGGTTCTATCAGCTTTGCTGATCATGAAAAACAATTGGCGACAAGCTGGTCAAAAGCACGCGCCCGATGTCCGAGGGCCAGTTTTTTGTCAGGGTCCATTTCACCAAAACTGATGTTATAGCCGTCAGCAACAAACATCGGATCATAGCCAAAACCCTCGTCACCGCGAGGTGGCCAGATGAGTGTTCCATCGATCCTGCCTTCAAACACCGCTTTTTCGCCATCCGGCCAAACAAGCGCAAGTACACATATGAAAAAGGCGGCGCGATCCATTGTTTTGACGGTGGCGAGCGATTTGTTCACCCTGTCCATTGCCATGATAAAATCCTTGTTCGGCCCGGCCCACCGCGCTGAATATATCCCCGGTGCACCATTCAGCGCCGGCACGACCAGACCAGAATCATCGGCCAGTGCCGGTTTGTCCGTGGCAAATGACGTGGCCCGTGCCTTTAGGAGCGCATTCCCTGAGAATGTAACCTCAGTCTCTTCGGGCTCGAGCAGATTATAGTCCTGTGCCGAGGTGACACGAAATGGCCAGCCAGCAAATAGGGCGGCAATTTCGCGTAGCTTGCCAGCATTGTGCGAGGCAAGGACAAGTTCGTCCTCAGCGAATTGGCGGTACAACATAATTACTTCCAGATTGGTTGCAATGCAGATAATACGGCTGGTCAGACCGCTGATTTCACGGCCGCAATCTGCAGATCAAAAAGCTGCGCACATCCAGATTCGGCAAGGTCCAGAAGCGCATCAAGCTCTTGCCTTGCAAAAGGTCGTTCCTCGCCAGTTGCCTGCACCTCTACAATATTGCCCTCGGCCGCCAGAATAAAATTTGCGTCAATCTCAGCGGTACTGTCTTCCGCATAATCAAGATCGGCCACCGGTAGGCCCTGCCAGATACCGCATGAAATGGCGGCCACCTGATCGGCAATGGGGTTGCGAGTAATTGCGCCTGACAGCAGCATTTTCTCGCAGGCAATGCGTAGTGCCACCCAGGCGCCGGTGATGGCTGCGGTACGTGTGCCACCATCGGCCTGAATTACATCGCAATCGAGCTTGATCTGATGCTCGCCAAGCGCTTCAAGGTCTGTCACCGACCGCAATGCTCGGCCAATCAGGCGCTGGATTTCCAGCGTTCTGCCACCCTGTTTGCCTCGTGACGCCTCTCGGTCAATGCGGCTGTGTGTCGAACGTGGCAGCATGCCATATTCAGCTGTCACCCATCCACGACCTCTATTGCGTAGAAAAGACGGTACGCGGTCCTCAACGGATGCTGTGCAAATCACATGCGTATTGCCGAAACGTGCCATGCAGGATCCCTCTGCATGAAGCGAGACCCCCGGTTCGAGCGTCACGGTGCGGATTTGGTCGGCTGTTCTGCCGGATGGACGTGTCATGAATAACCCTTCTATTTGCCTTGCCGGTCGGCCTTAGATTTCGCCGTGCGGTAATTTGTACCATGCTGCTATGAGCGCCATGCTTGGCGATTGACCATCGGAAAGGCGTTACCCTAAGCTGTAACTATGAACGATGCCACCCTTCTCGGCCTGAAACCACGCGCCCTCGAAATTTTTAACGCGCTTGTCAATGCCTATCTTGGGTCCGGTCAGCCTGTGGGATCGCGTATTCTAGCACAGCGTTTCCGTCCAGATTTGTCGCCGGCTTCCATTCGCAGCAATATGAGCGACCTCGAACAAGCCGGATTGCTTTTTTCGCCGCACACCTCGGCTGGCCGTGTGCCGACGGAAAGTGGACTGCGTATGTTTGTCGACGGGTTGATGGAATACAGCAGTGATCTGAATGATGAAGACAGGTTGTCCATCGATGGTGAGTGTGCAACGCGCGGTATTTCCGTGGATGACCTTCTGGAAAAGACCAGCCGCACGCTTTCCGGACTGTCTCGATGCGCCAGCCTGGTATTGTCGCCGGCAAGCAACGCTGAGCTACAGCATTTTGATTTTGTACCGTTAGGTCGCAATCGTGCGCTGGCCGTACTTGTCCGTTTGGATGGGAAGGTGGAAAACAGGCTGATTGATCTACCGGCTGGTGTTCCGCAATCTGCGCTTGTTCGCGCCAGCAACTATATGAATGCGCGTCTTTCAGGACGTGATCTTGCAACGGCAACCGGTGTGATCCGGTCTGAAATTGCCGCACAGCGGGCCGAGCTGGATGAAATGTCACGCCAGCTTGTAGAGGCGGGTGTGGGGCTGTGGTCAAATGACAGTACAGGTGATGAAGCTGTACTGGTAATGCGTGGGCAAGCCAATCTTCTTGATGATATTCACGGTGGTGAGGCGCTTGACACGATCAGACGATTGTTCGACGAACTGGAGGCGAGGGAAAATGCCCTGCGGCTGCTATCGGCAACAGGCGAAGGCGAGGGTGTGAAGATCTTTATCGGCGCCGAGAATAATCTTTTTGTGAATACTGGCTGTTCGCTGGTGATTGCTCCGTATCACAATGCCGAAAAACAAGTCATTGGCGCGATTGGAGTGCTGGGTCCTCGGCATATGAATTATGCCCGCATCATTCCAATGGTTGATTACACCAGCCGTGCCATTGCTGCGGTCCTGACCTGATCCAGTTTGTTCTGCAGCGTATCACGCATTCGTAGCGCCCTCGCCTCGGCAAGACACCTCCAGCCGGTTATATGGTCAAGGGTAATCAGCCGTTGTTAGTCCAGTCAATGCGTTGAATTATAGTGAACGGATCAATTGCTGAGAGGGCATGTCAGCCAGAGTGGCTGAACCGGCAGGTCCTTGCCAGCAAGAACCAAAGTTTGCCGGCAATGGCCACAGCGGATTGAATGATGGTTGCGTTACCCTGACACCATTCCGGCGAATAGCACTCTTAATGCTTCTGTGCCACCTGCGTCGCGCAAATTATATCCGCGTTGCGGCATGTCAAAGGCATTTTGGCAGACAGCGCAGCGCACGGCCATGTTACAAAACTGAGTGAAAGCAACTGTCAGGATAATGGATGACTGACAGGATGAGCAAACGATGTGCGCGCTCCCCCAATGGATTTGGATGAAAAAACATCGCCATTTATAGCAAAAGGGCAATGCCTAACAAAAAGGTCATTTGTGCTGCAAAATATGCTTCAGCGCGGTTTAGCGCCGGTGGGCATCACAAATACTGGCCCGGTCAACCGACATCCGGACCGGTCCTTGTTTTCTTTGCAACTGTCTTCGCCTTGGCTTTAGTCTTGGTGCCAGTGGATTTCGCAGAGCTGGATTTTGCGGTTATTTCAGCTGGTGCTTTGGTCTGCACCGTGCTCGCAGCCTTTGAATCCCTGGACTTTATCGTTTTTTTGGCACTCGCACTGGCTGATGGGCTTTTGACAGCTAGCTTTGGGGCCGCCCGGTACGCGGATACTTCGGCCATCACCTCGATGACAACACTCCTGACCACGGGCGCAAGATCATCACGCAAGGTTTGTCGGAATTCATTTTTTACAGCCCGCACAATCTCGACCTTCAGCGCGTCAACGTCCAGTGGGGCTGCTGTAGGTGGCTGCTGATCCTTGACGGCTGCGGCAATATTCTCCATTGCGATGCTAATATCGGAGATAGCCTGATTCTGGTGATTATCTGCGTCTGTAACGTTCTGCTTGTCGTCTGTCTGATCATGCGTGCTTTGACTATTGTAGATGAGCGCATCATCTGTTGCGCTTTTCCGATCTTGATTCTTCAGCACATGGCTGGCCATACCGGCCTCACCATCTTCCCATGCCTGCTGAACCAGCCTATGGATGTCAGTGATGTCTAGGTCTTTATCAGTCTCGAGTGTCTCTGGTGCCGGAGGCTGCTCAGGCAGCACCGCCTGCAAATCCCCGGCGGTATGCGTCAAAGGGGCTGTATCCTTTAGCGATTTGCTATCCATTGAATCATGCGCGACCGATCTGCTGACCATATCGTCCTGCTGCGGGGCTGCGTCCACCTCGCGTTCAGCCAGCATGCGCAGCGCCTCAAAACGCGATTCTCTTGATTGGTCCGCATAAGCAATAGGGTTGTTTTTATGCGCGGTTGCCGTTTTGCTCATCTGAGGCGGTGAAACGTCAGCAACATCTATAGCAGTAACGTCTGGCTGCGCCGGCATCGGGGTGGCTGTTGGCGTATCGGCCGTCGGTTTACAATCTACCGGCACATTGTATGCGCGCATTCTTTGCAGTAGAGGAAATATCGGTGTGCCATCCTTGGCGTTCCGTTCTGCTTCAGCATAAAGCGCGTTGATTGAATCCTGAACCGACGTCATGTTCTGGACGACCTTCTTTGTAAACGTTATTGTCGTCAGACTTCGAAAATGGAGCAGTGGGCGCTGTAATCTGATAAACAAGCACGAGCATACCATAAAATTCATAAATAAAGGCAGAATCCTTTGCTAGTGGCTAACCCTGTGTCATCGACTCAAAAAAACCAGCATTTGCCCACTTGGATCATTTGGCTCAGTGCCCTAAATAACGAACACCGTGGGCTTTCATAGCTCGCCCGGTGTCGTATTGAAAAAGGATAATGAATGGCCGAGAAGAAAGACGAGCATGCAACGCCCCCTAATGATGATAAGGTGGCCGCGGGCACCAGTGATATGCTGGAAGATCAGGCTGAAGACGCGCTGACAGGCACGCCAGAAGAGAAAGTACCAAGTGATGATCCGGTAATGGCAGCGTTATTCGAAGAACGCGACAGCTTGAAGGATCAGCTTCTCAGGGCACTGGCAGATGTCGAGAATATGCGCCGTCGAACTGAACGAGAGTTGGAAGCAGCTCGCAAATATGCTCATACGGGCTTTGCACGCGATCTTGTAGGTGCAATCGACAACCTGTCTCGCGCGATTGACGCGGCACCGGCAGACGATGAAGCACCTTCGCCTGAAGCGCTTGACGGCCTCTTCACCGGGTTGGAAATGAGTTGGACTGAAATTCAGTCCACAATGGAACGGCACGGAATCAAGCGCGTCGATCCAAAGGGTGAAAAATTCGATTATAATTTGCATCAGGCGATGTTCGAAGTGCCGTCAGGCGCGCATGAGCCTGGCACAGTAGTTGAGGTTGTGCAGCATGGCTATGTGCTTCATGACAGGTTATTGCGTCCGGCCATGGTGGGAGTTGCAAAGGCTGCGGACACAGAAGGGTCAGAGTCTGGCGACTCCGAATAGCAACACTCTTGTATCGGGTTCATGGCGTCCTATATGGACGTCATAAAGGATGAATAACGAGCATCTTCCACCGACGCGGTGCCAAGAGCGAGGTGGGCGAAAAGTTGCCAAAATTTCACCATGTGTCAGCAAAGCGTTCTGGTGAAAGTGAAAGGAGCTAGTTATGGCCAAAGTTATCGGTATTGACCTTGGAACAACAAATTCATGCGTCGCTGTTATGGATGGCAAAGATGCGCGCGTCATCGAAAATGCCGAAGGTGCTCGTACCACACCATCTATGGTCGCATTTGCTGATGAAGAGGAACGGCTGGTTGGTCAGGCTGCAAAACGTCAGGCTGTAACAAACCCGGAAAAGACGCTGTTCGCCATAAAACGGTTAATCGGCCGCCGGCATGATGATGCTGCCACAAAGAAATTTACCGAGCTCGTACCTTATGAAATCGCCGCGTCGGGTAATGGCGATGCGTGGGTGCGTGTCGATGGCGAGGATTATTCGCCAAGCCAGATTTCCAGCTTTGTTCTTCGCAAGCTGAAAGAGGACGCAGAGGCTTTTCTTGGCGAAGCTGTGACTCAGGCAGTCATTACCGTACCGGCCTATTTCAACGACTCGCAGCGGCAGGCCACAAAGGATGCCGGCAAGATCGCCGGGCTGGAAGTGTTGCGGATCATCAACGAGCCGACTGCTGCAGCGTTGGCCTATGGTCTCGACCGGCGTGAGACCGGCCAGATTGTTGTCTACGACCTTGGAGGCGGTACGTTTGACGTTTCCATCTTAGAGATTGGTGATGGCGTATTTGAAGTTAAGTCGACCAACGGCGACACCTTCCTCGGGGGTGAGGATTTCGACCATCAGATTATCGAGCATCTGGCAGATGAATTCAAAGCCAGCGACGGGATTGATCTGCGCAAGGATAAGCTTGCATTGCAACGCCTAAAAGAAGCATCTGAAAAAGCCAAGATTGAACTGTCATCGGCTGTACAAACAGATGTGAATTTGCCGTTTATAACGGCTGATGCATCGGGTCCTAAACATCTGAATATTAAGCTGACGCGCGCCAAGCTAGAACAGCTTGTCGAAGACCTTGTGCAGCGTACCATCAAGCCATGCAGGGCGGCGTTAAAAGATGCTGGGATCAAGGCCGACGACATTGACGAAGTCATTCTTGTCGGCGGCATGACTCGCATGCCGAAGATCGTTGAAACGGTGAAAGAATTTTTTGGGACAGAACCGCATCGTGGGGTCAACCCAGATGAGGTTGTCGCCTCGGGTGCAGCCATCCAAGCCGGCGTGCTGACAGGCGATGTTAAGGATGTTCTGCTGCTTGATGTGACGCCGCTTTCACTTGGTATCGAAACCCTTGGGGGCGTCTTCACCCGTCTTATTGATCGAAACACCACAATTCCGACAAAGAAAAGTCAGGTGTTTTCGACAGCTGATGACAATCAGTCGGCGGTGACCATATCGGTTTATCAGGGTGAGCGTGAGATGGCGTCGGACAACAAGCACCTTGGCCAGTTCAATCTGGAAGGCATCGCCCCGGCCCAGCGCGGTGTACCGCAGATTGAAGTGACCTTTGATATCGATGCTAATGGTATTGTCAAAGTAAGCGCCAAGGACAAGGCGACCGGCAAGGAACAGGAAATCCGTATCCAGGCATCCGGTGGCCTTGATGACAGCGAGATTGACCGCATGGTCAGCGACGCGGAAGTTAATGCCGAAGAGGATAAAAAGCGTCGCGAGGCTGTCGAAACCCGCAATCAGGGTGAAGCACTTGTGCATGGGGCTGAAAAGGCAATCACTGACCTTGGTGATAAGGCCGACCCGGATGCCAAAGCCGAGGTTGAGACCTGTGTTGGCACATTGAAGGCGGCGCTGGATGGCGATGATATGGAGGCTATTTCATCCGCGTCGGCCGCACTTTCACAGGCGATGATGAAAATGGGCGAGGCAGCTTATCAGGCCGAAGCACCTGATGCCGATAACGCCGATTCAGCACCAGATGACGAAACGGTTGTCGATGCCGATTTCGAAGAGGTCGACGGCACGGCTGGAGATGATGAGCGGAAATAACCGCTGAAACTTTTACTGGGGCGGCCACTGGCCGCCCTTTTTCCAAAAATATGTCAGTTAGACGGCAAGAAGCATGAGCAAGCGTGATTTCTATGATGTTCTCGGAGTGTCGCGCGAAGCCGATGAAAAGACGCTGAAGGGCGCTTACCGGAAATTAGCAATGCAGAACCATCCGGACCGTAATCCAGATGACGACGCTGCTGCAGAGCGATTTCGTGAGGCAACCGAGGCCTATGATGTCTTAAAGGACTCACAAAAGCGGGCCGCCTACGACCAGCTAGGTCATGCTGCCTTCGACCAAGGTGCTGGTGGTACCGGTGGTTTTAGTGGCGGCTTTGGCGGCGGCGGTTTTTCCGACATCTTTGACCAAATGTTTTCGGAGTTTTCCCGTGGTTCGCGTAATCCGCAGGCAGACCGCTCTGGCAATGATCTGCGGTATGATCTGAACATCTCACTTGGGGAGGCTTTTACCGGGGTACAGCGCGATGTCACGGTTACAGTGCCGGTCGCTTGTGATGGATGTAATGGATTGGGAGTGGCAGAGGGCAGCAGGCCAAAGAATTGTGGTACCTGTGGCGGCAGTGGCCGAGTACGGGCCCAGCAGGGCTTTTTTGCTGTTGAACGGACATGCCATGCGTGTCAGGGGCTTGGCCAAGTGATTTCCAACCCTTGTCCGACCTGTAATGGTGACGGCCGCGTGCAGCAGAGCAAGGTCCTGTCCGTATCGGTGCCTGCCGGTGTTGATACCGGAACGCGTATTCGCCTGTCAGGCAAGGGCGAGGCCGGGATGCGCGGCGGGTCAGCTGGCGACCTTTATATCTTCGTTGCGGTGGATCCGCACCCTATCCTGACGCGCGATGGCGCTGATATCATGACCCGAATCCCGCTACCCATGACCACCGCAGCGCTGGGTGGCACGATCGACATTCCGACTGTTGAAGGTAAAATGGCGCGCTTGACAATTGAAGCCGGAACTCAGTCCGGCCGTCGTTTCCGCATGCGTGGCAAGGGGATGCCTATTCTACGACGCAGCAGTCGCGGCGACCAGATTGTCGAGGTGCAAGTTGAAACGCCTACAAATTTATCAAAGAAACAGAAGGAACTGCTGGGGGTGTTTGCCGATGCGGGTGACACCAGCCCCGAGACAGACAGTTTCCTGAAACGTGTCCGCCGTATCTGGGCTGACGGCGACTGATCCCTTATCGTCTGCATTTGTTGCTTTTGCCGTGGGATGTGGCGCTTTTGCCAGCGGTGTCCTATAGTCCTGCCGCATCGTGGCCGATAAAGGACTTCGCAAAATGACAACACACCCGATCAAAATTGGCATTCCCGGTGCTGGTGGGCGCATGGGAGGTATGATTATCCGTGAGATGGCGGCACGGGATGATATGGTTCTCGTCGCAGCAACCGACCGGCCCGACAGTCACTTTATCGGTCAGGATAGTGGTGTTCTTGCGGGCATCGGCCCGAATGGGGTAACAATTACATCGGATGCAGCAGGTCTGTTTGCCGTTGCAGATGTGGTCATTGATTTTACTAGCCCGCAGGCTAGCGTCGCGCACGCCAAGTTTGCCCGCGATCATGCGACATCGCTTGTGGTCGGCACCACCGGGCTGACAGAAGAAGATGAAACGGCACTTGCTACAACAGCCGATCGCGCGGCACTCGTCTATTGTGCCAATACGTCTGTCGGTGTAACTCTTCTATCCCGCCTTGTTGAGCAAGTGGCCACGCAGCTTGTTGATGGGTGGGATATCGAAATTCTTGAAACGCACCACCACCACAAGGTGGATGCACCCTCTGGTACGGCGCTGGCGCTTGGCAAGGCTGCAGCACGGGGCCGTGGTGTTGATCTGGACGCGGTGTCAAACATGGTTCGTAAAGGCCAGATGGGTGCACGCAAACAGGGGGATATCGGTTTTGCAGTGTTGCGCGGCGGAGATGTGCCTGGCGAGCATTCGGTCATTTTCTTTGGTGATTCTGAACGCGTGGAAATCAGCCACAAAGCAAATGACCGTGTGATATTCGCCCGTGGCGCCCTGCGCGCCGCCCGTTTTGCTCATGCAACAACTGCAGGATTCTACAGTATGGATGATGTTCTAGGCGGCTAGCTCGTTCCATCATCCATCGCTTCACACCAATGTTTGCGGCACAGCGATATGTAGCGTTCATTGCCGCCGATCTCGATCTGTTCTCCCTCCCGGATAACACAACCCTTTTCATCCTGGCGGACAACCATGGTGGCTTTGCTGCCACAATGGCAGATCGTCCTGATTTCCCGAATGACATCTGCGATCGCCAGGAGACGCGCGCTGCCGGGAAAAAGATTACCCTGAAAATCGGTGCGCAATCCGTAACACATTACTGGAATAAGCAAATCATCCGCGACTTTGGAAAGCTGCCAAACCTGCGTGTTACTTAAAAACTGAGCCTCATCGACCATCACACAATCAACAGGGTGCTGGTTATGTTCCGCAACAATTACCGACATCATATTGTCATTCGGGGAAAAGACGAGGGCTGGGGCTTTTAGGCCGATTCGTGATCCGATTTTGCCGTTACCAACACGGTCATCAAGCTGTGCGGTCAGCAAAAGCGTATGCATGCCGCGTTCCTGATAGTTATGCGATGCCTGCAGGAGAATTGTGGATTTTCCAGCATTCATTGCGGCATAGGAAAAATAAAGCTTGGCCATGGTCACACCCTTCTGGAAACAGCAGACATAGTGCCGCCGGCCTCGCATTTTGTGAATGGAAAAAGGATCACAGAGGTTCTATTCTTATTGTCTCAACAGGTAGCGGAGATCCCCATGACAGCTTCTTCAAACCCACACCTTCATGTGATGGATCATCCGCTTGTTGTGCACAAGCTGGCAATCCTGCGCGATAAGGATACACCACCTCATGAATTTCGGCATACGCTTCACGAACTGTCCTGGTTGCTGGCCTTCCCGACATTTGCGGCACTGAAAACGCGCGATCTGGATATCGAAACACCGCTGGAAAAAATGACGGCTGCCACGATGGCAACACCGTATCCGTGTCTTGTATCCATCTTGCGTGCTGGTAACGGGCTTGTGGACGGTTTCAGCCAAGTCTGCCCCGAGGCGAGTGTCGGGCATCTGGGCCTCTACCGGGATCATGACACGATGGTACCCGTGTCCTATTACACCAGCCTTCCCTCTGATATTGCGCGACGCCAGGTCATTCTGGGCGACCCGATGCTGGCAACCGGTGGCAGCGCCAGTATGGCCGTCGATAAGCTATTGGAAATGGGCGTCACAGATATCGTCTTTTCCTGTCTGGTCGCTGCGCCAGAAGGTGTGGTCGCCCTGCATGAAGCCCATCCAACGCTGCCAATTATCACGGCAGCGCTCGACCGTGAGCTGAACGAGAAATGCTATATCCTGCCTGGCCTTGGTGATGCGGGCGACCGTATTTATGGAACGAACTAGCTGTTCAGATTTTCTGGGCCAAAGCTTTCTGGCAATAAATCCTCGAGGGTGAAGCGCGCCTGCAACCCGTTTGGGTCGGCAACCAGAACAGGCGCATTCGCAGCCGCAAACTCCTTAATTCGCTGACGGCACCCGCCACAGGGTGTGCATAGAAGGCCGTCGCCTCCGTTACCGCCGGCAACTGCAATTTTCACAATCCGGCGTTTACCCGCCACGATCATCGCCGAAATCGCACTGGCTTCGGCGCAATGGCCAATAGGATAAGCGGCGTTTTCAACATTTGCGCCACGGTGGATTTGCCCGTCTTCATCAAGGATCGCAGCGCCGACATGAAATTTCGAATAAGGCGCATAGGCCTTGTTCATCGCTTCAATGGCTGCGTTGACAAGTTCTGAATCTGTGGTCATTAAAATCCGCTTCCAAGCTGGCCTACGTTAGTCCTTTGCATAAGCTTTGCCAATGGCCGCCGGTGGACGGGCTCGACCAACAAGACCCGCAACCACGACAATGGTTGCGATATAGGGAGCCATTGACAGGAATTCGGATGGGATCGGTGTGTTGAGGATGGACAGCTTTTGCTGCAGCGAATCAGCAAAGCCAAATACCAGTGCCGCTGCAAGAGCGCCCAACGGGTGCCAGCGTCCAAAAATCATGGCTGCCAGCCCGATAAATCCGCGTCCAAAGGTCATGTTCTCGTCAAACCGGCCAACCGACCCAAGGGTAAACCAAGCCCCGCCAAAACCGGCAATCATGCCGGCCACAATCACGTGGGCATAGCGCGTTTTGATGACATCAATACCAAGCGTGTCGGCCGCGCGCGGATGTTCCCCGACCGCGCGTGCACGCAGGCCCATACGTGTATAGAACAGATAATAGGTCGACATAGTGACGAGGATCAGCGCGCCATAAACAAACAGGTTCTGGTTGAACAGCACCGGCCCGATCAGAGGAATGTCACCAAGCACTGGTATCTTGAATGCTCGAAACGGCGTTGCCTTATTCAGCCAGCGAAATTCGGCAAATACCTGACTGGATACATAGGATGTCAGTCCCAGAACGAACAGGTTGATCACAACCCCGGCAATAATCTGGTCAACGCGATATGTGATCACAAGAACTGCCAGCAGAAGACCGAAAACACCGCCTGTAATCATCGCACAAATAATGCCGGCCCAACCGCCGAGCAATGATCCGAACAGGGCGCCGGAAAAGGCACCGGCCAGCAGCATGCCTTCAATGGCAATATTAATCACGGCGACGCGTTCACACAAGATACCGCCAAGCGCGGCCAGCGCGATCGGCACAGCACGTACCACGGTTGCCTGCAGCATACCCGTCAACGAAATTGATTTACCGGCAGTGGCCCATACCAGAAAGGCCATTGCCAGAACGACTAGACCGATCCCAAGAGACAATCCAGTCCATCGGCCACCGCCACGCAGGAACAGTCTTGTGCCCAGAAACGCCAGAATGATTGCGGCAATCAGATTGAAGAGCTGGCTTGGCAATACCAAATTGCTGACAGCCCAATTATCACGCGGACGTGAAACCTTGAATGTCGAAACGCTTTCCCATGGCGCATCAAGAAAGAACATGATTACGGCTGCCAGCAAAACCAGCGCAAAACCGCTAATGATGCGCCGCTTATCGATCATGACAGCAGGTGCTGTGCCGTTGTTCACACCATCACCAGCAGAAGATTTCGCCAGGGTCGTTCGATCAGCCATGATCTGACCCCTCTTTTGACTGGGCGGGGAACAGGAATGGCATGGCGCGCTTAACTAGCAGTGGCGCAGCGACAAACATGATGATTAACGCCTGAATAATGCTGATCATGTCAATTGATACACCTGCATCCACTTGCATCTGGCGTCCGCCTGCCTCCAAAGCACCAAACAGAATACCCGCAAGCAGGATGCCAACCGGATGTGACCTACCCAGTAGCGCAACAGCGATGGCATCAAAACCGATACCGGCGGTAAAACCTGGAGTTGCGCGTCCCAATACGCCCGTGACCTGCGCAGCTCCGGCTAACCCGGCCAGACCTCCAGCAATGGCCATGGCGATGACTATTGTCATGCCGGCACGAATGCCGGCATAGCGTGCTGCGTCTGGATTCTCACCAGAAATGCGAAGGGCAAAACCCAGTTTTGAGCGAAACAGCAGCCAGTAGACCAGCGCTACCGCGCCCAGCATTAGAAACAGACCAACATGCAGACGAAAATTTGGGTCAATAAAGCTGAGAAGTCGTGGCAGTTCGGCCGTTTCCAGCACGGCCTTCGAAATAGGATCGGACCGGCCCTCTTTCTGAATGAACGGCTGTCGGAGTAGATAATCCAGAAGACGGAAGGAAATTAGGTTCAACATAATCGTCGAAATTACTTCATGCGCGCCAGTTGCCGCTCGCAGAAAACCGGCAATGGCGGCATAGGCCCCGCCAAGTACCAGGCCAAAAATCAAGACAAGCGGCATGTGAATTGCCATTGGCAGGCCAGTGATTGAAAAGCTGGCGATGGCTGCTGCCAGCCCACCAATGACCATCTGCCCTTCAGCTCCGATGTTGAACAGCCCAGCGCGGAAAGCGAGACCAATGCCAAGCCCGGCAAGAACGAGCGGAATGGACGCTGTTAGCGTTTCTGATATTGCGTTAATGGACCCCACTGATCCGTCCGCCATCGCCATAAAGCTGCGCAGAATGGTGGTAGGCGCCACCGACGTAGCCATCATGATGACAGCGCCGATGACCAGCGCCATGAAGACAGCTGCCAGCGGTATTAGAATAATTTCACGCCTGTTACCGCCAGTCTCGAAATTCGGTGCGAGAAGAGCGCGCAGCTTTTCATTATGAACCGATGGACCGCTAGCAGCGTTGTTTGGTTTCGAACTGGTCATGTTGCTGCCGTTCTGTTTGCGCCGGCCATGGCAAGGCCGATGGCGTTGCGGTCGGCCTGCGCGCCGCTATTGTCGAATTCGGCTGTGATGTGCCCCTCATACATCACATAGATGCGGTCCGAAAGATCGAGGATTTCGTCAAGTTCCGAGGAAATGATCAACACCGCGTTACCTGCATCACGGCACGCGACAAGCTGTTTATGGATGAATTCAATTGATCCGACATCTACGCCGCGGGTTGGCTGTGATGCTACCACAAGTCTTACATCTCGCTCCAGCTCGCGCGCCACCACCATTTTCTGCTGGTTGCCGCCGGACAATCCACCACCACCCAGAAAAACGCTGGGGGTGCGCACATCGAATTTCAGACAGGCTTCTGCTGCCCGCTGTTCAGCGCGGTGCCAATCAATCTGCACGCCTTTCGATACGCTTTCGTCATAATAGGAGTTCAGCACCATATTCTCGGTGACGGTGAAGGCTGACACCATGCCTGATTTCTGCCGGTCTTCAGGGATATGCGCTATGCCCATATGGTGGCGCTGGCGTACGCTGGTAGTGGTGATATCCACACCATTGAAGATCACAGTGCCTTCTGTCACTGGCAAAAGGCCGGTGATGACCTCGACAAGTTCCGTCTGGCCATTGCCCTGCACGCCCGCGATGCCAACAATTTCGCCGGCGTGCACTGAAAGGGCAATCTGCTGAAGGTATGTTTCCATCGTCGAGTCAAAGAGCGTGACATCCTGCAAGGCCAGCATTTCCGCCCCTGGTGTGGCGGTGCCGCGCTCAACCGAAAAGCTGACGGGCCGACCAACCATCATTTCCGCCAGATCAGCTTCGGAAAAATCAGAAGGCACTCCGCCACCGACGATCTCGCCCTGCCGCAACACGCTGACCTTATCGGCAATCTCTATAATCTCATGCAGCTTGTGTGTGATGAAGACAATCGCCTTGCCTGCATCGCGCAGCGCCCGCACAATCGCAAAGAAAGCTTCGACCTCCTGCGGTGTCAAAACCGCTGTCGGTTCGTCTAGGATCAGCACATCGGCCGACCGGAAAAGCACTTTCAAAATTTCGACACGTTGCTGGATACCAACCGGCAGGTCCTCGATCAAGGCGTCTGGGGGCACATCCATGCCATAGCGGGCGTTGATCGCCGCCACCTGCTGGCGCGCCGTGGCAAGATCCAGAAAGTCGCCGGTACCGGTGGGCTCGACTCCAAGGATGACGTTTTCCACAACACTGAATACCGGGACCAGCATGAAATGCTGATGCACCATACCAATGCCGGCGGCTATACTGTCCCCCGGCCCGCCAAAGCCGGCGGGCGTGCCTTCAATCAGGATGTCCCCTGCATCCGGCCGGTATAGGCCCGACAGCACATTCATCAATGTCGACTTGCCAGCACCATTTTCACCGAGTAGGCCAAGAACCTCCCCTGCCCGGATATTAAGATGAATATCCCGGTTTGCCTGGACAGCGCCAAACCGTTTGCTGATACCGCGCAGTTCAATATTCATGGTTCAATATTCATCACAGACGGATCACACAAAAAAACCGTTGCCCCGGCAAAGACCGAGGCAACGGGCATGTTTCAGAATCAGCCGCCTACGTTGATTGAACCGGCAATGATACCGGCTCGTATTGCCTCAACTTCGGCTTTCAACGCTGCCGGAACGGCACTGTCAAAGCTGTGATAAGGTGCGAGACCGACACCCTCATTGGCAAGCGTACCAACCATCATTCCACCATCGAACTTACCGTCCATGGTTTGCTTGATCACTTGCATTACGGTTGAATCCATGCGCTTCAGCACGGATGTCAGATAGACGGCGGCATTGCCCGGGTCCGTCTGTGTCTGATCGGCGTCAACGCCGATGATCTTCAGCGCATCTGTGCCGAGCTCGGCGGCAAGCGCTGCGGAACCAAGGCCAACCGGACCAGCAACCGGCATCACAATGTCAGCACCTTCATCATAAAGGTTCTGGGCAAAGGCGCGACCGTCATCAAGGCTTTCGAAATTGCCTGTGAACAGCCCGTCCTTGCTTTCCGGGTTCCAGCCAAGAACCTGCACATTTGTGCCTTTCTGGCTGTTATGATGGGCTACGCCGTAATAAAAACCGTCCATAAAGCCGGTAACCGGTGGAATGTTGATGCCGCCAAAGGTACCAACCACGCCTGTCTGCGACATACCGGCCGCCAGATATCCAGCCATAAAGGCGGCTTCGTTGGTTGCGTAGACCATGCCCAGTACATTCGGAATAGTCGGATTATAGGCCATATCAACAATCGAGAAATTAGCATCTGGGTTGGCGTTTGCTGATGTCGCGGTGGCGTCAGCCATCAGGAAGCCAACCGAAATGATGATGTCGCACTTGGCGTCAAGAAGCGCATTCAGGTTTGGTTCGTAATCTGTTTCCGACTGCGATTCTAGATAACGGCCATCAATCCCGAAGGCAGCCATTGAATCTTGGACACCCTTCCAAGCAGTCTGGTTAAATCCGGAATCATCGATTCCGCCCACATCGGTAACCTGGCATGCGGTAAAGGCGGATGCCGCGCTTGCACCGGCGAGCATGAAGGCCGCCGCCACACCAGAAGTCAGTGCAACATTCTTCAAAAACATGGTTTCTTCTCCCGTTTGACAGAGGCTGGCAAAAGACGCCGCCTCTTCTTTACAAAACATCGTATTAGATGTTTCAAACCTATAGATGATTCCTATCCTGTTTTACTGCGCTAGTCCAACCGCTTTGCGTCTGTCTACGCTGAATTTGGGCCGCCAGCCTGCTACTTTAGGCCAATCTCGCGAAGGCGTTGCTGCAGATAGTCGTCGGCTGTTAGCCCGGGCTGCAACTGCACGTCAGGCCGAGGATGCAGAAACATCGGCATGGAGTAGCGCGAAACATTCTGACCGGCGTCAGGATTGGTTACCCGGTGCGTTGTCGACGGGAAGTGATCGCCCGTTGCCTTGGCGAGCATGTCGCCATTATTAATTGTGATCATGCCGGCATCACAGGCAACATCATGCCAGTTCCCGTTGGCGTCCCTTGCCTGCAGCCCCGGCTTTGATCCGGATAGCAGCAGGGTGATCAGATTGATATCTTCATGTGCTGCGGCACGAATGGCCCCTGGTTCAGCAGATTCCACCGGCGGATAATGCAGAATGCGCAGCAGGCTCTGATTGCTGCTTTCCATCATGTCGCCAAGCGGCATTGACAGGTCATTCGTCACTCTGTCAGGCGCCTGGGCGTGGATCCAGTCTAGCAATTCGCGGCCAAGTGCTTCCAGATCAGCATAGATGGCGCGGGTCATTGCCTCTAGCGCGTCTGGCAGACGGCAGCCGGGATAGACGTGAAAAAACTCTTTCAGATCCTTGACCTGTGAATCTTTGGCGTTTTCCGAGCGAAAGGCAAAATAGCCATCATGTGCTGGCGGTTGCACAGCATATTCAAATTTATCATCGCCTGCGAAAAAATGCCCCCAGCCATCATAAATGCCGGCAATGCGCTCTGGCGTAATGGGATGGTTTGCCAGCACAGCAAAGCCGGTATCTCTCAGCGAACGGGCCAGCGTCTCGCTGGCACCCGGCGCCTGATAGTCAACGGTTTCAACTCTCATTTATTCCTCCAGGCTTTGTTCTGTTAGGCCATTTTCTCGCGAGCGTCGGCCATGTCGTCTGCAGCAGCAACATATCTCATGAATATCTCACCTACAGTCCGGCTGTCGACTGTCATGGCAATTTGAGTGCCCCGTCGATCGGCCTTTGGATTGGTAACGGTCCGACCAATTTCGTTTCCCGAGCAGACAACGGTGATCGGGTGCCGCTCATAACCAAACAGGTCGGGATCAGTGACAGCAATAATCGCTGACGGGTCATGCATGAAGCAGCTTCGTTTGCCCGTCTTTGCTTCATGAAAGTCAAAATAAAACCGTGATGCTTTTTCTAGAAAGCCTCCAATGATCGGCGCCGCTTCTGCCAGCTTGGCAAAATTCGCCGGCGTGCATTGTGTTTTTTCGGTGACATCCAGCCCCACCATGGTGACATCCCAGTCAGCGCCGAAAACAGCATCTGCCGCGTCCGGGTCATTCCATATATTGGCCTCAGCGCAGTCGCTAACATTGCCATGCCGCGCTGCGCTGCCGCCCATCACAACCACGCGCTTGACCGTCTGTGTAATAGACGTGTCATGATCTAGGGCAGCCGCAAGATTTGTCAGCGGGCCAACGGCGCAGATTATCACCTCGCCCGGGTGTGCTGCGCAGCTTTCGCACAGGAACCGGGCAGCATTGCGGCTGTCAGGTTTGCCAGCTGGCTGCATGGCTGGCAGGTCGCCAAACCCTTCACTACCATGAACAAAATCGGCGGGTGGCGCTCCGTTACGGTGCCGCGGCACAGTGGCACCTTTAGCCACCGGCAGGTCATAATGTGCCATTTCGGCAAGATATAACGCGTTGCGTGTCGCTTGCGCCGTTGTGACATTGCCAAAAATCGTCGTCATGCCAATGACATTAATACGACTGTCAGCAAAAGCCAGATGGATGGCCATCGCGTCATCAATGCCGGGGTCGGTATCAATTATAAGTTTCTGTGTCACTCGGTACCAAATTCTACATAAACGAAAGGATAATTCCGGCACGATAGTTGGCAGACAGGGAATCAGCCGGTCTTTTCAAGGAAAGCATCAACTTCGGCGCGGATGGGTATGGCGGCCCCTGCACCGGGCCGGGTCACATGAATGGCCGCTGCCGCCGCTGCCTCAGCCATGCAACGTTCTGTTGTCCTGCCAGCCGCGATGCCGGCCAGAAGATAGCCCAGATAGCAGTCACCTGCACCGGTCGTATCAACAACGTTAACCGCAAAGGCAGGCTGTTTGATGTCTCCATCAATGCCGTAATAGCTGGCACCAGCCCCACCAAGTGTTATTACCAGATGTGGCAGACCCGCCGCCTCGACGGGCTTTCCAATTGCAGCACCAAGCGCCGTCGCCTCACCTTCATTGACGACAAGAAGGTCTGTATGTGGCAACAAGCCCAGAACGATATCTGAATCAAAGGGTGCTGCGCTATAGGCAAGTTTAAGCCCCTTTGCGCGCGCTGCGGCTACGAACGTGTCAGCCCCGTTAGTTTCGTTCTGCAGCAATGCCCAATCACCGTCCTGTGCCTGATCCAGTGCAGCACAGGCGCTGTCCATGTCAATTTCGCGATTGGCACCGGGCGATAGCAGAATCTGATTCTCGCCTTCCATATCCACCGATACGATGGCGTGCCCGCTGGCATGGTCGCTGTCCTGAATGTGGGCAATATTGACGCCCGCATCTTCAAGCTCATTGCGCAACCAGCTGTCTTCAGCGCTACTAGCACCAAGATGCAGGACATCCATGCCGGCACGGGCCAGTGCAATAGATTGGTTGGCGCCCTTGCCGCCAAGCATGCGGGCGTGCCCGAGTGTCATCAGCGTTTCCCCGGCTCCTGGGAAATGTGGAACCTGATAGAACAGGTCGATATTAATTGAACCAAGATTAAAGACTGTCATATTTGGTCGTCACCACTCGCAATCAGCCAGTTAGATACTAAGTGAGATTAGGGCAAAGCTGTCGATCGTCCAGCATTTTTCGATGCAGAAGACCCGAGGGAGATAATAGCGATGTGCTCATCACCGCGGCCACGCAAAATGAGGCTTGCCGATATTGAGGCATGCTTTACCCGACTGTCGGCCAGATCACCCAACCCACAAACAGAACTGGAATTCTCCAGCCCCTACACATTGCTTGTCGCGGTGGTTTTGTCTGCACAGGCAACAGATATTAGCGTCAATCGCGCGACGAGCGGGTTGTTTGCCGTGGCGGACACGCCTGAAAAAATGGTCGCATTGGGTGTTGATGGGATTGCCCATCACATCCGCACGATTGGACTTTTCAATATGAAGGCAAAGAATGTCCACAGGCTGTCAGAAATTCTGATCGAAACACATGACAGTCAGGTGCCAGAAGACCGTGGTGCGCTGGAGGCCTTGCCCGGCGTCGGGCGAAAGACAGCCAATGTTGTTTTGAATGAAGCCTTCGGCCATCCCACAATCGCCGTGGATACACATATTTTCCGCGTTGGAAACCGCACCGGTATGGGCCCTGGCAAGACGCCGGATGCTGTAGAGGCAGAATTACTTCGTCGAGTGCCCGAAAAATGGAAGAAAGGGGCGCATCACTGGTTGATCCTACATGGCCGCTACATCTGTAAGGCACGCAAGCCCGACTGTGCCGATTGTGTCATTATTGAATTCTGCCGGTTCAGGGAAAAGACAGCCTAGCCCTGGCTGGTTTCCTGGTCGCGGATGGCGAGATCCTGCCTACATTTCAGCGCATCGATATCTACTGAGAGAACAGGCGCGCGCCAGTCCCAGGCCACAATTTTCCTGATTCCAGCCCCATCCGGATAGACGAAATAATCCACAACACAGGCTGACAAACGGTACTGCCAGACTTCGGAGGTGCCTTCGCGGCGCAACAAATCGGCTGTGCCAAACCGTGCCTCAAGCTGATCAGCTGACAGGCCGACAACGGATGCCGGCTCAAACTCTGCGGGTGGCGGGGCAGGTTTCGGCTCTGATATCTCTGGCGCAGCTTCGGGTGGTGTGGGCGGCGGGGTCAGGGTCCCGGCGGCAACATCAAAGGCTTTGTCAATGGTGTCCGCGGTGTTTGCCGCGGGCGTATCATTGACTGGTGCAGCTTCCTTGCCCTGCGTCTGGTCCGCTGGAAGTGGCATCGCTTCTGCGCGCTTGGCCGGGATCGCTGTAGCTGGCTTCGAGTCGATAGCGAATTCTGAATTGAACGCTTGCTCTGACCGTAGTGATGTCACCGCGTCGCCATCAGCCGCGTTGCCGGCAACGGTATTTGCCTGTTTGGTGTTATCCGTTTCGGCGGATGCGGTTTCAGATGCGCCGGTATCTTCGGTAACGGGATTGGCTGATGTCGTGATTGGGACTGTCTTGTCTTCGGCCGACGACAGCAGCGAATGGGCCGATGTTGTGATTGCAGGCGACCCGACATCAGGCAGCGTGGTCTGGCAAGCCGCAACAAGCAGCACCGATCCACCAAGAAAGATCGTTTTTAGATGTGCGTTCATGACAGATGCGCCGTAACGAAAACAGGATACGAGGGTGCGCGCACAATAGACGAGAGTCACATTCAGGCAAACAGATAATGCCCGTTTCTGAACGTCCTGCGCGATGTTTATAGTTAAACCTTGCCGCAGATGCAGGACTTCATTACGGTCCCGTCCGTGTGTACTTTGCACCCAGATGAGGGTTTGATGTCTCCAAAGATGAATGTTCTGACGGTGGGCAATGCTATCGTTGATATTTTCGCCCGCTGCGAGAATGAATTTCTGAAATCACAGGAAATTGGCAAGGGTATGATGAACCTTGTCGATGCCGAACGTTCCGCACAACTTTACGCGGCGCTTGAATCGCCGCGTGAGATTTCCGGCGGGTCAGCCGCAAATACGGCGGTTGGTATTGTTGCGCTCGGAGGCACGGCAGGGTTTGCAGGCCGCGTTCATAATGACGCCCTTGGCCATGGTTTCATCAATGATATTCGGGCAGCAGGGGTGCATTTCGAGGCTGACCCGCAGCCCAATGGCGCGCCAACCGCAAGTTCCATCATTCTGGTGACCCCTGATGCATCACGTTCGATGAACACCTATCTCGGGGCATGTATTGAATTTCAGCCAGATGATATCCGTGCCGAGGATGTTGCTGCCTCTGAGGTGATTTATCTTGAGGGTTATCTGTTTGATGCGCCAGCCGGTCCAGATATCTTTGGACAGGCGGTTACAATGGCGGCCCATTACGACAAGCAAATCTCACTGTCCCTGTCCGATCCATGGTGTGCAGAGCGACATCGTGAGGCGCTCTCAAAATTCTGCCATGACCATGTTGATATTCTGTTTGCGAATGAGGATGAGGTGGCAAGCCTGTGCGAGACATCTGGTGACGCTGCACGCGATTTGCTCTGCGGTAAAGTTGATGAAGTCATCATCACCCGCGGTGCGGATGGTGCCTTTGTCGGTTGCGGCGATGACAGGCACGAGATTCCAGCAATGCCGCTTGGCGCTGTTGCCGATACAACAGGCGCCGGGGATCTGTTCGCTTCGGGTTATCTTTACGGTCGCACCAACGGTTATTCAGTGCGTCAGTCTGGTGTAATTGCCAGTATTGCTGCTGGTGAGGTCATTTCGCATATCGGTGCCCGCCCTGATCAGGACCTGGCCGCCCTTTTTGCGGCTGCGGATCTCTAACGTAATGCCTCGTAGGCGGCAAAGGCCGCTGCCTGCACAAGATCGGTGACCGAAGCCCCCATCTGCACGATCTGAAATGGTTTTTCAGCGCCGAGCATGATTGGCCCTATGACCGCACCTTCAGTCAGGTTCTGGATCAGCTCGAAAGAGATGTTTGCCGAATGCAGCCCCGGCATCACCAGGATATTTGCCGGACCGGACAGTCGGCAGAATGGATAGCGCTGATGCATCAGTTCGTAATCAAGCGCGACATTCGCAGACATCTCGCCATCATATTCGAAGTCAGGTTTGCGGTTGTCCAGAATCTCGATGGCCCGCCGCGCCTCGTCGGCAATCTCCGAACCCGGGCTACCGAAATTGGTAAAGGACAGGATAGCTACGCGCGGGGTGTGGCCCATCTGCCTTGCCTTGCCGGCAATGGCTTCTGCAATATCGGCAATCTGCTCACCATTCGGACGCTCATGCACCGAAACATCCCCGATAAAGACTGTACGCCCGCGTGACACGATCATCGATGTTGCCACGAAATCCTTGCCTTCCTCGGGCGAGATGGCACGGGTGACATGGTCAAAGCTTGGCTTGAATGATCGTGTCACGCCGGTCACCATCGCATCGGCATGTCCCTTCAGAACCATGCAGGCCCCGAACACATTGCGATCAAGATTCACCATGCGCTGGCAGTCGCGGCGCAGCGCACCCTTTCTTTGCAGCCGCGCATACATGAAATCGATATAGCTTTCATTATGGCCGGATATCTTGGCATTGGTAACGGGCAGATCTTCCGCACCTTCCAGCCCCAGCCTTTCTATTGTTTCGCGAATGCGGCTTTCGCGACCAACAAGGATGGGATCACCATACCCCGCATTACGGAACGACAGCGCCGCACGAATGACTTTTTCCTCCTCACCCTCGGCAAAGACGACACGCTTCTTCTGCGCGCTGATCCGGTCGAAAATCACCTGCAATGTGGATGCGGTGGGATCAAGGCGTGCCGACAGCTGCCGGCGATACCGGGACAGGTCCTCGATCGGCTTTCTGGCGACGCCGCTTTTCATCGCCGCCTCGGCCACTGCGGACGACACTGCCGAAATCAGGCGCGGGTCAAAAGGTGCCGGGATGATGTAATCGGTACCATATTGCAGCGCTTCACCGCCATAGGCATCGGCAACAGCATCCGGTACATCCTCGCGTGCCAGTATGGCAATCGCCTCCGCGGCTGCGATTTTCATTTCCTCATTGATTTTGCTGGCCCGTACATCGAGTGCGCCGCGGAAGATATAGGGAAACCCGAGAACATTATTCACCTGGTTCGGAAAGTCTGACCGGCCAGTGGCGATGATGGCATCCGGGCGTACGGATTTTGCCTCTTGCGGCATGATTTCAGGAACAGGGTTGGCCATTGCGAAGATGATTGGTTTGTCCGCCATCGTTTCAACTATCGATGCGCTCAATGCACCGGCAACAGACAGACCAAGGAAGATATCAGCGCCTTTCATGGCGTCTTCCAGCGTCCGCGCATCGGTTTTTGCCGCATGCGCTGATTTCCACTGGTTCATCGATTCTTCGCGGCCCTTGAAGATCACACCGGCGCGATCGACGAGAATGACATTATCATGCGGCACCCCCATGGATTTGATGAGCTCAACACAGGCAATGGATGCCGCACCCGCGCCGTTAGAAACAACTTTCACATTCTTGAAGTCCCGGCCTGTGAGGTGCAGGGCATTGATCAGGCCGGCGGCGGCAATGATGGCTGTGCCGTGCTGGTCATCATGGAATACTGGGATGTCCAGCCGTTCGCGAAGCTGTTGCTCGATGATGAAACATTCCGGCGACTTGATGTCTTCAAGATTGATGCCACCAAAGGTAGGTGCCAGCGTCGCCACTGTGTCGATGAAACGATCAGTATCGGCCGTGTCCACCTCGAGATCGAGCCCGTCGATATCAGCAAATTTCTTGAACAGGACGGCTTTGCCTTCCATGACTGGCTTGGAGGCGGCAGCGCCAATATCCCCAAGGCCCAGAACAGCTGTGCCATTCGATATAACAGCGATGAGGTTTCCCTTGGCTGTGTAGTCATAGGCGGCATCGGCGTTTTCTGCGATTTCAAGGCAAGGTGCCGCAACGCCGGGTGAATAGGCCAGTGACAGATCATGCTGGCTCATAAGTGGTTTGGTCGCGGTTATTTCCAGCTTGCCGGGACGGCCATTTGCATGGAACGCGAGGGCTTCCTGGTCAAGTTTGTTTATCTTCTTGCTCATGGCGCGCGTGCTGCCCCTTATGCGGTGGAGGGTGAATCATTTCCGAAACCTGAAACAGTTCCGGAATTAGATACCATCTCGTTTATGTCTTGCTATCATGTTAGCTCCATATAAAAGGTCCGCCATGACGCCGCCATTATCAACATCTGCGACGCTAAAAGTAAAGTCGCCCACGCCGATGATTGCCCAGTATCTGAGCGTCAAGTCCGCACATCCGGACAGCTTGCTTTTCTACCGCATGGGCGATTTCTACGAGATGTTCTTCGAGGATGCGGAAATTGCCGCATCCGTGCTTGGCATCACCCTGACGAAACGCGGGAAAAGCGACGGTGATGACATCCCCATGTGCGGCGTACCTTTCCATTCGGTTGACGGGTATCTCGCGCGGTTGATCGGCGCGGGTCACCGGGTCGCCATCTGTGAGCAGGTCGAGGATCCTGACGAACAGAAAAAACGGGGCGGCAAAGGCCCGTTGCGCCGCGAGGTCATCCGGATACTCACCCCGGGCACCCTGACAGAAGATGATCTGCTTGTGCCACGGGCCAACAACTATCTTGCGGCGATCGGTCGGTCGGGTGACGCGATGGCGGTCGCCTGGGCCGATATTTCGACAGGTGATTTTGCTGTGCAGGAAACGGACCAGACGCGGCTGGAAGGGTTGCTGTCCATGTTGAATCCGGCCGAGCTGATCAGCCTTGCCGGGGCCAGAATACCTGATACGGTCGCCCAGTATGGCACCCTGTGTACCGAACAAGCACCGTCGCTTTTTGACTCCGCGGCGGGCCAGCGCGCCCTGTGCGACTATTTCGGCATCGCCAGCCTTGACGGCTTTGGCCGGTTTTCACGGTCTATGACAAGTGCGGCAGGGGCGCTTCTTGCCTATATCGAGCTGACGCAGAAAGGCAATCTGCCGCGGCTGCGCAACCTGCAGCCGGTCAGCGAGGCCGGCTACATGGAAATTGATCCGGCAACGCGTCGCTCGCTGGAAATTACCCACACCCTGTCCGGCAACCGTCAGGGCAGCCTGCTTGCAGCCATTGACCAGACGATCACGGCCGGTGGCGCGCGGTTGCTGGCACAGCGGATCGGAGCACCCCTGGCGGACGCTGCAGCCATAAACCGGCGGCTTGATCTTGTTTCATGGTTTGCCGCCACGACTGATCTGTCAGAAACGCTTCGCAGCAGCCTGAAAGCGATACCCGATATCGATCGGGCACTTTCGCGTCTGTCGCTGGGGCATGGTGGCCCACGCGACCTTGATGCATTGGCGCGCGGCATTTTGGCTGGTTCGGATTTTGTGGCAGCGGCAGGCCAGAATCAGGCCGCTCTGGCCCCGCCGGAGGATCTTGCCGGTCTCTATGACTCCATCATGGCAGCAGCCCCTCTTGCTGACGAGGTGGCGCCCGCGCTGGGGGATGATTTACCGCTGCTGGCGCGGGATGGGGGCTTTGTACGCAGCGGTTTTGATGCGGCCCTTGATGAATTGCGTCTTCTGCGTGACGAAAGTCGGCGGTTGATCGCCGCCCTGCAACAGGAATATTGCACCACAACCGGCATTTCTTCGCTGAAAGTCAAACATAATAATGTGCTTGGCTATCATGTGGATGTGCGCAACACGCATGGTGAAAAACTGATGCAGGATGACCGGTTCATCCATCGTCAGACAACAGCGCAGTCAGTGCGTTTCACAACCACAGAACTGGCAGAACTTGAACGGGATATGTCCTCGGCGGCGGATCGCGCGCTGGCACGTGAACTTGATATTTTCGAAACATTGCGCGCCATGGTACTGGCGCGTGCAGAGGGGCTGTCCGGTGCGGCGGCTGCATTGGCCCGCCTCGATGTTGCTATTTCCGCAGCGGTGATGGCCACAAGCCGCCAATATTGCCGGCCCGATATCAGCGACGGTGTTTGTTTGAACATTGAAAAGGGGCGGCACACGGTTGTAGAGACCATGCTGCCTGCCGGTGACAGTTTCATCCCAAATGACTGCCAGCTTGGTGATAGTGGTGATATCTGGTTGATCACAGGCCCCAACATGGCAGGTAAATCAACCTTTCTGCGGCAGAATGCACATATTGCCATTATGGCGCAGGCTGGCCTGTTTGTACCAGCCGAAAGCGCACGGATTGGTGTGATTGACCGTCTTTTCAGCCGCGTTGGTGCGGCCGATGACCTGGCGCGCGGCAGATCCACTTTTATGGTGGAAATGGTCGAGACAGCCGCCATCCTGAACCGTGCTACGGAACGGTCCTTCGTTATCCTTGACGAGATCGGACGCGGGACCGCCACCTACGATGGGCTGTCCATCGCCTGGGCCTCGCTGGAACATCTGCATGAAAGCAACCGTTGCCGCACATTGTTTGCCACGCATTATCACGAGCTTACCAACCTGCGCACCAGCCTTGAACGCCTATCCTGCCATTCGATGAAGGTGCGCGAATGGGAGGGAGAGATCATCTTTCTGCATCAGGTTGTCCGCGGGGCGGCCGATCGGTCCTACGGGGTGCATGTGGCACGGCTCGCCGGCCTGCCGGCGATGGTTATCAGCCGGGCGCAGGCGCTCCTGAGTGAAATGGAAGCAGGGGGTCATGGTGTCATTGATGCTGGAAAGCTTTCAGCGGACCTGCCGCTTTTCGACCATGATTTTACGGCAGATATACCACCATTCGCACCCGAGGATAGGTTAAGGATGCGTCTGGAAGAAATCAATCCGGACCTGATGGCGCCGCGCGACGCGCTGGAAATACTCTACGAACTTCGGGCGCTGCTTGCCGATGAGGCAGATGCCGGCTGACAGGATAAAGACAAGATGTCGACAGAAGGCGAAAACCAACACACAAGGCCAAGGGCCTGGCGGCGATGGATCGACCCGCTGGGTGCGGCTGTCGACGAAGGCGTTGCGCCACTGGATGCGCTGGCTTTTGAGGAAAGCCTGTCAGCTATGGCAGGTGCCAGCGATGCGGCATTCGCTAAACAGCTCCTTGCCACGACAAAGGCAGCGCACCAGAACATGCGGCAGAATCTGCAGGACGCGCTTTTACAGTCGGGGGACGGCGCGGTCTATGTTGGTCGTNATTCATGGGGAATGGACCTTCTCCTCGGCACGGTNATGAGAACATTATGCACNCGCCATGGGGCNGAAGATGTGGTGCTGATTGCTGTCGGGGGATATGGGCGCGGGGAGTTGGCACCAAATTCTGATATNGACCTNCTGTTTCTNANGGAAAAAGACAGCGCCAGCGCTGCGNATGTGGTTGTCGAGCAGATGCTGTATCTANTGTGGGATCTGNGGNTGAAGGTNGGCCACGNCAAACGCACCGTTACGGCAACAATGCGNGCTGCGCGTGAGGACCACACCATTCTCACAGGCCTTCTCGAAATGCGCCTGATTGAGGGAAANAAGCGCATATGGGGNAATCTCGGGCGCGCCTTTCGACGCGAGGCAGGACGCATAAANCCGGCNGAGTTTGCAGCCCTCAAGCTGGCCGAACGTGACACNAGACACAAGAGGCATGGCAANACGCGTTATGTTGTTGAGCCCAANATCAAGGAAGGNAAGGGCGGGCTTCGCGACCTCCATACATTGTTNTGGATTGCCAAATTTGCNTACCGTGCNGACAGCATCATCGCGCTGGTGGAAAAGGGCGTNCTGCGCGAGAGNGAGGCGCGAAGGTTCGCGGCGGCNCAGCGGTTTCTGTGGACTGTCCNCTGCCATATCCATCTGCACAGGGGACGCCCCGATGAAAGGCTGGATTTCGAGGCGCAGATGGCCATTGCGCCGCTGATGGGGTTTGCCGACCGNTCNGGCATGCGGGCAGTCGAGCGNTTCATGAAGCGCTATTATNTGGCGGCGCTGGATGTNGGCAACCTGACNCGGATCATGTGCGCAGCNATGGAAATGGANTTTCGTCAGCGGCGNACAAGATGGCGNGAGGATTTTCGGTTTGGCCAGTCATTTGGNCCCTTCACCATTCGNGCCGGCCGTATCAATCTTGACCAGGCNCTGATGTTTCGCGATGACCCGTTGCGGATGCTGACCCTGTTCGAGCTNGCGCTGCAACAGAATGCTGATATTCACCCNCAAGCGTTGCAGCGGCTGACCCGCGGGCTGCCGGCGCTTGGCGCTGCCACNCGGTCCAACCCCGAGGCATCGGAAAAGTTTTTGAACATCCTGACGTCAAAGCATAATCCCGAACGGGTTTTGCGCCTGATGAATGAGAGNGGTGTACTGGGACGATATCTGCCGGATTTCGGGCGCATCGTGGCNATGATGCAATTTGACATGTATCACAGCTTCACNGTCGANGAGCACACCATCCANGTTATCGGCATCCTGCACGATATCGAAACAGGCCAGCTGGCTGAAACCGCACCTGTTGCNAGCNCNGTNATGCCNGAAATNGAATCCCGGCGGNCCCTTTTTGTTGCCGCCCTGCTNCATGATATNGCCAAAGGGNGGGGTGGTGATCATTCGATNNTGGGTGCNGAGCTGGCGCAGGAGCTGTGTCCGCGNCTCGGNNTNTCGCCGGAAGAAACNGAAACNGTGAGCTGGCTGGTGCGNCATCATTTGCTGATGAGNAAGACCGCNTTCCGTTATGATCTGAACGATCCAAAAACCATTGCNGANTTTGCGGANATTGTGCAGTCGCCNGAGCGGCTTAAGCTGCTGCTGGTGCTNACAGTGGCTGATATTCGCGGCGTTGGNCCGACNANCTGGAATGGGTGGAAAGCGGCNCTGATGCGTGAGCTGTATTTTCAGACGGATGCGGTTTTGCGCGGNGCTGANGCGGGNGCNATCGCGATGCACACAGCAGANGATGCACAACANGCAGCCTNTGCTGCGCTTNANGGNTGGAGTGAGGCAGCNTTCACAGNACATAGTANNAATCTGCCGCGCGCCTACTGGACNGGTTTNGATANCGATATGCATGTGCNNCATGCCGAACTCAGNCGGCANTTCANCCAGCTTGATGAACCGCTNCTCATTGACTTNCGNCANGATCCGGCGCGCAANNTCACTGAANTNACAGTTNTNTCGATCGATGATGCTGGCCTGTTTTCACGCATTGCCGGNGCCGTTGCCGGNCATGGTCTGAATATTGCCGGCGCCAGAATCACCACCTGTTCTGATGGTTCGGTGCTGGATGTGTTCATGCTGCAGACNGCGGGTAANGAGATGGTGNCGGATGCNGGGNTGCTGGACAGGCTGCGGGCCAGCCTNNCGCGCGCGGNTACCGGCACATTGCGCCCNCAAGCGGCCCTGCGCGAGAGNTGGCAGAGTCTTCCCGAACGGGTNCGTCACTTGCCGGTGCCGTCGCGGGTCATCCTGTCCAACAAGATCAGTTCGACNCATACGGTNGTCGAGGTGAATGGACGCGATTTTCCTGGCCTGGTCTACCGCATCACGAGGGTGTTGGCGGATCTGGGCCTGCAAATTCAGACTGCTACGGTGTCAACTTATGGCGAACGCGTTGTCGATGTTTTCTATGTGAAAGACCTGTATGGTCTGCAGGTGCATAATGAGGCACGTCTCGAAGTGATCCGGTCGCGCCTGCTGGGGGTGTTTGACCATGTGAACGAGGCTGCGGAATGAGACCGATGTCTCTTGCTACGGCTTTTCGCCGGATCAGCGGCCTGACCGGCATCAGCCGTATTCTTGGGTTCCTTCGTGATGTGTCTTTTGCTGTGTTTCTAGGGGCTGGCCCGGCAGCGGATGCCTTTCTTGTCGCGTTGAAGCTGCCCAACATGTTTAGACGGTTGACGGCAGAAGGCGCCCTTGCAAACGCCTTTGTACCCAGCTTTGCCGACCTGCGTTCATCAGACAGTCATGCGTCTGCGATGCGGCTGGCCGGCGAAGTGCAGACAACGCTTATGTTTGCCCTTCTTACGCTGGTGGTCATGGCTGAATGGCACATGCGCGCGATTGTCGGCGTGCTGGCCCCGGGCTTTGTTGATACGCCGGACAGGATTGAGGCGGCAGTTGACCTGGCGCGGGTGACCTTTCCTTACCTACCGATGATTTCGCTTGTGGCCTTCTGGGCTGCGCTTGCCAACGCGCATGACCGGTTTTCCGCCGCGGCGCTGATGCCAGTGATCTTCAATATCTGCCTGATTGCCGGCGCGTTGGCCTTGCCATTTTGGGGTGTGGCTGATGCAAGGGCGATGCCGCTGGCGCTGGCACTTCTGTTTGCCGGCAGCATTCAATTGATGGTCATGGCTACGGTCCTAGCGCGCGCGGGAATCATGCCGCGCTGGCATATGCCAAGCATGGTTCCGGCAGCGCGGCGAATGTGGCGGCGCTTTGTGACAGCGTCAGCTGGTGCCGTAGCGATGCAGATCAATCTCCTTGTCGATCTGGTGCTGGCATCGCTCCTCGGGGTGGGGGCAATATCCTGGCTTTATTATGCAGACCGCATTGTCCAGTTGCCTTTGGGCGTCATCGGAATTGCACTTGGTACCGCACTGTTACCCCGCCTGTCGGCCCAGTTTCGTGAAAACGATATGCAGCCGGCGCGTCAGACCCTGTCAGATGCGATTTGGTTCGCCGCTTTCCTGGCCCTGCCGGCCTGCATTGCCTTAATGATGATTGGACCGAAGATCATTTCCGGCCTGTTTCGTTATGGCGCCTTTTCGATGTCAGATGCGCTGGCCAGCGGTATGGCATTGTCGATCTATGCAATCGGGCTTCCGGGGCACCTGCTGGTCAAAATTCTCCAACCGGCATTTTATGCGGCGCACCGCCCTGCGCTGGTGCTTGCCGTCTCTGTGGCGATGGTGGCGTTGAATATCATATTGTCTGTCAGTCTGATGCCGGTTTACGGGCATCTGGGACTTGCATTGGCGACATCCGTCAGCGGCCTGTTTGCGGCATTGGCGCTATTTCTCCTCGCCGTTCGCAGCGGGTATATTGGCATGCTGCCGTCGTCAGGGCTTATCCGTATAGTCGCCGCCTGCATTGCAATGGCCATATCGCTTGCAGCTATCGATTCGCTCTTGCCACCCGTCGCCAGCTGGCTGGAAATGGGGGCACTTGTCGGTGGTGGTAGCGCGGTCTTCCTAGCAGCGACGCTGATGTTGCGCGCCATCCCACCACAGCTTGTCAGAGGGTGACGGCAGGCAGGGCTTGACCCCGCAGCCACCAACAATCATAAACCCGTGACACATGCGGCCCACAAGCCGTCACACAGCGCAGGAACATAAGGTCATGACCCCCTCCAACATGCAGCAAGGCAACGTACGCGGCCGGATTTTTTCCGGTGTTCAGCCAACAGGCAATCTGCATCTGGGCAATTATCTTGGCGCCATTCGCAACTGGGTGCAGCTGCAAGATAGTTTTGAATCGATCTATTGTGTTGTTGATCTGCACGCCATAACGGTGGCGCAGGATCCTGCCCAACTGCGGCAAAGCACTCGCGAAGTGGCGGCCAGCCTGATTGCTGCCGGCATTTCGCCAGACCGCGCCATCGTGTTCAACCAGTCGCGTGTTGCCCAGCATTCGCAACTGGCATGGATTTTCAGTTGTGTTGCCCGCCTTGGTTGGCTCAACCGAATGACCCAGTTTAAGGAAAAGGCTGGCAAGAACCGTGAGAATGCTCGGGTGGGATTATACTCCTATCCTATCCTGATGGCGGCCGACATTCTAGCCTATCGGGCGACCCATGTGCCGGTTGGTGCGGATCAGAAACAACATCTCGAACTAACCCGCGATATTGCACAATCCTTTAATCAGGCATACGAAGTGGATTTCTTCCCCTTGCCCGAATCGCAAATCCTTGGCCCGGCCACACGTGTTATGAGCCTGCGAGACGGATCGGCAAAAATGAGTAAATCTGACGCTTCGGACAACTCTCGGATCAATCTGACAGATGACCGTGATCAGATTGCGCAGAAGATCCGCAAGGCTAAGACGGACTCTGATGCACTCCCTTCGGAGGCGGCTGGCCTTGAACATCGTCCTGAAGCAAAAAATCTTGTTGGCATCTACGCTGGGCTCGCTGACTTTACGGTCGATGCGGTATTGGCAGACTTTGGTGGTCGCGGATTTGGTGATTTTAAGGCAGCCCTGGCGGACCTGTCGGTTGAAAAGCTGTCCCCGATGGGCGAAAAAATGCGCGACATGCTGGCAAACCCTGATCACGTTGACAATATCCTCAACGTTGGTGCTGCCCGCGCAGAGGCTATCGCTGCTCCTATCCTCGATGAGGTAAATGAAATAGTCGGCTTTCTTGGTCGAATCTCCTGATGTCCCGCAATGCCATAATTTTCACATATTTTTGGTGTGTATTGTGCTATCTTCTGTTCGAGAGTGGGGCCTCCGTATTGAACAGGACACTCACCGGGCAGAAAAGAGCGCTCCGAACAGTTCCCGATTGCTGGCGCCATGGACATATCGAATTCGGCACTGCTAAGCCCAACCTTGTTAGGGGCCAGCTTGAGCGGCCCACGACAAAGGAATGAAACAGATGTTCATCCAGACCCAAGACACCCCCAACCCTGCAACGCTCAAATTTATTCCGGGCGTGCCTGTCATGCCGTCAGGGACGGCTGATTATCCGGCCGCAGAGAGTGCTACTAACTCCCCATTGGCGCGTCGGCTGTTTCAAGTAGATGGCGTGAAGGGTGTGTTTCTCGGTGGCGATTTTGTCGCCGTGACCAAGGAAGACGCACTTGACTGGTTTGCGCTCAAGCCAGCGATCCTTGCCGGGATCATGGAACATTACGCGTCCGGCATGCTGGTTGTTGAACAGGCAGCAGCGACAGAAGACGCGGGCAGCCATGAAGAATCAGATATCATCCGTCAGATTAAACAGCTTCTCGACACACGCGTTCGGCCAGCCGTGGCGATGGATGGCGGTGACATAGTGTTTGAAGGATTTGATGATGGTGTCGTCACGCTTCAGATGCGTGGTGCGTGTCAAGGCTGTCCAAGTTCGACAGCTACTCTGAAGATGGGTATTGAGAATATGCTGCGCCATTACATTCCAGATGTTCGTGAGGTTCGGGCAGCCGAGATCTAGACAGACCGCGCCCAACCCATCCATTCGCCTGACCGACTACTAGATGTTGATGTGTCGTGTACTTCCCGTCCGGATTTGCAATTAAAGATACTCACCTGCTCAAGGGAATGGCCGCGCTCGTGGCCATTAGCCTGATTGTGCCGGGTGTCTTTGGCATTTCGCCGCCGCAATATTTTGGTGACTCAGGGTTATCGGCGGGCATTTCTGCGTCGCAAGGTGTCTCTCTGGCGGCCGATGTTGCAGATCCCGTAAACACGCCTGCCCCGCTGACGAAGCCTCCGTCATCGGCATCATTGGCCATGGATTGGTTCAGTCCAGATTTTCATGCTGAGGATGGCAAACCTGTTGATCCAAGTCGGACAATGGCGGGTTCGATTTCAACAGAAACGGGCAATACGGATATCCCGAAAAGGGCAAACACAGAGGTAAAAAGCGCCCAACTAGTGATTGCGGTAGCCCCGCAGTCAATCGAAACCAACGCTTCAACAGGAGCTGAGATTTTGACAGGAAAAGAAGCTTTAAAAAACACCTCTAATCCCGCCGCTGTTTTTACTGTAGATAAATCGCCGCCACAGACGGTGCGCAAGCCGGTTACGCGTGCCGAAATACAGCAGGCCGAAGCGTCGCTTAGGCCCCCACTTCAGGAAAATGAAGAGCCGGCCGTGCGTGCCAGCAAGGGTGTGGCTGCTTCACCAGCGGTTGAGGTTGCAAGCATTCAGCGCTCGGCAAAAATGCCGGAGCCTTCCAGCCGGCAGGTATCGATGATTGTAGCGCGCACATTCGTGAAAACCATTCCCGAGGCGCATTTGGATCTGCCGGTTAAACGACAGAAAGAGGCTTTCATTAATATGCTACTACCATTGATTCTGGCGGCAAATGATGAAATCAGGCAGCGGCGGCAGGCGATTATGCGGGCTGGTGAAAACGGGGAAAGGTCATCGCTTGAAAAATGGGCCCGTCTCTATCGTATGAAGACAAAAGACATGCCCTTAGACCGCATTGAAAACGAATTGCTGCGCCGTGCTGACATCATTCCGGTGTCTCTTGCGCTGGCGCAGGCCGCAATCGAATCCGGTTGGGGCACTTCGCGCTTTGCCATAAAGGGCAATGCCCTGTTTGGGCAATGGGCATGGGATCAGAGCGCCGGGCTGAAGCCGATCGAAGCGTCAAATTCACAGGCTGTGGTGCGCAGCTTTCCCAATCTGTTCGGGTCGGTGCGCGCCTATATGCATAATTTGAACACCCATTTCGAATATGCGCGTTTTCGTGATCGGCGGAGCCTTCTGAGTGGACGAAAGCGCAATGATCTTGGTGCGCAACTGTCGGTCTTTCTGGACGGTTATGCGGAAATCGGCGTTGAATATGTCGAAAAGGTCCAGACCATCATTCGCAGCAATAATCTGGGCCATTTTGAAGCCGCTCGTCTTCAATAGGGCATGACGTTGTATTACTGGCCATGATGATCCGGCGATGCCACTTTGGATCTATTCAGGCAGAAATTGCCGTCCAAACCAGCGCCACCGCCCTTCCGGCCCAGGCATTGTGCAATTGACTTTTGCACGCTGCCCCATCAACGGGCCAGGCATTCGTATTTCGGCGCGCCGGCCAAGAATGGCGACTTTAAGCTTGCCATACCGGCTGGTAAAACAGCGCAATTGGCGTTCCTGGTCCATATCACTAGAAAGCGTAAAGCCATAGGATGGCGGATTCTCAACAAGCACAACATCCTCCGGCACGATCTGGTTCACCTTGAGCGGAAGGCCATTGATAGCCAGTTCAAGACGGTCGCGGCTACTATATTGCTCATTCATTGCAAAGCGCGGCAATTCGAAAAACCCGTCATAGCCATGCGCAATTCCGGAATGCTGCCCAAAAGCCGCAATAAACCCGGCCCTTTTGACCTCATTGATGACATCAATGCTGTATTCACCATAAGGATAAGCAAACAGGTTCGGCCGCATGCCAAGCTCGGTCAGAAACCGGTCATTTGAAACCATCAACTCGTTACGATTTTTTGCATCTGCTAGGCGGTGCATATGCGGATGGCTGCGGGTCTGGCTACCAATGCCAAAACCTGCTGCCTGTAATTCTCGGAGCTGTTCCCATGACATATAGCCGCGCAATCCGCGATCAACCGGCTGGGTGGCCACGAATATGGTGGCTGTAAAACCGTAGCGTTGCAGGCGCGGGAAGGCCTGCTCATAGACGGACAGGTAAGCATCGTCAATCGTGATGGCAACGCTACGATCCGGAAGGCGCTCGCCGGATTGCAGATGCGCTACAATGTCATCTAGCGGCAAGACATTATACTCGGCCTTTGCCAGCACCTCGAGATGTTCTTCAAATTGTTCAAGGCGCACATTTGTGCTTGGATACTGATCTTCACCAAAGCGATGGTACATCAGGATGACAGCATGATCTGCCGCAAATGACGGCACGATAAAGCCGGCCATAAGTCCAAAGACGAGGCTGGCGATGAATAACAGGCGTGAAAACATTTCAAGCAATTTCGTTTCTGCAGTGGATAGTTCGTGACAGGCGTGCCAATGATAGAGTGAATGATTGTGTTGCAAAAGTGTCAATCGATGTCTGCCGGTCATTTTGAGACCGAAAGCGGGATGCAGCAAGGGGCCAGAATGCCACTGAATTTTGAAAGAGTCGATGTCCGGGCCAGCCACAAATCCTGTTTTATTAGCTTTTGAAGCTAGCGGTGATCAGGCCTCGGTCGCTGTGCTCGCAGCTGATGGGCGTCAGGCCATGTTTCACCATGCGGCGCGCCATGGCCATGCTGCTGTTATAATCAATCTTGCCGAGGCGGCACTTCAAGCCTGCGGCATGGGCGCAAGCTCTGTCACGCATGTGGCTGCAGGACGCGGTCCCGGCTCATTTACTGGCATCAGGGTGGCGCTGGCAGCGGCCAAAGGATATCAGCTTGCCTGCAAGGCTGTGCCAGTCGGCCTGTCGTGTCTGGCCGCAATGGCGGCTTATGCGCAACATCATCATTCAGCGAATAAAGGTATATGGTTGGCAACCGCTGACACCCGCCGCGGCAGCATTTTCTGTCAGCCATTCGCCGCAGACGGCACAGCACTTGGCGACATTATGGATATTGATCCTGATCTGCCGGAAGACAGCCCCCAGGGGATAAATGCCTTGATCACGGATCGCTGGGAAGGCGCGCGGGTGATCGGGCCAGGCAACGCGATCTTGGCAGCGGCCAGCGCTGGCTGTTTGTTGGCTGATGACAGTCAACCGCCAATCGGAGCGATGCAGATCGCGCAGCTAGCCAGTAACCTCGTGGCCAACCAAGAGCTTCTACCGCCACTGGCACCACTTTATGTCGCGCCAGCTTTTCTTGGACCGTCGCGCAGCTAGAGAAGTGCCATGACTATGGATCATCTGATTGCGCCGATTGCAGAACATCATCTTGCGGATATCGCTGCCATTGAGTGGCGGCTCTTTGATCAGCCAACAACAGCCTCAGCGCTTGCCAGCCTGTTCGCCAATCCGGCTTTTATCGGCTTTGTTCTAAATACAGACTTGCCGCCACAGACAAGGGTCGCGGGCTATATATTTGCTCTTAATGACGGTCATGGTGCTGATTTGGTCAGCATCGGCACAGCACCTCAGTTTCAGCGTTCAGGATATGGGCTGTCACTTCTGAGGCATCTGACGGCAGCGTTGCATGATCGCGGGACGGAGACCCTGATGTTGGAAGTGGCTTTCGACAATATGGCCGCACAAAGCCTTTATGTACGGGCCGGTTTCAGCGAGGTGGCGATCAGGCCACGCTATTATCGACGTGCGCATGTTGTTGTGGATGCTGTGGTAATGCGGCTACAGACGCGGCATGCTGTACCTTGACCCGAGCCATCGTGTCCGGCATAGAAACATCCGCAATATTGACTGCAAAACGAAAGCCGTGCGCGTGACCAAGAAACTGTTCATCAAGACTTATGGCTGTCAGATGAATGTCTATGATTCCGATCGGATGACAGATGTTCTGGCACCACTGGGTTATACGCCGACAACCACAGCCGAAGGTGCGGATATGGTGATCCTGAACACCTGTCACATCCGCGAGAAGGCGTCCGAAAAGGTATTTTCTGAACTGGGGCGTTTACGGATGATGAAGGATCGCGCGCGTGACCAGCAAGGGCGTGATGTTACGATTGCCGTTGCGGGCTGTGTTGCGCAGGCTGAAGGTGAGGAAATAACCCGCCGCGCACCATGGGTTGATATTGTTGTTGGTCCGCAGACATATCATCGGTTGCCTGAACTGGTCAGCCAGATTGATCCAGCCGCACGCCATAGCGTGATCGACACGGATTTCCCCGAAGAGGTAAAGTTTGACCGGATTCCCGGTGAACATGCGCCGCGTGGACCTACGGCATTTTTAAGTGTTCAGGAAGGCTGCGACAAGTTTTGTACTTTTTGTGTTGTTCCATACACGCGCGGTGCGGAGTTTTCTCGTCCAGTTGATGGCGTAATGGTCGAGGCCAGACGGCTTGTTGCCAACGGCACACGCGAACTGACGCTGCTCGGCCAGAATGTGAATGCCTATCATGGTGAGGCGACAGACGGGTCGAGCTGGAGTCTTGCGAGACTGATTCTGGCGATTGCAGAAATTGATGGGCTGGATCGTATCCGATACACAACCTCGCATCCGCTGGATATGGAAGATGATCTTATCGCCGCCCATCGCGACGTGCCTAGTCTGATGCCATATCTGCATTTGCCTGTGCAGGCCGGATCTGACCGAATCCTCGCAGCAATGAATCGCCGGCATACGCATGATGTTTATCTGCGCATTTTGGACCGTCTGCGTGACGCCCGTTCCGATATTGCCTTTTCCGGGGACTTCATTGTCGGTTTTCCTGGTGAGACCGATCGGGATTTTGCCGACACGTTGTCACTTGTAGGCCGGGTGGGATACGCGTCAGCCTATTCCTTCAAATACAGTCCGCGCCCGGGCACGCCAGCCGCAGCCTCTCAGGAGCAGGTGCCTGAAGATGCCAAAGCGGACCGGCTGGAAGCGCTGCAGCAGTTGATCAATGCACAGCAGCTGGCGTTTAATAAACAGACTGAGGGACGTACGCTCGATGTCCTTGTCGAACGCAAGGGCAGGCGCGACGGACAGATGGCAGGCCGCAGCCCTTATATGCAGGCGGTGAACCTTGCTGGGAATGAAGCCATGATTGGCAGCATTGTGCCTTGCACCATCACTGATGCGCGACAAAATAGTGTGATTGGTGCGGTTGCATGATCGGGACGGGCTGGCAGTGGCGTTAAAACCTAATACAATTCGCATGGATTTCGAAGATAATGGCATTCTGGCTCTTGTCACCGGTGAGCATAACCAAAACCTGGCGCAGATTGAGGCGGCATTGGATGTTACCCTCGACAGCTTCGGCAACAGCATCACTGTGTCGGGTGCAGCTGCTATGACTAAGAAGGCACAGCGGGCACTTGAGGATATGTATTGGCGTTTATCCAGTGAAGAGGGAAGCGCTGCCGGGAAGGTGATGGTAAGCGATGTGCTACGGTGGGTAGAAGCAGATCAAAAAGGACCGGCAAATGGCGATACCTTTGATACTTGGAAAAAGAAGATCATCGCTAAAACTCCTGGCCAAAAGGAATATTGCCGCCTGCTGCGGGAGCGTGAGGTAGTGTTCGGGCTGGGGCCGGCGGGCACAGGCAAGACATATATGGCGGTGGCCAAAGCTGTCCAATCGCTGAAGAAGCGGGAGGTTGAGAGAATAGTGCTATCCCGCCCTGCTGTGGAAGCTGGTGAAAGGCTTGGTTTTCTGCCGGGGGATATGAAAGAAAAGGTCGACCCTTACCTGCGGCCGCTCTATGATGCGCTATACGATATGATGCCGTCCGACAAGGTAGATCGCATGCTGACGAGCGGCGAGATCGAAATTGCGCCTCTGGCCTTTATGCGGGGGCGAACGCTCAGTGAGTCCTATGTAATCATCGATGAGGCGCAAAACACAACACCGGTCCAGATGAAAATGGTGCTGACGCGGCTAGGCCAAGGTTCGCGGATGGTGATTACGGGTGATCTCAGCCAGACCGATCTTCCATACAACCAGCCTTCGGGTCTTGCGGATGCGGTTGACCGTCTTCAGGGAGTTGAAGGTGTGGGCATCATACATCTGTCGGGTAAGGATGTTGTGCGGCACCCAGTGGTGGCACGCATCCTTCAAGCTTATGAATCAAGCAGCTAGAAACGCATCGCGACTGGACAGGCGTGAAAAAATCAGCCCAAATATAGATGGTGGTCGGTCTCTCCGCGTCACCGCGCAACAGATAAACGGAGCCTGCACCATAATCGGCGTAAGCGATATTCCCCTGGAGCCTGACAGTCCGGACGGCGACCCCTACCGATCGTCCGTCTGGCAGACTGATGGCGGCAGCCTTCTTGAAATGATGATCGACACGGACACCTGGTCCGATGCCGCGATCGCGGTAGCGAAGGCGCGCTTCCGTGTTGCCACAGACATAGTCTGCGTAGCCTTTGACAAGCCGCCCATACAGGTGGGCGCCCTACTCTGTGATAATGCGCGCATGCGTGACCTCAATTTTCAGTTCCGCGGCAAGAACATGCCGACAAATGTGCTGTCATTCCCGCATGATTCGGCTGTGCCACTAGGCACATCTCCGTTGGTAGTGGGCGAGCTGGCGCTGGCCTATGGCCAATTGTCTACCGAAGCAGACAGATCAAATAATAGCTTTGCTGATCATATGACACATCTGTGGGTGCATGGGCTGGCACATCTCTTCGGCTTTGATCATGAGACGGTCGGGGAAGCAGAGGAAATGGAGGCTGCTGAAACAGCCATCCTTGCACGCCTCGGCATCGCGAATCCCTATGCAGGCTCCTATGTGGAAGACAAGGTGAAGACATGATGTTGCGCCGTGTTTTTGGCCGCCTGTTTCCGGTATTGCAACAACCTGCCTCGCGACGGGACGAGCTGGAAACACTGCTTTCTGTATCCAGCATGGATAAGGCAGATTTTGATCATCATGAAGGCGCATTGCTGCGCAACTTTTTGGGGCTGCGCGACCTGAATGCTTCCGATGTTATGATCCCACGAGCCGATATTGTGTCGGTTAGCATGTCAGAAAGCTTTGACAAGATTATCGAACAAATGACGGCCGCCAACCATAGCCGCTTGCCTGTGCGTCGCGACACGCTGGACAACATTGCTGGCATCATCCACATCAAAGATGTCTTTGCCCATCTTCAGGAAGGGAACGCGCCCGAAGTGAGCACGCTGCTACGTCCGGCTTTATTTGTGGCGCCCACGATCCGACTGCTGGATCTATTGCATGAAATGCGCTTGCGGCGTCGACATCTGGCACTGGTTGTCGACGAATTCGGTGGCGTTGACGGGTTAATCACCATTGAGGATTTGGTCGAGGAAATCGTCGGTGAGATCGAAGATGAACATGATGAGGCCGTACAGCCGCAAATCACCTTTAATGATGACGGCACAATTCTTGCCGAAGCACGGCTGGAGGTGGAAACGCTGGAGTCACTTGTGGGTGCGCTTCTTGAGGAAGATGACCGTGACGAAATCGACACGTTGGGTGGGCTTGTCTGTGCCATTGCCGGGCGTGTGCCCGCTCGCGGCGAGGTTGTGCGTCATCGGGGCGGTTTGCGTTTTGAAGTTGTTGATGGTGACCCGCGGCGTCTGACCATGGTGAAGATACATGGGGCGACAAAGATTGCAGCTGCCCAGAGCGAGTAAACAAAGCCTGAATCTTGTCTCCTGCCATATGCTGGCCGGCGCGATTTCATCTCTTTGCCTGCACCCCTTCGGATTGTTTCCCCTGATCGCAGTGCTGTCCTGGCCCGCGATCTGCCTCGTCCGTGCCACGCGGATCAGTGAGGCGATGCGCATCGGGTGGGCGGCAGGTTTTGGCTGGTTTTTGTTTTCGAGCTGGTGGATCGCCGCTTCAACGGTCACAGGCAAAACAGGTCACTGGCCCCTGTTCCCGCTGGCTGTGGTTTTTGTACCCTTCTTGCTTTCACTTTTCTGGTGTACTGCTGCGGCCGTCAGCTGGCGCCTTGCGAATCGGGTTGAAGCGAGGTTGATCTGGTTTATTGCCATGCTGGGTCTAGTAGAATGGGGGCGAGGATATTTGGCCACAGGCTTCCCGTGGAATGCGCCGGGATACGCGTTTTCGGCACATTTGTCGCTTCTTCAGGCTGCTAGTGTCATGGGGCTTTATGCGCTAAATCTGCTGGCTGTCGCAGTGGCTATGATACCGGCCTTCTGGTATTTTGGCTGGCTGCGGTCAGCCATCTTGGTTGCTGCCCTCGTGCCGGTGTTGGCGGGGGCTGGTATGTGGCGTCTTGCTAGCCACGCGGAATTTGCGCCTGGCGAAGGGGCGTCAAAACATGTGCGCATGGTGCAACCAGCGGTACCGCAGGCTGAAAAATGGGATCGCGATAGTCGGACGACACATCTTGAGAGATTACAGCGTCTCTCAATAGGTCAAAGTCCAGTGCCACAACTGGTGATCTGGCCGGAGACCGCTTTCGCCGGTCTGCTGGGAGCTGAACGCGATCTTTTCCAACGCACCGTGGCTGGCGCACTGCCGACCGATGGTTTGCTGATTACTGGCGTGCCGCGCCGGCACAGCCACACGAAATTGCTCAATTCAGCTATCATGGTTGGCTCTGACGGTGAAATCGACGCCGAATATGATAAACAGAGGCTGGTACCCTTTGGCGAATTTTTCCCGTTCCGCAGTCTGTTCCCGTTTGCCACAGCAATTGTCGGGCCGATGGATTTCACCCACGGCACTACAGACAGGCTGTTTTCGGTACCGCGTTATGGCGTTGTTCGCCCACTGATCTGTTACGAGGCTATTTTTCCAGGTGTGGCCGGCGGTCTGGGCGCTCGACCAGATTTGTTGGTAAACCTCACGAATGATGCATGGTTCGGTGGTACACCAGGCCCCTACCAACATCTGGAACAGGCGCGGATGCGTGCTGTCGAGGAAGGTATTCCAATGGTACGTGTTGCCAATACCGGTGTGTCTGCCGCGTTCGATCCATATGGCAGGACTTTGGCACGAATTGAGATGGGGGTTGCCGGGTTTGCCGATCTGGCATTACCCGGTCCGGCGTCTGTCACTTTGTATGCCAGATGGCGGGAAACGATTTTGGTTGTCGGGTTAATTTTACTTGCTGTCTTGGCAATCAGGCTTGACCGTCGTTTAGGTTTAGGGCAGTAGATTTCATGCAAATAGGAGACACAAATGGGATACCTTTTCACCTCCGAATCGGTTTCGGAAGGACATCCTGACAAATTATGTGACCGGGTGTCGGACGCCGTTCTTGACCTGTTTCTTGCTGAAGAAAGGGATGCCCGGGTTGCTTGTGAGACGTTCGCCACGACCAATCGGGTGATCATCGGTGGAGAGGTGCGGGCCTCTGAAGATAAGCTGTCGGGCATAATGGATTCTATTGAATCGGTTGTGCGTGGTGCAGTCGCGGATATTGGCTATGAACAGAAAGAATTCCATCACGCACATTTCGAGTTTCAGAATTATCTGCATAATCAGTCGAAAGACATCGCGATGGGCGTCGACAGTAGTGACAACAAGGGTGAAGGTGCCGGCGATCAGGGTTTGATGTTTGGCTTTGCTTGTCGCGAAACAGATGCGCTTATGCCCGCGGCCATCCATTATTCGCACCAGATTCTCAAGCGCCTTGCTGATATCCGCAAGGCGGATACTGATTCGATCCTCGGACCGGATTCAAAAAGTCAGATCACGCTTGTCTACGATGATCAGGGTTTCCCCACGGGCGCACACAAGGTCGTGTTGTCGACACAACATGCCGCCTCGGCGAGCCAGGCGGACATCCGCAAGCTGGTCACACCGGTTATTGCCGATATTCTGCCAGACGGCTGGATGGTCAGTGCGGATGATCTTCTTGTTAATCCAACCGGTAATTTTGTCATTGGTGGTCCGGATGGTGATACCGGGTTGACGGGTCGCAAAATTATTGTTGACACCTATGGCGGGGCAGCTCCTCATGGGGGCGGCGCCTTTTCTGGAAAAGATCCCACTAAAGTTGACAGGTCAGCGGCTTATGCCGCGCGTTATCTTGCTAAGAATGTTGTCGCTGCCGGGCTTGCTGAACGCTGCACTATCCAGCTGGCCTATGCCATTGGTGTTTCTGAACCCGTTTCGGTATATGCAAATACACATGGCACTGGTAAGGAAGCTGATAATGCGCTGGAAGCGGCGCTTGTCGCGTGCATGCCTCTTACCCCGCGCAATATCTGTGACCAGTTGGGTCTGAACAGACCAATTTATGCGCCAAGTGCAGCATATGGCCATTTCGGACGTACCGCCGGTGAGGCGGGCCCGGGCACCTTTAGCTGGGAAGCAACGGATCTCGCAGATCGTCTGGCAGCTGCCATCTGATGTCACCGACTCAGCGTCTGGATGATTGCTTGTCGCTGCCAAGATCGCAGACGGAATGCACCATATGATGCCCGAACGCCCCCAATTTTTCGGACGCCGGAAAGGGCGTCGGGTGCGCCCGACCATGCAGGGACTGATGGCTGAACAGCTGCCGCTGCTGCGTTATGACGCGGCGCGGCCTATAACTGCTCAGTTTGGTGGTCAGGTTGAGGATATCTTTCTTGAAATCGGGTTTGGCGGTGGAGAGAATTTGGCCGCAATGGCAGCCTCGCGGCCTGAGTCCGGATTTATTGGTGCCGAACCTTTCGTCAATGGTGTGGCCAGCCTTCTCCGTCACATACAAGCTGCAGGCCTGACAAATATCCGCATTTGGGATGATGATGTCAGGTTGATCCTGAAGGATATCCCTGATGCAAACCTTGCTGGTGCTTATGTATTATTTCCCGATCCATGGCCAAAAAACCGGCACTATGCGCGTCGCATTCTGCACCCGCCCATGCTGAATATTATGGCCCGGCTGATTCGTCCTGGTGGCAGCCTTGTCCTTGCAAGCGATCACCCGGTGGCTAAGTCTTGGTTGTTGCAATTGGCGACGGCTCACCCGCAATTTGACTGGGCGGCACGGCGCCCCGCTGACTGGCGGCAGATGCCTGAAGAGTTAAATGCCACACGCTATATGAAAAAGGCCGAAACTGAATCTCGCGTGCCAAGCTGGTTTGTCTTCTACCGAAAGTCAGACTAGATATTTCGACCTTGCTTCTGGCGCGCTGCAGGCCTAGAGTGATTCAATAAATCGCTGTCGATAATGACGGTGGGCCGCTGGCCCACTTTTTTATTGCCCGGAACCTGCCTACGAAACGCGTAAGTCTGGTAGGGCTTTGGCGGTGTAGAAAAGAAATACGCAGGACGTAATGTGGTTGAATCACGCGTAGGCCAGATCATTGAAGGGGCGATAACCGATCTCGGTTTTCATCTTGTGCGTGTGCAGTTTTCAGGGTCGAAGAGTGGCCGTGCACAATTACAGGTCATGGCCGAACCGACAGATGACCGCGACATGACGGTTGAGGATTGTGAGGCTATTAGCCGGCATATAGCGGCACTGCTCGATGTCGAGGATCCTATCGGTGACGCCTATGTGCTGGAAGTCAGTTCACCCGGTATCGACCGGCCGCTGACAAAGATTGAGGATTACATGCGGTTCAATGGTGAGCTGGCCAAAATCACGTTGCGGCTGATGCTTGATGGTCGTAGGCGATTCAATGGCCGCCTCGGCGGACTGGATGGGGATGGCAAGATCATTCTGGAAACCAGCTTTGGCAGATTTGCTTTTGCCTTTGAAGAGGTTGACTCGGCGCGAATCGACCCAGCTGAAATTTTCCAGCGCGAGGCATCGCGACAACACTAAATATCTACCGAACCGAATTTTAACAGGCAGACTCAACAGGCAGCAAAAACATGGATACCTCATCAATCCCAGGGCTTGAACTCATTCAGGTGGCAGATGTTGTCGCCCGCGAAAAATCCATCGACCGAGAAGAAGTGATGGTGGCTATGGAAGAAGCTATACAAAAAGCTGGCCGCGCAAAATACGGGCTTGATCGTGATATCCGCGCGATGATTGATCGGAAGAGTGGTGCAATCACCCTTGAGCGTTGGATCGAAGTTGTCGAAGAAGTTGAGGATGATGCTACTCAGATGAGCGTTGCCGAAGGTGCGGAGCAGACACCGCCACTTGCAGCAGGTGAATTCTGGCGCCAGCCATTGCCCCCCATCGAATTTGGGCGTATTGCGGCGCAGACAGCAAAGCAAGTGATCTCGCAGAAGGTGCGCGATGCCGAACGTGCCCGCCAATATGAAGAATATAAGGACCGCGTTGGCGAAATCGTCGTTGGCACTGTGAAACGAGCCGAAAGTTACTCGATCACTGTTGACCTGGGTCGCGCCGAGGCTGTTATCCGCCGTGAAGAAATGATTCCACGCGAAAATCTGCGCCAGGGCGACCGGGTGCGTGCCTATATCATCGACGTGCGTGAGGAACAGAGGGGGCCGCAGATTTTTCTTTCGCGTGCCTGTAATGAATTCATGGCTAAGCTGTTCACCCAGGAGGTGCCAGAAATCTACGATGGCATCATTGAAATCAAGGGTGTTGCTCGTGAGGCAGGAAGCCGCGCAAAGATTGCCGTTTTGTCAAATGATCCGGGGATTGACCCTGTTGGTGCCTGTGTCGGTATGCGCGGTAGTCGCGTTCAGGCGGTTGTGGGTGAATTGCAGGGCGAGAAGGTCGAGATCATTCCTTTTATCGACGAGCCGGCAGCTTTTGTGGTGAACGCTTTGGCACCTGCCGAGGTTGCCAAAGTGGTAATGGACGAAGTGACCGGACGGATGGAAGTAGTGGTACCCGAGGATCAGTTGAGCCTTGCGATCGGCCGCCGCGGGCAAAATGTGCGTCTCGCATCACAGTTGTCGGGCTGGTATATCGATATCCTGACCGAAGCCGAGGAATCCGAGCGCCGCCAAGAGGAATTCCGCACCCGGTCCAGCCACTTCATTGAGGCGCTGAATATCGACGATGTGATTGCGCACCTACTTGTAGCTGAGGGATTTGTTCTGCCGGAAGAAATTGCCGAGACGCCGGTTGAAGAGCTTGCGACCATTCAGGGCTTTGATGAATCAATCGCCGAAGAGTTGCAGGCACGCGCGGCTGAGTTTGTCGAGCGTGAGGCGCAAAGGATCAACGAGGCGCTGGATAGTCTTAAAGTCGACGATGATCTGCGCAATTTCGAATATATCAGCCTAGGTATGATGCTTAAACTTGCTGAGAACGGCGTCCTGACCCTCGATGATCTTGCCGATCTAGATAATGAGGAATTGATCGAGTTGTTGTCCGGGCATGGGTTGGAGGATGATACTGAGGCAGGTGATATCATCATGGCGGCACGGGCCCATTGGTTTGCCGACGAGGATGTGGAGGCCGAACAGCCGGCCCCATCCGATACGGCCGACAGCTAGGACGATGGGTGGGATCGCGCATGGCAGACCGAACCTGCATTGTTACCGGAAGCACCCTTCCGCGTGACCAGCTGATCCGGATTGTATCCGGACCAGACGGTGTGGCTGTCGTCGATCTTGCAGAAAAGCTGCCGGGCCGTGGGGTCTGGGTTACTAATAGTGCCGTGGCGCTGCGCCGCGTGGCTGATCGTGGATTGCTCAGACGTTCCATCGACGCGAAGTTTGATGATATTGAGTCCACGCTTGAACAGGTGGGCCAATTGATGCGAATGCGTGCAATGGCAACGGCATCCATGGCCCGCCGCTCCGGGGCGCTGATTGGCGGCGCTGGCAAATTGTTGGCCGAGGGCGGTTTTGAAGGGCTTCTTGCGGCGCCGGATGCCTCAGAACGTGAATTCAGAAAACTGTCCTCGCGTCTGGAAGTTACCTGGACAAGCCGCACGTTTGATTCTGAAGCGCTAGGACACATTTGTGGCCGACCGAGCCTTGCTTTTGCCGCCATCCGTGGTGGCAAAGCGCAAAAGATGGCGGAAAAACTGCGTTTTGAACTTATGCGGCTGGAAAGGTTTTATGCCACTTCGGCTTGTCATGTGAGGTGATATCGGTGTATCACCGAGCGCAAAAGGGTCGGACACCTGTCGGCAGAAATGCTAGGATAGTCAGGGGTTCCGGTCAGGAAAGGGTTCACAATGAGTGACGATAGCGGCAAATCAAAAAAACTCAGCCTGTCGGGCAGCAAGCTGACCCTTGGCGGTGTTGACGCCGGACAGATGCGCGCAGGCGCCACAGGGGGAGCGCGCCGCACCGTTCAGGTTGAGGTTCGTCGCAAGCGCGCACCTGCCGCGCCGCATCGGACGCTCACAACACCTGGTGCTGAGCCTGCCGCATCGATCCCACAACCGGCACCTGCCCAGCCGGCACCGGCCGAGCCCGATGACAAACTGACAGCACAGGAGCGCGCTGCCCGTGTTCGCGCCCTGCAGGAAGGCCTGCGGAAACCGGATGCACAGGTACTGGGTTCGGCAGTTACCGATGACATCGGCAGTGCTCAAGACACCCCTGCCGTCGGAGGTGCGTCTGTAGAAGATGCGGTCGCGCCGTTGGAAGCGCCGGTCGCCGAATCTCTGGACCCGGTCAGCGCGCGTCGTGAAGCCGAACTTGCCGAACTGAGAGAGATTGAAGCCGCCGAGGAACGCCGGCGTGAGGATGAGGTGCGCAAACATTCCGAGGCAACGGCGCGCCGGGCAACTGCGGACCCTGCCGCTTCGACGGCACGAGCGCCCGGTGATGCTGCAAGTGAACCTGTCAACCGTCGCCGCCGTCAGATAGATGACACACCGGCACGGCGCCCGGCGCCCGCCCGTCGTGATGGACCCGGCCGTCGCCAGTCTGGCAAGATGACCATCACGCAAGCGCTTTCGGGTGACGAACAGCGCCGCCAGCGCTCGCTCGCATCGGTGCGCCGCCAGCGGGAAAAGGCACGAATGCGTGATGACCAGCCGCAGATTAAGCAGGTCCGCGATGTGATTATTCCGGATACCATTTCTGTCACCGAACTAGCCAACCGCATGGCCGAGCAGACGGCTGATGTGGTGAAGGAGTTGATGAAGCTTGGCGTCATGGCTACCGCGACGCAGACAGTTGACGGTGAAACCGCCGAACTGATTGCACAGGAGCTTGGCCACCGCGCACAGCGTGTATCAGAATCGGATGTTGAAAGCGGTCTCGAAGGGGCAGATGATGATGAAGCCAGCCTGAAGCCGCGGCCGCCGGTCGTCACGGTTATGGGGCATGTCGATCACGGAAAGACTAGCCTTCTCGATGCCATCCGCCGTTCTGATGTTGCAGCCGGAGAATCGGGCGGCATCACCCAGCATATCGGCGCCTATCAGATCAATACTGCTTTAGGAAATCTGATCACCTTTATCGATACGCCCGGCCATGAGGCCTTTACCGAAATGCGGTCACGCGGTGCCAATATCACTGATATCGTCATTCTTGTGGTGGCGGCCGATGATTCGGTGATGATGCAAACGGTCGAGGCAATCAATCATGCCAAGGCTGCCGGCTGCCCGGTGATTGTCGCGGCCAACAAATGCGATAAACCAGAGGCAGACCCGAAACGGGTGCGCAATGATCTTCTGCAGCATGAAATTATTACTGAGGATTTTGGCGGTGATGTGCTTTGTGTTGATGTGTCGGCGATCACTGGCCAGGGCCTTGATAAGCTGGAAGAAGCGATCATGCTTCAGGCCGAGCTTCTCGAGCTGACGGCTAATCCAGACCGCGCGGCTACCGGCGTAGTGGTAGAAGCCAAGGTCGAGCGAGGCCGGGGGTCTGTGGCAACGTTGCTGGTGCAGCGGGGAACACTTAAGCAGGGTGATATTTTTGTCATTGGTGCCGAAAGCGGCCGTGTGCGTGCACTTCTTGATGATCGCGGCAAGACATTGAAAATGGCATTGCCGGGACAACCCGTGGAAATCCTCGGCTTGAATGGCACTCCGATGGCGGGTGATCCGTGTGTCGTCGTCGAAACCGAAGCCCGCGCACGTGAAATTGCCGAGTACCGTACACGTCAGATCAAGGAACGCGAGGCTGCCCGCGGTGCGCGCGGATCGGTCGAGCAAATGCTATCGGCGATTGCGGCTGGTGAGGCCGAGGAACTGCCGGTTGTGATTAAGACCGATGTTCATGGCTCGCTGGAGGCGATCCGTGTGGCACTTGAAAAGCTGGGCACAGAGCATGTGAAGGTACGGATACTGTCATCCGGCGTTGGCGCGATTAGCGAATCGGATATCTCGCTGTCCAGTGCCTCGAATGCCATTGTTATAGGCTTCAACGTGCGTGCTATTCCGCAGGCCCGTGATCTTGCCAAGCGCGACGGTGTCGAAATTCGCTATCACTCGATCATTTATGAACTGATTGACGAGGTGAAGGCAGCGATGGGCGGTCTTCTCAGCCCAGATACGCAAGAGGACTTTATTGGTTATGCTGAGATCCGCCAGGTATTCGGCGTCTCGAAGGTTGGCAAGGTTGCTGGTTGCTATGTGACCGAGGGTGTCATCAAGCGGGGCTGCAAGGTACGTTTGCTGCGAGATAATGTTGTGATCCATGAAGGATCGCTGAAGACGCTCAAGCGCTTCAAGGAAGAGGTCAAGGACGTGCGTGAAGGGTTCGAATGCGGCATGGGATTCGAGAATTATTCGGACATTCAGGAAGGTGATATGATTGAGTGTTTTGAGCTTCGCGAGGTCGCCCGCACGCTCGACTGATCATCGCCGAATCCTGCAAGCGGAGAAAAGGCTATGGCTGGAAAATCCCGGCGGTCGGTGTCCTCAAATCTACCGAGCCAGAGACAACTGCGCGTTGGCGAGACGCTGCGCCATGCGTTGTCCGACATTCTGGTGCGTGACACATTTTTTGACCCCGATCTTGAAGGTTCATCAATTACCATCTCAGAGATTTCGATCAGTGCTGATCTTTCGAATGCGCGTGTCTATACAATGCCGCTTGGTGGAAAAAATGCTGACATAGTGTTGCCTGCGCTGAACCGCCTGGCGCCGATAATCCAGCGTGAAGTGGCCGCTCGCGTGCATTTGCGCCGTGTCCCAAAGCTAAAATTCATGCTGGATAAAAGTTTTGAAAATGCTGCACGGCTGAATGTTGTCTTCAACAATATCCGCCAGCAGGACAGCTGAGCAGGACGGCGGGGCGGGCAGGTCGCATGGTGTCGCAAAACGGCAACCCGGTCCATGGCTGGGTGATTCTCGACAAACCAGAGGGCGTTACCTCTTCGCGCGCGGTCGGTATTGTAAAGCGGGTGTTTCGGGCAGCCAAAGCCGGCCATGGCGGGACGTTGGATCCGCTGGCTACAGGGATCCTGCCCATCGCCTTTGGCGAGGCCACGAAGACGACCTCATTCGCAATGCAGGGCAGCAAGAGCTATAGCTTCACCCTAGCCTTTGGTACACAGACGCAGACGGATGATCGTGAGGGTGAGATCGTTCATGAAAGCGATGTGCGGCCTCGCCACGATTCCATCATGGCCGTACTGCCACAATTTACCGGCAGGATCGACCAGCGTCCGCCAATTTTCTCGGCCATCAAGGTGGATGGCGAGCGCGCCTATGATCTGGCGCGCCGTGCCATCGCAGATGGTAAGCCGGACTTGCCAGCGCTTGACCCGAGACCCGTTTTTATCGAACGCCTAGAACTGGATTCGGTGAGAGAAGACTCGGCGGATTTCACCGTTGCCTGCGGCAAGGGTACCTATATCCGCTCGCTGGCTCGTGATATTGCCCTCGCCGCCGGTACTGTCGGCCATGTCAGTCGTCTGCGGCGGCTTTCCGTAGGGCCGTTTGACGAGAAAGATGCGATTTCACTGGCTTTTTTTGAAAGGCTGGAGCATAGTTCGGCCGCTTTCGAGCATCTGAAGTCTGTAACGAGTGCGCTGGACGACATCCCGGCGGTTCCCGTTGCGGCGGAAGAGGCAGCAAAACTCCGTCACGGACAAACCCTGCCCGCACTTGGCCATTCGGCGCAAGCGCGTTTTGCAGCGGTCGTAGCGTCTGAAGTCGGCGTCGCGCTCGCCGGCAGTGTGCCTGTCGCGTTGGTAACGGTTCGATCCGGCCAGTTGCAGCCGCTGCGTGTGTTCAATCTTTGATCCATGGCCGTCTAACAGGGTGGATATGGATGAAACCAAAGGAGGTTTCGATGTCGATTACAAGTGAACGTACTGCAGAGCTGGTCAAGGAATTTGGCAAGTCGGAGAATGACTCAGGTTCAGCTGCTGTGCAGGTTGCTATTTTGACTGAGCGCATCGTGAATTTGACCGAGCATCTGAAGACGCATAAAAAGGATTTTGGCTCTCGCCGCGGCCTTTTGTCGATGGTGGGTCAGCGCCGTAACTTGCTTGATTATATCAAGGCTGGTGAGGAGTCTGCCTATCAGGAGTTGATTGCGCGCCTTGGCCTGCGCCGCTAGGCAGCGCTGACCCGAACATTGCATGCCGCCCTGCCGCCCCACGGGTGGCGGGCCCTTTTAAGTGCAAAAAAGAAACTTCACTCCGGATCACCACTACGGGTTGCCACATTTCCTGTTTGCATTTTGTAGGGTCACGTGCCACAACATCGCCGAGATAAGAAGACTAGAAACTATAGCCCGGGCCCGGACGAGATGTTAGGGGGGCCCAAACGATCATGATGCGGACCGAGCGTCGATCGCCATACCCCCAAAACCATCGCTTGCTCTTGCCGCATGACTGTTAAATGTCACCGGCTCCATTTATTTTGGAACCCGTCCCTACCGGCATGATGATGATGAAAGAGACATAAAACCAATGTTTAAGATTTTCCGGAAAGAACTGGACTGGAACGGCACGCCGCTTGTTATGGAAACAGGTAAAGTTGCACGTCAGGCCGACGGCGCCGTTATGGTCAGCCTTGGCGAAACCACAGTACTCTGTACCGCAGTTGCGGCACACAGCCCGCGGCCAGGACAGGATTTCTTTCCTCTGACGGTGAATTACCAGGAAAAGGCATTCGCCGCGGGCAAGATCCCGGGAGGCTTCTTCAAACGCGAAGGTCGACCATCTGAAAATGAAACCCTTGTCAGCCGTCTGATTGACCGGCCAATCCGGCCACTGTTCCCGTCCTCGTTCAAATGCGAGACACAGGTTATCTGTACTGTTCTGGCACATGACATGGAAAATAACCCAGATATTGCCGCAATGATTGGTGCCTCGGCAGCGCTCTGCCTGTCAGGTGTGCCGTTCTTTGGCCCGATTGCGGCAGCGCGCGTCGGCTGGATTGACGGCGCATATGTGCTTAACCCGACAGTGGCGCAGATGGATGAGACAGCGCTTGATTTGGTGGTTGCCGGAACGCAAGAAGGCGTTCTGATGGTGGAATCAGAAGCGCAGGAGCTGGCCGAAGAGATTATGCTCGGCGCTGTGAATTATGGCCATGAAGCTATGCGGCCAGTCATCGATGCGATCATAGAGCTTGCTGAATCCTGTGCAAAAGAACCACGCGCTCTGCCGGAAGAGCCGTCAGAAACTGGCGAAATCAGAGCCGCCATTGACGGTTTTGATAATAAGTTTGCTGCCGCCTACAAACTGGCTGACAAGACCGAACGCCAGACTGCGCTTGGCGAGGTCCGCACCGCTGTGAAGGAAAAACTTGGCGAAGATTATGACCAGGTGCTAGTGGGCAGCCTGATCAAGGCAAAGGAAGCCGATATTGTGCGCGGGTCGATTTTGAAGACCGGACAGCGCATTGACGGGCGCGACACCAAGACGGTGCGCCAGATTGTGTCCGAAGCTGGCTTCCTGCCACGCGCCCACGGATCGTCGCTGTTCACTCGTGGTGAAACCCAGGCCATGGTTGTTGCCACGCTTGGCACTGGCCAAGATGAACAGATCATCGATGCGCTGGTTGGCGAGAGCCGCTCGAACTTTATGCTGCATTATAACTTCCCGCCCTATTCGGTCGGCGAAGCGGGCCGTGTCGGCTCACCGGGACGCCGTGAAATCGGCCATGGTAAGCTGGCCTGGCGCGCACTTCGTCCGCTGCTGCCAGCAAAGGATGATTTCCCATATACCATCCGCCTTGTGTCCGAGATCACCGAATCAAACGGGTCTTCCTCGATGGCGACAGTATGTGGTGGTTCGCTGGCACTGATGGATGCGGGTGTGCCTTTGGAACGCCCGGTGGCCGGTATTGCCATGGGGCTGATCAAGGAAGGTAATGATTTTGCAGTCCTGTCGGACATCCTTGGTGATGAGGATCATCTTGGCGATATGGATTTCAAGGTTGCCGGCTCGAAAGAGGGCGTGACCTCGCTGCAGATGGACATTAAGATCACATCGATCACGCCGGAGATTATGCAGATTGCTTTGGATCAGGCGAAGGATGGCCGGATTCATATCCTTGGTGAAATGGCGAAGGCACTGACTTCGGCGCGTGACGGTCTGGCGGACAGCGCACCAAAGATCACTACCCTGTCGATCCCTGTCGACAAGATACGCGACATCATCGGTCCAGGCGGCAAGATCATTCGTGAAATCTGCGAAGTGACCGGCGCAAAGATCGATATTGACGATGATGGCACCGTCAAAGTCGCGGCCGTCACCGGTGAGTCAGGTGAGGCAGCTGTTGCGCGCATCCGCGACATCGTGGCCGAGCCCGAGCTGGGTGTGATCTATAACGGCAAGGTTGTGAAGACTGTCGATTTTGGCGCCTTCGTAAACTTCCTCGGGGCGAAGGACGGTCTAGTCCACATCTCTGAACTGCAGGATGGCCGGACTGAAAAGACCACCGACATCTGCAAGGAAGGCGAGATGGTCAAGGTCAAGGTCATCGGGTTTGATGATCGTGGCAAGGTCAAGCTGTCGATGAAGCGCGTCGATCAGGAGACTGGTGCCGATCTCGAAGTGGAAAGTGCTGAATAGTATTTCCCGTCACTAGATATGAAACGGGGCGGCTTTCGGGCTGCCCCTTTTTTACCTGATGTTCGCCGTCAGTCAGGGTGCTATTCAATGTCTTCCGGTGGAGTGGCGATGGTGTTGAAGCCGCCATCGACAAAATGCACCTCGCCGGTCACACCCGAGGACAGGCCCGATATCAGATAGAGGCCGGACCGGCCAACCTCGTTGATATCCGGATTGCGACCCAGCGGGGCGGCGGTTTCGGCATGGCGGTAAATATGGCGTGCACCGGTGATGGCCGCGCCAGCCAGCGTCTTCATCGGGCCCGCCGAGAGGGCGTTTACCCGTATGTTCTGGCCACCAAGATCAACCGCCAGATAGCGTACCGATGATTCCAGCGCGGCCTTGGCCACTCCCATGACATTATAATTAGGTGATATCCGCTGTGCACCGATATAGCTTAGTGTCAGCAACGCACCGCCATCCGGCATCATCTGGCGGGCAGCCTGTGCGACCTCGGTAAAGGAAAACGCCGAGACCATCATTGTGTCATGGAAATTGCGGCGGCTGGTGTTGAAATAACCGCCTTTCAGCTCGTTCTTGTCTGAAAAGGCGAGTGCATGAACAACAAAATCAACGCGCGACCAATGACCAGCAAGCCAGTCAAAGGCCCCTTTGACCGCGCCTTCATGCGCCACATCACATTCCACCATCAGATCAGAGCCGACAGACTCTGCCAATGGTCGTAACCGCTTTCCAAACCCCTCCATCTGATAAGTGAAGGCAAGTTCAGCACCTTGCTGCGCCGCCGCAGCTGCAATGCCCCAGGCGCTGGAGCGCTCATTCGCAACCCCCATGATGAGACCACGCTTTCCTACAAGCAGGCCGGTCATCATGTTAAACCTTCCGCAGGACAAGGGTGGCGTTGGTGCCGCCGAAGCCGAAAGAATTCGAGAGTGCAAGGTTGATCGTAGCGCCGTCTACCCTTTCGGACGGCACCGGGATGTTGCCGATGGCGGGGTCGGGGTTCTCGATATTCGCCGAGGCTGCGATGAAGCCCTCCTTCATCATGATCATGGTGTAGATGGCTTCCTGCACGCCCGTCGCACCAAGTGAATGTCCGGTCAATGACTTTGTGGATGTCACGGTCGGCAGATAGCCGCGCGGGCCAAATACTTCACGCACCGCATCCAGTTCCTTAACATCACCAACCGGCGTTGATGTGCCGTGGGCATTAATATAGTCAACCCTGTCTGTAATGGCTTTGCCGTTGAAACCGGCCAGCGCCAGCTCCATGCACCGCACCGCGCCTTCGCCGGANGGGGCGACCATGTCNTGCCCNTCNGAATTCGCNCCATAGCCAACNANCTCGGCATNGACNNTGGCNCCNCNNGCNANTGCANGATCCATNTNCTCGAGNACGACCATNCCGCCNCCGCCNNCAATNACNAANCCNTCNCGGTCGGCATCATAGGCGCGTGAGGCGCGCTCTGGCGTGTCGTTATATTTGGACGACATGGCACCCATCGCGTCGAACAGGACAGAAAGGGTCCAGTGAAGCTCCTCTCCGCCGCCGGCGAACACGATGTCCTGGCTGCCATTACGGATCGCATCGACGCCCGATGAAATGCAATGTGCTGAGGTTGAACAGGCTGAAGTGATGGAAAAATTCAGCCCCTTGATCTTGAAGAAGGTGGCGATGCAGGCAGACACGGTCGACGACATGCAGCGCGGCACCATATAGGGGCCAACCCGTTTGGGTCCCTTTTCGCGTGTGGTGTCAAACGCGGTCAGCATGTTGGCGGTCGATGGCCCTCCAGATCCTGCAATCAGGCCGGTGCGCGGGTTGGACACCTGATCTTCGGTCAGGCCAGCATCAGCAATCGCTTGTTCCATCGACAGCACGGCATAGGCAGCCCCCTCACCCATGAAACGCATCTGTTTGCGATCAATATGTTCTGCCACGTCCATTTTTACTGTGCCGTGGATCTGACTACGAAAGCCAAGCTCTGCATATTCCGTCGCTTGAACGATCCCGGACCGTCCTTCACGCAGGGAATCCGTAACCTCAGCAACATTATTGCCGATGGATGACACAATACCGATACCCGTAATGGCAACGCGGCGCATGATTAGCCCTCCTCGGATTTGAACAAGCCAACACGGATGTCGTTGGCCTCAAAGACGGTGTCGCCATCACAGATAACGCGGCCATCGGCAATACCCATGATCAAGCGTCGCAGGATGACGCGTTTCATGTCGATTTCAAAGGTCACAAGCTTGTTGGTCGGCAGGATCTGTCCGGTGAATTTCACCTCACCGACTGACAGCGCTCGTCCGCGGCCTTCACCGCCGGCCCAGCCGAGGAAAAACCCGACCAGCTGCCACAAGGCATCCATGCCGAGGCAGCCCGGCATAACCGGATCACCCTCAAAATGGCAGGGAAAAAACCAAAGGTCCGGCTTGATGTCGAATTCCGCCTTGATTTCACCCTTCTCATGCGGTCCGCCATTATCCGAGATATGCGTGATACGATTGCACATCAGCATGGGTGGCAGCGGCAGCTGCGGGTTGCCTGGCCCAAACATTTCGCCTTTCGCACAGCGGATTAGATCGTTATAGCTGAAAGCATTCTGGTGCATTGGCGACATGTCATCTTCCTTGCAATCCTTTAGGGGTGTTCTTTATCGCCGCTGCCATCTGGCCCTGCCGGTGCGGCTTCACTTCGGACCCACAAAAAAGCACGGAATGGTCGGTTGCGCCAAGGGCTTATTGACAAGATGAGCGCAACCGACCATTTTCTTGTCACTATGAGTGATGTAGTTAAATCACCGTCATCCAAGGATCAGCCTGCTGATCTTGTTGCGCGTTTGCGCAAGGCAGGCCTGCGGCCGACCCGCCAGCGCTTGGCACTTGGCGCTTTGTTGCTTGATGGGCGGCACCGTCACGTATCAGCGGACAGTTTGACCCGAGAAATACGCGATAGCGGCACCCAGATGGCGCTCGGCACTGTTTACAACACCCTGAATCAGTTTACAGATGCAGGGCTCCTCCGCCGGGTGACAGTGCATAATGAACATAGTGTGTTCGATACGAACACGAACCATCACCATCATTTTTATGATGTCGAACAAGACCGGCTCTACGACATCCCGGCTGAGAAGGTGCAGCTTGCCCTCATGCCGGATGTGCCCGAAGGCCACAATATCGAGTCAGTTAACGTGCTGATCCACATTTCACCGCAACATCACTGACGATGACGCGCCCATGTGCTTGCTTAATATGGCACCCTGTTTAGTTTAAAATCATTTCAATCAGCTTGACCTGTCCGGCAGCGCTCCATAGACTTGGCCTTGAGTGATACGGGCCTTCATTTGCTATGCGGCAATGTAGGCTACCTTTCAATGCGGAGAGAGGCATGAACGAACAAAACAAATGTCCCGTGATGCATGGCGGCATCAAACACACCACTTTTGGCGTCCGGTCGAACCGTGACTGGTGGCCCAAGCAGCTCAACCTGAAGATTCTTCACCAGAATTCCGCTCTGTCGAATCCGATGGGACACGATTTCAATTATGCTGAGGCCTTCAAGACGGTTGATCTTGAAGCTCTGCGCAAGGATCTGTTCGGTCTGATGACGGATTCACAAGAATGGTGGCCTGCTGATTATGGCCATTATGGGCCATTCTTCATCCGCATGGCATGGCATAGCGCCGGCACATATCGGACTGGTGACGGCCGCGGCGGCGCCGGTGCAGGTACGCTGCGTTTTGCCCCACTAAACAGCTGGCCAGACAATACGAATCTCGACAAAGCACGTCGTCTTCTGTGGCCAATCAAGCAGAAATATGGCGATGCGCTTTCCTGGGCCGACCTGATGGTCTTTACCGGCAACTGCGCGCTGGAATCGATGGGGTTCAAGACATTCGGCTTCTCTGGCGGACGCGTGGATGTGTTTGAGCCGGAAGAAGACATCTATTGGGGCACTGAGGACACTTGGCTTGATGACAAGCGGTATACTGGTGACCGAGAGCTTGAAAACCCGCTTGCGGCTGTTCAAATGGGTCTGATTTATGTCAACCCAGAAGGCCCGAACGGAAAGCCTGATGCGATGGCTTCGGCCCGTGATATCCGCGAGACCTTTGCGCGGATGGCAATGAATGATGAAGAAACCGTTGCACTTGTTGCGGGTGGCCATACCTTTGGCAAGACGCATGGTGCCGGTGACGCTGGCCTTGTTGGTGCTGAGCCGGAAGGTGCCAGCATTCAGGAACAGGGTCTTGGCTGGCATAGTGATTTTGGCTCCGGTAAGGGTGTCGACACAATCACCAGCGGTCTTGAGGGTGCTTGGACGCCAAACCCGATAAAATGGGATAATGGTTATTTTGACATGCTGTTTGGCTATGAGTGGGAACTGACAAAGAGTCCCGCCGGCGCCTATCAGTGGACTCCTACAGATGCATCTGCGGGCGATCTCGTGCCGGATGCACATGACCCTGATCGGCGTCATGCACCAATGATGGCAACAACCGATATCGCAATGCGCACCGATCCGGCTTATCTGGAAATTTCCCGCCGGTTCCATGCAAACCTTGATGAGTTCGCAGATGCATTTGCGCGCGCTTGGTTTAAGCTGACGCACCGCGATATGGGGCCGAAGAGCCGCTATGTTGGCAGTGAGGTGCCGGCTGAAGACCTGATCTGGCAAGATCCGATCCCGGCAACAGATCATGCCTTGATCGATGATGCCGATGTTGCATCGTTGAAGGCAGATATCGTTGCTACCGGACTGTCAGTATCGGCGCTGGTTGGTGCGGCATGGGCGTCAGCGGCGACCTATCGCGGGTCTGACAAGCGTGGCGGCGCTAACGGCGCGCGCTTGCGTTTGACCCCGCAGCGTGACTGGGCCGTGAACCAACCGGTACAGCTTGGCAAGGTGCTTGATGCGCTTGGCGGTGTACAATCTGCCTTCAATACAGGGCAGGCGAATGGCAAGCAGGTATCGATGGCTGATCTCATTGTGCTTGGCGGCGCTGCCGCCATTGAAGAAGCAGCACGGCGTGCCGGTCATGATGTCACTGTGCCGTTCACTGTCGGTCGTGGTGACGCCGCCCAGGAGCAGACGGACATTGACAGTTTTGCGGTGCTGGAACCTTTGGCTGACGGTTTCCGTAACTATTTGCAGTCGGATTTCATTGTATCCGCTGAGGAGCTACTGCTTGACAAAGCGCATCTGATGACGCTGACCGCACCAGAAATGACTGCACTTGTTGGGGGCATGCGTGTGCTTGATGCCAACACTGATGGTATGAAACATGGCGTCTTCACGGACCGACCAGAAACGCTGACAAACGACTTCTTTGTAAACCTGCTGGATATGGGCGCCGAATGGAAGCCTGTATCCGAGGCTGAGGATGTATTTGAAGCTGTCGATCGCAAGAGCGGCAAGGTAAAATGGACTGGTACCCGCGTTGATCTGATCTTTGGTTCAAACTCCCAGCTGCGGGCCCTCGCTGAGGTCTATGCCTGTAATGGGTCTGAAGCGCATTTTGTCAGTGACTTTGTGTCTGCCTGGTCAAAGGTGATGGATCTTGACCGGTTTGATCTGGCCTGATACGTCGTCTGGGCCTTTGTAGCCCGTCATAGCCCATGTCAACGCCCCGGTTTTCCGGGGCGTTTTCTTTCGGGGTGTTATTTAAGTACTTCGCCATCAAGAAGGCCCCAGAGGGCGGTGCGTGTCATCCACCCACGCAGGTCGCCAGATGCCACCTTGCACCATTGTGTGGGGCAGGATTGGAGTTCTAGAAGGGCACCGCGCTCAGCGACAGCAACTAGCGGTGACTCATCACTGGGCTTTGCATAGATTCGGGCAGACCCGTCAGTGACTAGTGCAAAACGGCGCAGTGATACCACAGACTGATGCATCCACCCGGTATCACCCTTGTGGTCAACCACCTTGCGCCAGACCTCGAATTCTGCCTCGACGCGCAATGGCAGTCCCATCCGTTGGTAATGCCATGTAACCGGATATTCCAGCCCCGGCCCGGCGCGCATGTTCACATCATTGGATTTGAGTGTGACAAAACGTGGCACCTTCAGGCCGCTTCCGCGCAGCGTGAGCCGTGCTTCCTGCCCATCAGTAGCGGCAAATGCTTGGTCAGGCATGATGATGTTTACAGGTAGCAAGGCTGTCAGCAAAGCCGTCAATGCCAGTAAGCGTAATGTGCAGGTGTCAAAACATTTTTTCATATGGCTGCGGTTCTGGTACTGTACCGTCCATGTTCGGTCATGATTGACGCGGATGGCAGCACCGTACAGATTGTAACCTATTATGTTTTTTTTGGCGGCGCCAGCGAAGGCTTGTAACAGTCTTATCGAAGAGTGAGCAGAATGAATCAGAAGAAACCAGTTGTTTTCCTGACGCGAAGACTTCCGGAATCAACCGAAACGCGCATGCGCGAACTTTTTGATGCCCGTCTACGCGAGGAAGACACACCCCTTGCACATGCTGAGCTTTGCGCTGCAGTCAAAACAGCTGATGTTCTTGTCCCAACCGTGACGGATCGAATAGATGCGGATGTGGTTGCGGCGTCAGGCGACCAACTGAAGCTGATTGCCTCATTTGGCACCGGCGTTGACCATATCGACCTCGCGGCGGCAAAGGCACGTGGCATTACCGTGACCAACACCCCTGGCGTTTTGACTGAGGATACTGCGGATGTCGCTATGGCGCTGATGCTCGCCGTGCCGCGGCGGATCGCCGAGGGTGATAAGGTTGCTCGTTCGGGTGGGTGGACGGGCTGGGCGCCTACCGGCATGCTGGGACATCGCATTAATGGCAAGCGGCTTGGTATTGTGGGTATGGGTCGGATTGGTACGGCGGTTGCACGCCGCGCACGCGGATTTGGGCTCAGCATCCATTATCACAATCGCAAGCCCGTGCATTCGGAAACCGAGGCCGAGCTGGAAGCCACTTTTTGGGAATCGTTGGATCAAATGCTGGGCCGCGTCGATATCGTTTCGGTAAACTGTCCGCATACGCCGGCAACGAGCAAGCTTCTTACTCGCAAGCTGTTGTCGATGATGCAACCTTCGGCCTATCTGGTGAACACATCGCGCGGCGAGGTAATTGACGAGATTGCGCTGGCAGATTTGCTGGCAAGTCGCCAGATCGCGGGTGCTGGCCTTGATGTTTATGAGAATGAACCTGACATCACTGCGGCCCTGATTGGGCTGCCAAATGTTGTATTGCTTCCACATATTGGGTCGGCGACCATCGAAGGTCGGCTGGAAATGGGCGACAAGGTCATTATTAATATCCAGACATTCTGGGACGGCCATACTCCGCGCGACCGGGTAATCGAAGCGATGCTCTAGGCTGCAGTTCCGCAGATAGCACAGTCTGCACGTCGCGCAGTCGCAATATCCATAAAGCGGCTGTTCCTGCCATCAAACAGCAGAAGATGACCCGTCAAGCTGGTTCCGACGCCGAGAATTAGCTTGACCGCCTCTAGCGCCTGAAGGCTGCCAATCACGCCTGTTATCGGACCCAGAATGCCAGCTTCCGAGCATCCCGGTGCAACGCTGGCATCTGGCGCATCGGGGAACACACAGCAGTAACAAGGGGTATGTTCGAAGCCCTCAACACTGCTTTGAAACACAGCGATCTGGCCTTCGGTACGCACAGCACCGCCAAAGACCAGCGGTCGCTCCAGCCGATGCGCGGCCACCCCAAGCAAAAACCGTGTCTGGGCATTATCTGTGCAGTCAACAACAAGGTCATGCTCTGTCACCAGCGCATCGACGTTATCCGCAGCAAGCCGCGCCTGTATGGGCAGCACCTGCATTGTCGGGTTCAGCGCCTTCATCGCCTGTGCGGCTTGCTCGACCTTTGGCGTGCCGACGCTGCCGGTTGTGTGCAAAATCTGCCGATTCAGATTACTGATCTCAATCTGTTCATCATCAATGATGGTTACATGCCCGATGCCGGCTGCTGCTAGATAGAAACCAGCGGGTGACCCGAGACCACCAGCGCCTACCAGAAGAACATGCGCTGCCAGGAGGCGTTCCTGACCCTCTTCACCAATATCGGGTATGATGGCCTGACGGGCATAACGTTCAAGATCAGCGTCATTCAACATTGATCATGCCTCACAAATGATCACGAACCGGTAGATCCAAACCCGCCACCGCCCCGCGAGGTGTCTGTCAGCTCCACTGCGGATTCGATGTGGCACCTTGTAACTGGCGCGATGACCATTTGCGCTATACGCATGCCGCGGCTGACTACAAAATCCTTGTCGCCTAGATTAACCAGTATCACCTTAACCTCGCCGCGATAATCGCTATCAACCGTTCCTGGTGCGTTGGCAAGGGAAATCCCATTTCTAAGTGCCAAACCAGACCTTGGTCGCAGCTGCACCTCAAATCCGGGGTCGATGGCCATGGCCAGCCCGGTTGGCACCGCGATACGGGCTGCCGGCGACAGAATCAGATCTTTATCCGGTGCAGCGCAGATGTCCATGCCGGCTGCGCCTTCGGTGGCATAGGCTGGCATGGGGATGTCCTTGCCATGCGGCAATCGCATGATGCGTATGACAGGGCGGGTCATGCGAAATGCGCCTCGACCCGATCCGCCAGCCGCGTGGCAAGTGCAGATTTGGGCATTTCTGGCCAGTTTTCATGCTTGTTGCCTGCCAAAAAAATCGCGCTATTGCTGTCGCTGTTGAACACCGAGCTTCCGTCAGCGCGGGTCACAGCATTGGCAACTAGCCAATCGCAACCCTTACGCGCCAATTTTGCGGTAGCGTTGGCCTGAAGATTTTCCGCCTCGGCTGCAAAGCCAATAACAAGCCGGGGGCGGCGGCTATGCCGCGACAGTATGGCTAGAATGTCTGGATTCTCGACAAGCTGCAAATGTGGTGTTACGTCCTCTTGCTTTTTCAGCTTCCCGGCCGGCTGTCTGCAGCCGTTGCCGGGTTTTACTCGCCAGTCGGCGACAGCAGCAGCACAGACTGCGATGTCAGCAGGCAGTGCCGCCTCACAGGCGGCTAGCATCTCACGGGCTGTTTCCACTGCAATGTGAGTAACATCTGCTGGTGGCTGTCGGTCAACCGGTCCGCTGACGAGGGTGACTTTTGCGCCGCGCGCTGCCAATGCAGCGGCAATGGCATGTCCCTGCTTGCCGGATGACCGGTTGGCGATATAGCGAACGGAATCAATCGACTCTACCGTTGGTCCAGATGTGACAAGCGCGTGCCGCCCGGCCAGTGCCCCATCTTGACGAAACAGCTGGGCTATAACGGAGGTAACTATTTCCTCTGGCTGACTTAGTCGGCCGGTGCCTTCCTCACCGCAAGCCATATTGCCATCATCCGGCCCGATCATCTCAACCCCACGACGCATCAGTTTGGCATAATTCGCTTGCGTGGCGACATGACCCCACATCACTGGATTCATTGCTGGAGCCATCATGACCGGTGCCGTTGTTGCCAGCAGGATGGTGCTTGCCAAATCATCGGCAATTCCAGTTGCCAAACGCGCCATTAAATTTGCTGTCGCTGGCACCACCAGTACCATATCGGCCTCGCGGGCGAGGCGAATATGGCCCATTTCTTCCTCATCGGTCAGCGAAAACAGATCTGTGTAGGCGTTCTCACCAGTCAGAGCGGCAAGGCTCAGCGGGGTAATAAATTCGCAGGCTGAACGCGTCATGACGCCGGTTACTCTGATCTTGTGGTCCTGAAGACGGCGCGCAACCTCTAGTGCTTTATAGGCAGCAATGCCGCCGCCGACGATCAAAAGTACGCGCTTACTGTCAACTGACCGGCGGCAATTGTCCGCGACAGGGAATTGCTGTCCAGTAATTTCTAGGCGCGAGGGATCAACGCGGTACCCTCTTGCCCGAAGCGCCTCGCAAACAGGGCCCGCTGCGCGTTGCGGCAGCTCATTGCGAGCCAGATAATTGCTGACTGCGCTTGCACCCACACCTAGCAGTGCCTGCAACGCTTCGCGTCCGCCAAGTGCCGTTATGATAGTTTTGACGTCATGATTTTTCATGAATTCACCAAAAAATTGAATATCTGTGAATTTATGTGAAAAGGCTGAGAAGCGCAAGTGCAAGTGCAAGGCAGGACAGCGCGGTCGGCAGAAGTATGCGTGGTGTGGGTTCCGATTGCGTCTTCTTCGTCTCCAGCGCATCGAGAATCTGCGGCAGCCGGGACGCAATGGCCAGAGCCTGCTTTACCGCTACCTCGACCTGTCTGCCAAGACTGGCTTGTTCCTGCATCCAGCTGGCCGCCAACGGTCGCGCTAATGTCCACATGTCTGCTTCGGGATTGAGTTGACGCGCCACCCCCTCGGCCATCATCATGGTTTTTTGCAGCAGATTGAACTGCGGCTGCACTTCAATGGAAAACCGTGTTGAAAGTTGGAAAATCTGCCCAAGCACATTCCCCAGTGAAACCTCGCCAAGGGGTTTGCCCATTACCGGATCTGCCACTGCTCGCACTGATTGCGCAAATGCTGCAAGGGATACGTCTTTGCCCAGCATGCCGGCATCGGCATGCAGCTGCGCAACACGGTCATAATCGCGGTCCAGAACAGCGGTCAGGAGGCGTGATAGGAACAACCGGTCGGTGAAGTCAAGCTGCCCCATAATTCCAAAATCAATGGGGACGAGCGTACCGTCAGCTGCAATAAAGATGTTTCCAGGATGCATATCGGCATGAAAAAAACCGTCACGAAAGACTTGGTTGAAGAAACAGCGGGCTGCAACCTCGGTGATTTTGCCGATGTCATGGCCGGCAGCTTCTAGGCCAGCCACATCATCGATACGAATGCCGTCGATCCATTCGATAACCAGCATTTCCGATGTGGTATGTTCAAGGTCAACCCACGGAATATGTATACCAGCATCTGTGTCCATATTGTCGGCTAGCTTGCCGGCTGCAGCGGACTCCAGCCGCAGATCCAGCTCCATTTCCGAAATCAGTGTGAATTGGTCAACGGCGGTTACAAGTTTCAGCCGGCGCAGATCGGGCGCCACCCATTCCATGATGCGCGCCAGCGCATAAAATAGGCTTGTATCAGCCTGCATCCGCCGATGGATGCCGGGGCGTAATAGCTTTACTGCAACATGCCGCCCATCGAGCAATTGCGCCGAATGCACTTGTGCAATTGATGCAGCCGCTACTGGATCAGGGTCAAATTGCGCGAACACGCTGTCGGCCGGCATGCCAAGGGCAGATTCAATCTGTTCGCGGGCGCGGCGTGAACTGAATGGTGGTAGACGGTCCTGGAGCTGACTGAGTGACAGCGCCATTTCGGGGCCAATCAGATCAGAACGCGTCGACAGTGCCTGTCCGAATTTGATAAAGCCGGGTCCAAGCCTGATAAGGGCCTCGGCGAGGGCGGCGCCGGCATCAGCACGAGCGCTGCGCGATCGGATAAGCCGGTCGGCCAGAGTGCAGATCTGGCGCAACCAGCTTGGAAGCAATGTCAACCGCGCCAGATGACCAAGTGTGCCAGCACGCCCAAGATGCCAGCCGATCACTGGCAGGCGCAAAAGTGCCAGAATCATCTGAATGCCCGAAACCCGCATCAGTCCATTTTCCATCCGGAATGAATGCAGGCGATGCCGCCGGAAAGGCGCCGCACTCGCACCTGAGCAAAACCAGACGTAGCAAACATATCAGCCAGGATCTCAGGTGCCGGAAAGGTGCGGATGGACTCGACCAGATAGCGATAGCTGGCAGAATCACCGGCCACCAATTGCCCTAAGCGTGGCAACACATTGAAAGACCAGCCGTCATAGAGACGTGCCAGCATGGTATTGCTGACATGCGAGAATTCAAGACACAGAAAGCGCCCGCCGGGCCGCAAAATCCGATAGGCTTCCGAGATCGCAGTATCCCGGTCCGTCACATTACGAAGGCCAAAGGCGATAGTTACAACATCGGCACTGGCGCTGTTAAAAGGCAGCGTCTCGGCATTGCCGGCACACCAGCGCAAACGATTACCAACTCGTAGCATGTCGCGTCTTTGCCGGCCGGCGGACAGCATTGCCTCATTGATGTCACAGACAATGGCATCGCCACCGCCAGCATTTAGAAACCGTAGGCTGATATCGCCGGTGCCGCCTGCTAGATCGATTAGTGTCTGGCCGGGTTGCGGTGCGATCCAGTCGATCAATGTCGCCTTCCAAAGTCGATGCACACCGCCGCTCATCAAATCGTTCATCAGATCATATCGTGTGGCCACGGAATCAAATACATGGCGCACCATGCCGCGTTTGGCTGCGCGACGCACCGTCCGGTACCCGAAGTCGACTACCGCTTCATCGGCGCTGTGGTTATTATGTCTCTGGTCAGTCATCTTGCACGCTGTTTATAGTTTGTCCGCGCGGAGTGGATTGTTCGCCATTGATACAGTAAAGATAATGAAAGGTCACATGATTATGCGCCACTGGCGAGGTTCCGATTGCCGCAATAGGGGAGCATTGCATGCCTGAGTTGCCAGAGGTTGAAACCGTCAGGCGGGCCCTTGTTCCAGTGATGGAAGGACGGCGCATTCTGTCCGCGCAAGTAAACCGCTCTGATTTGCGATGGCCCCTGCCAGACCGGTTGGCTGAACGGCTTGCAGGGCGGGTTGTCGGCGGATTGCGCCGGCGTGGAAAATTTACGCTTGTGGCGCTAGATCAGAATGAAACCATCCTGCTACATCTTGGCATGTCGGGATCGATCCGGATCCATCAAGCAGAACCGCCGATTGGCAAGCACGACCATATTGTTCTGGCGATGTCCGGCCCGCCGGCAGAAACCGGGTCGGACAATCTGGTTGATCGAGCACCGCAACACTGGATCACTTTTAATGACCCGCGGCGTTTTGGCTGGTTGGATCTGTTTTCCGGCGAGACGCATAGGATGCTGGCTGATATGGGTCCGGAACCCCTTGGCAATAGCTTTACTGCACAATACCTCAGCGCCGCTATTGACCGTCGTACCGGTCCGATTAAGACAGCGCTTCTCAACCAGACCTTGGTTGCGGGAATTGGTAACATATATGCGTGTGAGGCGCTGTTTCTTGCTGGCTTATCGCCCCGGCGGAAGGCCGGCACCATTTGCGGTGGCCGTGCTGAACGGCTGGTGGCCGCTATCCGGACAGTCTTGACCCGCGCGATTGCAGATGGTGGCACAAGCCTGCGAGACCATGTGCAGCCGGGAGGGGAAATTGGCTATTTTGCGCAGAGCCTGGCTGTTTATGGGCGGGCCGGGCAGCCCTGCACAGAATGTAGCAGCACCATACGATCTATTACCCAATCAGGGCGCCGCAGTTTTTACTGTCCCGACTGTCAACGCTAGGATAGGCTATCGGCATGGGTGACGCTGGTTCAAAACATGCCAAGGCGAATGTCGGTGCACAGTGCCGCGCGACGTTGGCGGCAGTCTTGTGCACTTTTTCGATGATCAACCTTGCCGCGCCGGTTGCCGCAGACACGCCGCAACAGGGATGGGTTGGTGATTTGCCAATCATGCAGGGCATGGCAATCGAACCGCAGCTGGGCTTTGCCTTTGATTCGCCGGAAGGCCGCATCGTGCAGGTGTTTGTCACTGGACCTTCGGAAAATGTGCCCGTGATTAGCTATTATAATACGGCGCTGGCGGGCCTCGGCTGGGCTGGCGCTGATGGCCGTTGGCAGCGCGACGGTGAGGTGTTAGTTATCTCGCAGGTGGAGATGGCATCTGGCCGCCTGTGGCGTATTAGGCTCAGTCCTTTGTGAGACTGGAAATTGCTAATATCCTAAGCCGCAATTCCACTTGACGAATCCGTGCAAAGCATCCTATAAGCCGATCCTCTAAAGAATTGAATAGGACGGTCCTATGGCCAACCATATTTCTGCCAAAAAACGGATCCGCAGGAATGCCCGTCGCGCCGCCATCAACGGCGCACGGATGAGTCGCATCCGCACCTTCATTAAAAAGGTTGAGACCGCAATCGCTGCTGGCGATTCAGATGCTGCGCGTGAAGCGTTGCGCGTTGCCCAGCCTGAAATCCAGCGTGGCGTGACCCGCGGTGTTCTTCATCGCAACACAGCATCGCGCAAGATCTCGCGCCTTGCTGCACGGGTAAAGGCTGCCGCCTGACCCGTCTTGAACGCGAATCGCCTGCCCATCGAATGACCTGACTGTTTCACGGCGATTTTTCATGCGTTGAGTTACAACTGCTATCCCAATCACGGCATTCCGCTGGAGAATGTTTGTTGCCTCTTTGCACGTGACTTGTGACCGCTCGTTAAGACTCAATCTGACTGCGGTCCGATTCGGCTACTGAAAAAACTGGATTTACGTGTTAATGGCGGCGATGGCGATGAACATCCTGTCAATCGAAATTTCTACCATTAAGGTAGCTTTATTTGGTGATTTCGGCTTTTCGGCATCTTGCCTATTCCTTCTGGTACCCCGTATTGTGGCATAGAGCGTTGGGTTGGGATCGACAGCCGCGCTTTCGCTTATCGCCACGCCCATTACCACACGGAGACCGACGGAATGTCAGAGGGAAAGCCTACCATTTCATCTGACCCAAATCAGACCGGCGAAGGCACTATAATACAAAGAAGCACTAAAGATCCGCTGTCCCGGGGCACAGCCGAGTCCAACGCGGCGACGACAAATACGGCAAGCCATGATGCCGCCTGGGATCGCGTTACCACGCGCATGCGACATGACATTGGTGAAATAGCATGGCGCAATTGGATTAAACCGCTGCGCTTTGGGCGCCTTGAAGACGGGACGCTCACGCTAGAGGCAAGCACAACGCTGGCGCGAGAGCGTGTAACGAGTCAGTATGCTGACCGGCTGCGTGTGATCTCGTCGGCAGAGTTCGGGGCTGTTCGCAAGGTAGCGATCCGCCTGTCGGACTCGCATCCGCCCCGCATGTCGCAGCAGAAGCCGGCTGCGCAAGCCAGGAGGCCAGCACAGGACCCTCTAGGTGCTGGGCTCGAGCCACGTTACACATTTGCAAATTTTATTGTCGGCAAACCAAATGAGCTGGCCTTCGCTGTGGCACGCCGCACGGCGGAATCGGCCTCAGTTGCATTTAACCCGCTGTTCCTCTATGGCGGCGTCGGTCTTGGTAAGACGCATCTGATGCATGCCATCGCATGGCATATCCGCGCGCAGGACCCAACGCGGCATGTCGTTTATCTGTCTGCGGAAAAATTCATGTATCGTTTTGTTCAGGCGTTGCGCTTCCGTGATACTATGTCTTTCAAGGAGCAGTTCCGTTCAGTCGATGTGCTGATGATTGATGATGTGCAGTTCATCAGTGGCAAAGATTCGACCCAGGAAGAGTTTTTCCACACATTTAACGCACTTGTTGAAGATGGCCGGCAGATCATCGTTTCGGCTGACAAATCGCCGACAGACCTTGAAGGTTTAGAAGAAAGGTTACGTTCCCGTTTGGGGTGGGGCATGGTTGCCGACATTCATCCTGCCGATTATGAATTGCGACTGGGTATATTGCAGGCAAAGGCTGAAAGCGCACAGATATCTGTGCCTGACAAAGTGCTGGAATTTCTGGCGCATCGTATTTCCAGCAACATCCGTGAGCTTGAGGGCGCGTTAACCCGTATCGCTGCCCATGCCAGCTTGATTGGTCGTGAGATCACAATTGAAAGCGCTGCTGACCTGCTGGCCGATCTATTGCGGTCAAGCAGCCGGCAGGTCAGCGTCGATGATATTCAGAAACGAGTCGCTGCGCATTACGGCATGCGTGTTGCTGAGATGTTTGCCGCGCGCCGTTCCCGCGATGTGGCGCGTCCGCGGCAGGTAGCCATGTATTTGACAAAGATGCTGACCGCTCTGTCCTATCCTGAAATTGGCCGCCAGTTCGGTGGGAGAGACCATACGACTGTGATGCATGCGGTGCGCGCTGTCGAAGGGTTTATTGCCAGTGATTCCCGAATCGCAGAGGATGTCCAACTGCTGAAGTCACTGTTGGCACATTGAAGCCATTCAGGCCAGTTGAAAAATAATGAAAGTCAACAGCTTGAGCTATAAAGAAATTGGCGCGGTCGATTTGCTGAAAACTCAATATTTTGATGCTTGTTTGTGACAGCCATGCTATATTTTGTGGTGTGTTGCATTGGGCGGGAGTGCAATGCTGCATTCTTATGAGTCGACTGATGCCTGCGGGCATTGTTCTGTCTCCGGAATTGACGAAAACAGAAGAGACAGCCAATGAAACTGATCATAGATCGTATCAGCCTCCTGCGGCCACTTGGCCAGGTGCAGTCTGTTGTCGAACGGCGCAACACCATCCCTATTCTGGCGAATGTGGTTTTGCAAGCCGAGGGCGGCATGTTGTTGATGACCGCAACCGACATGGATATGGATATTGCCACACAGGTTGAATGTGCCGTTGGAAACAGCGGCTCTACTACGATATCCGCGCATCTGCTTTACGATATTGCTCGCAAACTGCCGGAGGGTGCTGAAGTAGAAATCAACGTTGCCGACGGCCATGCGATGATCAGTGCCGGCCGCTCGAATTTCCGCCTACCAACTCTGCCTGTTGAGGATTTTCCAGCAATTGCCACTGGCGATATGCCGGGAGGGTTCGTTGTAACCGCCGCTGATATTCGCGACATGATCGATGCGACACGGTTTGCGATTTCGACCGAGGAAACCCGCTATTATCTGAACGGTATTTACCTGCATAAATCCGATGCAGGTGATCTGTGTGCTGTGGCCACGGACGGCCATCGGCTTGCAATGACAAAACAGCCACTGCCAGTCGGTGCCAACGATATGCCGTCAATCATTGTGCCGCGTAAGGCGGTTGGTGAGCTGCGAAAGCTTCTTGATGATTTTGAGGGGGATGTTGGCATTGCCCTGTCCGACACGCGGGCTGAATTCAGCTTTGGCGCTGTGCGATTGAAGACAAAGCTGATTGATGGGACCTTTCCCGATTACACGCGTGTGATTCCACGTGGTAATGACCGGATCATGCAGGTTGACGCCGCCAGCTTCTCAGCGGCGGTTGACCGTGTATCGACAATCTCGTCCGAAAAATCGCGTTCGGTAAAATTGCGGCTGCAGCCCGGCAGCTTGAATCTTTCCGCCAGCAGCACTGATGCGTCCAGCGCGGTCGAAGAGATTGAAGTTAACTATGACGGGGCCGAAATGGAGATCGGCTTCAATGCCCGTTATCTTCTGGATATCGCGTCGCAGGTTGGCAGCGATACCATCGAATTCGCTCTGGCAGATCAGGGCTCGCCAAGCCTTGTGCGTGCCCCCAGTGATGAGGCTACTTTGTTCGTCCTGATGCCAATGCGGGTGTAATCGGAATTGACGGGTCTGAATCAACAGCAACGACAAGCAGAAACTCAAGCGGCCACAACCCGCCTTACATCGCTTGCGGTTACCAGCTTTCGTAACTATGCCGAATGCAGGTTTGAAATCGATTCGCCACAGGTGCTGCTGCTGGGGCCGAACGGCGCAGGCAAGACAAATCTGTTGGAGGCAGTATCCATGCTGGCGCCTGGGCGGGGTTTGCGTCGTGCGCGTGCGGAACATCTCCCGTGGGCGGGCACGGGCACGCGCGCTTGGGCGGTGTCGGCAGGTGTCCATGTTGACGGGACGGATTGCCAGATTGGCAGTGGCGTGCCGGCGCAGTCGGAGAACGGCTACCGCATCATGAGGCGCGATGGTGAAACCGTTTCGCAGTCAGATATAGGACGCTTGTTTTCGGCCTCGTGGGTGACGCCTAGCATGGACGGCATCTTTACGGATTCCCCGGGTGTGCGCCGGCGCTTTTTGGACCGGTTGGTGATTGCGTTCGACGCAGCGCATATAGGCCGCACCAGCAGGTATGAAAAGATGCTGCGCGAGCGCAACATGCTTCTTGCCGGAGGTGGCGGAGATGACGTGTGGTTTGCTGCAATCGAGGCAAGCCTTTCTGAATCAGCCGTTGCGGTAACCGCTGCGCGGCAGGCGCTGATCGCAGACCTGAATGCCGAGGCTGGCGCCGGCTGGCACGGCTTTCCCGGCGTTCGTCTGGCGTTGAATGGTGCGGTTGAGACTTGGCTTGGCGACATGTCGGCGCTGGATGCTGAGGACAAATTCATTGCTGTGGCCGCAAAGAAGCGAAGTGTTGGCGATATCACACTTCCCGGCCCACATGCCAGCGACCTGACAGCCCGCCATACCGACAGCGACATGCCGGCGCATCTGGCATCCACGGGTCAGCAGAAAGCCTTGCTCATCGGTGTGGTGTTGGCCCATGCGCGGATGCAGGCACGGCGGCTGAACCGGCCGCCTGTGCTGCTGCTTGATGATGTGGTGGCACATCTGGATATCGAAAGGCGCCAGGCGCTGTTTGAGGCTGTGTCTATCGTCGGCGGGCAAAGCTGGTTCAGTGGAACCGACAAGGTGGATTTTGAAGGGCTGTCTGCGCAGCTTGTCACTATCAGCAGTGATGGCAAGACAGCGAAATTGGGCCAGCCGGAGGGAGTGATATGACCGATGATGAAACAACGCCAAACGATGGCGAAGATTATGGTGCGGATTCGATCAAGGTCCTGAAAGGGCTTGATGCGGTGCGCAAGCGGCCGGGTATGTATATCGGTGATACTGATGATGGATCCGGCCTGCATCATATGGTCTATGAGGTGGTTGATAATGCCATTGACGAGGCGCTTGCCGGCTATTGCGATATTGTCGAAGTAATGCTCAATGCCAATGGGTCGGTCACAGTAACCGATAATGGCCGAGGCATACCGGTTGAAATACATTCTGAAGAAGGTGTGTCTGCCGCAGAGGTCATCATGACGCAGCTGCATGCGGGCGGAAAATTTGACAACAATTCTTACAAGGTGTCGGGCGGCCTGCACGGGGTTGGTGTGTCTGTCGTCAATGCATTGTCAGAATGGCTGGATCTGACAATTTACCGTAATGGAAAATGCCACCAGATCCGCTTTAATCATGGAGAGGCTGCGGGCCTTCTGGCAGAGACAGGTGATGCTGGCGAAATGGCAGGTACACACGTCACTTTTATGCCTTCGCGCGAGACCTTTTCAGCCATTTCTTTTGACTTTGCAACACTGGAACATCGCCTGCGCGAGCTGGCATTCCTAAATTCCGGTGTGCGCATCCGTCTGACCGACAATCGGCCGGCCGAACCGATGGTGTCGGAGTTTTATTTTGATGGGGGCTTGACTGCTTTCGTGGACTGGCTGAACCGAGCGCGCAATCCTCTTCATGAAACGGTCACCCTGACTACAACCCGTGATGATATCACGGTCGAACTGGCAATGGCCTGGACTGATTCCTTCCATGAAAATACCCTGTGTTTCACAAACAACATACCGCAACGCGATGGTGGCGCGCATCTGGCCGGTTTCCGCGCTGCGATGACGCGAGTGGTGAACAGCTATGCGCAGTCTTCTGGTATCGCCAAACGCGAAAAAGTGGCTTTGACGGGCGAGGATTCGCGCGAGGGGTTGACAGCCATTATTTCGGTGAAGGTACCAGATCCAAAATTTTCGTCGCAGACCAAGGACAAGCTTGTGTCGTCCGAGGTCAAGCCGGTGGTTGACGGTGCTGTTGCGAGCTGTCTCAACCAGTGGTTTGAGGAGCATCCTGCCGACGCTCGCAAGATTATCTCAAAGGCTTATGCGGCGGCTGGCGCGCGCGAGGCGGCGCGCAAGGCGCGTGATTTGACGCGGCGTAAGGGTGTAATGGAAATCGCCAGCCTGCCGGGCAAGCTTGCCGATTGTCAGGAACGCGATCCTTCCAAGTCCGAGATCTTCCTAGTTGAAGGTGATTCTGCCGGCGGGTCAGCAAAACAGGGGCGGGACCGGGCCAATCAGGCAATCCTGCCGCTGCGTGGCAAAATCCTCAACGTTGAGCGTGCACGGCTTGACAAGATGTTGTCCTCGGCTGAGATCGGTACTTTAATCACGGCGATCGGCGCGGGGGTCGGAAATGATGAAATGGAAACCGAAAAGGCGCGCTATCACAAAGTCATCATTATGACCGACGCCGATGTTGATGGTAGCCATATCCGCACCCTGCTGCTGACGTTCTTCTTCCGGCACATGCGCCCGCTGATCGAGGCTGGGTTTCTTTATGTCGCCCAGCCGCCCTTGTTCCGGGCCAAACGCGGACAATCCGAGGTATATCTCAAAGATCAGCGTGAGCTTGACACCTATTTGATGGAGGCCGGCCTCAAGGATGCTGTGTTGACGCAGGATGAAGGGGCGCAGATTGCAGGTGCCGATCTTCAGGATGCGGTGGTGAAAGCCACAGCAGCCAGCCGCCTTATTGAAACGCTTGGCCGCCGTGTCGGGCACCGGGACGTTGTCGAGCAAGCGGCAATAGCTGGCCTGTTGAATGGCGAAACCCTGGGCAGTGCCGATGCTGCAGATTATCTGGGACGGCGGCTGGAAAGTCAGGCTGATGCGCTAGAAAAAGGTTGGCATGCAGCAATAGAGGACACTCCGAATGGAACGGCCATTGTTGCCACTCGTCAGTTGCGTGGAATCAAAGAACGTTATGTGATTGACCTTAAGACGGTAGCGATGCCCGAGGCCGTTGAGCTGGATGGCATGGCAGCGCATTTGCAGGAAATATATGCCCGTGCATCTCAGATTCGACTTGGATCGTCAGTCAGTGATGTTCGTGGCCCGACCGGTTTGTCGCAGATGATTTTCCAGACAGGACGGAAGGGAGCGCAGATTTCGCGCTACAAGGGGCTTGGCGAGATGAATCCTGAACAGCTGTGGGAAACTACCCTTGACCCGGGCCAGCGCACCCTGCTGCAGGTATCTATCGAACAGGAAGAAGATGCCGACATGGCATTTTCGACCCTCATGGGCGAAGCGGTCGAGGCACGGCGGGATTTCATTCAGAAGAACGCCTTGCGTGTTGCCAATTTAGATATCTGACCGCGGGGTATCATGCTGCTCTCGAAACTGATAGACCAGGGATGGGATGGCATTCGGACAAGAACTCCGTTTCTGCGGCCGCGCGGTCGTTATGCCCGCCCGCCGAAACCTATTGGTGCACGTCAGATCCTGAACATTCGCTGGCTGGCCCTCGCCGGCCAGCTCGCTGCATTGTTGTTTACCTACTTTATTCTCGAATTTGACATTCCGATCGGGGGCGCATTGTTGGTCATCGGTCTTGGCGTTGCAATGAATGTATTTCAGGCGCGTCGTGCAATGATCATGCAAGACCAGGCTGACCAGAGCTTTATGGCATTGATTTTTGACGTTTTGCAGCTTAGCGGCTTGCTGTTCTTTACCGGTGGATTGCTCAACCCATTTGTTGTTCTGCTGCTGGCGCCGGTGGCTGTGTCCGCTGTTATCCTGAAGCGTCGTGAAACTCTGATTCTAATTGTGCTTGTGGCGTGCTGTGTGAGTTTTGTCGCGTTGTTCCACTATCCGCTGCCATGGGATGCCTCGAACATTCGGCAATCGGGCCTGTACCTTGTAGGGCTTTGGTTGTCGATGGTATTGTCAGTTTTCTTTATCGGAATCTGCGCCTGGTGGCTCTCATCACGCGCGCGTCGCCTTGATGAGGCGCTTGGCGAGGCGCGTCTGGTGCTTGCCAAGGAACAGCAGGCGGTAGCGCTTGGTACACTCGCAACTGCGGCAGCACATCGCCTTGGCTCGCCGCTTAATACCATTACCGTGATCGTTCATGAAATGATGCGCGAAATCGACAGGCAAAATCCGCTTCATGAAGATGTAGTGCTGCTGCGGAGCGAGGCAGAGCGGTGCCGGCTGATTCTCGCTGAACTTGATGATTACGGGCAGGCCGAAAATATGGATGCTGGAAATACGGTGCCCTTATCGGTGTTAATTGACGAAATTGCCAAAACTCGAATGGATATTGGCGCTCTGACCATAGACATCAGTCTTGATTCCCGATCTGCCATGCCCATGCCGGATGCCCGCCGCCGGCCCGAAATTATTCATGCATTGGAAGATTTGCTGAAGAATGCAGTTGAATTCGCAAAAACCCGAGTGGATATCACTATTCGCTGTACTATTTCTGACGTTAAAATCACCATTTCAGATGATGGTCCCGGCTTTTCTGGATCAGTGTTGTCGCGGGTTGGCGCCCCATGGAATACGTCGCGCCAGGGCGAGCATGCGCATCGCGGATTAGGGATTTTTATTGCTAGCACCTTGATTGAGACCCTTGGCGGCTCAATATTATACAAGAACGGAAATCAAGGCGGTGGCGAAGTGGTTGTCTTGCTGCCCATGAAAGCCTTTGGTTCATAACGATTTTTGACAATCAGTCCACCGTTTGACGGTTGTTTGACAGATTGCCCCTGAAAAGGGACGGCCCTGTGAAGGGAATGGCATAATGATGGATAATAGCCTGCTGATTCTTGACGATGACGCACCGCTGCGTAATAGGTTGCGCCGCGCGATGGAGGCCCGCGACTTCGAAGTCGTAGATGCTGGGACTGTTAGCGAAGGTGTCGATATCGTTCGCAAAACCCCGCCAGCCTATGCGGTGCTTGATATGAAGCTTGAAGACGGAACAGGTTTGAGCCTTGTTTCCGAACTCCGCAGCAAACGGCCGGATTGCCGGATCGTTATGCTGACAGGTTTTGGTAATATCGCGACAGCGGTTGCCGCTGTAAAAGCAGGCGCACTGGATTATCTGCCTAAACCGGCAGACCCGGACAGTCTTGCTTCAGCCTTGCGCCATACGGGGGATGGCATGCCGCCTCCTCCGCAAGACCCGATGAGCGCCGATCGTGTCCGTTGGGAACATATCCAGCGTGTTTACGAACAATGCGGGCGTAATGTTTCTGAAACTGCGCGCAGATTGCGTATGCACCGCCGGACGTTGCAACGTATTCTGAGCAAGCATGCGCCGCGGGTGTGATTTGTTAGCCGGCAATAAACAGATCGTGGCAGCGCACTTGATTACTGCTCCATAGGTGTGGCGGTCCTGTTTTAACGTCCGTTTCCTCATTACCTGTCCTGCATCTACAAGCCTCTTAACTCTCCTATGGTAACTGATGTATCTGCGCTTTTGGCGCTTGGGGCGGCTTTCAGCTGGACCCTTGCAGCCCTGTTCTCGCATCGTCCGGCGAATGAACTGGGGTCACTGCATTTCAACCGGGTGAGGATGATCGCTGCTGCGCTGATCATGCTCGGCTTGCTGTTACTTACAGGCAGGCCGATGGACATAGCCCCGTCACATCTCTGGCTGATCGCCCTGTCATCCATAAGCGGCGTTGTGTTTGGTGACTTTTTTCTTTTCGCCGCTATACGACGGATAGGGCCGCGCCGGACGAATGTGCTGTTTGCCACAAATGCGGTGTTTGCAGCACTTCTTGGTTGGCTGATCCTGGGCGAGGCGCTGACCTCGCTGACAAGTCTTGCTATTGTATGCGGCTTTTGCGGCGTGGTCTTGGCGGTGATTTACGGCAAACGGCGTGATCTGGTGCATCAGTGGGAGGTCATAACCCCGCCTTTGTGGATTGGTTTGTCACTGGCGCTTCTTGCGGCTGTATTTCAAGCGCTTGGCGTTCTGGCGATACGGCCAGTTATGGCCGATGGTGCTGACCCGGTGGCTGTTGGGTTGGCGCGCGTGGCAATTGGAGCCGTTGTGTTTTGGGCGACTTTTCCCTTTGATTCGCGCATGAGGGGTCGGCCGCTTTTCCCGCGGGGGCGCACTTTGATTTTGGTCGTCCTAAATGGATTGTTTGGTTTGGGTGTTGGCGCAGCCATGCTACTAGAGGCATTGGAGGAAGGTAGCGTTGCTCTAGTAACCATTTTGTCATCAACAACGCCGGTACTCATTCTGCCCTTTATTTGGGCAGAGACAAAAAGGGCACCGGCACCGGGCGCCTGGGCCGGCGCAATGCTTGTCGTCCTGTGTACTTGGCTGCTGGTATTTTAGTTGTTAGATCCGGACAGCATGTGTCTTGCAGACTTGAAATAAGTGGTAACGGGCTTGCACAAATCCTGAACTTGTGGCATCGCCTTTCTCGAAGAATGTAGGTCTGAACGGTGTCGGGCAATGATCAAGTTACTGTGTCAATCTGCGGCGTGTGTTCTAGTTGCGGCAACGCTGGGCGGCTGCAGCTTTCTACAGATTGTTGGGTCAGCCTTAGAGACTGAAAAAACAGAAATTGCGCCACCGGCTGGCGGCACCAACGCGGACGGTGACAGTGCCGATGCAGCTGGGCCCGTATCTGCCGAAATTGTAACTGCCCCGTTTTTAACTTATGAGTGGGATACCGATTTCTCAGGATTTCTGTCACCGCCAATTGAGGTGCGTCGTGCTGCAAAGGCTGATTGCATATCAGAGGGGTATCAGGTTGCCGTGGTAGAAGTGATGGCCCTGCGTGGGGCAGTTGCAACCGCTACCTTTATCTGCCGCGGTGATGCCGAATAGACGTGGCAATGTACTCTGGCCGCTATCAGGGCTGACAAATCAACAGCTTTGTTGTTAGATGACATACAGGACGTCGGGTTATTTTCCGCCAGTATCTCTTTGCCGGTGCGGTTCTGGCTGGCGGCCCTTGCCGTGCAATTTTCTGGATAAAGATCATGAAACAGCGTCGACTTGGCAAGCATGGACCTATGATTTCGCCGATTGGCGTAGGCGCAATGTCATTTTGCAATTTCTATGGTCAGACCAATGAAGCTGAATCCCACGCAATCCTGAATACCGCACTAGATGAGGGCGTTAACCACATCGATACGGCTGATATCTATGGACCGCTGACATCTGAAGAGGTAATTGGCAGCTTTCTTGCGCGGCAGGGGTCACAGCGCAATGACATGTTCAGCATCGCCACCAAGGCTGGTATTGCCCGTGATGCCGACACTGGAAAGCGCTATTTTGACAATAGTGCTGCCTACCTTGAGTCGCGTCTTGATGCCAGCCTGACCCGTCTTGGTGTTGATCATGTGGATTTGTTCTATGTGCATCGCCGTGATGCCAACACGCCCATTGAGGAAGTGGCGGATACACTTGCTGCACTGGTCAAATCCGGTAAGACACGCAGTTTTGGTTTTTCAGAAATTGCACCTGCATCTTTGCGCCGCGCTGCATGCCGGCACCACGTTGCGGCGGTCCAGTCTGAATATTCCCTGTCGGTGCGCGCGCCCGACTTGGGGCTCACGCAGACGACAGCCGAGCTAGGAACGGCCCTAGTGGCATTCTCGCCGGTTGGCCGATCATTACTGACAGATAAACCACATGAAGGCGGCAAGGTAGAGACCATGCCCTTTTTGAAGGAGAATCCGCGATTTCAGGAACCTAACCTGTCTCGGAACATCGAATTGACCCAGCCATTTCGAGCGCTAGCTAGTGATCTCGGGACAAGTGCGGCAGCACTGGCCATTGCCTGGCTGCTACACCGGCAGAATAACATTATCCCGATTCCGGGAACACGCTCGCCAGCACATCTGCGTGAACATTGTGCCGGCGCTCGGCTGTCCCTTGGACTGGATGATCTTGAGGCGATTGAAACGACTTTGCCCGTCGGTTGGGCTAATGGTGATCGTTACTCTGTTGGGCAATGGGTTGGCCCGGAACGCTATAGTTGACTTCCTGGCATGCCTGAGACGCTGTAATACTATAAACTCAAAATCAAAATGACGAATGCCTCGCTGATGTCGGCAGAAACAACATCAACACGCGATAAGACGGCCATGCTTGCGGTCGCTTTGCAGTTAGAGTTTGAAACAACGCTGCGCGCCGATCCAGGTAACAGGTAAAGTGCGGCGATGATGGCGCGCGGATTGTTGATTATGCAAAGACAGCTTGCTGGTTAGACAGTCGCGGATTTTGCTGCCGCACTTTCCAGCACCGGCTGTGCCATCGAAACTGCAATGGCAAAGACCATACGCGCCCGACGGTTGACTGTAGCCCGACAGGCAAGCCTGCCGCAGACGCTGGAGGCACTGGTTGCTGCAAAGCGTGCGCTTACCGCCCCTGATGAAGAGTAGTCGTAACTCTATGTTTGCGTTGTGACCGGATCAATTGGTGGTTTTGGCCCACCCATAACCACTTCAACGGCTCGGGCAGCAGCAAGAAGTGACGCTTCGCCGCGTGGCCTGCCAATAAGCTGAATTCCGATTGGCAGTCCGCGTGGGCCAGGGCCGACGGGTACAGATATTGCTGGCAGGCTGGCGGTGGTGGCCAAAAAGGCAAAGCGCAGCCAATCCATATAGCCATCTAGTTTATGTCCGCCAATTTCGATGACCCATTCTTCCGCCTGAGGGTGCGGCATACAGCCAACGACTGGGCATGCTAGCACATCAAAATAGTCGAACAGCCGCAACATATTGTTATAGATAACTGTGCGGTCGAGATGGGCATCGGCAACATCATCAATTGTCAGGCTGCGGCCGAAAGCCACATTTTCCACGATAGTCTTTTTGACCACTTTTGAGACCGCTTCTGGCATGCCTCTTGCTGACGTCGCATAGCCGATCCCGCGCAGCGTATGGTAGGTACGTTCTAAATTCGGTAAATCAGGGCAGGTCTCCTCAACATGTGCGCCAGCGGCCTCCATTGTCTTCATGACCTCACCAAGATGTGCCAGCACCTCGGCATCTACCTGTGCCATACCACCCAGATCCAGTGAAAAGGCAATCTTTATGTCAGGGGTTGCGCGTAAAACCGCGTCCTGAAAGGATCCAGTTTCGCAAGCTGGGTAAGAGATCGGCGATTCTGGATTGAACCCCGACATCGCGTCGAGGAACAGCGCGCAATCTTTGACCGAACGGGCCATAGGACCGTCTATCCCCTCAATTAGAAAGCCGGCATTGCTGGCCCCGACCACACGCCCAGGACTGGGGCGCATGCCGACAATGCCGCAATAGCCAGCAGGGGTACGAAGGCTTCCGCCGTGATCCGATCCGTGGCTTAGCCATGTCTCGCCCGTCACGAGTGCGGCGGCCGCACCGCCTGATGATCCGCCCGCATTCAACACTGGATCCCACGGATTGCGGGTCACGCCAAACACCTCATTAAAGGTGTTGGCACCGGCCCCGAATTCGGGCGTATTTGTCTTTCCGATAACAATCCCGCCACGCGATTCAATTCGGCTGACAAGCGGGTCGCTGGCAGCAGGGACATTGGCAGCCAGCGCGCTGTTACCATAAGTTGTGCGTACGCCGGCCACATCAGTCAGATCCTTGATTCCGAGTGGCAAGCCAGCTAGCCAGCCGGCTGCATCTTGTTCTGTCCTGTCCCCCGCGGCGGCCCTCAATGCGTCTGCAGCAGCATAGGCGCGCTCGGCACAGATGGTCGGCATTGCATTGATCGCCGGTTCAACTGTCTCAATCCGCGCCAAGGCTGCATCGATACAATCGTGTGGACTGATGTCACCGCGTTTCAGCATCCTGACAACTTCATGTGCCTCTAGGGCACAGAGTTCAGGTCCGGTGAAGGCTTGGCGCGAGTCGGTCATGATATCTGCTTAATCCTGATATTCGGGTTGTCATTGACTTATCTGATTGGGTTGTCAATAGAATGCTTGCACGCGCTATTATGCTTGTCGAGTTGTGATCATTGCTCATTTGCTAGTAATTGAGGACCTTCACCAATGTCCCTTTATCTCTATCAGGTTGATGCCTTTACAGACCGACTGTTTGGCGGCAATCCGGCAGCGGTTGTGCCGTTGTCCAAATGGCTGTCGGATGAAGTGATGTGTGCCATCGCAGCCGAAAATAACCTTTCAGAAACGGCCTTTTTTATACCTGATGTTGATAGTAGTGCTGATTTTCATCTGCGATGGTTCACCCCGACTGTAGAAGTTGACCTTTGTGGGCATGCAACGTTGGCTTCCGCCTTTGTCCTGTTCACAGAACTTGCTTGGCAGTCCGACATGCTGCGCTTTACCACGGCCAGTGGCCCGCTGTCTGCGCGTCGCTGGGATGATGGCATGATCACACTGGACTTTCCGGCGCGCCCTGGCCGCGAAATGGATGTTCCTGAAGGGTTGGCGGTTGCTATCGGGAACCCTATTATCGATTTCAGACGCGCAGTGATGAATATGGCGGTGCTGCAAGACGAGTCGGCAGTGTGCGCGGTCAAACCAGATCTTGATTATATCCGCCACCTTGAAGGTGATGGCTTGATCATCACTGCGGCGGGCGATTCATGTGATTGCGTATCACGTTATTTTGCCCCTAAATCGGGGATTGACGAGGATCCGGTGACGGGATCGGCCCATTGTACCATTGCGCCCTATTGGGCCGAAAAGCTTGGCAAGCCGTCGTTGACGGCGCGCCAGTTGTCTAAACGTGGTGGCGATGTTTATTGTGAATTTACTGAAGACCGTGTTCTGATTTCGGGTCACGCGTGTCTTTATTCTATAGGCCAGCTTGCACCAGTCGAATAAATACTGATAACCGTCACTCGGCGACTGATTTCAATACGGTAAGGAAATGCAACATTTAATGGATGCTGTCACCAGACCGTGCGCGTCATCATGGGTGAAAAGATGATGCGTTTTGGTGTTTGGTACTTTCTGTCTTGGTTGATAGTCACGCCCACGGGTGGCCCATTTTCGCCTTTGACCATGGGGCAACCGAATCCAGAAGCCATGAATTTGCCTATTATTCGTTTTAAATGAATTCGTTATCGTTATCCCTACCGGGAGGGAGATACAACCAATGTGAAAAGTTTGCGAAAAAGCAAAGCATAACACCGACCATGCTACCTATTCTATGGCGGCCGGCTCGGCGCGAAAGGTTGTCAGGATGATTGATGTCTTCAATGATCTTGATATGGAGAAGCTGGCCACCTTCAAGCACGCACATGAAGCAAGCGGCTTTGATAGCGAAACCACGGCTCGCTTTGCGGAATTGTCGGCATCAGCCCCAGTCAACCAATTTGAACCGCGTCACCCAAGATCCAACATCTTTTTGCATAAACAGGCGTGACACACCACATACTGTTAATTATAATTATAGCTCCAACTATATTTTGTGTTGATCTCAGTTGGGTTCTGGGCTTCCAACGGCAAAAGGCAAAATGGATGAGCGAGATTGATTTCAGCAAGACCTATCTGACTAATGGTCTTTCGATAAATAATAATTACCGGACACGGCCGGCATCTCGTCGCCCGCTGGTATGGCTGGCGATAATCGCTGCCGCGGCAGCAACGGCGGTTGCTATAGTCTATTAACCAGGCGGTCGTGGCCCCGTCTCGCAGAGAGATTCTTGCGACAGACCGCTGACTAATTTGGCGTTAATCCCGCATCGCTGGAGGAGTAGGTCACACCTTGTCTTGCGATTATCGAGGCGGCGGTGCTGACACAGGAAAAACGCTATCTGATGATTGCCGACCTTATCCGCCCTATCCTGCCTTATTTGTATCGCGGCGGTTTTTCAAAAACAGATTTGTCGCCGCTTGCCGTTGAAAGCTCGCTATTGTCATATACAGGATTATCGACCTGTCAGCTTCTGAGAATAGCGAAACACTCGCCATGCGCTTCATGCGTCATTTTGATACCTGATTCGGTGCTGGTATGCTCCCGGTTGGCCTGTTGACGCGGCAAACCAGCCTCATATGCGGTCTTGTCCCTGAAGATGCTGACCGACCCATGGGTCGTTGGATCAATTTCAAACCAGTAGATATTCAGCAGATCAGGATTATCGGTGAAGGTTTGCTGAAACTCGGCCATCTCAGCTTTGTTCATTTCGGCAGGGTGGCTCCAAGTGGTCGTGACAACGTAGTTCATTTGGTTATCCCCTCTCCTTGCGTAATGGTTAATCGAATATTGCCCATCCGGCGCTAAGCACAATCACAAGCACTATTAACCTCGGCAGCAAAGATCCCCGGTTACCACCCTTGTTGTAGCCATGTGTAAGCCCGTTCGTGAGGTGGATTTTGGTAAAGTCATTTTCCTTGGGCGGCATTTTTCCTGCTGGGTTGCCTTTTGATAAACGAGGCTAGTGGCGAACTCGTGATGTCGTTTTAAGTTAATTCAAACATACCCCGTTTTGCAACGGAGATTTTTTCCTTCATGGATATGCGTCAGGCACCAAACATCGCCCAACCCGCCGTCTCGAAGGTATCCGGTGGCATCGCCTTTCACGAAGATATCCTTGAAGCATTTCATGAGGACAAGTACACCGTGATACGTCAACGGGCAACGGCCTTGATTATCGTTCCTGTTACCCATAAGAACTGTTGTTCTCTGATGACTAGCAAGGGTGGGCTTGACGGGGCAGCGAACACGGAATAGCACTGTCGCCATGAAATATAAGGGTGCAAGTGAAATGCTGGCTGTCGGCGGCGAAAACCTGATTGATTTTGTGTCTAGTCAACCGGCAGGTAACGGTTTGCCCAACTATCGTGCAAACCCGGGCGGTGCCCCCTTTAACGCGGCCATGGCGGTGGGCCTGCAAGGCCAAGCGGTTGTCTATCTTACCCCCATCTCGACCGATGCTCTAGGTGAATTGCTGGCCAACAGGCTGGTCGATTGTGGCGTGACAGTTGCCGCGCCGCGTGTATTACACCCCACTTCACTGGCCGTTGTATCAGTGGGGCCTGACGGCGGTGCCTCTTATGCCTTTCATCGAAACGGTACTGCCGAGAGGCAGGTGACAGTTGGCGGCCTAGATTCATGGCTTCCGGCAGCGACGCAAATCTTCTATGTCGGCGGGCTTGCACTTGTCGACGGCGCGGATGGGGATGTCTGGGAAGACTTTTTCATGCGCTGCAAGGCGCGCGGGATTCTGACAGCGATCGACGCGAATGTGCGACCGGCTCTGATCCTCGACCGTGACAGTTATCTTGCCCGTCTGCGGCGGATGATGAAGAAAGCCGATATTTTCAAGCTGAGCAACGAAGATTTGCTGTGGATCTATCCTGACCATGTGCTGGATGCAGCGCTGGAGATGTGCCGCGCTGAATGTGATGCCGCACTGTTTATCCTGACGATGGGGCCAGACGGGGCAAGGGGATTCGCCGGCGGGGCAGACATCACTGTGCCGGCAACGCCCGTCCCACAGATGGTTGATACCGTGGGCGCGGGCGACACCTTCATGGCCAGCATCCTTGCTTGGGCCCTTGACACTGGCAGGACGGACCGTGCCGCATTGAACGCTATTGAACTTGATGGCCTTGAAACCGTCATGCGCCGCGCTACACAGGCAGCTTCAATTAATTGCGCACGTCAGGGATGCAACCCGCCAACTCGCGCGGAGTTAGGCCTCTTATAAGACATCTGTAGTCTGGGCAGCGGATTTTTAAATAAGCAGGTGGCAAGAAAGCCGCCGGTTCAGACCGGATCGCGGCCAACCATTTGGCGTTGTCTACCAAGACCATCAATCCATAATTCCATTACATCCCCTTCCTTCAGGAAAACAGGATCAGGCTTTTTCCCCATACCAACGCCGGGCGGTGTGCCGGTAGAAATTACGTCACCAGGATGCAGGGTCATCAGCTCGGAAAGATGGGTAATGATTTCAGCCACCGAAAATATCATCGTGGAAGTATTGCCGGTCTGCATGCGTATGCCATTCACATCTAGAGTCATTTCCAGTGATTGCGGATCGGGCACCTCGTCGGCGGTGACAAGCCAAGGACCAATCGGCCCGAAAGTATCGCATGACTTGCCTTTGGTCCATTGTCCGGTCAATTTCGACTGAAAATGCCGCTCGGACACGTCATTGGCAATGCAGTAACCCGCTACATAGTCCAGCGCATGTTCTACGTCTACATATTTGCAGCTCTTGCCAATCACCACGCCAAGCTCCACTTCCCAGTCGCTGTGGCGTGAATGACGCGGCAGCATCACAATGTCATCTGGCCCACTAATGGCCGAATTGGCCTTCATGAACAGGATTGGATGTTCGGGAACCGGCATGCCGGTTTCTGCCGCATGATCTGAATAATTTAATCCGATACACAGGAACTTGCCAATCGAACCCACACAGGGACCGATGCGCGTGCTGGCATCCACTGCTGGCAGCTGTAACGGGTCAAGGGCACGCAGCCGGTCCAGTACGGCCGGACCCATTGCAGCCCCGTCAATATCATACAGATGGCTGGAGAGATCTCGGATAATACCCGAATCATCCATCAGGCCGGGCCTCTCATTCCCTGACGCTCCAAAGCGAAGTAGTCTCATCCCGGATCCACCCTATCCTGTGTTTATGATGAAATCGGCAGGTCTGTTGGCAAGGCAAACTCCACGACCAGCACCGGCAGGCACCCCGCTGATCGTCACGCCTTACCCCGATAAATGTCGATGATATCGCCGAGGAGGCCCAACGCCTCGGCGCGTGGCCGTTGGAAAGTGTTGCGACCGATAATGGAACCGTTGGCGCCACCATCACGTAGCGCCCTGACTTCATCCAGCAAGCCCTCACGATCCTTCGCGGCACCGCCAGAAAACACAACAATGCGGCGCCCGCCGAATGAGGCCTGCATAATATGCTGGATGCGTGCGGCAAGGTCTGCACGCGGCAGATTGACCTGCTGATAAATTTTGGCGGTTTCAGGCTGTTCCAGCGCATCTGTGGGAGGCTTGACCTTGATAATATGCGCTCCCAGCAGCGCCGCCATATGGGCGGCATAGGCAGCAATGTCGAGGGCTGTCTCGCCAGACTTGCTAAGCCCGCCGCCGCGTGGATAGGACCACAGCACAACTGCAAGACCGAGCGCCTTTGCCTCTGCTGCCATATCCTGAAAGGTGCCCATCATGTCAAAGGTGGCATCTGAGCCCGGATAGATGGTAAAGCCGATGGCAGAACAGCCGAGTCTTAGCGCCTCAGACACCGATCCGGTGATGGCCTGTGTTGGCGCGCTGCCGCCTTGTGCCAGTGAATTTGACGAATTGACTTTCATGATTGTCGGTATCTGTCCGGCAAACCGGTCGGCGCCAGCCTCAATCATGCCAAGTGGCGCGGCATAGGCTGATAGGCCTGCATCAATCGCCAGCTGGTAATGGTAATGCGGATCATAGGCATCTGGATTGACGGCGAAACTGCGCGCCGGGCCATGTTCGAAACCCTGATCGACCGGCAGGATTACCAGCTTTCCGGTACCGCCTAGTCGTCCCTGCATCAGAATGCGTGTCAGGCTGGCCTTTACCCCAGGGCTGTCCGAGCCATAATTCTCAAGGATCGACCTGACTTTCCGTGTCATCTTCACAGCATAACCTCCGCACGATGTGGTGACTGCCTATTTCACATATAGCGGTACGAGGGTGGCAATTCCAGAGACATGTCTTCATGTTCGGGCGAGACAGGCCAGCGCCAGAAGGACCGTCCTAGAACCGCCGCAAGTATCGGTCGGTCTCGAAAGGTGTCACCTGATCACCAAAAAACTTCAATTCCCGCTCGGCCTGCTGTAGCCAGGTCTCAAGCTGCGGTGCACCCAACACGGACGTTAGCCAGTCTGACCCGCGCGCCAGCCGGATCGCGTCGGCCAGTGTGTTTGGCAGCGCGTCATCATGGCTGTCGCTGTATGCATCACCCATAGTGATCTTTGTGGGTTCCTGCTTTTGTTCGATGCCATCAAGCCCGGCGGCAATATCGGTGGCCATCAGCAAATAGGGATTGCAGTCTGCACCGGCGTCGCGCTTCTCAACCCGCGTGGCAGCAGCGCTGCCCTCAATTACTCGCAGGGCTACGGTACGGTTATCCATGCCCCAGCTGGCATTTGTCGGGCAAAAGCTATAGGGCACCCGGCGGCGATAACTGTTTACATTCGCCGCACTGCAGATCGACGTCTCAACCATTCGTTTCTGCAATCCGCCGAGAAAATGTCGGCCGGTATCATTCAGACTGCCGCCATCAGAAAAAATGTTCTGGCCTTCAGACCAAAGCGAGTAATGCAAGTGAAATCCGTTGCCGCCAAGATCGATGAAGGGCTTTGCCATAAAGCTAGCCAGATAGCCATGCCGGGTGGCCAGCTGTTTTACCAGCGACCGGAACATGACCACGCGGTCGGCAGCAAGCAGCGCACTGTCATAGCGCATATTCACCTCGACCTGGCCGGGTGCATATTCTGGATTTGACTGTTCGATTGGAATACCGATTGCGTCAATCTGCTGGCGGATCGGCCCCAGCACATGTTCAAAAGCAGCGGCCCGCTCCAGCCCATAACAGTCATTGCCAACATCGCGAGGCTGGCCTGTCTGCGGGTCAAGTAAATAGAATTCCAGTTCAGCACCTGCCTGCACATCAATGCCAATGGTGGCCGCGCGTTCTACCTGGCGGACAAGGGCCTGGCGCGGATCGACAGGCACGGGCTTGTGGTCCATGCCCAGACCTGTACCAAAACATATAGCCACGCCCGGTTCCCACGGGATGGGTACCGGCCTGGTTGCCGGCATAATGTGAAAATCGGGAAATCCATTCTCGAAATTGACCAGTGGTGTGTCCCAGACATCGCATGTCATATCCATGGTAAACAGGGACAGGCAGCATGCATTGCCGGTCTCACAGACATCCTGCCATCGGGTGGCTGGGATACGTTTACCGCGCATGATCCCGTTCAGGTCGCCCATGCCAAGGACTACAGTATGAATATCTTTGTGAAGCGATAGATTGGTCATGTGCAGGGTCTCGGGCTGCTGTGGTAATGCACCGGTAAGCTGACATTAGCGCGTGTGTCTGCAGGCGCAAGGCAGATTCAGATCATTTTTGATGCCGGATCGCCTGCCTGAAAAAGGCCGCAACATCGCCTGCATCAAGATCAACCGGGACTGTTGCGGTCGAGATTTCTGCGGCTGCGGCGTCTGCGGACGGGCCATCTATGAAGTAATCTCGGCCGCATGCAAACAAGTCCTGCAGATGTGCAGCATCATATTCGGGATGATACTGGACTGACCGCGCCGCAAATTCATAGTTTAGGGCCCCGACCGGACAGTAATCTGCGTAGGCCGTCACCTGTGCGCATGGCGGCACGGCTGTCACCTGGTCCTGATGCCATACATGGGCGCTAAACCGTTGCCCCGCGGCGGTGAATTCTCGGGCACCGACAATTCTGCCGATGGCTGCCTTTTCCGCGCGGCCCCCAAAACAATCAGCCATGATTTGGTGTCCGAAACAAATGCCGAATTGAGGCTTGCCGGCGTCTCGTGTGTCCAGCAATAGGCGGCGCAGCGGCGTCATCCATTCCGTCTGGTCATAAACCCCGAATTCGGACCCGCTAACAACCAGACCGTCAAAATCACCTGTGGTCGGTAGGGCGCCGCCGCCTTCGGCAATGTCAAAGGGAATCAGGATGGCATCAGGCAGTGAAGGCGACAGCCAGCCGGAAATACGTTCCCAGACGCGCTGCACGCCGTGAAGCCGGTCGGCAGGATGGGTGGTCAGGTCAAGAATAGCGATACGTGTCATGCGTTTTCGGTTTCGCCTGCTGCAGGCCGTCGCTTGAAATGGATATGGACAAGGCTAATTCGCCTTCAGCCCTGTGGAAACAGGTCTACCATAAATGACCAGTTGCGGCCTTACCCCGACCCCGGTCAATTCGGGACGAGATTGAAGATAGGCAGCCATATCATCAATACCGCGCATATTCTGCATGAAGGCGGCAAGTTGTGGAAAGTCGGTCAGCGGGTCATCATCCAGGAAATGTGCCAGATCGAGATGGTGGAACAGGCCAAAATCACAATAATGTGGCATTTTTCCCACCAGAAAGCCGCCCTCATTACGATCAAGGATACGTTCGAAATCATCAAGGCGCGGCGGCAAGGCGGACAGAATGTTCGTGCGCTTCGTCTCAAAGTCATCCTCGACAGCAAAATTGATTGTTGGGTTCAGTGGCATGAACAGTTCCTGCGTCGCCTCAAAGATAGAATCCACCCATGCCGCGGCAACCGGATCGGCCGGCATCATCCCAAGATGATTGGAAAGATAGCGTATGATCGACCCGCTTTGAGCAATCTGCTTGCCCTCCTCCACAACAAGCATTGGCAGTTGGCGAAAGGGCGCTTCCCGCTTTGAATCAGGCCATGGTTTACCAAAATGGTCCCATGCCATCTTATAGCTGTAGGCCATTCTTGCATGATGCATCAGCATCTGCGGTGCTTCAGCAAGCGCGCGCATTTTCAGATAGACAAGAACAGGCTCGGTCATTCACACCTCCTTACAACAAAAGGGCATCTGGCATTGTCTTTCAGAGGCGGATATCACGCAGGATGATTCCGCGCGATGGCGTAATGATTTTTGCGATATCGGCGCGTTCATCCATTTTTGCCTCGGCATCGCGAAACAGTTCCTGACAGGAAATAAAGGTTTTTCATTTTCATATTCCCAGAGATTACCAAGGATGAAGCATCCTTCCTGGTTCTAGACTTGGGTCACCACCTGCCGAATGGCGCCGGCTTCCTTGAACCGTGGCAGCATCTCCTCTAGCACCTCCTGCCACAATGTTTCAGCATACATCATGTCGCTCTTGCTGGTGAATTTCGAGGTAATATAGCTGACAAGCTTTAGTTCCATTATCCTGCCCCATCGCGGTGCATGTTCTGTCATATGCCATCATGCAAATATATTGTGTGCGGCGCCACCGCCAATCGGCGCGCGACATTGCGCTGCTGCACCGCCCGTTCTGAAAGTCTGGTGGATGGGAACCGGGCAAACTTTGTCTGCGGCGCGGGCCCGATCCTTTCTAGGCAGATTTTCATCGCCACCCCCGGTAGCCTGCATTAGGCTAGATCTGCCGGAAACGTGCCGGCAAGCGATATCCAGTCCGGTGGCATAATGATAGGCAGGTCAATTCTGGAAGGGCCAAGTCGGGATCGCCCGATGCTGGCCTTTGTGCTGTTGCTAGTTGGTGTGCTGCTCCTGTCTTTGCAGGATGTGTTGGTCAAGCAGACAGCTGCCGACACCAGCTTCTGGCAACTGCAGACTGTCAGATCGACCTTTAACCTGACCATGATTGTCCTGCTGGCGGTCGCCAGCAGCGGGGTGCATCTGGCCTGGCCGCAGCGGCCTCTGCCGGCCTTTGCCCGTGCAACCGCGCTGGCCTTTTGCATGATCTGCTTTTTTGGTGTGTCGCAGAAAATCACTGTCGCGCAGATGGCCACAGGCCTTTACACCTATCCCCTTTTTGTCAGTCTTCTGGCTGGGCCGTTTCTTGGCGAGCGAATCGGGATTTGGCGTGTTGGCGCGCTTTGTCTTGGCGCAGCAGGCTGTCTGCTTGTGCTCAATCCGTTTGCCGCAACTTTCAACGTCTATCAGCTGGTGCCGGTAATGGCCGGTTTCTTCTACGCCTGGAATATCCTGATCCTGCGTCGCTATTGCCGGCAGGAAAGTCCGCTTGCGCTGGTCTGTATCGTATCGCTGATGTTCCTGTGCTCCGGCATTGCGGGCGTTGTCATGATGTCATCCCTGCCGATTGATGCCGGCCTGCGCGATCAATTGCCCTTTCTTCTGGTTGGCTGGCCTGCGCTTAGTGCGGCGCTGATCGCAACGTTCTTTGGCCTGTCCTGTCTCAATATTGTCGGCAATATCTGCCTCAGCCGCGCCTATCAGACAGCAGATAGCAGCCGTCTTGCACCGCTGGATTTCACCTACCTGCTGTTCGTAGCGATATGGGGCCGCCTGTTCTTCGATGACTGGCCGGCGCCGCTTGCCGGGCTTGGCATGGTGATGATTGCGGTGGCCGGCATTGTGACCGCCATGCGCGAGCATCGAAATCAGAAGCGGCGCAACATGGCTGGTAAGGCGACATGAAATGCGATACATCTTCAGCCAGCCCGCCCGCCTTGTTGCCAGACAGTTAACAAGGGATGGCAGATGACAGGAGCATGGGCATGAAGATTGTCGTGGGCGAGTCGCCGGTCCATGGGCTGGGCGTTTTTGCAGCGGTTGACCTGTCTGCAGGGGAAACGCTGGAACGCTGCGCCTATATCGTGATCGATGATGATGACCTTCAGGAAGAAAACCGGTTGAATGATTATCTGTTCACCAGCCCGGATGCGCCGACGGACTATCTGGTCGTGATGGGGTGCGGGATGCTGTATAATCACAGTGACAACGCAAATGCCGGCTGGGAGGTGGATGAAACCGACAACCGCTTCCTGCGCTTCTACGCTGACCGTTACATCAAGGCAGGCGAAGAAATATTCCATGATTATGGGAGTGAATACTGGTCCACCCGCGCCGAGGACTGACCGGCACCCTATCCCAGCAGCAGGCTGACAGCCTCGCGCGCGGTGCCAAGGGCAAGATAGGCAAATGCCAGCGCGCAGAGCCTATAGGTCCAGATGTGCCACGCCGTACTTCTGTCGCTGAACAGCCGGCTGATGGCGGCCGCACAGATATAACACCACACAACAGATGCAATCATGAAGCCGCTGAAAAACACTGTGTAATCTATGCAGGTCGGCTCTGAAATTCCCAAAGATCCGAACGCGCTGCCGAGTGCTGCCCAGAAGGCTATATTCTGCGGATTCGAAAGTGACAGAACCATGCCTGACTGGAAGGCTCTAGCGCTGTCTACCACTGCAACAGACTCTTTTTGGTTGCGGTTGTCTTCATTTGTCGGTGCCGGGTTACTACCATCTGATAGCTTGGCGTCACGGCTGGCCTTGGTTGCCTCGGACCATGAATCCCACGCCAGCCATCCAAGATAGCCAGCACCAGCCAGTCCGATGGGCACTTTCAACATATCAGCCTGCAACAGGATCCCAACACCGGCAAGGCCAAGCACAGCCCATGTTGCATCCCCGACCAGTGAACCAATTTGGACGCGAAAGGCGGCATTGAAGCCGCCAGTCAGACTGCGCCTTATCGATTCGGCAAAAATAGGGCCGGGGGCAGCGTTGAATACCATCCCTAGAGCAAAGGCAGCACCAAAAATGCCGATAAAGGAAGACATGCGGGAGAAGACCCGAAAGTGAAAGAAACATACACCTCCAGAGTCCAACAATTAGGGTATCTATTCAAGTAACTTGCATTAGCTATTTGCTTTCCAAGCTTGCCTTTCATGATGCTGACCATACAATCACGCCTGCGGGCAACTCGCAGCTGCCTTTTTATTTTTCTGACTGTTTTTCTCTTGTCCAAGGCTAATGCCATGTCTTCAGCGAAACGCCATCGTGCAACCAAGATTGTTGCCACCCTTGGCAGCGTCAGCAGTGATGCAGAAACTCTGCGGACATTGTTCGACGCTGGTGCCGACGTTTTTCGCCTAAATTTTTCACATGGCACACAGGCCGAACAGGGCGAGCGTGTTCGCCTGATTCGAAAGATGGAAGACGCAGCAGGTCGCCCGACTTGCATCATCGCTGATCTACAGGGGCCAAAGCACCGTATCGGGGTTGTTGCCGATGGCACAGAACTTGCCGCCGGTCAAAATATTACCTTTGATATGTCCGATGTTCCGGGGAATGCCTCGCGCATCGGCCTNCCGCATCCNGANATNTTTGCNGCNCTGNNNCCGGGNGNGCGNCTNCTNATTGATGATGGNCGGCTNANNGNAAAGGTNACANNGNTGCAGTNNTGACAGNTTTGANGCCGANGTNATTNTTGGTGGNCNNNTNTCATCNCGNAAGGGNGTGAACCTTCCCGATCTNGTGCTGGACAGCAAGCCGCTGACCGAAAAAGACCTTTCTGACCTGGAATTTGCACTGCGGCAGGGCGTGGACTGGGTGGCATTATCATTCGTACAGCGTGCTAGCGACCTCATTGAGGCCAAGGCCCTTATTGATGACAGGGCTGCGTTGATGGCGAAAATCGAAAAGCCGGCGGCACTCGCCGAGCTCGCTGATATCATATCTGCCGCNGATGGTATCATGGTNGCGCGCGGCGATCTGGGCGTGGAGCTGCCACCCGAAGATGTGCCCGGCTGGCAAAAGAAAATCATCGCCGAATGCCGNTTGGTCGGTAAGCCGGTGGTGGTGGCAACGCAGATGCTGGAATCTATGATCAACAGCCCCACACCAACACGTGCAGAGGCATCGGATGTTGCCGGGGCTGTTTTTGATGGTGCGGATGCGGTGATGCTATCAGCCGAAAGTGCGATCGGTGCCTATCCGTTGGAATCGGTAGAGATGATGGCACGGGTAGTTGGTGCTGCTGAAACCCATATTGCCACGCACCCAGAGGCCGGGCCACCGCGCCTTCCCACTGAACCGTCGCTATATCACGCTGTCGCCCTCGCCAGCGTATCACTTGCCGAGAAGTTAGATTCTGGATTGATTCTGGCCTTTTCGACTTCTGGAAATACAGCGGTGCGGATTGCCCGCGAAAGACCGGTGACTCACATTGCTGTCGCCTCGCCCTTTCTGGCAGTAAGACGCAAATTGTCCATCGTCTGGGGTGTTCAGACGCTTCCAAGCACCGAAACAGTCGATTTCGAGTCAGCAATTAATGAGGCGGTCGACGTTATCAGCTCCCGGAAGGTTGCGGCAAAGGGCGCTGCTATTGTCACTGTTGCAGGAATGCCATTCGGCGTTGCCGGCACAACGAATTCGCTGCGCGTGATCACGTTATAGCCTGAGCGCGCCGGCAGGTATTTTTGCATTGCTTTTTGCCTGATCCGGTTGTTCAAATTCTCGTCGAAAACTAAAAAGTGCAGCAGTGGCGTTCTGACTGACGAGGGAATATCTGATGACACGTGTCGGATTTATCGGGCTTGGCAATGTTGGTGGCAAATTAGCCGGCAGCCTTCTTCGAAATGGCGTAGATCTTTTTGTTCGTGATCTGGACCGTGCAGCGGCGCAGCCTTTTCTGGATGATGGCGCGCACTGGGGTGACAGTCCGCGTGACATGGCCGAAAATTGTGACATGGTGATCACCTGCCTGCCCTCTCCGGCCGCCAGTGCCGCGGTGATGGAGGCGGATGATGGTATCCTTGCCGGCCTTTCAGATGGCAAGATCTGGGCAGAGATGAGCACTACCGACGAAGCGGAGGTGACCCGACTGGGCGCAATGGTTGCCGCTAACGGCGCCGCTGCTGTTGATTGCCCGGTTTCCGGCGGCTGCCATCGCGCCGCCACAGGGAATATTTCCATTCTGGCTGGCTGTGACCGTGAGGTTTTTGACCGTATCCTGCCGGTTCTGACGGTGCTAGGCCGACGCGTGCTTCATACCGGTCAACTCGGCACGGCATCCAAGCTGAAAGTGATGACTAACTATCTGGCTACAGCCAATCTTGTGACGTTGTGTGAGGCTCTGGTGACCTGCAAGGCCATCGGGTTGGATCTGAACACAACCTATGAGGCTATCCGGATTTCATCCGGAAACTCCTTTGTTCATGAAACCGAAGGTCAGGTGATCCTAAATGGCAGTCGTGATATCAACTTCACCATGGATCTGGTGATTAAGGATATTAGCCTGTTTCAAGAACTGGCTGATCGGACAGGGGTGCCGCTGGAAGTCTCTCCCAAACTGATCGAGATTTTTGAGGATGGGGCTGCCCGCTTTGGGCCACGTGAATGGTCGCCCAACATCATCAGGCGGCTCGAGGAAGCAACCGGGCTGCGTGTGCGTGCCCCCGGCTTTCCCGATGAAATAGTTGATGATGAACCTGAAGAGCCCGGTTGCGAAATTGTAACTAATCGCGGCTAGCGCCTCGATAACGACACATCAACTTTCGCGACCTGCGCAAATGGCAAGGTGAAACGGGCGACAAGTGCCCTTCGTTCTCCAGCATCCATTGGCGTTTCAAGATGAGCAATCTGGCGGTGTGTGATGATCTCGCCACGCTCATCCAGCAGCGTCACAAAGACCGGATCAGGTATGCCTCCTTTTGTGCCCATATTTGCGAGATTGACAGTTACCAGAACACCGGTGCCATTGGCGTCACTGACAGGAATAAATGTACTGTTACGAACAGCGAAATGCGGCCGGGGCGCCGCCAGCGACTCATATATCCGCGGTGCCGGTGTCATTTCCAGAATGAGAATCGCCGGTAGCGAGGTAATGATAATGCTGCCAATAAACAGGACGAATGCTAGTTTCAACCGCTCAAAGTGACCGGAATCAGGCAGAGCCCTATTACGTGGCTGTGTCTCTATATGGCGGCGTGCATCAAGTCGCATCACTGCTAAAGGTGGCATCTTCATACTGCAATGCGGGCATTCAACAAGCAGATCGTCAGAAACCGATAACGCCGGCATCAGAAAGTTGCCAAGGCATCTTGGGCAGGTGCCATAGCGCACCCTAGTGCCAGCCAGCGCATGTTCTGGGTCGGTTGTTTGTTTCTCTGCCTGCATGCCCAACTTAGATTCACCATGGTCATGCGGCTTAAACACTGCGTCACATTTGTGGCAAGCAACGGTTGCAGATTGTTGTGCATTATGGATCGCCTCAATGGCGGATCGGGCAACCGAACAGGGAATACCACATTCCGGGCATTGGTGAATATCCGAGTGCAGCGTCTTGCGGATCAGGGTCACGGTTGGTACCTGGATGGCGACTATAAAAACCAACAATCACTCTAGGTGCGGGTGTTGCAAAGTCAATCAAGCCGGGGAAAGTGGCGCTGGCCATAGATCAGTATATAGACGGCAAGCGCAAATACAGACGAGGATCGTCTTGCCGCCAACGCGATACCGACAAAGTGACCTAGAGCGATTGCCCCTTCAGCTCGCGCATCAGACGGACAATCATGGTTTCTGCCATTTCCAGATGGGGNTTTACCCGTAATGCAGCTTCAAAAGCCTGAAGGGCACCTTGCAGGTTGCCATTGCGCAGATGAATCATGCCAAGGCCTGACAATGCCCCGAAATGGCGCGGCTCACGCTCAATCACCTCGACAATATCCTGACGCGACCCGTTATCATCACCCCGCATGAAGCGGACGGTTGCCCGTTTATTCCACGCCTCGGCAAAATTAGGGTGCGCAGCAATAATATGCGTAAAGACACCCTCGGCCTGCGCTAACTGCCCTTTATTCATCAATTGCATACCGGCAACCATCATACTGTAAGCTTCGCTGTCCTTGTCAAAAGCGGTCCAGCTNTCCCAGATTTGGCTGGTCAGAAGCTGTATTTCGGTCTCGCTGCTGGTTTTCTGCAATGCCTCAAACAGGCTGTCGAGGTTCGGATCATTCTGGTCCGCTACCGCTGACACTGCAGCAAACATCACCAGTAAAAGCGCCATCACTGCGGACAAGTGGACTGAAAAGGGTGACGCTAACACTTTCTTCATGGGAGAGACATGGGGTGTTATCCCGACCATTACCAGTGGTTAAAAATGACGCATCCCAGCGTAATTAAGATGTCTTGCGATAAATTCTCTGAGCATCTGAGGACAAACTCATCGCGTAACAACAGCTGGCTGAATTTAAAGAAACGCTGGGACTCTATTATCACGCTATGGTGCTGCCATCGAGCTAAGGCCGGATAATAGCTGTTTGAATTTTCATTGAACGAATAATTAACCCTGATGCCATGGCAAGCCGTGGAATTTCCAACCTTCGGTATTGTTGCGATGACCGTTTTTATCAACCCGACCCTCGAACCCTTGGATGATATTCACCAAATCGGTAAATCCGGCCTGCCCCAGCAACTGACAGGCATTGTCAGACCGGCCGCCAACACGACACAGCAGATAGAGTGGCGTGTCATGACCGGCTATCGATGTCACGGTTGCGACAAATTCTGGGTTGGGGCGTCCGCTCTCATCTGCAATGGCAAGCAATAGCGCCTTCTTACCAATGGAGGACAGGTCCGGGGTGCCTGTGAAATGCCACTCCGCAGGCGTACGGCAGTCGATCAGCACTGCATCGGGTTTTTCCGCGAGTTCGCCAAAGCATTCAGGTGGTGTGAGTTCGCGAAACATAACTTCCCCTTTTGGCGTTGATCTGGCAGATTTCTGTCAGCACAGACCGGCGCTACCATAACGGCGCTCCGGAATAGAGATTAGCAAAGGTCACAAACATGGTTAAAGCGCTAATTATCGATCAGCTTGAGGACAAGTCGCTTTCAGCCACTGTTGAGGAAATCGCAGAATCGCGCCTGCCGGACGATGGCGAGGTCGATATTGCCGTCGAATATTCAACGATCAACTATAAGGACGGGCTGTGCCTGAATGGGCTTGGCGGTCTTGTACGCCAATATCCGCACGTGCCCGGTGTCGATTTCGCTGGCGAGGTGATCAATAGCCGCGATTCGCGATTTGCGCCAGGCGATAAGGTCATCATGGCAGGCTTTCGCGGCGGTGAAAACCGCTGGGGTGGCTTTGCCACCCGTGCTAATGAAAAGGCTGACTGGCTGGTGAAAGTGCCACAGGGCATGACCACGCGCGAGACACAGGCGCTCGGCACGGCCGGGTTTGCCGCCATGCAGTCAATCCTGCGGCTCGAGGAAAACGGGATGACTCCGGATAGTGGAGAGGTCCTTGTTACTGGAGCTGGCGGCGGTGTTGGCTCGGTGGCGGTGGCGCTGTTGTCACGCCGTGGTTATGAGGTTGCGGCAGCCACGGGTCGATCAGAAATCGCCACTTATCTGACTGAACTTGGCGCCAGCCGTATCGTTGGACGCGACGAATTGCTCGATGATCCTGGCAAGCCCATGGAATCAGCCGTTTGGGGCGGTTGCCTGGATTGTGTGGGTGGCCAGGTGCTGGCACGCGTTATAAAACAGATGAAATATGGCGCGGGCATTGCCTCGCTTGGCAATGCCGCGGGCGGAACAATGCATGCCAGTATTATTCCGTTCCTGCTTCGTAGCGTAGATATTCTTGGCATCGACTCGGTCAGTGTACCGGTCCCGCGGCGTACCGAAATCTGGGCTGCGCTGGCCGCAGAAATGCCGCGTGATGTTTTGGCGGTAATGACCAAGGAAATAGGCCTGTCAGAGGTTCAGGATTTTGGCAGTAAAATCCTGAAAGGTCAGGTGTGTGGCCGCATTCTGGTCGATGTGAATCGTTGACATTGCAAGAGGTGCAAAACGTGGGTGACTTGCAGGCAAGTAGATATCGAGAATGCACCTCTGTTTTTGGATAGGGCATTAAATCAACTAACTGTTGCGTCATTTGACTGGCCGACGCAAAGTTTCAGGCGGATATAAGCAAACTGTCCGCACTTGAAAGATGAGGCCCGATATGGATCAGACCATTATTGGATCCAATCGTAAGATACATCCGTCCCGCCGAGCACACCTCAAGCCTGACGGAACGCCAAAGGATAATGACCGGGTAGAGATTGGCCCTACCGATATGGCCTTTGCCGAGTGGGCGGCGGCAGGGCTGCAAGCACCTAACATGCCTGCTTTGCGTGAATACCGCTTGGCACGACTTCAGGAACAGATCATCCGCTATGATTGTGCAGGTCTGTTATTGTTTGACCCGCTGAACATCCGCTATGCGACCGATGCGACAAATATGCAGCTCTGGACTACGCATAATCCGGCGCGTGCCTGTTTTGTGCCGCCGCGGGGCAACGTTATCCTGTGGGATTTCCACAATTGCGAACATCTTTCTCAGCACTTGCCCCTGATTGATGAAGTGCGCCATGGTGCCAGCTTCTTTTATTTTGAAACCGGCGACAAGACCGCGGCAGCGGCTGATGAATTTGTGGCTATTATTCTTGACCTGATGGCCCGTTTTGGCGGCAAGAATAAGAGACTGGCTGTCGACCGTATCGAACATGTCGGCTATGCCGCACTGCGCGCCAATGATGTTGATGTGCTGGAAGGCCAGGTGCTGACCGAACATGCGCGGTCGGTCAAGAATGCCAATGAGCTGAATGCCATGCGCTGTTCCATTCATGCCTGCGAGCGCGCCGTTGATGAAATGCGGGATGCAATGCGCCCGGGCGTATCGGAAAATGAAATGTGGGCGGCGCTCCATGCCGGCAATATTAAACGCGGGGGCGAGTGGATTGAGACGCGCATCCTTGCGTCTGGCCCGCGCACCAATCCCTGGTTTCAGGAATGCGGTCCGCGAATCATGCAGGAAGGTGACATGATGGCCTTTGACACCGATCTTGTCGGCACGCATGGCTATTGCTGCGATATATCGCGAAGCTGGATTGTAGAAGACGCTAAGCCGACGGATGAACAGCGGATGCTCTACCAGATTGCCTATGAACATGTCATGACAAATATCAGCTTGATCAAGCCGGGGATGAGCTTTGTAGAAATGACCGCAAAGGCACATCGCCTGCCAGAGGCCTATCGGCCGTTAAGGTATGGCGTGCTGGCCCACGGGGTTGGGCTTTGCGACGAATATCCAAGCGTGCGCTATCCCGAGGATGTAGAGGCACATGGCTATTCAGGCAGCTTTCTGCCCGGCATGGCATTATGCGTCGAGGCATATGTGGGTGCGGTTGGCGGACAAGAAGGTGTTAAGCTAGAAGAGCAGGTTGTTGTCACTGAAACTGGATGCAAGCCGCTGTCACATTACCCTTATGAAAAGGCGCTGCTTGCCTGATGGGGCTGATAGACTGACGTCTGCCCAAACCCGGTTCATTGGCGCTGGTAGGGCGCTCTATTTGGATACAACGCCGATATGCGGTAGATTGCGCCCCTGCTGCGCGTAATCAATCCCGTAACCGATAACAAATTCGTCCGGAATATCGAAACCCACCCAGTCGATGACAACATCAATCTCGCGACGTGAAGGCTTGTTCAAAAGTGCACATACACGCAGCGACGCCGGTTCCCGTGTCTGCAAAATGTCATAAACCTGTGACAGCGTGTGGCCGGTATCTACGATATCCTCGACAATCAGCACATCACGGGCTTCGATCGGGGTCATCAGATCCTGAATGATTCGCACTTGACGCGATGATTCCATCGCATTGCCATAGCTGGAAACGGTCATGAAATCGACCTCTACCGGAAGATCAATGCGACGTACCAGGTCGGCGATAAACACAAAGGAGCCGCGCAACAAACCAACCACAACAAGCTGCTTTGTATCCTTATATTCCTCAGAAATCAGTCGCGCTAACTGAGTTGTCCGCGCCGCGATTTCGGTTTCGGTGATCAGAATTCGGATATCATTCTGGCTGGACAGGACGGTCATGCTATACCTTTTTGATATCGTCAGAAGATGGGGTGCACCGCATCTTGCCTATGGGTAGGATTATAGGGCTTCTTTCGCTGATTGCGAAGGCTAACTTGACCAACGGCGCATGCAGGTTTACCTCCGGGGCATCATATCATCAGGTTGGTAACAGACAACAGAAGGGGCCACGGATGGCAAAGGTAACGTTTCTCGGATTGGGTGTGATGGGACACCCGATGGCTGGCCATATCTCCGCTGCAGGCCATGAGGTAACTGTCTATAACCGCACCACGGCTAAAGCAGAGCAATGGGCGGAGCAGCATGGCGGGTTCATGGCTGCCACACCGGCTGCAGCGGCGGCTGATTCCGATGTGGTGCTTTCCTGTGTTGGTGATGACCCGGATGTGTTGCAGGTGGCGCTGGGGCCAGAGGGGGCGATTCCAGCGATGAAGCCTGGCGCACTTTATATAGATAACAGCACGGTATCGGCGGCAGTGGCGACGCAGCTGGCTTCCGCCGGCGCGGAGCGTGGCATCGGGGTTCTGGATGCCCCTGTATCGGGCGGCCAGGCAGGTGCCGAGAATGGCAAGCTGACTGTCATGGTGGGGGGTAGCATGTCAGATTTCGAATCCGGCTTGCCAATTATGGAATGCTATGGCGCGCGCGTTGTACGCATGGGCGATGCCGGCAAGGGCCAGCAGGCCAAGATGGTCAACCAGATCTGCATTGCCGGTCTGGTGCAGGGTTTGTCGGAAGGGCTGAATTTTGCCATAGCGGCAGGCCTTGATACCGATGCGCTGCTCGAGGCGATTTCCGGCGGCGCGGCGCAATCATGGCAGATGGTGAACCGTGGCCATACCATGGTGAAAGGTGAATTTGATTTTGGTTTTGCGCTGGACTGGATGCGAAAGGATCTGCGCATTTGCCTTGAGGAGGCAGGGCGCAAGGGCGCGCCGCTGCCCGTGACCCAGATTGTGGCGGGCTATTATGACGAGCTGTCAGCCGCTGGCCATGGCGGCAATGATACCTCGGCGCTGATCCGCCGGCTTAGTCAAAGTTGAAGCGCACCCCCATATAAGCAAGCAAAATGGTTTCCCGGTCGGTGTTATAACTGTCAAAACCGGCCATTAATATCGCATTTTCACTAACCTGATGCCCGACCCCAATGCTGGTCATCTCGTCGGCACCATCAGATTTCATCTGGGCTGAGGCGCTGGGAATTCTCGCGGCCATTGCTCGGCCTACGGGTTAAAACCCCACACAGATGAATTTGATCTCCAGAAACTCGTCGATTCCATACTTTGATCCTTCGCGGCCGAGACCGGAGCTTTTGACCCCGCCAAACGGGCCAACCTCGGACGAGAAAATACCGGTATTGGCCGATACCATGCCATATTCCAGCGCTTCGCTGACGCGGAACAGCCGCGAGGTGCTGTCGGTAAAAATATAGGCGGCAAGACCGAATTCGGTGTCATTCGCCATCGCGACTGCCTCGTCATCTTTCGAAAATCGAAAGAGGCCTGCCACCGGTCCAAAGGTTTCCTCGCCATACATCTGCATGTCGGATGACATGCCGGTCAGCACGGTTGGCTCGTAAAAGGTGCCACCAAGCGCGTGCCGCTTGCCACCGGTCAGCACTGTGGCGCCTTTTGCGATGGCGTCGGCGACATGTTGCTCAACTTTCGCAAGGCCGTGTTTATCAATGATTGGGCCCTGTTCAACGCCATCCTCCAGACCATCCCCAACCTTCATGGCAGTACTGGCCTCGACCAGCCGGCGGGCAAATTCATCATAGATACCGTCCTGCACGAACATCCGATTGGCACAGACGCAGGTCTGGCCGGCATTGCGGTATTTTGATGCCATCGCTCCAGCGATAGCCAGGTCGAGATCTGCATCTTCAAAGACGATTAGCGGCGCGTTTCCGCCAAGCTCGAGGCTCATCTTCTTTAACGTATCCGCGCTCTGGCGCATCAGGATGCGACCAACCTCGGTCGATCCGGTAAAGGTCATTTTGCGGATGCGGTCATCATCGCACAGTGCACTGCCCATGGCTGGTGCATCCATGCCGGTGACAATATTCATTATGCCAGCCGGCAGTCCTGCTCGGTGTGCCAATTCTGCAAGCGCCAGCGCCGACAGCGGCGTCTGTTCAGCTGGTTTCAGCACACAGGCGCATCCCGCGGCAATGCCGGGGGCCACCTTGCGGGTGATCATCGCGATCGGGAAATTCCACGGGGTAATGGCGCCGAACACACCGATCGGTTGTTTGAAGGTCAGGAAGCGCTTGTCAGGAATCGGACTTTCCATAACATCGCCGCATACGCGCCGGGCCTCTTCGCCGAACCAGTCTATGAAGCTAGCACCATAGACAACCTCGCCGCGTGCCTCAGCCAGCGGCTTACCCATCTCGGTGGTCAGGATGATGGCCAGATCTTCGGTATTGGCCATTATCAGATCATACCATTTACGCAACACCATGGCGCGGTCCTTGGCAGTGCGCGCGGCCCATTCCTTCTGCGCGGGCTCGGCCGCGTCGATGGCAGCTGTCACCTCTGCAGCGCCCAGATCAGCCACCTCAGCGATCACTGCATCATTTGCCGGGTTGGTTACGACAAATCGCTTGTCGCCTTTGGCTTTCTTCCATACACCATTCACGTAGGAGTCTGTGCGAAGAAGAGTGGGATCATTCAGGTTCATGGCAGTGTGGTCTCCGGCTTTGGAAAAAAGATCAGGCAACCGCTGCACAGCGGTTGTATCCGCAAAGACAGACCGCAGTCAGCACCGCCTGTCAAGGCGGGGCATCGTGAAGGGCCGGCGCAGAAATTAGCTTTCATCGCTTGGCGGCAGCTGTCGCCAGGTCATTTCGGAAAATGGCCCGCCCATCCCGCCAAGCCGGTGGGCGCGCGCCACCTCTACATAATGCGATGCAGAACGGTGACTCATCGCGATATCCAGTTCCGTCAGGTTGCGCATCTTGACCGCTGGCCGCCCCGCCCAAAGTTCACCTTTGGGGACCACCTTGCCGGGGGTAAGCATGGCCCCCGCTGCCAGCATGCCGCCTGATTCAATCACCGCTCCATCCATGACAATCGATCCCATCCCAACAAAGCTATGGTCCTCGATTGTGCAGGCATGAATGATCGCGCTGTGGCCGATGGTGACATTGCTACCAATGATGGTCGGCAACTTCACGCTGTCGATATGCACGCAGCTATTATCTTGGATGTTGGTGTTCTCGCCGACCGTTATATAGTTATTGTCACCGCGCATCGTGACCTGATGCCAGACACTGCTGTTTGCCCCGATACGCACTGCCCCGATGACCGCGGCTGTTGGTGCAATAAAAGCGGTGCCGTCTATCTCCGGAACAAGGTCCATGAAAGCGGCAATATAGGCCCGCCTTACATGTCCGCCAGATGGCCCATCTTCAGTTAGGTCATATGACATTGTTCGTCCTTTCGCTTTTAGCCGCCGGATGCATCATCTATTGTCCGGTCAGGTGAAATTTTCACTTCTGCCTTTATTGAAAGTGAAGCGTGGTGGTACAAGATACACGAACACGTAAACGCAATGGAGACTGAGATGGCATTCACTCTACTGGACCTACCTTATTCACATGACGCGCTGGCAGAGGCGGGCATGAGCGCTGAAACGATGGAATACCATCATGACCTGCATCACAATGCCTATGTCGTCAACGGCAACAAGCTGATCGCTGGTACCGAATGGGAAAGTAAATCGCTAGAGGACATAATTACCGGCACTTACGATTCCTCTGCAGTGGCGCAGAACGGCATTTTCAATAATGCCTCACAACATTGGAACCACACGCAGTTCTGGGAAATGATGGGGCCGGGCGCCTCCGCCATGCCGTCTGAACTGGAAATCGCGATTACAAACAGTTTCGGCAGTGTGGACGCCTTCAAGGATGAATTCAAGGCTGCGGGTGCTGGTCAATTCGGATCAGGCTGGTGCTGGCTGGTAAAGGGTAATGATGGCGGGTTGAAAGTGACCAAGACCGAAAACGGGGTCAACCCGCTTTGCTTTGGCCAGACCACTCTACTGGGCTGTGATGTATGGGAACACTCCTATTATATCGACTTCCGAAACAAGCGTCCTGACTATCTGGCAAACTTCCTCGACAATCTCGTCAATTGGGAAAATGTAGCAAGCCGTCTCTAGGCTGATGCAAATGCTAACCATTAAGCCTGCCCGGCCTTCCGGGCAGGTTTTTGTATGTCGCAGTCTTGGCAAGTATAGTTTTGCCGCCTTTTTTTTACCATGATGCCGACAAAAACATACCCATACCGTTTGTTATCTCTTTTACGTCCCGATTGAACGAGACGACCCTAAACACAGGAGATTCAATTATGGCTGCAGCCTTTGTAGTGATTCTTGGCCTTGGAATCATGGCCAGTGAGTCCTTGCAGACCTTCCGTTCAAACAGCAACGGCAATCCGGAATATGTGATCACCTTTGTGGGTGATTGTACCACCGGATTACGCGATAGCGGTTTTGCCTATGCTCCTACAGGCGGCATCATGTTGAAGCAGGTCAATAAAGACGGTACGGTGGGCGACGTCTGCACGAGCAAATAATCCGCCAAGCGACTTTTCTAAACAGACATTGGCTGCCCAGACAGACTTATTTGGAATCGCGTACCATTTTGTTGACGCGCAAGCGCAGCGCATTCAGACGGATAAAGCCATGCGCGTCGCCATGATCGTAATCGACCGCGCCTTCCTCGAAGGTCACAAGATCCGCATTATAGAGTGAGTTTGGCGATTTGCGGCCTGTGACAATGACATTTCCCTTATAGAGCTTCAACCGCACCACACCGCGAACTTCATTGCGGCTGCTGTCGATCGCTGCCTGCAGCATTTCGCGTTCGGGCGAGAACCAGAAACCATTATAGACAAGCTCTGCGTAGCGCGGCATCAGTTCGTCCTTCTGATGCGCCGCACCTCGGTCCAGTGTTATGGATTCCATCGCACGACGTGCGGTTAGCAAAATGGTGCCGCCAGGGGTCTCATAGACGCCGCGCGATTTCATTCCGACAAAACGGTTTTCGACGAGATCGATCCGTCCGATGCCGTTGGCACCACCCAACGAGTTCAGCCGGGTCAGCAGGGTCGCCGGGGACATCGCAACACCGTCAATGGCAACAGGATCGCCGGCATCGAATTCAATCTCGATTTCGGTTGGGCTGTCTGGTGCGTCTTCGGGAGAAACGCTGCGCGAGAAAATATATTCCTTCGGCGCGACCCAGGGATCTTCCAGTACCTTACCCTCGGCTGAAATGTGCAGCAGGTTGGCATCCACGCTGAAAGGCGCCTCGCCTCGTTTGTCGCGCGGAATCGGGATCTGGTTCTGTTCAGCATATTCAATCAGTTTGGTGCGTGAGCTGAGGTCCCATTCACGCCATGGTGCAATCACTTTGATATCAGGTTGCAGCGCATAATAGGCTAGTTCAAAACGCACCTGGTCATTGCCTTTGCCGGTGGCACCATGCGACACCGCATCCGCACCGACTTCTCGCGCGATTTCAATCTGGCGCTTAGCAATCAGCGGCCGGGCGATCGAAGTGCCAAGGAGATAGACTCCTTCATAGAGGGGGTTGGCGCGGAACATCGGAAAAACATAGTCGCGCACAAATTCTTCACGTAGATCTTCAATAAAGATCGCTTTGATTCCCAGCATTTCCGCCTTGGCCCGCGCCGGTTCAACTTCTTCACCCTGGCCAATATCGGCGGTAAAAGTAACAACCTCTGCATTATACTGATCTTGCAGCCAGCGCAGAATAACTGAGGTATCGAGCCCGCCCGAATAGGCAAGGACGACTTTTTTGACTTGTTCCTGTTTCATGGCGGTTGTGATAACCGATCATGTGCCCCCCCGCAACGCAGTTTTTTGCGGTGGCTTGTCTGTTGTTTTAGGTTTTGTTAATGCATGACCGGATTTGGGTAGGACGCTTCTGTGGCCTTTTATGACGCGGCGGATACAGCCTGACCTGTAGGCTGAAGGTAAGTCAGCAAACGGTGTCAGCACAAGCAAAGGACCAGATCGATGAGCCATCTAACAGATATTGAAATTGCTCGCGGCGCAAGTAAGCTCCCCATTCAAGATATTGGTGCCAAGCTTGGTATCCCTGCAGGTGATTTGGTTCCTTTTGGCCACGACAAAGCCAAACTTTCTGCCGATTTCATTGCGGCGCAGGCGAACCGAAAGGACGGCAAGTTAATCCTCGTGACTGCGATAAACCCGACCCCGGCAGGTGAGGGCAAGACCACAACCACGGTCGGGTTGGTTGACGGATTGAACGCGATCGGAAAAAAGGCAACAGTCTGCATCCGTGAGGCCTCCCTCGGGCCCTGTTTCGGAATGAAGGGCGGCGCGGCCGGCGGTGGTTATGCGCAGGTTGTGCCGATGGAGGACATGAACCTGCATTTTACCGGTGATTTCCATGCTATCACTTCAGCGCATAACTTGCTGTCAGCGATGATCGACAATCACATCTACTGGGGCAACAAGCTTGATATTGACCAACGCCGTGTATCGTGGCGCCGCGTCGTCGATATGAACGACCGAGCTCTGCGTGACATCGTTACCAGCCTCGGCGGGGTATCCAACGGATTTCCGCGACAGGCAGGCTTTGACATCACGGTGGCGTCAGAGGTGATGGCGATCCTTTGTTTGGCAACGGATCTGGAAGACCTGCAAAAGCGTCTTGGCGACATTATCGTTGCCTATCGCCGTGACCGCTCGCCCTTATTCTGCCGCGATCTCAAGGCGGATGGTGCCATGACGGTTCTGCTATCGCAGGCGCTACAGCCCAATCTGGTGCAAACGCTTGAAAACAACCCGGCCTTTGTGCATGGCGGCCCATTTGCCAATATCGCGCATGGATGCAACTCAGTGATTGCAACGCAGACTGCGCTGAAACTGTCTGACTATGTTGTTACCGAAGCCGGTTTTGGCGCCGATCTTGGCGCCGAGAAATTCATGAATATCAAATGCCGCAAGGCTGGAATTTCACCAAGCGTTGTTGTATTAGTCGCCACTGTTCGTGCTATGAAAATGAATGGCGGGGTAGCTCGTGCCGACCTTGGCGCCGAAAATCTCGAAGCGGTCAATGCCGGCTGTTCAAATCTTGGCCGCCACATCGAAAATCTCAAAAGTTTTGGTGTGCCGGTTGTTGTTGCCATCAACCATTTCACGGGTGACACGGATGCCGAGGTTGCCGCGTTGCAGGCCTATGTGGACAGTCAGGGAAGTGAAGCAATTATTTCCAGACATTGGGAAATTGGCTCGGACGGATCGCGCGATCTGGCGAAAAAGGTGGCAGAGATTGCCGATGCCGACATTGACAATTTTGCACCGACCTATCCAGATGACATGCCGCTCTTCAGAAAGATAGAAACCATCGCCAAGCGTATTTACCGTGCCGAGGAGGTGCTTGCGGACAAGAAAATCCGCGACCAGCTGCGCACTTGGGAAGAACAGGGCTACGGCAATCTACCGGTCTGCATGGCCAAAACTCAGTACAGCTTCAGCACGGACCCGAATTTGCGGGGTGCGCCAACCGGACATTCGTTGCCAGTGCGCGAGGTGCGGTTGTCGGCAGGTGCAGGGTTCATTATCGCCATCTGCGGTGAGATCATGACCATGCCTGGTCTGCCGAGCGTGCCGGCCGCAGAAGCTATTCACATGAATAGCGATGGTGAGATCGAGGGCCTTTTCTGATCAAACTTCGCGCAGGAGCGGTGCGGGCTTGCGCCCAAGTGTGCGGGCCGCACCGATCAGCCCCAGAACCGCTGTGCCGGCTGCCCCGGCCATCGTGGTCAGCAGTACAAGACCGAAATCCATTTCAAAATCACTTTGCAGCAGCTGTTCAATCATGGCCCAGCTGGCAACCGTGCCGATAATGGTTGCGGCAATCGCAGCCAGCACTCCCAAAAGCGCATATTCCAGCAACCAGGCAATGGTTATGGCAACTCGCGTTGCGCCAAGCACTTTCAGAATGACTGAATCGGCGAAGCGCTGCGCTTCCGTGCTGGCCACGGTACCGGCAAGGACCGCAATACCGGCGACCAGAGTGACCAAGGCCGTCAGCTGTACGGCCGCGCCTAGCAGGCCGACCACACGTTGCGCCGTCGCCACCGCCTCGCGCACCGAAATCGCCGATATATTGGCGAAGGCATCGGCGATGTTGCGCGCCACCATGGCGGCCGCATCCTCAGTCTCGACATAGGTTGTCGCCATCCAACTATGCGGCGCTGCTTCCAGTACACCCGGGGACAGTACGAAGACAAAATTGATACTGAAACTTTCCCAAGTGACGTTGCGGATATTTACAATCTCGGCGCTGATCGGCCGACCAAGGACATTGAAAGTGACCGTATCGCCAATCCAGACGCCAAGCTCACGGGCTTCTTCCTCGCTCATTGATGCCAGCGGTGGGCCGAGATAGTCGCTGTCCCACCAGCTGCCGGCAACAATCTCTCCCGATTCGGGCGGGGTGGCAGACCAGGTAATGGCCCTGTCACCGCGCAGCACCCACGCCGACGGGTTCTTCATGTCATAATCTTCAGCCAGACGCCCGCCAAGTTCAGAAATGCGTCCGCGCAGCATCGGTGTGCGGCCGACCGCGACAATACCGTCGGTGCCTTCGGCAATTTCGGTAAATCTGTCCAGCTGGTCGGGCTGGATATCAATGAAGAACCAGGCAGGCGCATCCTCGGCGACTCGCGTATCGATCTGGCGGCTGATATTGGCCTGCGATAATGCCACAGTAACCAGCACCGACAGGCCAAGTCCGAAGGCGATGATCACAGCCCGCACCGGGGATCCTGGCCGGGTGATGGCCGACAGGGCGAGCCGCGCCGGCACATAATGGGGCGCAGGCACACGGCGCAACGCAATCAGCAATGCTTGACCAAGCCCTGCCAAAAGGATAATGGCGGCAATGGACCCGCCGATAAAAGTGCCGGTCAACATAAGATCGCGTGTGGCGGCAAGGGCAAGTGCGGCAAGCGCCGCAAGGGCTATCGCCGCCGCCGCCAGATAACCGCCGCGGGGTAGCCCGGCCGGCATGGCGCCAAGCTGCCGAAACAAATTTGCAGCACGCACTTCCTCGGCCTTCGCCAGCGGCCAGAGTGCAAACAGAAATGAGGTAACAATGCCAAAACCAGCCGCAATCAGCAGCGGCAAAAGATAGATTGACGGCGAAATTGGCACAGTGACGTAGGATGACAGAAGGTCAATTGCGAAGACAGGGGCAATCGCTGCCACAGCCACTCCAGACAACACACCAGCCCCGGCGATGAGCATCACTTGCAGCAGATAGGTACGGAAAATAAGACGTGCCGGCGCACCAAGGCATTTCAGCGTGGCAATGATAGGCATGCGGCTGACCAGCCATGCGCGTACAGCGCCGGCCACCCCGAGCCCGCCGATCAGCAGTGCCGTCAGACCGACTAGCACCAGAAAGACCTCGGTCCGGTCGATGAACACGTCAAAACCGGGGGCGGCGTCCACAAGGTCGCGGACCCGAACAAACCCGCCTCTTGTTGCCGCTTTCAGTGCGCTGACCGCTGCCGTGCGGTCGGCCCCGTCATCCAGAAGAACCCTCAACCTGTGTGTGACCATTGCGCCTGGCTGGTCAAGCCCGGTTTTGGCAAGCGTTTCCATCGACATCAAAACACGTGGCCCGAAGGTGATGAAACTGACCGACCTGTCAGGCTCATAGGCCAGAATGCCCGCAACTGTTACCTCATGCGTCCCAATGCGCACGCGATCACCAACTGCAAGGCCTATCGCCCGCGTTAGTGCCGGATCAATCAGAATAGTATCCTGTGCCAGCTGTAGAGTCGCGCCACCCTCAATCTTGGGTGCACCAATAAGCGGCCACGCTTCATCAACAGCCTTTAACGCTACCAGTTTGCGCGTGTCGTCATGCTGCAGCATGGCGCGCATATTCTGGGTGCGTGACAGTGTGCCATAGCTGCCGGCGAGCGTCCCAATCTCCTCTGGCGGCGCCATATAGAGGCTGCGCATCTCGATATCGCCGCCAAGCAGCAATCGTGCATTACCGGCAATACCATCGCGCATCGCCTCGGCGACAGACCCCACTGTCCCGATGGCGGCCACGCCCAGCATCAAAGCACCAAGGAACACCCGGAAACGGGCAGCCGATCCACGAATTTCCCGGCGGGCAAGACGCCAGGCAAGGCGCCAGCCAGATTGTCCAGCAGACAGCTGCAGACCGGTGGATCCGTTATGCACCGTCGTCATGCGGCGTCACCTTTCAGGCCTGTAGCGCGGTCATCGGTGATCATCCCGTCCTCGATGGTGAGAACGCGGCCACAACGTTCTGCCAGCGCCGGATCATGTGTCACAAGGACCAGTGCGGCACCTGCCGCCGCGGTTGCCTCAAACAGGGTGGCGATTACCTTTTCGCTGGTCCCGCTGTCTAGGTTGCCGGTGGGCTCGTCAGCCAGCAAAATCTGCGGTCGCGGGGCGATGGCACGGGCGATGGCGACACGTTGTTGTTCGCCGCCTGACAGTTGATCTGGCAGATGCGTCATGCGATGGCCAAGCCCCACTGATTCCAAAGCGTCGGCAGCCCCTGCCTTTGCATCCGCTCGCCCGGCCAGTTCTAGTGGCACGGCCACATTTTGTATGGCTGTCATGGACGGGATCAGTCGGAAAGCCTGAAATACGATTCCAACGTGATCACGACGGAGTGCTGCCAACATATCTTCATGCATGCGCGTAATGTCAAAACCAGCAAGGTCTATCTGGCCTGTTGTCAGGCTTTCCAGCCCTGCCATGATCATCAGCAGACTGGTTTTGCCAGCGCCGCTGGGGCCAAGCACGCCGACCGTCTGGCCAGCATCAATTGACAGCGAGATGCCACGCAGGATTTCAACCATGCCATCCGCGCTGGACAATGACAGCCACGCATCATCTAGTCGGATAACCGGTTTCCTGGCAGCCACATTGGCCAGGGCGTTGTGGTTGTTCATCTCTATATTCGGCATATAAATTCTGATCTCTTCGTCTTGTTCGTGTTGGGTGTTGGCCATGGACGTTCAGGTTATGGTGTCAAACGCTTTCATCCTGCCGCCTTAGTGGCGGTTTCATTCAGGCATGGGTTCCGGCGGTAAACCGGCAAGGCGGATTTTGCATTTCCCGTCATCAGCGTTATGGTGTTTGGGGGATCGTTCTCCTGCATCCTTTTCTGGCACAGCAGACCCCGTCATGCCACCCGGCATAAAGACCGAACTGACCCTTCGAGCGATATGGTAACCCCCATGCATGTAATCAACGCTGTTTTGATGCTTTTACGCACACGCATCTTCCGGAAACACAAAAGGCAACGAACGCCATTTGCAATGACCCTCATGTTATGCGGTTCCATTTTCCTGTCTATGCAGGCGGGCAGCGTGGCCGATGACAGCAACAAACGCATAACGGTGCTGGGGGATTCCCTAGTTGCCGGATATGGGTTGGCGCCGGGTCTGTCCTTTCCTGATCGGTTGGAAGCGGCGCTTCAGGATGCAGGTTACAACATCGCGGTGGTAAATGCCGGTCTGTCCGGAGATACCACGGCAGGTGGGTTGGCGCGTCTTGAGTGGTCGCTTGCTGATGATCCGATAGCCGTCATCATCGTTCTTGGGGGTAATGACATGCTCCGGGGTCTGGACCCGGCAGCAACACGCACCAATCTTAATGCGATCATTACACAAATGAAGCGGCGCAAAGTCACTGTGATGCTGGCGGGCATGCTGGCGTCGCGCAATCTGGGACCAGAATATGTCGCCGCATTCGACGGTCTATATCCAGCACTTGCTGAAAAGCATAGCATTTACTTATATCCTTTTTTTCTCGAAGGTGTCGCGCTTGACCCAGCCTTGAACCTGTCTGACGGATTGCATCCCAATGCTGACGGGGTTGAAGAGATTGTGCGCCGTATTCTGCCTTTTGTGACAGATATGCTAGAGCATGTGGCTGGGTGAAAGAGGTCGCTCGTGCACGTAGAGCGTTGATGGCTGTGATATCCAGAAACTGGTTACGTCACTTCCAGCAATTTTCTTTGCATCAACCTGCATCCTGACTTACATTGCCGCCGGTGATTCGGTGCTGGCTCGAGATTGCCAAAATCTTGCCACGAAAGCGACCCAGAATAGGGGTTGCTGCGGTGGACCGCAGACGAGATTTAGCATTCGAACAACAGGAATTAGAAAAAAGGGCAGAGATCAGGCGATGAAGATGTTCAAGACATTCCTTGCGACCATTTTGACAGGATTTGTTTTGGCCGGTATGGCAGGCGGCGTGGCCGCAGCGGGATCCGAGCGCATTCTGACCGAGAAAGACTGGGAGGCATACAATTATAAGGATGATGGCGGACGAACCTGCTACATAACCTCGGTACCCACCAAGTCAAAGGGCAAATATGATCCTGCCAATCGCGGCGAGATCCGTGCGTTTGTCTCACATGGACCCGGCAAGGAAGTGCGCAACGTCGTGCAGTTTCTAGCTGGTTACAAACATAAGAAACATTCCGCCGTCGATGTTTCGATTGACGGTAAGAAATTCAAGCTCTTCACCATTGAAGGGCGAGCCTATGCCGAGAGTGAAGAAGATGATGTCGCCCTGGTGCGCGCGATGAAGCGCGGCAGCAAGATGACAGTCATCGGCACCTCGACACGTGGCACAGTGACAACTGATACCTATTCATTATCCGGATTTACCAAGACAAAGAATATGATCGACAAGACTTGCAAATAGTTCAATCGCATCGGCGCGATTGCGCAGCCCGGCGATCACTATCTGGCAATCATGCCGGATGCTGTCTTGCGATATGCTTCAGGAGCGATTTTGGAAGCCATTTTGGACGCAAATATAGAAATGACCGCCGCGACAGCGCCCGTTGCCGGCGTGAAGATACGCCGTTCGGTTCTGGAAATGAGCCAGGCCGAACTGGAAGAGGCCGTAACGGTCGCCGGCCTGCCGCGCTTTCGTGCGCGTCAGTTATGGCGCTGGGTCTGGCGACACGGGCTGACATCCTTTGACGAGATGAGTGATCTTGGCAAGCCGGTGCGTGCCGCCTTCTCCGAGATGTTCATGCTAGATCGTCCGGCCGTTACACAGCGGCTGAAATCGTCTGATGGCACCATTAAATGGCTGTTGCGCTTTCCTGATGGCAATGAAGCGGAGACTGTTTATATCCCGGACAAGGATCGAGGCACCTTGTGTATTTCCTCGCAAGTTGGATGCACTTTGGCATGCAGCTTTTGCCATACTGGCACACAGAAGCTGGTGCGCAATCTAACAGCGGGTGAAATCTGCGGACAGGTATTGCTGGCCATGGATGAACTTGGTGACTGGCCCGCTGGCAAACCAGACCGCCGCCTGACCAACATTGTGCTAATGGGCATGGGCGAACCCTTATATAACTACGATAATGTGGTAAAAGCGATGCGCATCGTTATGAGCGGTGAAGGTATTGGTTTGTCTAAGCGGCGGATTACCCTGTCTACGTCCGGAATTGTACCAGAAATTACCCGGGCCGGGGCGGACCTTGGTGTCAATCTAGCGATCTCGCTGCATGCTGTTTGCGATGAGTTGCGTAACGAACTGGTGCCCATCAATCGGAAATATCCGCTGACCGAACTAATTCAGGCGTGCCGCGCCTATCCGGGCCTGTCGAATGCACGCCGCATCACATGGGAGTATGTGATGCTTGATGGGGTGAATGACAGCGATTCTGATTGCGCAGCCCTGTTGGAACTGATTCGCGGGATCCCGTCAAAACTGAACCTGATCCCATTCAATCCGTGGCCGGGAAGTCCCTATCGCTGTTCCAGCGATGAACGGATTGAAGCCTTTGCAAGGAAAGTTTTGAAAGCCGGCTATGCTTCGCCGATACGTAGACCGCGCGGGCGCGATATTCTGGCTGCCTGCGGACAGCTCAAGTCGACTTCACAACGGCAGAGGGGCCAGCGTACCGGCCTCGGAAAAACGCGTGAAACGACGGCGGCGGATGCGACATAATGTTTGGGTGCCAGAGCCCCGGCAATTGCTTGAAACAATTTGTTTCTATGACTACATTTATGACAACAACTTATCTCTCAGGGGGTATCAATGGCTAACAATCGCTTTATGAACACAGCTTCTGCCGAGGCATCTCAGGTCGACCTTGGGCTGCGGTCCTACATGCTTGGCGTCTACAACCACATGACGACAGCACTGCTGATGACCGGTTTCTTCGCTTATGCGATGAAATGGGCGGTCCTGAATGTGGCCGGTGTTGGCGAACTGATCTACGGTACCCCGTTAAAGTGGGTTGTCATGCTTGCGCCGCTTGGCATGGTGTTCTGGCTGTCAGCACGGATGCCTGCCATGTCTGCCGGCAAGGCACGCAATCTGTTTTATGTCTATGCAGCGCTGATGGGCGTTTCGCTGTCATCAATCCTGCTCGTTTACACGGGCGGCAGTGTTGCACGTGCCTTCTTTATCACCGCGGGCGCTTTCGCTGGTCTCAGCCTTTATGGCTACACAACGAAACGCAGCCTGTCTGCGATGGGATCCTTCATGGTTGTCGGGCTGTTCGGCCTGATCATTGCGTCTGTGGTGAATATTTTCCTAGCATCGACACAGCTCGATTTTGTGATCTCGGTTGCAGGTGTGTTGATCTTTGCCGGTCTTACCGCATGGGACACACAGAAGATCAAGTTGATGTATATGGCCGGTGATAGTCAGTCCGAGATGACTAAAAAGTCGATCTTTGGTGCACTAATGCTGTATCTCGATTTCATCAATATGTTTATGTTCATCCTGCATCTGTTCGGTAACCGTGAGTAACCGCGACAGGTAGACTGCGACAGGCAGATAAGGGAATGACAATAGAATAGCTGTCGCCCGGCCTCCGTTTGGGGCCGGGCATTTTTTTTGGCAAACCTGAAAGAGACACCCGACAGATGACAAAGACCGAAAGCCTGTCCGTCTACCTAGGCAAATATGCGCCTGGCAATGTGGCAGAGACAATTCTTGCCCTTTCGGAGGCTGCTGCCGGCATTGCTGCGCAAATCCGTAATCCGCAGACTATGCTGGATGCCGCTGCCGGCGACACCAATGTTGATGGAGACACACAAAAACAGCTGGATGTCCTTGCCGACGGCATGATTGAGGACGCATTGCGCGATACCGCAACATCTGTCTACCTTTCCGAAGAACGCGCCGCAGCGGTTGATCTTGGTGGAGGGGACCTGATTGTTGCCTGCGATCCACTGGACGGATCATCAAATATCGGGGTCAATGTATCGGTAGGAACAATTGTTTCGGTCCTGCCGGCGGCAGGCGGTATTCTGCAGCCCGGCAAGGCGCAGCTGGCGGCATGCCTTTTTGTCTATGGGCCGCAGACAACTCTGCTGTTAAGCGTTGGGGCCGGCACTGCCGCATTCCGTATGGATGATACGGCTATCTTCCATCTGATTGACGCCAAGGTTCAAATTCCGCCAAACGCCACGGAATTCGCTGTGAATGCCTCAAACCAGCGGCACTGGCCACAGCCGGTGCGTCTGTTTATCGATCAGTGCCTCGCCGGAAGTGAAGGCGTCTGCGGGCGCGACTTCAACATGCGGTGGGTGGCCTCGCTGGTGGCCGAAGCGTGGCGCATTGCCTGTCGTGGCGGGGTGTTTCTCTACATGGATGATGCGCGCGCGGGCTATGAGGCGGGTCGGCTGAGGCTGGTCTATGAAGCCGCGCCCGTCGCGATGCTGATCGAACAAGCCGGTGGCCGTGCCGGCAATGGCATGGGGCCGATCTTGGACATCACCCCGCATGATCTGCATCAGAGGGTGCCACTTGCATTTGGTGCCGCCGAAGATGTTAACCGGCTGCAAGCGCACTATCATGTGGCGCGCTAGCCTGTGCGCTCAGCCTCCAGTATGGCGGCCAGACCGCGTTCATAGTCAGGATAGTGCAGGGTCAATCCAAGTTCAGGCCCGATAATCTTGGACGCGACTTTGCGTTTCGAGACATAGAAGCTACGGGCCATTGGTGACAGATTCGCCTCTTCAAGCGTTTGAGGGGCCGGCGGCGCAACCCCGAGAAGACCCGCTGCATGGCGCACCACGTCACCCTGCGCTGCCGGTTTTTCATCCGCCAGGTTTATGATCCGTCCTCGCCGTGGCTGATGCATTGCAGCCTTAATGATACGGCAGATATCTGTCACATGGATGCGGTTGAACAGCTGTCCCTCATGATTGATGATCCGCGCCGTACCGTCGCGAAGCGCATCAAAGGGGCTGCGCCCGGGGCCATAGATGCCAGCTGCACGGAATAGTTCAGTGCCCAGCAAATCCTGCCAACGCTGCTCCGCAACAACCCGTGCCCGTCCACGGGCAGTGGCCGGATCAACCGCCGTATCCTCATAACAGAATCCGTCAGGCTTGTCGGGATAGACCGACGTTGCGGAGACATAACCCGTCCAGCCGTCAAAGCCGGCAATGACGTCTTGATGTGCATCCAGCACAGGATCACTACCGTCGATGGCGGTAATTGTTGTCAATAATGCGTCGACTCCGTCGAGGGCGGCGTGTGGATCAGTCAGCTGTTGGCTGTCCGAAAAGGGCAACACCTGCCATCCGGCAGCAATTTCATCGGCAAAATGGGCAGGCGTGCGGGTGGTGCCGCGAATCTTCCAGCCATCCGTAGCCAGAAGGTGGCCAAGAGGCTTGCCGACATAGCCCAGACCAAAAATAAAAATCGTTCCTGCCATTATCGTCCTGCCTGTTTCCTTCAAAGAGCCTAGCGCTGCTGTGACGCATCGGCAATCTGACGGCGCACCAGGGCCGCATCAAGACGGCGGCCCTGCCAGTCCAGCCGCCAGTCAAGATGCGGGCCCGTTGATCTGCCGGTTGAACCTACGCTGCCAATCACGGTGCCACGCCCAATCACATCCCCTGTTTGCACGGCCACACCGTCGAGATGTAGAAAGGCGGAATTCAGGCCCATGCCATGCGCCACAAGAACTGTCCACCCGGAAAAATAGAGATCACGCACCAGCGTTACCCGCCCTCCTGCAGGTGCCAGCACTGCTGTGCCACGCGGCGCGGCGATATCAATCCCGTAATGAGGTGCACGTGGCTGGCCATTCAGAATCCTCTGGCTGCCGAAAACGCCGGTAATCCGGCCATCAACAGGCATGTCCAGTCCGGCAATGAAGGCGTCGGCTGTGGTGCCAGCATCATTTCGGGCGCGTGCTGCACGAACAGCCGCATTATCATCTGCTATGCGGCGCCGCACATCTTCAGGTGGTAAAACATATTCACGCTGAAGACCGTCTATACGTTGAATTTTATATTCACGTTGGGCCACCGTCAGCCTTGTATGATGCTTGCTCCCATCAGAGTGGGTGATTACCAAAATTGGGTCGGCATCTGAATCTCGGTGAAACCCCAGAATAAAACGCCCGTTGCTATCGGTTTCGATGGAGTCGCCATCAAATTTTACCGATGCCCCGCTCGGCACTCGCGCGACAATAATGCCGCCTTCGATAGCCGCGCCAGCGATCCAATCACCGCCAAAGATTTCAGTTTGGCTGTCGGCATTAGCAATTTTGGGAGTGGCGAACATCAGACAACAGAGTATAGATTGACTAATTATTTGAACCAAACGTAGATGCACTTAAGGCCACCGCTAACAACAAAAAATCAACGAACGCTCTACCATTCATAGAACATGCATAAACGAATAGAAGTCGGAACAATTTTTATTTACAACTGGCATTTAATTGTCAATTTGTATGTAAAAGCAGATTACACAATCCTTAAAATTGAAGTGTTGCCATGTCAAAACAGTCTCATGAAAAAGTAATTATAGTTGGAGCTGGCGCTGCAGGCTTGACCGCTGGAATCTATACCGCGCGTGCAAACATGTCCCCGGTGATTCTAGCCGGGTTACAGCCCGGTGGACAAATGACTATTACAACCGACGTAGAAAATTATCCCGGATTTGCCGAGGTCATTCAGGGGCCATGGCTGATGAACGAAATGCAGTCGCAGGCCGAAAATGTTGGTGCCCGTGTTATCTATGACATCGTTACAACATTGGATACCAGCAAGCATCCATTTATGTTAACGCTTGATTCAGGCGATCAGATGACGGCCGATGCGCTGGTTGTTGCAACTGGTGCGCAGGCTCGTTGGCTTGGCCTTGAAACCGAAGCAACCTTTAATGGCCGCGGCGTTTCCGCCTGTGCCACCTGTGATGGGTTCTTTTATCGTGATCGTAATGTTGCTGTTATTGGCGGCGGAAATACCGCGGTCGAAGAGGCGCTCTATCTTGCCAATATCTGCAAGTCGGTGACGCTTATTCACCGTCGTGATTCCCTGCGCGCCGAACAGATCATGCAGGATCGATTGTTGCGGCACGAAAAGATTAATGTCGAATGGAACCGCACCGTTGAAGAGGTGCTTGGCGATGATGGCGGCGTTACTGGCCTTCGTCTTGCCTCAACCACCGGCAAGGCGGAAAAAGAGATTAAAGTACAAGGCATGTTTGTTGCCATTGGGCACGATCCGGCAACAGCAGCCTTCAAAGGCGTTTTGGATATGGATGATGAAGGTTATATCCTCGCCGAAAAGGGCGGCACGCGCACCTCAGTGGCTGGCATCTTTGCAGCGGGTGATTGTGTTGATAAAATCTACCGGCAGGCAGTGACCGCAGCCGGTATGGGATGTATGGCTGCGCTTGACGCCGAACGCTGGCTTGGTGAGCAGGAATAGACTAGCCGCTACCCTACGCCGCATTTGGTCCGTCAGCCTTGTCTTTTGGTTGGTCGGCTAGAAGCTGATCCGAATCCAAAATCATTTAGCGCCCGCTAGAAATTGTTAACCGTGCACATTACACTGCACAGCTTTATGTTTATGGGATGGTGGCCAATGTCGAAGGATAGTCGAAGTAACGAATCCGCCTGATAAATCGTAAGTGAGTGACGTTCGATATTTCATTAAAATTTGATCACAGCAGGCCGGCCAGCGGTATCGAAAGACCGGGCCTGGCGCAATGGACCCTTGGATCAGTCGATAGCGGCGAGGGCCGTGCGGCTGTCATAGATTGCAGAATCGATGGCGCTGCGCCAGATGGCGATGCTGCTCGCAGTGGTGGCGGCCTGTGGGAAAATCAACCCGCGTGTACTGTTGATCAGCCCACCTTCCCAGATGCCATTCACTTTTTTCAGGCTGGCCAGTGCGGCGGCAGCNCTGCCGCCCTGCGCCCCGAACCCTGGCACGAGAAAGGGAGATGCGGGCAATTGGTCACGCANGCCGGCTGCCTCTTCCGGCCAGGTTGCGCCTACGACAATGCCGATAGATGACCATCCATGAACCCCCTTGCGCGTGGCAGCTATAGGCGCCAGCCTTTTAGCAAGTCGGGTAAAGACGGGCAGCCCGTCGACCTTCAGATCCTGTAAATCGCCAGCTCCTGGATTGCTCGTACGCACAAGAACAAAAAGACCGGCGGCCTGCATATCCGCACGATCTAGGAACGGCTCCAGCGTATCAATTCCCAGATACGGATTGACCGTCAGGGCATCCGAGGGAAAAGGTGCATCATGCCCGATCCACGCTTCGGCATAGGCTTTGGAGGTGCTGCCGATATCACCGCGTTTGGCATCAATGACCACCAGAATGCCCGCATCAACTGCCGCGCGCTGCAATTCGGCGAGCACCTGCATCCCCTGCGGGCCATGCGCCTCAAAAAAAGCAACCTGTGGCTTGATTGCTGCCACTCGTCCCCTTGCCGCATCCAGACAGGCCATTGCGAAATCACCAATCGCCCTGACGGCATCCGGGCTTCCGGCAGAGCTTGCATTGCCGAACAAGGGCGGTATCATTTCGACATGCGGGTCAATCCCCATGCAAAGCGGCGTGCCAGTGCTATGCAGCGCCTCGGTAAGCCGGGTGCCAAAAGGTTCCATCGTCATGCTGGTGGGCCCTAGACGAGGCCAACAGCATTGCGATAGGTCTGCAGCAATTCATCCTGCTCCTGCAGAATGTCACGGTCCATGGCACGCATTTTTACAAGTTGGCGCATGATTTTTGGCTCAAAGCCGGTGGCCTTTGCTTCGCTGTAGACGTCTCGAATATCCGCCATCATGGCGCGCTTCTCCTCCTCCAGCCGTTCAATCCGTTCAATGAACTGGGTGAGTTGTTCGGCGCCTGCGCCGGTACCTGAAATGATTGCCATTGTCACCATTTTCCCTTCGTTTCAAGATGCTGCCGCCAGCGGCTGATCAGCTTTGATGCTTGTGCGTCTTGTCATAGGTGGCGCGCGCCTCGGGGCTTGCCTCGGTCTGGAATTTCGCCTTCCAGTCGGCATAGTCCATGCCATAGACAATTTTGCGCGATGCGCTGTCTTCTATCTCAATTCCCATTTCAGCGGCTTCTTCCCGGTACCAGCGGGACAGGCAATTCCGGCAGAACCCCGCAAGGTTCATCATGTCTATATTCTGCACATCCGTGCGGTTTTGTAGATGGCCGACAAGGCGACGAAATGCGGCAGCCTCGAGGGCGGTTTCTGTTGTTTTGCTCATCGGGCATTGCTCCGGCTGGCTGCTGGTTCAAACCAGGTGGTTGTGGAGCGGACAATATCCAACATGCCTGCACCGCGCAACTGCATACCGACATGCAATATTTTAAAGTAATTATAAAAAATTTGATGTGGCTAAATTTCTTGTTTTTCTTTATAATAAGACACTGACGTCAAGAAAAATTAAAGACATGACCGACAAAAACATCCCTACAGACATTGCTGGTAGCGCAGCCAAGTTCGACAGGATCCGCCGTGCCCATCAGTCAGAGGTTGCCGAGGATTATGTAGAGATGATCTCCGAGTTGATTGGTTCCACCGGTGAGGCGCGCACCGTTGATCTGGCGGCCCGCTTTGGTGTGACCAGCCCGACGGTAAATGCGATCATCCAGCGTCTGCAGCGCGAGGATCTGGTGGAGACTAGGCCTTACCGATCCATTTTTCTGACGGACAAGGGCAAGGCGCTGGCAGAGTCCAGCAAGGTCCGCCATCAGATTGTGCGCGATTTTCTGGTGACCATCGGTGTGTCTGCTGGTGTCGCCGAGGAGGATGCTGAAGGAGTGGAACATCACGTCAGTGATGAAACGTTGCGCGTATTTGCCGAGATCATCCGGCGCGGCCGCGTCGAGCCATAGGCGGCAGCCAAAGCCTCTATTGGTCTGTCTCCAAACCTGTAAACAGATAAAGACTGCGTGACCTGTTGCTGGAAATCCGCACGTCTGACAGGGTGGCGTCATCATCCCATGAAATACCGTCTATGGATGGCGGCTTATCATCGGTGTGCAGCACCACGACGGGTCGCCCTAGTTGGGGTGTCCAGGGATGATTTGCCTCAAAATGGTTTGACGGAATGCCATCGTGATCATGTACCAAAACATCTACATCGCGGCCATGAAGATGCCAGTTTAGCAACGCGGCGCTGGCGCGTCGGTCAGCGATAACGGTCTGTGCCCCGTGCGCGTCAAGCACCAGTTGCGTATCAGCCGCCAAGGCCTGCCAACCGCGTAACCGGCGTAAAGGATCTGAATGGGGGGTCAGAGGGCCCGTCTGGCCGGTCCAGCAGATCACAACGAGGATGGTGCAGATCACCCCATTCACCAAGATGGCACTGCGCACCAAATTTCGCTTTACCCGCGACAAGCGCGACAGTGGCATCTGCGATCCCCAGACTGACAGCCACAGCACCAGCGCCGGCATCGCGGTAAGGGCCCAGTTGGCGTTGGCTTCGCTCAGAAAGGCCTGAAGGGTGATGATCGCCATGGCCGGTACGGAAAAGCCGAACAACAACACCGTTTCCGGCCTTTGCTTGTGTAGCCGCAGTATCCCTAGCATGAGCGCGAATGCCAAAGGCCCTGCCGTCAGGAATTGTGCGCCCAGAAATTCCAAGCTATTGCCGATGTCATAGCTTTGGCGGGTTAGGTTTGCATTTTCACCAAGATGCCGCACCGTGGCAAAATCATGTGATATATTCCACACCAGATTTGGGCTCGCCAATAACATGCAGCCAAAGCAAAATAACACCATTTGTTTAATCGAAACAGTGTTATGGCCGCGCCAAAAACGGTGCAGCAGAACAAAGATCAGTAGTCCCAACAGCCCATAAACGGCCGCATATTTTGCCATAAGGGCGGCCCCGAACGCCGCACCCGCGGCGACCATGCCACGATGCCGTTCAAGGTGGCCACCAGTGATACCTATGATAATCATGAGGCCAAGCGACCAGAACAGCAGCAGCGGTGTATCGGTTGATATCAGAAATCCGCCAAGCCCTACCGCTGGCAGGGTTGACCACAAAAGAGCTGCGAGTCGGCCAGCCGAGGGGCCGCCAAGCCAGCCCCCCGCGCGCCACAGAACAAGCGCGGTTGCAAGATGCAGCCACGGGGCCGGAATGCGGACAGCCCATTGGTGGTGTCCAAAAATCGAATGGGACAGGCCAATAATCCAGCTGGTCAGTGGCGGTTTGGTGAAATAGCCAAAATCAAATTGCTGACTCCACAGCCAGTATTGTGCCTCGTCAACGCCAATCTCCAGCGGTGTGGCGATAATGGCAAGGCTGCGCAGGCAGGCTATGCCAATGAGAAGAAGCAGGACGAGGCGATCAGCCTGCAGTCCCCCACCTTCGGCTGGGGAATAGGGTGTGGCATTGGCGGCAACCATTGGGTATCCTTCGCTGGCCATCCAGAGCCGTCAGCAATGGTCCGGCGACGCTGCAAAACGATAGCCTGACCCGCGCAAGAAAGAAACCCATCGGCATGACCGAGACACAGACATATTTTGAACCCGCCGACCCGGTTTCATGGGCACGCATTGTCGACAAAGCCCTCAAGGGCGCTGCTGTGGACAGCCTGACACGCTATGACGAGGACAATCTTCCAACAGCGGCGTTCTATCCGGCCATTCAAGATGTTGCAGAATGTGGACCGCTGCTGCCGACCATGCCGGCTCAACGGGTGGTCTATGGCTGGGACATCAGTCAGCCTATGGCAGAGGGCAGCCGAAATGCCGACATCCTTGATGCGCTTGCCAGCGGGGCAACAGCGCTGACGCTTGCAGGCGCGAAGGCAGAGGGCATCGCAGGGTTGCTGGACCAAGTTGTCCTTTCGGCGATTACCCTGGGGTTCGAAGCGCCAGATGATCCGCAGGCTCTCTATACCGCCTTGCTGCGGTGTGCCGCGGATGGTGGAATTGCGTCAGACAAACTGACAATTGATCTTGGCATTGATCCGTTTGCAGGGCAGAACCCGGCTGAAAGTCTGGTCAGCGGTTGCGCCCTTGCTGGCGTGGCCATATCCCGGGCCGTACCCCACCATTATCTGATGCGGGTGGATGGCTGGACCCGCCATAATCAGGGACTGACAGCTGCGCAGGAGCTTGGCTTCATCCTTGCGGGCATCGCCGAGATTTTGCGGGCAGGGGCCGCAAGCGGCATTGATCCTGCGCAGATGGCCGGCCGCATGTCAGCACGTGTCGCGCTTCCGTCGGATACATTTGCGGGAATCATCAAATGCCGTGCGCTGCGCGTGCTGTGGGACGGTATCTTGTCCGCCTGCGGCGTTGACGGCACCGCAACGCCACCGCTGAGGTTACATGGTTATGGCGGCCTGCGCATGATGACCGTGCTTGAGTCCGAGGTGAATATGCTGCGGACCACCACAGCGCTTTTGGGTGGTGCAATCGGCGGCGCTGACTCACTTGCTGGATTTGGCCATGATGTGCTGACAGGTGAAAGCCCGGCCGCTGCACGCCTTGTGCGCATGACACAGGCGATGATGATTGCCGAGTCGCAGCTATCGACAACCTTGGATCCGGTGGCAGGCGCGCCCTTCTTTGAAACACGAACGGACGCCCTTGCGGCCGCCGGCTGGACTGCCTTTCAGGAGATTGAAAGGGCAGGTGGGCTGTGCGCTGCATTGGCAAACGGTATGATTGAGGCACAGGCAGACAGCGCGGCGGAATATCGCGAAACTGCACTGCGTTGCGGCAAGGTAGATCTTGTTGGAGTAACATTGCAGCCGCGTGCAGAGACGGTGCCGGTTGCTCTTCCCGCTTTTAACGCCGTGCGCCGACCGGCCGCGCTGGTTGAACATCTGCGCCAAGCCGCTGCTGCTGCCCAAGGCCCTCGCGTCCTGCTTCTGCTGGGGGATGATGACGGGGCGGCTGGCGCAGAACGAATGGTGCGGCGCTGGCTTCAGATTGCAGGCCTTCAGGCGCTGTCATTGCCCGGTGCGGATTTGGCAGCAATTGCAACAGTGCGGCCCGACTGCGTTTTTCTTTGCGGCGATGTCGGGACCGAGACAACAGACGCATTGGACGCCGGTGTGACCATTATGACAGCGGCCGAGCTGGCAGCTGCCGAAGACAAGATCACTCTTTTTGCATCTTTGTTGCTTCGAGGGAATGACTTATGACCCCGATACCCGATTTTACAAAGATCACGCTGCCGGCGGCCTACCGTCCCTCAACAGGTGGGACCGGCTTGCCATCCACATCAACGCCCGAAGGGATTGCGCTACCGGCAGCTGCCGTCTTTGACCCAGTGGCAGCGCGGCCAGTACATGAGGGTCTGCCAGGAATAGCTCCTTTCTTACGTGGCCCCTATCCAACCATGTATGCTACCCGTCCCTGGACAATTCGCCAATATGCAGGGTTTTCCACGGCCGAGGAATCAAATGCCTTTTACCGGCGTAATCTGGCAGCCGGGCAGATGGGGCTGTCAGTAGCGTTCGATCTGCCAACCCATCGAGGGTACGATTCGGATAATGACCTTGTTGCTGATGACGTAGGCATGGCGGGTGTTGCCATCGATTCAATTGCAGATATGAATTTGCTGTTCCGCGATATTCCGCTCGACAGGATGTCGGTTTCTATGACCATGAACGGGGCGGTGCTGCCGGTGCTCGCGCTTTTTATTGCGGCCGCCGAAGAACAGGGGGTGGCGCCAGAGGCGCTGGCAGGCACGATTCAGAATGACGTGCTGAAGGAATTCATGGTGCGCAACACCTATATCTATCCGCCCACCCCGTCGATGCGGATCATTTCGGATATTTTTCGTTATTGCGCGGTCCATATGCCGAAATTCAATTTTATCTCTGTGTCCGGCTATCACATGCAGGAAGCCGGCGCCTCGAATGATCTGGAGCTTGCCTACACACTTGCGGACGGGTTGGAATATGTACGTGCGGGAATCGCCGCCGGCCTGGACGTCGATTCTTTTGCGCCGCGCCTGTCTTTTTTCTTTGCCACGGGCATGCATTACTTTATGGAAATTGCCAAGTTACGGGCGGCGCGGCTGTTATGGGCCGAGCTAATGAAACAGCACTTCAACCCGAAGGATCCAAAATCACTGATGCTGCGCACCCACTGCCAGACATCGGGATGGTCTCTGGCAGCCCAGGATGTGTTCAACAATGTGGCGCGTACCTGTATCGAAGCCAGCGCCGCCGTTGCCGGACATACCCAGTCGCTCCATACAAATTCGCTTGATGAGGCGCTGGGCCTGCCGACAGACCATGCGGCGCGCATCGCCCGCAACACACAGATTTATCTGCAGAGCGAAGCCAATATGGCGCATGTTATTGATCCCTTTGGTGGGTCGCGTCTGCTTGAAGAGCTGACTGCCGGGCTGGTAACGCGGGCACGGCTCCACATTGGAGAGGTCGAGGCGCTGGGTGGTATGGCGATGGCCATCGAGGTCGGCGTCCCGAAATTGCGGATTGAGGAAGTGGCAACAGCCACACAGGCGGAAATCGATTCTGGCACGCGCCAGATTATTGGCGTTAACAGCTTTGCCCCACCAGTCCGCACTGATGGTAGTGACGAAGTGCAGGTGCGGCGCATTGATAACGGCGAGGTGCGGGCACGGCAGGTTGCAAGCCTCAAAAAAATTCGTGCAGATCGCGACAGCGCCAGGGTGGAGGCTGCGCTGGATTCACTTGCCAGCGCAGCTGCAAGCAATGAAAATTTGATGCCCTTTGCGGTAGAGGCGGCACGGGCGCGTGCCACTGTTGGCGAAATGTCTGAGGCAATGGCACAAACCTTTGGCCGTCATAAAGCTGAGATCAAGGGCGTTCGTGGGATCTGGAAGGCACATATGCATGCCAGCGCCGAAATTGAAATTCTGCGTGACCGTGTGGAGGCCTTTACAGAAGCGGTCGGTCGGCCGCCACGCTTGCTTGTTGCGAAGATGGGCCAGGACGGGCATGACCGCGGACAGAAGGTTATTGCCTCGGCCTTTGGTGATTTGGGTTTTGAGGTTACGATCGGACCCCTTTTTCAGAGCCCTGATGAAGTCTATGAAATGGCTATTGAAGGCGATGTTGATGCGGTTGGCATCTCGACACTGGCAGCTGCACATCTGAGCCAAGTACCTGCGCTGCGCCGCCGGTTGGATGCCGGTGAGGGACGCCATATAGAACTTGTCGTCGGCGGGGTGATCCCGCCAGGCGATGTGCCCGCACTGACTGCGGCCGGGGCGGCGGCAGTCTTCCCGCCGGGCACGAAATCAACCGATGCGGCAGGACGCCTTCTTGATCTTTTGGCACGGCGGCGCAATATCGGAATGCATGCATAGCGCGATGGCCTTTCAGGCCAGCCTGCCGTCAAAGTGAGACCATAATGAACCGAGCTACCACCGCTGCCGCCGAAATCATTGATGAGTTCAGTTTCCTTGATGACTGGGAAGACAGGTATCAGCTGCTGATTGATCTTGGCAGGCAGTTGCCGCCGCTTCCTGATATCTATCGCAGCGAGGAATACAGGTTGCGGGGGTGCCAGTCAGTTGTGCATTTTGCCGCCGAACAGGATGGCGATTCCATCCGGTTTCACGCTGGGTCTGACGCGGCGATTGTGCAGGGTCTGATTGCCTTGTTGCTGCGGGTCTATTCAGATCGCACGGCTGCGGAAATTTTGTCGACAGACGAAAGTTTTCTGGCAGAAATTGGGTTAGATTCCCACCTCTCGCCAACTCGCAAGACGGGCCTCGCCAGTATGTTGGCAGCGATCAGGTCCACTGCCGCGTAGTCTGCCTGTGTTCAGCCCGGTGTGTGTTCAGCCCAGTGCGCGCTCAGCTCGGGGTGTCCTGCCGTAACACTCACGATAGCATTTCGAGAAATGCGACGCAGACACAAACCCGCATGCAAGCGCAACCGACAGGATTGACATTGATGTTTGGCGCAGTAAGTGCCGCGCGCGTGCAAGCCGCAAATTCAGGTAATAACGAGTTGGTGTGGTGTTCAGGTACTTCCGGAAGAGGCGTTCTAGCTGCCGGGTCGACAGGTTTGTCATGCGCGCAACATCGGTCTGCGCCAGCGGCTCTTCCAGATTGTCTTCCATTGTCTTCACCACCGCCAGCAATTTTGGATGGCTGACACCGAGGCGCGAGCGAAGTTCCATCCGCTGCCGGTCGGTTGGTTCGCGGATGCGGTCATGAATAAACTGGTCCGACACCTCGGCTGCGAGGTTGGCCCCGTGTGCCTGTGCAATCAGGTTAAGCATCATATCGAGTGATGCGGTACCCCCCGAGCATGTGACACGGGTGCCATCCACTTCGAACAGATCATTAGTAATTTCGAGTTCCGGGAATTCTTCACTTAACCCGTCAATGTTTTCCCAGTGGATAGTGCAGCGTCGGTCATCAAGAAGACCAGCAGCTGCCATCACATAGGTGCCGGTACAGATGGCCCCAATCACGGCACCCTTTCGGTCCAAGCGGCGGACAAGGTTTAGAATATTACGGTGCGTATTCTCGCGCACATTGACGCCAGCACAGACAAAAACCATACGACATTCCTGTAGCGCTGAGGGGTTGCCATCGGTCGTCACCTCGACGCCATTGCTGGCCACTGCTGGGCCTCCATCTGGGCTGGCAATGACCCATTGATACAATTGACGTCCGCTCTGCCGATTGGCCGAGCGCAGTGGTTCGATTGCCGATGCAAAGGCAAGCAACGAAAACTCATTCAGCAGAAGGAAACCGATATTCTGTGCGGTCTCGTCACTGTTATACTGCAAAAGTGACTTGATTGTAGGCGCACTCATGGCCAATAGTCCCAGAAATCGTCTCTGGCATGGCCGTTCGCAACAATATCAGTCGTTGGGGCGCAGCCAGAAAAGCAGTTTGTTTCGAGCTCGATTATGTACGATGGAAAGGGTCGCAAACAAAACAAAAAATAAGGTGGCCCCTTCTTTTGTTGCGATGTGAAATAATGGCGTCAGCTCATATGGAACCGATCACCAGCGCTAGCAATGCCGAGGTAAAGCGCCTGCGCGCATTGCATGAGCGTAAATTTCGCCGCCAAACTGGCTTGTTTCTGGCCGAAGGAACACGGATCTGCACCGAGGCAGTTTCACTCGGCTGGCGTTTGCAGCGTCTGGCCTTTCTCGCCGGGCGCGAAAATGACCGCCATGTGAAGTCCCTTTTGGGGGCATTGGAAAAGGATGGCGGGCGCGCCTTGCCAATGACCGAAGCGCTTCTTGGCCGAATCAGCCGTAAAGACAACCCGCAGATGGTGCTTGGTGCCTTCGAACAGCGCTGGGATACGCCGGACCTGCCATCTGAAACAGCAAGCACAGAATCTGCCGCCACCATGCCACCATTATGGATTGCGCTGGACCGGGTACGCGATCCCGGCAATCTGGGCACCATTATGCGAACAGCTGATGCCACCGGCGCTACCGGGATTATCCTCATTGATGATTGCACCGACCCTTTTTCTGTAGAAGCTGTCCGCGCGTCAATGGGCGCGGTGTTTAATGTCGGAATAGCGCAGATGGACTCGGGCAGCTTCCTCGACCTAGTTGTTGCCTGGCCTGGGTGCACAATCGGCACCGCCTTGCCGGCAAGCCAGGATTATCGTGACCTTGCCTATGACGGGCCGCTGATCCTGCTGATGGGAAACGAGCAAGCCGGCCTGCCGGACCATCTGATGCAGTCCTGCGACCAGCTGATCCGCATACCGATGTTGGGACGTTCCGATTCGCTCAATCTTGCGGTGGCAACAGGCGTGGCGCTATATGAAGCGCTCCGCCACCGACAGCCTCCCACATGACGGAGTCGGCATCGCGCCGGCGCTATAATACATGCCAGCGCGCGAAATTGGCCTGCGAGATCACGCGTGGATTATCCTGCGTCTCGACGCTGACAAGCTCGCCGGAACTGATATGACCCCCCAGCCCGGCAACGGTTTCCGATAATGCAAAATGCGCCGCTTGTGATGAGGCGCGAATCGCATAGATGGTCAAAAGTAAGAACAGCGGTGTATCCGACAGCAATCTCCGACAGGCGCTCAGCATCGGCATCAGATCGCTTTCGATGCGCCATCGTTCGCCCTTTGGCCCGCGCCCGTATTTCGGTGGGTCAAGCAGGACGCCATCATAGTGCTTGCCACGCCGTGCTTCACGCTCGACAAAGCGCATCGCATCTTCGGTGATGAACCGAATGGGCGCTTCCTGAAGTCCGGCAACATCGCGGTTCTCAAAAGCTTGCGCAACAGCTCTGCGGCTGGCATCAACATGGGTGACCTCTGCACCGGCGCGTGCCGCATGAATGCTGGCCACACCGGAATAGGCGAACAGATTGAGGATGCGGGGCGGGCGCTGATATGTGGCGGCGAACTGTGAAATAAGACCGGCGCACCAGCGCCAGTGTGGTGCCTGCTCGGGGAAAAAGCCAAGGTGCCGGAAAGGTGTAGGTCGTGCGATGAACCGCAACCCGTCATAAATGATATCCCACTGGTCTGGCAGCGCGGGAGACAGCGACCAGCCGCCGGCTTCCTCATCACCTTCGGTGCGCTCCTGCCCGGGCACGAAAGTACCATCCGCTCGCCAGTCATCTTCCGCCTGTCGTGGGGCCCACATGGCTTGTGGTTCCGGGCGAATGAAATGAAACCCCCCGAAACGCTCAAGCTTGCGCCCGTGGCCAGTGTCGACAAGCGCATAGTCGGTCCAGTCAGTTGCGCATAACAGATGCGGGCTGGTCAGGGTGTGAAGCATCTCTGTCATAACGGGACCATGCGCTGTCAGCAACGCAAAATCAAGCATACAGGGATCGCTTTGCAATAGAGCATCACTGTGGTAAAATCTTGCGGCGAACGGCCAAATATGACTAGCGCGCAAAAATATTTTTTATTTAAGTCTGTTTTAAAAACGAAATAGCCTGCTAGGCATTGTTGCCAAAGGCAGCCAGACAGTGTGGATATCCAGAGGGGAGGTTTCCATGGCCATAATGGACGCAATTGACAAAAAAATCTTAGTGCTAATCCAGGAAAATGCTGCGCAGCCTGTTGCTGAAATCGCCCGAAAGGTTGGGCTGTCAGTGACACCTTGCTGGCGGCGTATCCAGCGGCTGGAGGAAGCGGGAGTCATTCGCAAACGCGTTGCGCTTCTCGATGGCAAGAAAATCGGCGTACCAATGTCAGTCTTCGTGGCGCTGCGCACAAATCAGCACAATGCCGAATGGCTGGCAGAATTTGCACGGTTGATTGCGGAGATGCCGGAAGTGGTAGAATTTTACCGCATGAGTGGCGAGGTGGATTACATGCTTCGTGTCGTCGTTGCCGATATGAATGCCTATGACACCTTCTACCGCCAGCTTATCAGCAAGGTACAATTGACGGACGTCAGTTCTTCTTTTGCCATGGAAGAGCTGAAATTTACGACCGCTCTGCCGCTGGAGGTTGACTTATTGTCGTGATCAGCAGATCCAGCCTGTGAGCTAAGGCGGACATGCTGAAGGCACTGGCCATCCGCTTTTGTGCTGCCTGTCCTGCCGCAACCAGCGCCTTTCGGTCCGCGGCAAAAAACGCAATGGCGTCTGCCATCGCCTGTGCATCGCCTGTGGTAACAAGCAACCCGCCGGCAGCCAGCGTGTTTTCTTTTGTCATGCCGTCATGGCCAAGCACATCCATCGGCCCGTCAGTCTGTGTTGCCACCATCGGTATGCCATGACGCATGGTCTCGCCAATGACCAGTCCGAATGGCTCTTCATTTGACGGCAGGCAAAACAGATCAAACTGACCCAGCATCTCCATCAGGTTGGGTTGCCATCCGCGAAACGTGACATTGGACAGTTCGTGTTGGCGGGCGAGGTTGGTCAACACAGGACCGATCGGGCCGTCACCAAACAGGTCGAAATGGACACGGACCTTGCGTGCCTCAAGCTGTGCCGCTGTGGCCAGCAGTATTTCAAATCCCTTCTTTTCGACAAAGCGACCCGCCGCCATCACCCGCAATTCCGTCTTTGATTGTGTCGTCAGTGATTTTGCATCGGCAGTTGCAAATCCATGCGGAATGACATGAATATCAGGACGAGTGGCAGAGGGTGTCCCAGACGCTGCAAGATCCGCGCGTGCTCTGTCTGCCGCAGCGGATGTCAGCACCACCAGATGATCGGCAGCATTGATATGCCGCATCTTGCCGGAATGGCTGATCAGTGCAACCGGCTTGCCAAGTGACCGTGCGGGTGATGTCAGGCGTGCATTATGGACAAGCAACATATCCGCATCCTTTGCAGCCATCCGCAGTTTGCGACTGAACACACCTCGAGTTAGCAGATGCAGCCGGATAAATGGCGCAGGCATGCTAATAACGGTCACACCTTCAAGTTGCAACAGGCGTGTGATAGCAGCGGACCCGCTTGGCAGCAGCACATAATGCTGATGGCACCGCATTGAGAACGCCTTTGAATAGGAATACAGCGCCGTTGCGATGCCTCCTGGCTTACGGTCAGTTGTAATTGACAGAATTATCGACATGGCGTCTTTGCCGCCCTTTCTGCGGCCAGATCAAAGCTGGATATAAGTGGTCTTGATCTCACTATAGGCATCCAGAGAGTAAGCACAGTTTTCACGCCCTAAGCCTGATTGCTTGATCCCACCAAATGGTAGGCCAGGCGGCAACAGGTTATAGGTATTGACCCACACATTACCGCTTTCCAGCTGTCCGGCGACACGGTGCGCGCGGGTCAGATCGCGGGTGATCAGCCCTGCCCCGAGGCCGAAATGGGTGGCATTTGCCCGCGTGATCGCATCCTGTTCGTCACTGAAGGTCAGTACCGACATCACTGGTCCAAAAATTTCCTCACGGACAACGCGCATGTCATCACGGCACTGTGTCAGAATGGTTGGTTCCATGAAATAGCCCGACTCGAAGCCCTGTGGATGCAAGCGCTTGCCGCCAGTGGCAACCCTTGCCCCCTCGGCCGTGCCGATAGCCACATAGTCCAGCACCTTGTTCAGGTGCGGTTCTGAAATCAATGCACCCATCTGCACATCATCTGCCATCGGATCGCCCACGCGTAAGGCGCGTGCGCCTTCAATCAGCGCCGCCTCGAAATCGACAGCAATTGCCTCTTCAACATATACTCGCGTGGCGTTGGAACATACTTCGCCCGCCGTATAGAAATTGGCGGCAAGCGCTGTTTCTACGGCCAGGTCAAAATCGGCATCTGCAAAAACAATAAGAGGTGATTTTCCACCAAGCTCTAGTGTGACTTTTTTCAGAGTTTCCGCTGATTGCGTCATGATCAGACGACCAGTCTCAACCCCACCCGTCAGTGAAATCTTGGCAATCCCAGGATGGGCGCAGATAGCCCGCCCCATCTGGTAATTTCCGTGCAAGATCTGAAACAGCCCATCCGGCAGGCCGGCATCAGCCAGAATCTCGGCAACCAGATGCGCGGTAAGCGGCGTCAGTTCTGATGGTTTCAGGATGAAGGCATTGCCAGCAGCCAGCGCCGGTGCCGCTTTCCAGCAGGCGATCTGGACCGGGTAATTCCAGGCACCAATGCCGGCACAGACGCCAAGCGGCACGCGTTCACAATAAGCAATGGCATCCGCATAGCGATGCATGTCACCAGCCTCGGTCATCGCCACGGAAGCAAAAAATGCCATGGCATCTGCCCCGCTTGGTACATCTGCGGATACTGCCTCGGCAAAGGATTTGCCAACATCACGGACCTCAAGGCGTGACAAGGCGTTATTATGGGCGCGCAGACCATCGGCTGCTTTCTGCAGGATGGCAGCGCGATCACTGCCGCTACGCGCACCCCATTCACTCTGTGCGGTGGCGGCCACTTCAACCGCCTGGTCGAGGACGGTCTGGTCCGCTGGCTCAATCCGTGCAATCACTTCGCCGGTGGCCGGGTATCTCTTGTCAATTGATGGCATTGCGCCGGCGACCGGCCGGCCTCCGACTAGCGATCTGCAGATCTCCATGACGTTATCCTTTCATCATTCTCCCCCATTTCACTCCGCTGGCATGAATGGCGCAACCATGAAAATTGAACAGCAGTTTTGCATTGCCTTTGAACCCGCCAATGCGGCAGTCTTGCGGAGACTTGAGCAGGAGACCGCGATGACCGATATCATGATTGACGTGGATGTTGTCCGCTGCGATCTCGCCGCGATTTTTCGCTGGACAGCGCGCGAAGGCATGCATGAGGGTATCGCCAATCATTTTTCATGTGCCGTATCGAATGACGGCCATCAATTTCTGATGAATCCCTTTGGTATTCATTTCTCAAAGCTGAAAGCCAGCGACATGGTGCTGGTTGATGCCCGTGACCTGTCGGACGAGCTGCGTGCACGGATCGATCCTACAGCCTGGGCCATCCATGGGGCGATGCACCGTAACAACCCTCAGGCGCGTTGCATCGTGCATCTGCATTCGCATTATGCAACGGCACTCAGCACACTGAAGTCACCGGAGTTGCCGGCCGTGGACCAGACAACAGCAAGGTTCCATAACCGCGTGGCAATCGATAGCGGTTTTGACGGTATGGGGCTTGGCGATGAGGCCGAACGCCTGTCCACTCTTCTTGGCAACAAGCAGATGATGATGATGGGTAATCACGGCTATATGACCGTGGCTGACACACCGGCGCTGGCCTTTGACCTTGCCTATCACTATGAACGCGGCTGTCGCACCTATATTACAGCCTTGTCCACCGGGCAGGAACTGTCACTGTTAAGCAATGAAGTTGCAGAAAAAACGGCAAGGCAATGGGAACGCTATGATGCTGCACACGCGCAGCACCTGGTTGCCATTCGCGCCATTCTTGATGAGGAAGAGCCGGAATACCGGCACTAGGAGGTAGATGCAATGTCCACTGTCACCATGTCACTCGACGAGATCTATGCGCTGGCTCATGACACTATGACAGCCAATGGCTGCGATGAGGCCAACGCCGCTGCACTGGCCGATATCGTGATGCGCGCCGAACGCGACGGGTCACACTCGCACGGGCTGTTTCGCGTGCCTGGATATGTCAAGGCACTGCGCAGCGGCAAGGTGGACGGGAAGGCAAAGCCGACCGTTACAAAAAAAACCCCGGCGGTTGTGCATGTCGATGGGCATGGCTGCTTTGCGCCGCTGGCGCAGTCAGTCGGCCTGCCGGTACTTGCCGAGGCAACGTCAGAGATTGGTGTTGCCGCCTTGTCCTTGACGGGTGTCCATCATTTCGCTGCGTTGTGGCCTGAGACAGAGTTTCTGGCGGACCGTGGCCTCGTTGGTATTGCCTGTACGGCCTATATGCCCATGGTTGCCCCGTCCGGCACGCGTGAAAAGCTTTTTGGAACGAACCCAATTTCCTTCGCCTGGCCACGCCCTGGCAACTCGCCGGTCTGCTATGACATGGCCACGGCCGCGATGGCGATGGGTGACATTCAGATCGCGGCGCGTGATGGCAAGTCGGTGCCACTTGGCACAGGACTTGATGCTGGTGGCAATGAAACTACCGATCCAGGAAAAATTGCGGCTGGCGTCCTGCTGCCTTTCGGTGGCTATAAGGGGTCGGCAATTGCCCTGATGGTCGAGTTGCTGGCAGCTGGCCTGACTGGTGAGCAATTCAGCTATGAAGCCAAGGCGAATGATAATGGTGATGGCGGCCCGCCGCGGGGTGGCGAGATGATCATCGGCCTCTCACCAGCGCTGATTGCCGGCGATGGCTGGGAAGATCATGTCGAGGCATTCATGGACCGCATGTCCAGTATTGAAGGCATGCGCATCCCGGGCGCGCGCCGTCATAAGAACAGGCTGGATACCGGACCGCGTAATATCAATGAAGCACTGGTCACAACTATTCGCGACCTGAACTGAACTGGATGATTAGCTAGCGCCCTTTCCAGACTGGATCACGCTTTTCGGCAAAGGCACGAAATCCTTCCTGGCCGTCTTCCGAATGATACAGCGTATCAACAGTGGGCAGTTGCATCTTTGTGACCCGGTTCATGGCGTCTTGAAATTTCACCGCCTCAGCCTCGCGCGCCACCTCCTTGATTGCAGCAAAGACCAGAGGTGGGCCCGATGCCAGGAGCCGTGCCAGTTCCCACGCCCGCTCATAAAGTGTCGCACCATCTGACATCACCTCGTTCACCAGCCCCCACCGGTGCGCTTCGGTGCAACCCATCCAGCGGCCGGTAAACAGCATATCTATGGCCACATGATAGGGGATCCGCTTTGGCAGCTTGATGGTTGCCGCATCAGCCAATGTGCCGGCACGGATTTCTGGCAGCGCAAAACTCGAGGCTTCAGTCGCCAGAATCATATCGCAGGACAGCGCCAGTTCGAACCCTCCGCCGACGCACATGCCCTCTACCGCGGCGATTACCGGTTTGTTTAGATCGCGTAATTCCTGCAGCCCTGCAAAGCCGCCGACGCCATAGTCGCCGACCACCGAGTCCCCGGCCGCCGCTGCTTTCAGGTCCCAGCCTGCGGAGAAGAATTTCTCGCCAGCGGTGCGGACAATACAGACACGGAGATCCGGGTTGTCTCGAAAGGATTTGAAGGTTGCGCCCATGCGCTGTGACGTAACAAGATCAATGGCATTTGCCTTTGGCCTGTCGAGTTTCACCTCGAAGATATGGCCCTCGGTACGGGTCTGGATTACATCGCTGTCGGTCATGATACGTCCTCCTCTTGCGGTATTGGCGCAGTGTTCCATATCACCGCGTCAAGGGCCAGCACACCGCTACCAGCCTGCGCCAACATCAGCGGATTGACCTCGATTTCGTCGATGACAGGTGATGTTTCGATTAGCCGGCACAATTGTGCAATAGCATCCACCGCGGCATCGATGTCCGCTGCAGGCCGTCTGCGATAGCCGGTCAGAATCGGTGCCAGCCGCAACTCGTTTAGCGCAGCGCGTATGTCGTTCTTTTCAGCTGGTAGGATCAGCGTTGCAACATCGCAAAGAAGCTCGGCTGCCACCCCGCCTATACCGACTGTCAGGCTGACGCCATAGACCGGGTCCCGACGCAACCCGACCAACAATTCGGCGGCGGGCGTCTGGGCCATTTCCTCAACCAGAAACCCCTTTGCCATTTCCATGGCCACAGCCGCCCCTGTCAGCGCCTCATGTGTCAGCCCGAGACGGACAAGGCCAGCTTCGCTTTTGTGCGGATGGCCAAGGCCTTTAAGCACCAGAGGTGCGGCCAGCCCGGAAGCGGCCTCTGCAAGATCTGATGGTGTCGCGGCGGTTGCGCCGCGCGGCACCGGCAAGCCGGCGTCGGACAGCATCGCCTTTGCTGTAGCCTCGTCTAAAAGATGACGACTGCCAGGCAGCACGCTGCCGCTGTGTGGCTGCCAGCCAAATAGCGGGGCAGGCTGTGCGGCAAGTTCAATCGCGCGAAGCCCATGCTCCAATCCACAAAGCGGGAGGATCCCTTGATCGATCAGGCTGATAGCCCAGGATTCGGACAGACCCTCGGCCAGACTGCCAAGCATCGCTACTCTGGCACTGCTGATCTCGCCGGCACGCTTCATAGCCGCAACCGCCGGGTGCCACGCTCCATCGTCGCATCGATCGCTGCGCGGAAAATCGATGACCAGAATAGACAGATCGACCCAGTCGCCCATCATCGCAGCGAAAGTGTCGGTCATTTTAGCCTCATCACCCCAGATAAACGTGTGATAGTCGAGCGGGTTTGCCAGCGCCACCAGCGGGCCAAGCGTCTCGGCAAGGCGCGCGCGGTTGTCTTCCGGTATCGCTGGCCAGTCGAGTTGTCTGTCACCTGCCAGATCAGCGGTCAGGCCGGCCTCACCCCCTGAACAGCACATCGCCGTGAGCCGGCTGTCGGGTAACCTTCCAAAGAGATGCAGGATCTTTAGAACCTCCATCATTTCTTCCGGCGAGGCGGCTTCAATCACGCCGCAACGCGCCAGAAAGGCCGAGGATGCTGCACCGTCTCCTGCCAATGCTGCAGTGTGCGAACTGGCGGCATCGCGCGCTGCTTTGGTCTTTCCTGCCTTGATGGCAACGATGCTCTTACCGGCGGCGGCGGCATCTGCAACCATCGCGGCAAAATCACTAGCATCAATGATGCCCTCGACATGGAGGCCGGCGGCGGTCACGCGGGGATCGGCCAACAGGCTGCGCGCCATATCGGAAAGGCTTGTCTGCGCCTGGTTGCCAACACACGCCATATAGGCGATGGGAAGGCCGCGCGCCTGCATCGATATATTGATTGCGATGTTCGAGGACTGGCTGATGATGGCGACGCCGCGATCAACAGCGCGCCCGCCATGCTGGTCAGGCCAGAGCATCGCCCCGTCCAGATAGTTCAGCACGCCATAGCAGTTTGGCCCTAGAAGCGGCATGTCTCCCGCCGCCGTAACAAGCTGCTGTTGCAAGTCATCATCACCTGTCTCGGCGAATCCGGAGGCGAAACACACAGCCCCGCCGCAGCCCATGGCTGCCAGATCTGCTGTTACCTCGACCACCGCATGCCGGTTGATCCCGAGAAAGGCGGCATCTGGAGCCGAAGGGAGATCCGTAAGGTTGCGGAAACAGGGGATGCCGTGAATAGCGGCGCGTTTCGGATGGACTGGCCAGATATCCCCTTTAAAGTCCGCCTTGAGACATTGTTCAATAACATTTTCCGCCCACCATCCGCCAAATACGGCAATAGACTGTGGGCGGAACAGACGCGATAGCTCGTCCATTTTATCCACCGAGCGGGCGCAAAAGATCGCGGCTGATGATATGCCGCTGGATTTCCGAAGTGCCATCCCAGATTCGCTCAACCCGCGCGTCGCGCCAGAACCGCGCCAAAGGAAGATCATCCATCAACCCCATTCCGCCATAGACCTGAATAGCCTCGTCGGTGACGCGCGCCAGCATCTCGGACGCATAAAGCTTTGCAGAGGCAATCTCGCGGTTCGCCGGCAATCCCTGATCCAGCCGCCATGCTGCGGATAGGGTCAGCCAGTCGGCAGCATCGATTGCCGTGATCATGTCGGCAAGCTTGAAGCTTACCCCCTGAAACTTGCCGATCTGCTTGCCAAACTGCCTGCGGTCAGTCGCGTAATTCAGGGCATAGTCAAAGGCGCGACGCGCCCGGCCAACACACATGGTGGCAACGGTTATTCGGGTGGCATAGAGCCATGTATTCATCACCTCAAAACCACCATCAACCTTGCCAAGCACCTGATCGTTAGAAAGACGGCACGAATCGAATTTCAGGATCACATTGTCATAGCCGGCATGCGAGACTGAGTTGTATCCCGGCAACACCTCGAATCCGGGATGACCGCGATCGACAAGGAAACATGTGATCCGCTTTTTTGGGCCGTGCGGCGTGTCATCGACGCCGGTAGCAACGAAGACGATAAAGAAATCAGCATGCGTGCCGCCAGAGATGAAATGTTTGGTTCCGTTTAGCACCCAATCCCCGCCATTGCGCCGTGCCGTGGTGTTCATGCCGCGGACATCCGATCCGGCGTCCGGTTCGGTCATTGCCAGCGCGTCCATCTTCTCGCCGCTTATAGCCGGCATGAGATAGCGCTCAACCTGTTCGCCATCGCAGGCCATTAGGATGTTCTGCGGGCGTCCAAAGAAATGCGTCAGCGCCATTGATCCGCGACCAAGCTCACGCTCCAGAAGGGCGAATTCCAGATTGTTTAGGCCGCCGCCACCAAAATTGTCGGGAAAATTCGAGGCATAGAATCCCATCTCCAGAACCTTAGCTTTGATCTCTTCGCCAAGCTCTTTCGGCACATGGCCAAGCGCCTCGACCTTATCCTCATGCGGATAAATCTCGGTTTCGACAAAGCTGCGGACCGTTGAAACGATCATTTCCTGTTCTTCGGTCAATCCGAACTGCATCGGGTTTCTCCTCCTTCAGCCGCCGATGGCGCGGCCGGCGCCTTCGGGGCGGGGCAACTTTTCATGGGCAGCTGCCAGCTCTGCCAGTTTTGCTGCCACAGCATCGGACGGCAGGCTGGATGAACGGCTGCTCATGTCGACATGGATCAGCATATGCTCGCCGGTGGCCAGCAAGCGGTATTCCCCCTCAGCATCTGCCGCGTAGAGATGATGAAAGAGCTGCATTTTCTTGCCTTCACCCCTCAAAAGCTGCGAGGTGGCATAGATTTCATTGCCGGCCGTCACCTCATCCAGATGGCGGATGTGGGTCTCGACTGTAAAATAGCTGCTGCCTGCGGCAAGATAATCGGCATCAACGCCTATAAGACGCATCATCGCGTCGGTGGCTATCGAGAAACAGTCGAGATAGCGGGCTTCGTTCATATGGCCGTTATAATCGGTCCAGGCCGCAGGCACCTGCTGGCGCATGGTCTCGATCGGCTGATTGATATTTTTGCTGTTGGTGGCCGCCGCCACCGCTTCGTAAAGCGCGGTCTCCCAGGCCGAAAGGGTGCGCCCGGCGCCCCAGTCATTTGACTTCAGCGCCTGCATGATGGCGACAAGATTGTCGTCGCGGATGCGCTCAAGCTCTCGGATAGAATGCATGCCCGACTGCGCATCAGACTGGTTAGAAATGGTCTGCACCAGCTCGTCGGTTAGCTCCGGCACATCCATCAGTTTGGTCCAGGGCCACTTCAGGCAGGGGCCGAATTGCGCGATAAAATGCGCCATGCCAGCCTCGCCGCCCGCTACGCGATAAGTCTCGAACAGCCCCATCTGCGCCCAGCGCAGGCCAAACCCAAAACGGATGGCATCATCTATTTCTTCAGTTGTGGCAATGCCGTCTTTGACCAGCCATAGCGCCTCGCGCCATACCGCCTCAAGGAATCGGTCTGCCACAAAGGCTTCAATTTCCTTGGCAAGGGGCAGCGGATGCATGCCGATGCTGGTAAAATATACGCCAGCGCGCGTAATCGTGCCCGCATCTGTTGTTTTGCCCCCGACAAGCTCGACAAGTGGCAGTAGATAGACTGGGTTGAAGGGATGGCCGACAAGCAGTCGTTCGGGATGCCTCATCCCCGCCTGAAGATCGGTCGGCATGATGCCGGATGTCGACGAGCTTATGATGGCATCGGGCTTGGCACCGGCCTCGATTTCGGCATAGACCGCATGCTTGACCTCCAGGCGTTCAGGCACTGCCTCGACAATCAGTTCGGCGGAGGCTACCGCATCAGCAATGCTCGTGGCAAAGCGCAGGCGGCCGGGGGTCGGCATCGGTGCCATGGTCAGCTTAGCGATGGCGTGATCGGCATTGGCCATGACCGCTTCAATTTTGCGCGGTGCCTCTGGGTCGGGGTCGAAAACCTGCACATTGATGCCATTCTGGATCAGCCGGGCGACCCAGCCGCCGCCAATGACCCCGCCGCCAACAACTGCCGCAAGGCGCGGCTTACGGGCAGATCTGTCTGTCTCATTCTGCATAGAATATGCCCCCTAGCGCGCGACCGGCGCGCATTTGGTCAGGCCAAGTTGGCTGCGCACAGCGTCTGGGCCAATGACGGACGCACCCATGTTTTCGATCACATTCACTGCGCGTTCAACAAGTTGTGCGTTGGTTGCGAACACCCCGCGTGACACATAGATATTATCTTCTAGGCCCACACGCACATTGCCGCCCGCCAGAATCGCGGCCGCAGGATAGGCCATCGCATTACGACCAATGGAAAAGGCGGAAAAGACCCAGTCTTCGGGAATATTATTGACCATCGCCATCAACGTGTTCAGGTCATCCGGTGCACCCCAAGGGATTCCCATACAAAGCTGCACCAGCGCCGGCATGTCTATGTGGCCCTTATCTACCAGGTGTCTGGCAAACCACAGATGCCCAGTGTCAAAGACCTCTATCTCGGGCTTCACGCCAAGCGCCTTCATCTGTGTCGCCATTTCGACAAGCATCGCGGTGCTGTTGGTCATGATGTATTCTCCATGACCGAAATTCATCGTGCCGCAATCCAGTGTGCAGAGTTCGGGAAGGCAATCGGTGATATGCCTCAGCCTTTCACTGGCGCCCGCCATGTCCGTGCCGGTTGCGTCCGGCGGCAACGGCGTTTCCACACCGCCAAGGACAAGGTCTCCGCCCATGCCGGCTGTCAGGTTCAAAACCACATCAATCTCGGCATCACGAATGCGCTCTGTCACTTCGCGGAACAATTCCACGTCGCGCGACGGGGCGCCTGTTTCAGGATTGCGTGCATGGCAATGTACAACCGCTGCCCCTGCCTTTGCCGCATCAATCGCCGAATCTGCAATCTCTTCCGGCGTCACTGGCACCTTGTCCGACTTTCCGGTGGTGTCACCGGACCCGGTAACAGCGCAGGTAATGAAAACATTACGGTTCATGTTCATCGGCATGGTATTCCTCCTTCGCGTCTGCGACAGTCTTGCAATGGCTGCCCACAAAAATCCAACCATAAAAGACCAAAATTTACCAATTTTGCAGGTCGTTGCAGATTTCTGGTTCTGCTTTCTGATTTATGTTTTTTCAGGGTAGCTTCTTCCGGTCCCGTGACAGTGGCCGCGGCGCTCTGTCGGAACCTGAGACAGGGGAAATCGCATGGCTCACAGGATATCTTGAGGATGACTGCTCGCACGGCAAGTCGTTCTGAAAGCCGGCGGCGGCGGGACTCCGAATCTGGCGCATTGCCTGCCATATGCACTGGATGGCAGATCGACTGGCAGGATGTGAAGAATCACATGCCGCCACTTACAACGCTCAGCACTGACCATCTAGAGGCTGTCCACAACGCTTCTCTACGCCTTCTCGAGGAATATGGAATTGAGGTGATGAGTGGCCATACACGGGCCATTTTCCAGCCAGCCGGAGCAGAGGTCAATAACAGTACAATGATCGTGCGCGCGGATCGCGGATTGATCATGGATGCCCTCTCCGTCGCCCCAGACAAATTCCAACTGACCCCAACAAACCCGCACCGCGCCCTTACCATTGGTGGCGATCATATCCATTTTGGCATGGTATCAGGGACGCCGAATGCGCATGACATTCGTGGCGGCCGGCGCACTGGCAATTTTGCCGTCTATCAAAAGCTGATCAAGCTTGGTCAGAGTTTTTAACGTCCTGCATTTCTTTGGCACTGCAAATACAATGGAACGCTACAAAACCGCCTTTCATAGCTCGTTCCTGTCGGACTGTTCAAACAACAAGAATTGGCGTGATGCCGGCGCCCGCACCGCGACGGAACGTGCCATGACATTGTAGCCTCAGATACTTGACGCATATGAACCGTCACCGACGGATTCCGGCTGGGTCGAGGAAATGCAGGCCTCTATCGCCCGTTGCAAGGAACAGATCGGCAGTGACGCACCATAGGCTGGAAGTCATCTTGCGCTTTGCCGAAAAGCCTGTAAATCTTGTCTCAGGTTTCCCTAAACCCCTATTGCAAGGAAGTGATCATGACTTTGATGCATTACATCAATGGTGTCGAGAAGGCCGGAGCCAGCGGCCGCGCCCAGGATGTTTTCAACCCGGCAACAGGCCAACCTGTGACATCCGTCCCGCTGGCCAGCACTGATGAGGTAAATGCCGCCGTTGCAGCTGCCAGTGCGGCATTGCCCAACTGGTCGGCGACGCCCGCTGCAAAGCGCGCGCAGGTTATGTTTAATTTCCGCGATCTGGTACGCGCCAATCTAGACGAGCTTTCGCGGCTGATTTCATCGCAGCATGGCAAGACGTTTGACGATGCCAAGGGGGAAATGGCCCGTGGGCTAGAAGTGGTGGAATTTGCATGCGGGATCCCGCATGCGCTAAAAGGCGAATATTCGCCGCAGGTGGCAGGTGGTGTCGATGTCTTTTCGATGCGCCAGCCAGTTGGTGTTGTTGCCGGCATCACGCCGTTCAATTTCCCGGCCATGGTGCCGATGTGGATGTTCCCTATGGCGCTGGCCTGCGGCAACACCTTTGTGCTGAAACCGTCAGAGCGCGACCCGGCGGCATCGATGCTGCTAGCGAGGCTAATGTCCGAGGCTGGCGCGCCAGACGGTGTATTCAATGTCGTGCATGGTGATAAGGAAGCAGTCGATGCCATCCTGGATCATCCTGATGTTGGCGCTATCAGCTTTGTTGGCTCGACGCCGATCGGCCATTACATCTATTCGCGCGGCTGCGCCAACGGCAAGCGCGTGCAGGCGCTGTGCGGGGCGAAAAACCATATGATCATCATGCCTGATGCCGATATGGAACAAGCGGTTGATGCGGCGATGGGAGCAGCCTACGGGTCGGCCGGCGAGCGCTGCATGGCTATTTCGGCGGTGCTGGCGGTTGGTGATGGAACGGCTGACCGCTTTGTCGAACAGCTTGCTCCCAAGGTGCGGGCACTGAAAATCGGCCAGTATGACGAGCCGGGCGTCGAGATGGGCCCGGTGATTACCGCCGAGGCCAAGGCGCGGATCGAAGGCTATATCGACCAGGGCGAAAAAGATGGCGCCGAGGTCGTGGTCGATGGCCGCGGCCTGCGGCTGCAGGGCTATGAGGACGGGTTTTTTGTTGGCGGCACCCTGCTCGACAAGGTGACCCCGGACATGTCTGTCTACCGAGACGAGATTTTCGGTCCGGTGCTTTCGGTATTGCGCCCTAACAGCTATGAAGAGGCGCGCCAGCTGGTGATCGACCATGAATATGGCAACGGCACCGCGATCTTCACTCGAGACGGGGACGCTGCGCGCGATTTTGTCAGCCAGGTGAATATCGGCATGGTCGGGGTGAATGTGCCGATTCCGGTGCCGGTGGCCTATCACAGCTTTGGTGGCTGGAAGGCGTCGATGTTCGGTGATCATTCGATCCACGGCATGGAAGGCGTGCGTTTCTACACCAAGCTGAAGACGGTAACGGCACGCTGGCCATCGGGGATCAAGGAAGGCGCGGTGTTCAATTTCCACGCCGGCAGTGACACCTGACCCACCTGTTCAGTCACTTATCTGAAATGATGAGTGCTGTCTGACTGACAGTTTAGGCAAGAAAACTGGCCTGCGCGACTGGAGCTAATCCTCATTAAATCAACACCTTGTTGGGGTTGAGCAGGTTGTCCGGGTCTAGCGCCTTTTTGATGGATTTCATCATCGCATAGGCTGCCGGGTCCTTCATTGCCTTCATATCCGTCTTCTTGTCGGTACCAATACCATGCTCGGCGCTGATCGACCCGCGCCATTTCGCCACTACATCACGTACGGCCTGTTTGATCGCGGCAGCCTCTTGCGGGAAGTCCGCCGGGTCCTTGTCATAGGGGCGTGCGCAGACATGGAGATTGCCGTCACCCATATGCCCGAAGGCCGTGCCATAGAGTCCCGGGGCTACCGCACGGAAGGCGGCATCCAGATCGGCAATGGCCGCTGGCAGGTCGGCCACCTGAAAGCTGATATCGTTCATCACCCATTTGCCATGCGCCATCATGGCGGTTAGCACATCCTCACGCATTGCCCACATATTGGCCCGCTGCGCCGCCGACTTTGCGACAACCGCGTCGCTGATCCAGCCAGCCTCCAGCGCCTTGGCAAGAATGGTTTCAAGCTGCGTTGCTAGTGGCAGGGTGCCGTCATCACCGATAGTGGCATCATCCGTGCTGCCGGCAGAAATTTCGATCATGACTGCCAGATCAGCAGCTTCGTCAAAAGGTGGAGTGACATGCGCCAGGTGATGGGCGCAGAGTTCATAATGCAGGCGACCAAACAGCTCGAACGCCTCGACTCGCCCGCCGCTTTCCGCCTGCGCCAGATTCATCAGCGTAAGTGCACCATCGAGATCGTACAGCTTTACCATCGCAGTGGCCAGTGCGGGCGGCGGTGGTACCAGCGCCAGGCTGGCCGCGGTAATAATGCCCAGTGTGCCCTCGGCCCCAATGATCAGATTGACCAAATCATAGCCGGTATTGTCTTTCTTCAATGCTGGTAGCAGGTCCATCACCTCGCCGTTTGCCGTTACCACTTCCAGCCCGAGGCACAGATGGCGCGCATTGCCATAGCGCACAACATTCAGCCCGCCCGCATTGGTACTGAGCGCTCCGCCAATCTGTGCCGTGCCCTTGGCTCCGAATACCAGCGGAAACATCAGCGATTCAGAGGCGGCAACGGCGTGCAGCTGTTCGATGATACAGCCAGCCTCGGCCACCATGAAGCGGCCGGCAGCATTCATCTCGCGCACCTGGTTCATCCGTTCTAGCGACAGCAGCAGGATATTCTGCCCTGCCGCTGCAACTGTCCCGCCGGCGAGGCCGGAATTGCCGCCAAAGGGAATGACAGGGGTTTTCGTCTCGGCACATAGCCGCATTACCGCGGCGACAGCTGCTGTATCCGGCGGCCGCACCACCAGCGCCGGATGCGATTCTGCCTTGCCAAGCCAGTCACGAAGATAGCGGGCGTCTATGTCATCGCCGTCCAGCACATGCGCAGACCCGCAGATGGAGGCAAGATCTGCCTTGAAACTGTCCCCACTCGCCATATTGTTATTTTTGTCTGTCATTACACTGATCCCGCCAATCACTGATTCCAAGGCGCCAGACTAGCACAGGTCAGCCAGCCGCAGGCGGGCGATTTTATGCACTTCGGCAAGGGCCGTGGCGAATTCGGTTGCAGCGTCATTGCACAGCCGTGTCTGGAAAGCGGCCAGAATATCGCCGCGGGTCAGGCCGCGCACCGCAATGATAAAGGGATGGCCGAATGACGCGCCATAGCGTGCGTTAAAATCCTGAAAGTTGGCAAATTCTGACGGGCTGCAGGCACCCAGCCCCGCCCCTGCCTGCTCGGAATTGGACTCACTGGTCAAACCACCGGCAATGGCGAGCTTGCCGGCCAGTTCAGGGTGCACGCGCAGCAAGGCCATCTGCGCGTCATGACCGGCGGCATCGACAATATCGGCCATCCGCCCGGCAAATATCGAAAGGTGGGAATCCTGCGGGCCTAGCCCGGCGCCAAACAGCGTGGCCGCCACCCAGGGCGAGTGCTCGTAGATCCCGCCATATTTTGCCATGAAATCACCTTCGGGCAGGTCAGCAGGTGCGATAGTAAAGCGCAGATTATCCATTCAAAGATTCCTTGCATGAAATGGTGAAACTGGCCCAAGCTTCTGCAAAACTGTTTGCCTGTTCAATCCTTAATTGGCAATCTGCCAGTCAGATGTGACAAGGTGGAGGTGCATCACATATCCGAAGGGACGCGTTGATCAGAACCGTCTTGTGGTGTGCCGCCGGGTGGAACAGGGATCAATTCTAGGCGAGGTGTGCGGCATGGGCCGACTGACAACGCATGTTCTCGACACGGCTGCCGGTTGTCCGGCGGCAGGCGTGCGAATTGACCTATATGCGCGTGAGGGAGAGTCGCGCAGGCTTTTGTGCAGCGTGGCAACCAATGATGACGGACGTGTGGATGGGCCGCTGCTGGAAGGTGCTGATATGACAGCCGGACGGTATGAACTGGTTTTCCATGCTGGTGCCTATCTCGCGGGCCGGGGAGTCGTGCTGCCGGATCCACCCTTTCTGGACGAAGTTGTAATTGCCGTCGGAATAGCCGATTCACAGGCGCATTATCATGTGCCGCTGTTACTGTCGCCCTATGGTTATTCAACCTACCGGGGCAGCTGAGCGCGGAGGTAGACACAGGACCGGCATGCGTGAAACCATTACTTTTGTGCTGAATAACCGTGTCGAAACGGTATCGGGCCTGCGCGGTGACACCACCCTGCTGAACTGGCTCCGTCAGACGAAACGGCTGACCGGTTCCAAGGAGGGCTGTGCCGAGGGGGATTGCGGGGCCTGTACTGTCGCGGTACTGCGGCCTGGTGATGCCAGATGGCATCCAGTGAATGCTTGTATTTTGTTCCTCGGCATGCTGGAAGGCGCTTCGGTAACAACAGTTGAAGGGATCGCCCCGCCAGATGGCAGCCTGCATCCTTGCCAGCAGGTAATGGTTGACCATCATGGATCGCAATGCGGGTTCTGCACCCCGGGCTTTGTGATGTCTCTATTTGCGGCCTGGTGCAATGGTGACGGGCTGGGCCCCGCCAGTATTGATACAACGCTAGCTGGCAATCTGTGCCGTTGTACGGGTTATCGCCCGATAGCCGATGCCGCCAGCGCGCTGCGCCAAGGCAGTGTGCCACCTACCTTCGAGGCTGCGCGGCGCAAGGGTGAGGCGCAGCTGATGAAAGATATTGCTCATAAAGAAACGGTGATGCTGTCAGATGGACATTGCCGGTTTGTGGCACCGGCAACCGCCGCAGACTTTACCCTGCTTTATGCCGAAACGCCCGATGCCACCATTGTGTCTGGTGCCACCGATGTCGGGCTGTGGGTAACAAAGGGGCACGCCAAATTGCCAATAATGTTGTGGACTGGACGTGTTCACGGCTTTAACAGTATGAAGAAGGCCGGTGCCCATTGGCATATTGGCCCGGCAGTGACCCATGCCATGGCAATGGACCGGCTGGCAAAGGGCCGGCCCGACCTTGGAGAGGTCATGCGCCGGTTCGGGTCTACACAGGTGCGTGCGAGCGGCACAGTATGTGGCAACATCGCCAACGGTTCACCCATTGGTGATTTGCCGCCAATGCTGATTGCACTGGCGGCCGAGGTTGAACTGACCGCGCCGGATTCTAACCGGCTGCTGGCGCTAGAAGATTTCTTCATCGACTATGGCAAACAGGATCGCGCGACTAACGAATATGTATCCGGGCTGCGCGTGCCGTCAGGCACTTCGCCGCATTTTCGCGCCTATAAGATCTCAAAGCGCTTCGATCAGGATATTTCGGCGGTGATGGGTGCATTCAACATAACCGTTTCGGCAAAGCGTATTACGTCAGCCCGGCTGGCATTTGGCGGCATGGCGGCGACACCAAAGCGCGCTGGACAGGCAGAAGCTTGCCTTGTGGAAAAACCGGTTTGCATGGAAAGCTTTATCGCTGCCGCGGCGGCACTTGAATCTGATTTCAACCCTATTGATGATATGCGCGCCTCGGCCGATTACCGCATGCAGGTGGCGCAGAACCTGCTGATCAAATATGCGATGGACATGACCGGGACGCCGGTACCGCATCTTGTGGGCACCAGCAGAAAATCAGGCATTGCAGACTTGCTGGAGGCAGGATGATGCCTGACCAGTCCCCACCTTATGAGTCTTTACAGCATGCTATGAATGCAACGGGTACCGGCNGNCGCATTGACGGTGATATCCGCACCCCGAAACGNCATGACAGCGCGCACAAACANGTGGCGGGCACNGCCATTTATGTTGACGATATTCCAACANCTGACAACANGCTGGTTGTNCTGATTGGCCAGAGCCCGCATGCCCATGCGCGAATCACCGCAATGGATGTGTCCCGCGTTGCGGCNGCTGACGGGGTCGTGACGGTCATGACNCATGCCGATATTCCGGGCATNAATGATTGCAGTCCGGTNCATGGTGANGACCCGATNCTGGCGGCCGAGGTTGTGAGCTATGTCGGTCAGGCTGTTTTCGCNATTGTCGCCGAGACCATGCAGGCTGCNCGTGATGCGCTGCNACTGGCAGAGNTTCATTATCANNCATTGCCNGCCATTCTGACCATTGAGGACGCCATGCGCGCNCGTTCATGGCTTGGGCCGGCGGCGACCATGGAAAATGGNGACCCCGACAGTGCNATCGCGGCTGCACCGCATCATATCTCCGGCAGGATGGAAATNGGCGGTCAGGAACATTTCTATCTCGAGGGGCAGGCAGCGCTNGCNCTTCCCGGCGANGATGGCGATATNACNGTGCATTGTTCGACNCAGCATCCCACCGAAATCCAGCATAAGGTCGCAACTGCACTNGGGCTTTCCAACAANGATGTCACGGTCGAAACACGNCGCATGGGTGGCGGATTCGGCGGTAAGGAAAGNCAGGGNAACCTGCCGGCNATCCTGTCNGCCNTGGCAGCANGCTTNACCGGNTGTCCGGCCAAGACGGTCTATGACCGTGATGATGATTTCATGCTGACNGGNAAACGGCATGATGTNCGCATCGATTATCACATTGGTTTTGATTCNGANGGGCGTATTCNCGGNGCCGTGTTTGAGCAGGCATTGCGCTGCGGCATGTCNTGGGACCTGTCCGAGGCGATTGCCGCNCGTGCCATGTGCCATGNGGANAATGCCTACCANATACCCGACTTGCGCGTTATTTCACATCGCTGCAAGACGCANACACAATCCAATACGGCCTTTCGCGGCTTTGGTGGCCCNCAGGGNATGCTGGGCATCGAGCGGGCGATTGANGCCATTGCCCATNAACTCANCCTTGATCCGCTGGAGGTAAGGCGNCGCAATTTTTATCCGCATNANAGTGCCGATACCCATGGTGTAACACCCTATGGCCAGACGGTAGAGGACTGCGTGTTGCAGGATNTTGTCGACAAGCTTGCCGAGGANTCTGACTATTTACGGCGGCGCGCGGCNATCACNGCCTTTAACGCCCGAAGNCATGTTATCAAGCGCGGCATTGCGTTGACCCCGGTGAAGTTTGGCATTTCCTTTAATACGACNTTTCTNAATCAGGCAGGNGCGCTTGTACATGTATATACAGACGGGTCCGTCCATCTGAATCATGGCGGCACCGAAATGGGGCAGGGNCTGAATACAAAGGTTGCACANATNGTNGCGCATGAATTCCAGGTTGATTNCAGTGCGATCAAGATTACNGCCACAACGACCGGCAAGGTNCCAAACACCTCGGCAACAGCAGCGTCATCCGGAACGGATNTGAACGGCAAAGCGGCACANGCCGCTGCACGCACNATTAAGGGNCGTATGGCNNCCTATCTNGCTTCATTACANGGATGTGCGGCNGAGGATGTGNTATTTGCAGACGGNATGGTAATCGCGGGCGNNANACATATGGATTTTGCCGCCGCGGTCGAAGCCTGTTATCTCGGTCGGGTNTCGCTGTCNTCCACNGGATTCTACGCAACGCCAAAAATCCATTGGGACAAGAGCCGCTCCCGNGGNCGGCCNTTNTATTATTTCGCCTATGGGGCTGCGGTTTCNGAAGTGGTGCTGGATACACTGACCGGCGAAAACCGNATTCTNNGCACCGATATNCTGCATGATGCCGGNCGGTCGCTGAACCCGGCNATTGATATTGGNCAGATCGANGGCGGCTTTGTGCAGGGCGCAGGCTGGCTGACAACCGAAGAGCTTGTCTGGGACACTGAAGGCAGGCTGCGCACCCANGCGCCCTCGACATACAAGATTCCGGCCTNTGGTGACCGGCCGCTCAACTTCAATGTGCATCTCTTTGCAGATGGCGAAAATCGNGAGGACAGCATCCANAGGTCAAAGGCNGTTGGNGAGCCNCCTCTGATGCTGGGNATTTCGGTTCTNATGGCACTNTCACANGCGCTGCAGGGTCTGGGCTCGGATNACTATCCAATGCTGGACGCGCCTGCNACACCGGAACGTCTGTGTCTGACGGCACGCCGGCTTGGCGCCTTGGGGTTCCGCCAGGATGACGGGACCGATCCGGCGTGAGGGGATGGATTGCCNCGGCCAGGCGTCTGGCCGGGCCTGACGGCNTTGTTGTGCGTGCCAGCCTTGTCGGCGTGAANGGATCTTCCCCGCGAGAGGCCGGGGCCATGATGCTGATTTCCGNTCAGGAAATCTGGCAGAGCATTGGTGGNGGTACGCTNGAATATCAAATNATGCAGCAGGCCCGTGCCATGATGTCNGAAANTCGGCCCAGCTGGGCCCGGCAGCTGGTCAAGGCCGCGCTCGGCCCTGANATGGGNCAGTGCTGCGGGGGACAGGTGCGCGTGTTGCTGGAATCCNTNGGNCCNGCNGAACTGTCAGTCTTGGAAGGGCTGCAGGATGNAACCCTGCTGACACATCCTCTTTCAGGNACAAACCCGGTCACGNCGGCCGGNGACATNCCGTNGGGATTGTCGGCGGACGGTTNGGNATTTGTTGCGCCGGTTGTCACCGATCCGCATCCGGTTTTTCTNTANGGCGCTGGCCATATCGGCCGCGCCCTGGCGCCACATCTNGCAGCGCTGGATTGTGACCTGCACTGGGTGGATATCGCGGCAGGCAGGTTTCCAGACATGGTGCCAGCAGGTGTCGAGCGGGTGATCGCGACCGACCCGACAGTCATTGCAAGCCATGCGCCACCGCATGCCATGCATCTTGTCATCACCCACAACCATGCGCTGGACGAGGCCATCTGCCTTGCTATCCTGAAAGGCGACGGGTTTGCGCGGCTGGGACTGATCGGATCAGCAACCAAGGCCGCACGGTTCAGATCACGCCTTGCTACGGCGGGTGTAACGCCGGCTGCACTTGACCGGCTGATCTGTCCGGTTGGGGTGCCTGAAATTACCGGCAAGCATCCGGCGCGCGTGGCACTGTCAATCGCCGCGGCGCTGGCCATCTGGCAACAGGAATTGGACGGCGGGACATGATGCTGGCACACTGCAACGGCAGGGGGCGGCCCATGGGTTGGGGTGCATCTCTGCGGGGACCATCCCAAAGGGGGAAGCATGGTTGATTACGCCTGGATGTGGTCAGAACTTCTTGTTCGCTGGCTGCATGTCATCGCTGGGATTGCCTGGATTGGCTCTTCCTTCTATTTCATTGCGCTGGACCTTAGCCTGAAGCCTGGCAAGGCCTTGCCCGAACAGGCGCATGGACAGGCGTGGCAGGTGCATGGTGGCGGTTTCTACAACATGGTGAAATACCTTGTTGCGCCATCCAAGATGCCGGATGAACTGACCTGGTTCAAATGGGAGGCCTACACCACTTTCCTGTCAGGCTTTGCGCTGTTGACGATTATTTATTACACGCAATCCGGCCTTTATATGATCGACACAGAGATTCTGGATTTGGAGCCATGGCAGGCGGTTGCGCTCAGCCTTGCCGGCATTGTCGGCGGTTGGGCCGCCTATGATCTGATGTGCCGCAGCCCGCTGGGCCGCAATGATGTGGCGCTGGCACTCGCGGGATTTGTGTTCATTGTTTTGCTGGCGTGGGGCTATACGCAGATCTTTTCTGCTCGCGGTGCCTTCGTGCAGATCGGTGTTACCATTGGCACGATCATGGTGGCGAATGTTGCGATGGTCATCATCCCTGGCCAGCGCAAGGTGGTGGATGCGCTGGTTGCCGGCAACGCGCCCGACCCGCGCCATGGCGCCCGCGGCAAGCAGAGATCCTTGCATAATAACTATCTGACATTGCCGGTGATTTTTGTCATGATCGGTGGGCATTATCCAGCTATCTTCGCAACATCCTACGCTTGGGTCATCCTTGCGCTGGTGCTTGTCATCGGCGCGCTGATCCGGCATTTCTTCAATACAAAACACAAGGGTGACCCCGCCCCCTGGTGGGTCTGGATTGCCGCTGGTGCACTCACAGTGATTACCGTTTTGCTGAGCCATGCCGGTGCGCCGAAACATGATCCTGACGCTTATGCCGAATATGAGTTTGGAACCGGCGCCAAATTACATGTCGCTGCGGTTGAGCTGGTCACGGAACGATGCGCTATTTGCCATGCGCGCGCGCCGCAATGGGAAGGCATGCATTTCGCGCCAAAGGGCGTGGTGCTGGAAACTGAGGCTGATATCTTGCGTCAGGTGGATGATATCTACTGGCAAGTTGCAGTATCGCACGCCATGCCGCCGGGCAATGTCATCTGGGTGGAAAATGAGGAACGCGCCATGCTTGCGAACTGGCGGGCCATGCTCAAATCCAACGGCGTGCCCGAATCTGGCGCGGAATCCGGCGGGTGAGCTATCCGCGTGACATGATCGGCTATGGGCCGACGCCGCCGCATGCGGCCTGGCCTGGCGATGCCCGTGTCGCCGTGCAGTTTGTGCTTAATTATGAAGAGGGCGGCGAAAATAGCATCCTTCATGGTGACTCGGCATCCGAGATGTTCCTATCTGAAATTATCGGTGCGGTCCCGTTTGAGGGCGCCCGCCATATGTCGATGGAATCCATCTATGAATACGGGTCACGCGCCGGGGTATGGCGTCTTCTTGATTTGTTTCGTGATCGCGATGTGCCGCTGACGCTGTTTGCCGTGGCGATGGCGATGCAACGCCACCCGGCAGTGATTGAGCGCGCCCTCTCAGACGGTCATGAAATCGCCTCGCATGGCTGGCGATGGATCAATTATCACGGTATGGCCGAGGATAAGGAGCGCGCGCATTTGCAAAAGGCCATCGATGTCCACACATCCGTCTGTGGTGAGCGGCCGCTTGGCTGGTATACCGGCCGGACATCCCAGAACACCCGTCGTATCGTCGCCGAGGAAGGCGGCTTTCTCTATGACGCCGATGATTATTCGGATGATCTTCCCTTCTGGAGCACACAGACAGATACCCCGCATCTGATCGTTCCCTATACGCTGGACACAAATGACATGCGCTTTGCCACAGCACAGGGGTTTCATACTGGTGACCAGTTTGCGACTTACCTGATCGATGCCTTCGATACGCTCTATGCCGAGGGTGAGACCACCCCGAAAATGATGTCGGTGGGATTGCATTGCCGCCTGATCGGCCGGCCGGCCCGCCTTGCCGGGCTGGTAAGGTTTCTGGATCATGTGCAGAAGCATGACTGTGTCTGGCTGGCACGGCGTATCGATATCGCCCGTCACTGGCGTGAACATCACCCGCATGGCAGTGAATCATGACAAGCCTGCGCACTCTTGCCATAGAGCCACTGACCAAGGCCGGTTTTACCCTGTTCGGAGTGGTCATAGAGCGCGACGGCGCCGAGATTAGGATGATCAATGAAGGCACAACCACCCGCTATCACGCACTGTCACAGGTTGATGCGGCGGCGGGTGGCGGTATGCCGATCCTGTCGATCTTCGCCGGCACACCGCGCCCCGTTCCCATTTTTGTTTCGATGATGGAACGTCACCCGCTAGGGTCACAGTCCTTCATGCCGCTCTCGGACCATGACTGGCTTGTGGTGGTCGCCCCGACCAACGCAGATGACAGCGCCCCCAATTTCGACGGGCTTCGCTGTTTCCATGCTCGCGGGGACCAGGGGGTGAGCTATGCGCCGAAGGTTTGGCACCATCCGCTGTTGGTGCGCCAACCACAGGATTTCCTGATCGCTGATCGCGCCGGACCCGATGGCGAAGTGGACAGCGCCAATCTTCAGGAACATTGGGAAGATGCGCCAGTGGCAGTGATCAGGCTCTAAGCCTAGCAAAACGTTGTACCCGCCAGATTCCGCCCAATTTAAAAATCCGAAACATAACAGGCAACACGCGGTTTGGCGCCAATCCTTCGCTAACCAATGTGGCCTGAAGCCTGCATAAGGTGATAGGTCATGGCCGCGTGGCGTTCCAGCATTCGCCCGCTCTCCATGGTCACGAGCTGGCCGTCTTCGACAACGCTTTGCCCATTAACGATGGTATGGCTTGCTTTCACCGGACCACAGAACAACAGGCTTGCAAGCGGGTCCCAGTCGCTACCGGCGAAATCAATACTGCGCCTATCAAAGGCGGTGATGTCTGCCGCATATCCGGGTGCCAGAATGCCGATATCATCGCGCCCTAACACGGCGGCACCACCGCGTGTTGCGGTTGCCAGCGCTATACGCGCGCTCATCGCATCGCCGCCCGCCATAACGCGCTGCAGCAGCATGGCCTGACGCGCCTCATTCAGCATATGGCCACTGTCATTAGAGGCTGAGCCGTCCACGCCAAGTCCGACCTTGACCCCGCGATCCAGCATCGCGCGTACCGGCGCAATGCCGCTTGCGAGCCGCATGTTGGAACAGGGGCAATGCGCCACGCCGGTGCCGGTGCGGGCAAACAGATCAATTTCTGTTGCATCCAGCTGCACACAATGCGCATGCCAGACATCACTTCCTGTCCAGCCGACAGCATCGGCATAGTCACCTGGGCGCATGCCAAAGGTGGCAAGGCTGTAATCAATATCCTCTATATTCTCGGCAAGATGCGTATGCAGACCGACACCCAAATGACGTGCAAGATTCGCACTTTCCCGCATCAGGTCCATCGATACCGAAAAGGGCGAACAAGGGGCGAGTGCCACACGCTGCATGGCATGACGGTCGGCATAATGAAAGGCCTCCACCACACGNTGGCTATCGGCAAGGATGGCGTCCTCATCCTCGCACAGGCTGTCAGGCGGCAGTCCGCCCTTGCTCTCACCAATGCTCATCGAACCGCGCGTTCCGTGGAAACGCACTCCAATATCAGCAGCTGCCGCCATGGAGTCATCAAGGCGCGCGCCATTTGGAAAAAGATAGAGATGGTCTGATGAGGTGGTGCAGCCGCTTAGCGCCAGCTCGGCAAGGCCCAGCGCGGTTGACCAATAGACATGTTCAGGCCCGATATGTGACCAGATTGGGTAGAGGGTTTTCAGCCAGCCAAACAGCGGCGCGTCCTGAGCTGCCGGAACAGCACGGGTCAGGTTCTGGAACAGATGATGATGCGTATTGACCATGCCGGGAATGACAAGCTGGCCGGTCATGTCGATCACCCGGTCAGCATCCTGCGGCAGTTCTGCTGTCGGACCGACGGCGACAATCACCCCGTCACGCGCAAACAGCGCTCCGTCCCGGATTTCGGCGCCGGCCGCCCGGCTGGCCGGACCGTCCTCCATCGTGCAGAGCAGGTCAGCATGTTTCAGTAACAGGGTAGCTGATGCCATGTTGGTGCTGTGATGATCTCCAAAAAATACCGCTGGCCCAAATGGCAGGCCAGCGGTCACGTTAGGCTGTTATGGCAATCAATGCCAGTGAGGAAACAGCTTTACTCTGCATCCTCTGGCAGAACCAAATTCATGACAACGGCCAGCACCGCAACCGGCAACAAGCCTGATGTCATCAGCATGCCCAGCGTATCGGGCAGATGCTGCATGGATTTTGGAACCGCCTGCAAGCCAATACCAACTGACATGGATGTCGCTAGAATCATCATATTGCGACGCGTCCAGTTGACCGTGGACAGCATGCTGACGCCAGCAGATACAACCATGCCAAACATCAGGATAACACCGCCCCCAAGCACCTCGATCGGCATTGAGGACACGACAGCACCGATTTTCGGAACAAAGCCGCAGATGATCAGGAAAATGGCGCCGATGGTGACAACACCGCGGCTCATAACACCTGTCATCGAAACAATGCCGACATTCTGGCTGAAGGAGGTGTTTGGCAGACCGCCAAAGATACCCGCAACAGCAGACCCAAGACCGTCCGCATAGGTGCCTCCGGCCAGTTCCTTGTCGCTTGCCTCGCGTCCGGCACCACCTTTGGCAATGGCCGAAATATCACCCACTGTCTCAATGGCGCTGACAACAGAGATCAGACACATGCCGATGATGGCTGCCATGTTGAATTCGATGCCATATTGCAGCGGCATCGGAATGGCAAACCATGCCGCTTTGCCAACAGCGCCAAAATTCACAGCGCCAGTTGCAATGCCGACAAGATAACCGGCGATCAGACCAAGCAGGATCGCCGCCGATGATGTCAGGCCGCGGGTAAAGAACTTGCACCCCAGCGCGACAATGATCACGACCAGCGCAAGGCTCCAGTGGCTGAAATCACCCCAATTCGGGTTGTTCACCTGAAAATCGGCGGCACCGCCAGCGGCATAGCGAATACCAACAGGTATCAAATACAGGCCGATGGTTGTGATCACCATGCCAGACACCAATGGCGGGAACCAATGCCGGATTCGTCCGATCACAGTACCAAGGGCTGCATGAAAGACGCCGGCCACGATGATCGATCCCATCAGAGCGGCCATGCCTGAAGACTTGACGACCCCGATCATGATCGGAACAAAGGCAAAGCTGGTGCCCTGCATGACAGGCAGGCGGGCACCAACAGGACCAAAACCGACTGTCTGGAACAGCGTGGCAATGCCGGCGAACAGCATGGCCATTTGAATGAGGAAGACCATATCGGCACTTCCAAACGCAAAGCCGGCGGCGCCGGCAATGATGATTGATGGTGTTACATTACTGGCAAACATCGCCAGTACATGTTGCATCCCAAGTGCCACCCTCGGCACCATGGGCAATTCGTAATCCGGATCGCTTACACGTTGCGGATCAACTCCGTTAGCAATGCTCATTAGACTCCCCCTAAGAACAATTGATGTGGAACGCTTGAAACACCCTGCTGGACAAGTAAAGAAAAAAATTGAATAAGCTTCTACATATGGTTCTATATTATCAAATTTATCTACATGTTGTATAAATTGGCAGAAATTATTTAGGATACTAACGACTTCACAGTGCTGTCTGTCACCAGATCACTATAAGCGTCAAGTGTCAGTGCGCCATCCTCGCGGAACCATGTATAGGTCCAGTTGAGTGTGCCGAAAAGCATCATCGCCCTTGGTCCGTCGAGCGGGGTGGTGCGTCCGGCTTCGGCGGCAGCATCGATGAGCACAGCCTCAAAACATGCGATGATCCGGCGTTCCGTCTGTCGCAGTTCATCCTGCTGGGCTTGCGGTAATACTGACAGATCAAACGTCAGAAGCTTGTGGGTGTTGCCGGCCTGGCGATACTGCGCCAGCAATGCGCCGATCAGCGCACGCAGATGATCACGGGCACTGGCTGATTGCGCGCGGTCGATCCTGATAACTTCTTCGAGATCGTCAAGATAGGCCCGCAAAATATCGAATAGGATGGCTTCCTTTCCATCGAAATAATGATAAAGCAGCGCCTTTGATACACCGCAGGCATTGGCAAGTTCGGCCATTGATGTNCGCGAGAACCCGTCACGCGCGAACAGCGCTGCCGCGGTGTCGCGAATATGGACAAGCTTGCTGTCATAGCCTGTGGCGCGGCGGCGGGGCATGGGCAAGCGTCAGTCGTTGCGGCGGTCGATAATGCGTACCGCCTTGCCAGCAGAGCGATCTACCTTGCCAACGGGTGTGACGTCGATTTCAGCGCTGATGCCGANATTCTGTTTGATGTTCTCGGCCAGTTGGGCNGCCAGNGCCCCGCGANGGTNNGCATCCTCATTGCCNGGNNCNGCCTCGACNCGCACTTTCATCACATCCAGCGGCCCGGACTTTGANAANTCAATCTGGTAATGNGGGCTNATGCCATCNATTTTCAGAATATGCTCCTCAATCTGGCTCGGGAAGACATTCACCCCGCGCAANATGATCAGATCATCGCTNCGNCCNGTGATTTTATCCATGCGGCGCATCGTGCGNGCNGANCCCGGNCGCAATGTTGTCAGGTCACGGGTGCGATAGCGGATGATCGGCAGCGCTTCTTTGGTCAGTGAGGTAAAGACNAGTTCGCCTTCGCTGCNATCCNCNCGCNCNGCNNCACTGTCCGGNTCGATGATTTCAGGCAGGAAATGATCCTCCCAGATATACANNCCGTCCTTTTCCTCAACCGCCTCATTGGCNACACCGGGNCCCATCACCTCNGACAGGCCATAGATGTCNACACCATGCATATCGAANCGNGTTTCAATNTCCGCNCGCATGGCATTTGTCCAGGGTTCGGCGCCGAAAATNCCGCTTTTCANACTNGTGCTGCGNGGATCAATGCCNTGCGCTTCAAATTCATCTGCAACAGCCAGAAGATAGGATGGGGTCACCATGATGATGTCCGGNTTGAAATCAACAATCAGCTGTACCTGACGCTGTGTCATCCCNCCACCNACAGGGATGACNGTGCAGCCAAGGGNCTCGGCCCCGTAATGCGCNCCCANACCGCCGGTAAAGAGCCCATANCCATANGCGACATGAATTCGGTCNCCNGGNCGNCCNCCNGANGCNCGGATNGAACGCGCTACAAGNTGCGCCCAGTTNTCAANNTCNTTTTGNGTNTAGCCNACGACGGTCGGCTTGCCGGTCGTGCCGCTTGATGCGTGNATGCGGGCCACCTGCTCCATNGGTACGGCCATCATCTCGAAAGGATAGCNCTGCCGCAGNTCNTCNTTNGTNGTGAAGGGGAATTTNGCNATATCCTCNGGNGCCNTCAGATCATCGGGATGGACCCCGGCAGCATCGAATTTGCGCTTNTAGAGGCNGACATTTTCATAGGCATGCGCAACCGTCCATTTNAGCCGTTCAAGCTGCAGGGAAGTAATCTCGTCACGTGAGGCAATCTCGATCGGGTCAAGGCTGGCTCTGTCAGGGGTAAGGTCGCGCATTCGTCTGTCTCTCTAGTAGATGGTCTTTCAATCGGTATAATTTTGAGTGGGTCAGTCGGCCGGGCCCCCGCCGTCAGGCGGCACTACCGGACCTGACAATTTGCGGGACATGCCCCGAAATTCGGCGATCAACACCTCATGCTGATCGGTAATGGCAACATCATATAGTCCTGTGCGACCCGACAAGCCACGCAACGACGCAGTCGCTCGCAATGTGTCACCCAGTCTGGCTGACTTGAGGAAATTTACCTGACATTGCTGTGCCACGGTTACGACATTGTCGGAGTTGCAGGCATGCGCAAAGGCCGTGTCAGCCATGGCAAAGATGGCACCGCCATGACAAATGGCGTGACCATTCATATGAAGGGCGGTCAGCTCCATTTCGATCACAGCAAAATCAGGACCCGCATTGGCAATCCGCATGCCAAGCCCCTTCGAGAATCCGCAATTACCAATCATTGTCTCTGCGACGTTGCGGGCCATATCCTGCGCGCTGTCTGCCATCCGGTTCCCCACATTTTGGCCGCCGTTCAGAGGCGCATCAGCCTTCTCATGACGGGTGGCTGCCTTGACCACATTTTCAAAAGCAGCAAGGATTAAACCGTAAAGATTGACCGTCCGGTTAGTCAAGTCTGGTAGTCGCCGTTAGGCATGAGATTGCGCTATCCAGGCGTGGGACTAGCAGGTAACGCTGTAAAGGGTAAAAAATGTCAGAGCATACAGAAGATAAACCGCAGTATAAGCCCGATATTCCAGCTTCGCGTGTTGCCTTTGATGCTGCTGCTGCCGCGGCATTGCTGGCTGATGTGACCGCCCCCTGGGTGCGCGATCTGGGGCTGGAAGTCACCGAGATCACTCCGTCACAATCTCGGTTCTTCCTGCCTTTCAGTGACCGCTTGACACGCGATGCCGGCATGATTTGCGGGCAGGCAATTGTGGCCGCCGCGGACACTGCCATGATTGCTGCGGTGACGGCTGCCATTGGCAGTTATGGCCCGATCACTACGGTGGATATCGCAAGCCGTTTCTTGCGGCCGTTAGGGGCAGCGGGCGGGGAGATCACTGTTGATATCCTGAAGGCTGGTCGGCGTCTGGTTGTCGGTCGTATCAGCATAGCTGACCGTGCGAGCGGCAAGCTTGCTGCCGAACTCAATAGCACTTATGCGCGCCTGTAACCGCTAGGCAAGCCGCGAATCAATCAAGCGTGACAGCTGGCTGTTTGGATCAGTCATCTGCGCAATAATAGAAAAATGGTCTTCTTTGGCAAGAAGCTGTGTGTGGCACATGGCGCCAAGGCCCTGCCAGACAAGGGGCAGGATACCATTCTGCCGGATGAATTCTGGACGTTCATCTCCACCCACCACGCACACCAGCTCCATGCCTGTGCGCGGCTGGTGACAAATGGCACTTTCGGCTGCCGCCTCATCCGCATCCAACTTCCAGGCCGCATTCTTTTCAAGCGGCAGCAGCGCGCGCAGATCATGCAGTCCGCTGATTGATACAATGCGATCAAGACGCGCAAGCGCTGCAGGAGACAGCGCTGTGTCCACACACATCATCCGGCTGACAAGATGCCCGCCCGCCGAATGGCCAGCCAGCCGCATGGGCCCGCTGGCAAAGCCGGCAAGTGTGTTTACGGCGGACACCATTTCACGGGTGATCTCCCCAATGCGCGCTTCCGGTGCCAGCGTATAGCTGATCATGGCAACAGCCCAGCCTTGTGCCACTGCGCCGCTGGCAAGATGTGTGAAGTCATCTTTGGAAAAGGCCAGCCAATAGCCGCCATGAACGATTACAAGAAGGCCCTTTTCCGTACCCGGTCCGCCATCTGGCCAGAACAAGTCATAACGTTGGCGCGGCGCCGGCCCATAGGGCTGGTCGAATGCCGCGTGGGTGGCGTTGCTACGGAAGGCGGCTGACTGCTGTTGCCACTGGGCCATATGTTCATCCGCCGCAGGAATATATTTGCGGTTCTCATAGGCATCATCCAGATCAGCTGGTGGCAGCAAAGTGATCGCATCAGCGCTCGCGACAAACAGAGAAGGAGGTGCCATGTCGGTTCCTTAATGATCATAGTCAATGAAAGCCAATGTTTTGGCGAGAATTCATAACATGCTGTGGCAAATCTGCTGATCCGTAAAGGTACCGCGTTCAAAGACCCACGCTTAAAAAGTCTTTTGGCAAAAAGTCCTAGTTCAAAATAAAATAGGCGGCCCTAAGGCCGCCTATTAAAAACATCATACGATGGAATGGTTTGGCTCTAATTAAGCTGTGAGCGGAAATATTTCAGCGCGGCGGCACCATCGACACCGCGGTCATTAATTCCGGCCAGAACTTTTGCTTCAACACCGGCTGTCTTCTCACGGAAATAAGCTTGCTCAGCGGCGCTGGCGTCAGTAACCGTTCCACCCATCTCGGCGAACTTCTTATAACCAAGCGCGTCGGCTTCGTCCCACCATTTTCCAACACGGCGGGCCATGTCGACGCCGGTCATGCCATCGATGCACTTCTTGTGGGCGGCTGACAGATCATCGTATGTGTCACTATTCATGATTAAGCCAAAGGCGGTAGTATACATGCCTTCTGGATTGCGAAAGGTGTATTTTGCAACTTCGGCGACTTTGAAGGCATACATCGTTTCCATTGGGAACATCACGCCTTCGGTTACACCCGAGGAAACAGCTTCGTAAACGGCAGGTGCAGGCATGTTAACACCCGCGACGCCAAGTGCGGTTCCAATATCATTGGCTACGCCGCCACCGACACGAAGCTTCATACCTACGATGTCCTTATATGAGTTGACAGGCTTCACTGTGTTCACGTGGCCTGGGCCATGGACATAGTTGGTCAGGATCTTGATACCTTTGGCTTCCTTGGCGGCGGCGAGATATTTCTCGTGCGTCATTTGGAAGGCGACCGACATATCTTCTGCATTGCCGCCATTACCAGGCAGTTCGGCGATTTTTGTTGTCTCGAACTTGCCGGGTGTATACCCGTATACAATCCAGCCAAAATCAGCGACGCCATCGCGAACCGTGTCATATTGCGCTGGCGGTGGTGCCAGACCGTATTCGATCTTTGCCGACAGGCTGCCGCCCGAACATTTCTCCATCTCAGAAATCATCCATGGGAAAATATCCTTGTTCATGGTATGAACTGGTGCCGCCCAGGAAGATATAATTAGTTCCTTATCTGCGGCTATTGCCTGACCGGACGCCAACACAGGCAGCGCCACAATCAGACCAGCAACGATCTTTTTCATGCAAGTCCTCCTTGAAAATAAATTCGGGCCGCGTTGAGTTTCCTTATTAAAGCTCGTTTAACATACCCAAATTAGTCGAATGATGAAGTAACAGCCTGTGATGGGTTTCCGATTTCAGTCAAGCAAAAACCTGCAAGTACAAGGGTCATTAGGAACTTTATAAGATTCTATGTCTGATTGCCGTATGAAAAACTGTCTGTTACCGTCACCTAAGTTTGAGGGATGCGTTGTGAAAGGGGTGGGCAGATGCAAATGACAGCTGGCGTCACGAAGTCGAATGAGGGGATGGATGACATTTCTTGGAACATCCTCGGGCAGACATACGTTCCGAAGCAGTGGAGCGAAAATTCCTTTTCCTGGCACGCCACCTTGCCGCCCGGTACTTTTGTACCGCCGCATATCCATCCAGAACAGGATGAGTTCATCTACGTTCTTGAGGGACGATTTGAACTAATTCTCGATGGTTCCGAGGCGATAGCCACACCAGGCGATTTGGTTAGACTACCTAGAGGGATCCCGCATGGTATCTTCAACAAGTCGGAGGAGACGAACAAATGCCTTTTCTGGGTATCGCCGGCGCGCAAGCTCTATGATTTATTTTGGGGCATTCACAACCTAGGGCCAACTGCTAATCCAGCAGAGGTTGTAGAACTCTCCGCAAAGCACGAGGTAGATTTCCTTCCGCCACCTGAGGAAGGCTGACATGACGGTCATTATCGCTGGGGGTGGAATAGGTGGTCTAACCACTGCCCTTATGCTGCGGGCCAGAAATATCAATGTGCGGGTCTACGAATCCGCGGCGCGCATCCGAGAGGCAGGGGTTGGGATCAATATTCTACCGCATGCCATCCGTGAGCTTGATGCGCTTGGCCTTCTGGGCGCGCTGGATAAAGCTGGGCTGCGCACCCGAAGCTTGACATATTTTACGAAGTCTGGTCAGGAGGTCTGGTCTGAGCTTCGCGGCATGCATGCTGGCCATGAGGTGCCGCAATTTTCTATTCATCGGGGTAGGCTACAAAAACTACTCTACGAAGCTCTAATTGAACGCGCTGGTCAAGAAGCGGTTGTCACTGGCAGGCGACTTGCTGGTTTCTTACAGAACGAATCAGGTGTTACGGCCAATTTCGTTGATACGCTAGAAGGTGCTGGGGGTATAACGGCGGCTGGCGATATCCTTGTCTGTGCCGACGGCATCCATTCCTGTGGCAGGAAGCTCTTTTATCCCGACGAGGCGCAGCCAAGTTGGAATGGTGTGATGATGTGGCGTGGTGCCGCCGAATGGCCGTCCTGGCGTGATGGTGAAAGTATGGCTATTGGTGGGGGGCTTGGCGGCAAATTTGTGCTTTACCCAATCGGGAGACCAAAAAATGGCAGTCAATTAATGAACTGGGTTGTCAACATCAGGACAAAGGACCCCGCTATTACACCATCACCAGAAAATAATTGGTCCCGCAGCGTGTCGCTGTCGACAGTGCTGCCCCATGCGCTTCGCTTCGCAATTCCAGAGTTCGATATTGAAGGACTAGTTCGGGCAACAGAGGGGATTTACGAATATCCAATGGCTGATCGAGACCCATTGCCACGATGGACATTCGGGCGAGTAACACTGCTTGGTGACGCAGCGCATCCGATGTATCCAGTTGGCTCTAATGGCGCCAGCCAGGCCATTCTTGACGCCCGTTGTCTCAGTGATCATTTGCAACAAGCCGAGCATCCCAGAGCAGCTCTTTGGTTTTATGAGAAACAAAGACTGCCGACTACGGCGGAGATTGTGGTCAATAATAGGAAGGGTGGGCCTGAAGGTGTCATCGATGAGGTGGAGAAGCTGGCTCCAGCCGGTTTTGAAAATGTGGATGACGTTCTGAGCTATGAAGACCGGAAGAACATTGTATCCAGCTATGCGATGAAGGCTGGCTTTTCAAAAGTCAGCATGGATCGTGCAAGCTGAAAAAAGTTATAAATTCGGGTTGGTTCTGTGATGAACAGTTGCTATGCGGTCTATGTGAAAACAAAAAATGACGGTCGCAGCCGCCCCGTCGTTGTGGAGAATGATGACCATGAGTGACGTTGACAATGATCACCCGCTGATCGCAAGGCTTAACTCAATCGCATCGAATATGGCCGATCTATGTCTGATTGTGGCCTGCATTATCCTGCTGTGGCTTGTTGGTCTGACCTGTGTCGATGTCATTGGTCGCTACTTCTTCCGGTCACCGGTGGTAGGCGCGACAGAGCTTGTGCAAATATCAATGGCTGGCACAATTTTTTTCACGCTACCGGCGATGTTTCTTCGCGATGATCAGGTTGTGGTCGACCTTTTCAGTTTCGTACGCCAAGGATGGTTTGGTTGGATTGTCAGTTTAATTTTTAGCCTTGTCACTGTCGTTGCGGTTTTCATCGTTGCCGACCGGGTTTTTGATTACGCGGTGCGCGCCTGGGAAGATGGTGACAAAACCATCTATCTTCATATACCGCGCTATCTCATCGTCAGCCTGATCACCGCCATGATTTATCTTTCAGCGGTCTTTGCCGGATTTCGCGGACTTCGTATGATGTTACGGCCAGGATGCGTGCTACCAGACGAAACCGGCCACCGTATCCCGAGGGAATAGGTAATGATAGTATCACTCATCGGCTTTGCGGCTTTGCTTTTTCTCGCCTTTCTTAGAATGCCGCTTGGCCTTGCGCTCGGCATTGTCGGGGGCGTTGGCTTCTCGCTTCTTGCCAGTGAACGGGCGGCGATTTCAAATGCTGCTCGACTCGTGATTGACTCCGGTCAGAAATATGAATTGTCGGTGTTACCGATGTTTATTCTGATGGGTCTTCTCGTCGAACGCGGTGGCATGGCGAAGGAACTTTACCGTGCTGCCTACGTTTTCCTTGGTCATCGGCGGGGGGGTCTTGCTATGTCCACAATCGCCGCCTGTGGCATGTTCTCGGCTATATGCGGATCGTCACTTGCGACAGCTGCGACGATGTCAAAAGTCTCTATGCCCGAGATGCGGCGTTATAAGTACGATGATTCGCTAGCGACTGCCTCTATCGCTGCTGGTGGCACGCTGGGAATCTTGATCCCGCCAAGCGTTATGCTAGTGATTTATGGATTCCTAACCGAACAGTCTGTTGGAAAGCTATTTGTTGCGGGAGTGCTTCCTGGCCTGCTTGGGATCTTGTTCTATATTCTGGCCGTAGTCTTTGTGGTGACACGCAACCCGGCGCTTGGCCCGGCCGGTGAGCGGTCTAATTGGCGTGAGAGATTGCTGGCTCTTCGGGATGTATGGACGACACTTGGCCTGTTCATCTTTGTAATTGGTGGGATATATGCCGGTATGTTTACCCCAACCGAGGCTTCCGGCATGGGGGCGGCTGGCGCGCTGCTGATCGCTTGGCGGCGCGGCGCCTTGCGGGACGGCGCGCTGATGCAAGTGCTTCGCGAAACAACTATCACCACTGCAAAGCTGTTCTTCATCTTATTTGGCGCTCTAATCTTCTCGAATTTCGTCAACCGAGCTGGCCTTCCTGATGGTCTGATCGGCATTGTCACCGCTTTTGACCTGTCCCCTCTTGGTGTAATATTCATTATTCTACTGATCTATGTGCTTCTTGGCTGTGTCTTTGAATCGCTATCAATGATCCTGTTGACTGTGCCTATCTTTGCGCCAGTGGTGGCTAATCTGGGATTTGATCTGATCTGGTTTGGCATTCTTGTTGTTGTCGTGACCGAAATCAGCCTAATTACTCCACCCATTGGACTAAATGTGTTTGTCTTGAAGGGGGTGTTAAAAGATGTATCGGTGAAAACGATCTTCAAGGGCGTTACGCCGTTCTGGATTGCCGATATTGGCCGTCTCACCCTGATCGCCTTTGTGCCCGGTTTGGCACTGTTACTGCCATCCATGATGTCCTGACGCGCAAGGAGCAGGTGGTAAAAGAACCGTCAGGACAGTGAAGTAATCACAAGGCCCGTCTTCTGGAGATTGGCGCGTCAGTCAGCGCGCTAGATTGTCAAGCTTCCAATACTGGCCCCGCCGCAGACGTACAGTGTTTGGCCGGTTACAAAGCTGCTGGCCGGATCACAGAAAAACAGAAACGCATTGGATACATCTTCCGGCTTGCCAAGCCGGCCTACAGGAATGTTGTTCGCCAGTTTTGCCTCGCGGTCACTTCCCTTTTCGACAATACTCCAGAAATTATCTGTCTGGATGGGGCCGGGCGCAACTACATTGACAGTGATTCCGTGTGGGGCCAGTTCAAGTGCCCATGTCCGCGCCATGCCGATCATAGCGGCTTTGGTCGCACTATAGGCTGTACGTGTCGGCACTCCCAGTGCAGCGCGTGAACTGTTGAACACCACGCGGCCGAATCCAGCTGCCTTCATCTGCGGCAACACCGCCTGCATCAACTGCAGCGCAGACCCCAGATGCAGCTGCGCCAGCCCGGCAATATCCTCGGTGGCAGCATCTTCCAGTAGGTTTGGCCAGATCAGGCCGGCATTATGGATCAGATGTGTAATGCCAATATCAGCGGCCAGCGTACCCGCGACTCGCGCGACCGCCGCTGAGTTTAGAAGATCAGCTTCAATCAGTTGCAGGTTTTTGTGGGACAGCGTGGCGTTTTCACGATCAATGGCAATGACCTTATAGCCGCGATCCAGCAACCGCACCGCCAAATCGGCCCCTATGCCCTTGCTGGCACCAGTAATTACAGCTTTATACCCGCTCATCTTTCTGCCCGCCCATGGTCATTTCCATTTTACATCTGCAGCACTATGCAGGCCTTCTTCTTGCGCCCTATGGCAACAGCTGAATATTGCCGAAGGCAGCGTCACAGTTCAGAAGGTCGACGCGTTTTCCGGCTATGCGCAACTCGCCGTCAACACGTGTCAGATCATGTGTGGCCGTAAGTGCCAACAAAATCTGGTCATCAAGCCGTGTTTCTACGTAATGCATGGCGGTATTGGTCTGATAGCGACCGGCCTCGTTATCCAGAAGATCAACAAAAGGGCGCTGGATGACATGGCTGCAGCGGCTTTTCGGTTTCTGGCTATAGGTGCGCGCGCCCTTAAGCCGCCGGACCCGGAGCTTGAGCATAAACATGTCTTCATAGAGCAGCGAGGTCGTCAGATGCGGGTCGTCCTGCTTGTAATCAAGTGGCATCCAGTAATGTCCGTCATCCAGCCACAATGCCAGCCACTCATCATAGCGGCCTTCGTCCAGCATGCGTACCTCGGCATAGATGAAATCGATGATCTCATCATAGGTGAAGTCGGTCATGCTGGTGCTCCCGGGTCACTGCTATTCATAGCTCAGTCTCAACCTGTTCAGCTTGCGCCACGCGGCATGGTGCTTGTCATGAAGGTCTTCCATGCATCGAACTGGTTGCGCATCTGGCGCTCAGTAGTGCCGTTCTCGACAGCTTCCTGCGAAAAATCCTCCGGCGCAGAAGGGTGTAGACGTTGCAGGTTCACCCACTCCAGCCCGTCTGAAAGCAGACCTTCCTGCGCGCGCTCATACATTTCCAGATCATCATGCCCGACAATAGAGGTGGGGGCGTTGATCATGCGGTTATACATGGCGGTGCGCGCCAGTAATTCATCGGGTGCACCAACAAGCCGGTAGATATAACTTTCCACCAATGTCTTGTTTGGGCCAAGTGGGATGAAGTTGCGCAATTGTTGGATTGGCCCCTTCACCATAATATTTGGAAAATAAATGGTGTTATGACGATTCTCGTCGAGAATAGCCTTTGCGCGTTTTTCTCCATAGGTGGAACACATGGCCTCGAAATAACCCGTGATGGAATCATAGTCTGAATGGATGGAGTGGCTGATGCCTGTGTGGCCATGTCCATTTGGCCAAGTGCGGATCCCCATCTTTTCAAAGAATTCATAGGGGGACATGAATGGCGCGATTATCTGCATGGCGGGTGGGCGCGGTTCTGGATTCCCAAGCTCTTCCCAGATGCGCACCGCGGTACCGGCGGAACTCTGATGCGCCACCATCGGATGGCAGGTATCCGTCTGGTTCTCGACAAGCATTTTCCAGTTACATTTGTGCATGTAGCGAAGAGGCGGGCCCGCTACTTCCAGCCGCCCTTCCGGTGACCGGTCGACCATATTGTCAATTGATGACAGGCTGTCGCCAAAGAAGTCGTCAAAGCTGATGCCCCGGTCGGCGAGACGGGCAAAGACAAAACCCCGATGATTACGCACCGCTCCAACCGGCTTGATGCCATTTGCATTCTCGGTCGTTCCAAAACTGGTATCGGAATATCCACTATCGAGCGGCACAGCTTTCAACTGACCATCTGTCTCGAATGACCAGGCGTGATAAGGGCAGCGAAAAATAGCGCCCGTATTGCCGTGCCTGTCTATGGCGATCTTGGTACCTTTATGCGGGCAGCGATTATGCAACACCTTGATCGCGCCATCTGAATGTCGAACCTGAATGACCGGCTGGCTGCCAATCTGCGTTGTGAAATAATCCCCGTGCTTGGGTGTCTGGCTGTCATGCCCGACAAATACCCAGACATTGGCAAACAGGTGTTGCATTTCCAACGCATAGACATCCTGGCTCGTATAGACATCTCGGTGCACTTGATGGTCCTGTACAAGGCGTTCGATATCCTGTGCGTAAAAGGCTTTGGTGGCTTGCATTTGCACCGTCATTTACCCCTCCTAGGGCTGGCGCCGATCAGATGCCATGATCTGTGGTAAAAGGGTTGAAGCAAACGATGGTATTAGTATCGCGTACACCGCTAATAGTCTGGATGGTATTGCAAACAAAGGTACCAATATCGTCGTTATTATCGAGACGGAACATGGTGAAGATGTCATAATCGCCAGAGGTTGAATATACGATCGGCGCCTCAGGCAGGTCGGCCAGCGCTGCCGCAACATCGTAGGTGCGGCCCAGTTCGCATTTGACCATCACGATCAGGTTTCTCTTGTCCATTTCGTCCTGTCTCCCTGCTTGGTGGCGCGTGCCAGACACGGCATTGTATCACACATAAAACCTAGCGCGGTTTGGCAGCCGCGCCAAGATAGAGCGGCATCTCTTCAAAGCCGCGGAACCGTACCCTTGGTGACCGCCGCATGCCCTCGCCAACCTGCAGAGCCGGCCAGCGGCGGAAAAGGCTGGCAAGGGCAATCTGCCCCTCAATACGTGCAATGGTATTGCCTGCACAGACATGGACGCCGCCCGCAAAGGCAAGATGCGGATTATCCCTACGGTCAAGACGGAATTCATCAGGTTGGTCGAACACCGCCGGGTCACGGTTGGCCGCTCCCATGCCCAGTGTGATCAGCGTCCCCTCGGGCCAATGCCGGCCCCCCATTTCGAATTCGGCAACAGCCCGCCTGTTACCCAGCTGGTTGGGGCTTTCCATCCGCAGGATTTCCTCAATGGCCGCCGGCCATAATGATTTGTCTGCATTCAGTATGGCGACCCTGTCGGGCAGTTGCGACAACAGCCAGATACCCGAACAGATCAGGTTAGTGGTGGTTTCATGGCCGGCATTCAGGATGAAGATACAATTCTGCAGCAATTCATGGGGCAACAGATTGGCATCCTCGCCAGCAAAACCAGTTTCGCGGATTAAACGCGCCATGATATCACCGGCATCTTCCACACCCTCGGCCCGCCGCTTCGCGACCAGCGCTTCCAGATAGGCCAGGAAATCACGCACCGCTGCCTCGCCGGCTTCAAATTGTGCATCATTGATTTCAGGTTCCAGCGCCCCGAGAATGGCCAGCGACCAGTCGCGTAGCGGGTTCCGCTCGGCCCTTGGAATCGCCAGCAGATTGCCGATTACCTCAATGGGAATATTCTGTGCAAAATCGGCAACAGCATCGACGGGCCGATCGTCGGTCTGATATGTGGCCATATCATCTAGCAGCCGGCCAACAAGCTGCCCTACCACCACGTCCATGCCAGCGATTGCACGTGGCGAGAGTGCCCCTGCAATGGCCTTTCGCACCCGTGTATGCAACGGCGCATCATTGAAGACCAAAGAGGTTGTATGGTGTTTATAAAGAAGCGAATCTCCAAACTTTGGATAGAATTCGACTTTCTTGTCCGAGGAAAACACGCCCCTTTCTTTATAGACGCGTATCAGATCGGCATGGCGTGACAGGAATAACCCGCCCCCAGGCAATTCATAAACCGGCTGCGCATCGCGCAAAGCCGCATAATGCGGATGCGGGTTATCGATAAAATCGTCAGGAAGATTGCGCAGATCAAAGCAGGACATAGCAGGCCTATTCGCCGGTGAATTTGGCTGGGCGCTTTTCCAGAAAGGCAGTCACACCCTCGCGATAATCCGCGGTTGCGCCCGCTTGTGACTGCAGCTTTGCCTCAAGCGCTAGCTGATCTTCAAGACTGTTTTCTGTTCCGGCAAGGATAGCCTGTTTTGCAAGCGCAAGACCGGCCGTTGGGCCATGGGCAAGGCGCGTCGCCACCGCGGTGGCCTCATCCATGAGTTTCGTGTCATCGACAACCCGCCAGATCATACCCCAGTCGGCAGCGGTTTTGGCGTCCAGGGGTTCGGCCAGCATGGCAAGACCACGTGCACGCGCGGGTCCAATCAGTTGTGGCAAGGTCCAGCTGCCGCCCGCATCCGGGATCAGTCCGATACGGGCGAATGCCTGCAGGAATTTCGCGCTTTTCGCGGCAAGCACAATATCGCAGCAGAGCGCAATATTGGCACCCGCACCGGCCGCCGCCCCATTGACCGCCGCAACAACTGGCTTTGGCATATCGCGGATCAGCCGGACATTTGGATTAAAGAAGTTGTTCAATGTGTCGCCCAGATCAGGCACATCCCCCTTTTTCGGGTCGCGGTCGCTCAGGTCCTGGCCAGCGCAAAAACCGCGCCCGGCACCGGTCAGCAGGACCGCGCGTACATCCTTGGTGTCGCTTGCAGACTGCAACGCGGCACGCAACGCGATATGCATCTCTACATTGAAGGCATTCAGCTTGTCCGGACGGTTCAGCGTGATGGTACGAAGGGGCCCGCTGTCATCGATCATCACAGTATCACTCATTGAATTCCTCGCATTGGTTTGTACCGGCACGCATTGCCCTCAGCACTCTGCGATCCGCTGGTATGGTGTGTAAAGCCTATGCTCGCACGGGCTGGGCTGACTAGCAAAAAAGCAGTTTGCTCTTTACATAACCGACCGGTCGGTCAATTATACTGTTCAACATAATGGAGTGCGTAGCTTATGAGCCTGTTGGCCGTCCAGTCCTTTGCGGCTGGTGAGTGGATTGATCCTGGGGCGGAGGCGTCGCCCCTGCACAACGCCTTTTCAGGGGCGCTGATCGGTCATGCCGGCGGCGCGGCCCTTGACGTGACTGGCATGCGCCAGCATGCCATCTTGAAGGGCGGCCCGGCATTGCGTGGCATGACATTTCATGACCGGGCGCGGATGTTAAAGGCGCTGGCGCAATATCTGAATGAGCGAAAAGAAACGCTTTATGAATTGTCCTTCATGACCGGAGCTACCCGTGCCGACAGCTGGATCGATATTGATGGCGGCATTGGCACAATGTTCGTTTTTGCCTCAAAAGGCCGGCGCGAGATGCCTGATGCGCACGTCTATCTCGACGGCGATGTCGAGATGCTATCTCGAAAAGGCAGCTTTGTGGGCCAGCATGTCTGCACCCCGATGAAAGGGGTCGCGCTGCATATTAATGCCTTCAATTTTCCGGTTTGGGGCATGCTTGAAAAGCTGGCACCGACATTGCTGGCTGGTATGCCTGCAATCATCAAGCCAGCTACGGCAACCAGCTATCTGGCTGAGGCAGTCTTTCGCATGATCATAAATTCAGGTCTGCTTCCCACTGGGGCTGTGCAGCTTGTCTCTGGCGGTATTGGTCAATTACTTGATCATCTGGACGCTCAGGATGCTGTCAGTTTCACCGGGTCTGCAGATACAGCAATGCATTTGCGTAGCAATACCAATTTGCAGCAACATTCGGTGCGGTTTGCCGCTGAACAGGACAGTCTGAACGCGTCGATTCTGGGGCCGGATGTTGGCATTGATGATCCTGAATTTGAGTTGTTTATTAAAGAGGTCACCACCGAAATTACCGCCAAGGCCGGGCAGAAATGCACTGCAGTGCGGCGTATTCTGGTTGCTGATGCCATGAAGCCATTGGTTATTGACGCGCTAGAGGCGCGGCTTGCCACAATCACGCTTGGTGATCCGCGCCGCGATGACGTTGCTATGGGCGCCCTTGCCAGCGCCGCCCAGAAGGCTGATGTGCTTGAAAAATGCGCGCTTTTTGCTGAGGAAGCGCGCCGGGTCATCGGCAGTGACAGCCCTGCACTTGCAGGCGACGGTTTAGAAGAAGGAGCCTTTGTCGCACCGATGATCTTCGATTGTGCTGATCCCGATGCCGCAACCCATCTGCATAGCCACGAGGCCTTCGGGCCAGTTGCCTGTCTTATGGGATATCGCGACCTGACCCATGCCGGTGCGCTTGCCAATCGTGGTGGTGGCGCACTTGTTACCTCCGTGATCACACATGACGGCGATGTGGCGCACCAGCTTGTTGCCGCCAGTGCCAGCCATCATGGCCGGATCTATTTCAACAACCGCGATTCCATGGGTGAATCCACTGGTCATGGCTCGCCCTTGCCGCATATGGTGCATGGTGGCCCGGGACGTGCCGGCGGTAGTGAAGAGCTGGGCGGTATCCGTGCCGTCAAGCATTACATGCAGCGCACCGCGCTTCAGGGCCCGCCATCGCTGTTATCGGCTGCGGGCGAGACGTGGATTGCAGGCAGTGTCACACATGAGGGCCCGGCGCATCCGTTCCGCCGCAGCTTTGGCGATTTGAAGCTTGGCGAAACACTTGTCACGTCACCGCGCCACATAAGCGCTGACGATGTGCGTGCATTTGCTGAGTTTACTGGCGACCAGTTCTATGCCCATACGAATGCTGAAGCGGCCGCTGCCAATCCGTTTTTCCCGGGCATTGTGGCGCATGGCTATCTTCTGCTCAGCTTTGCCGCCGGCATGTTTGTTGACCCGGCACCGGGGCCGGTCCTTGCCAATACTGGGCTGGATGCGCTTAGTTTTCAAAAGCCGGTCACACCGGGCACGGACATTGCCGTATCCTTGACAGTTAAACGGAAGACGCGGCGCACAGATGACTATGGCGAGGTACGCTGGCATGTTGAACTTTCTGATCAGGATGGCGATATCGTAGCAACCTATGAATTGCTGACCATGGTCGCGATCTAGACGAAAGGAACGAATAAATATGTATTCGCAGGGACTGATTGGCGCTGACTGCCGCACCACCGAAGACAAGGTGTTCCTTGACCGCTTTCAGGCGCGTATCGATGACGAGCAAAAGGTCGAACCGAATGATCCAATGCCTGAAGGCTATCGCCAAACACTTATCCGCCAGATTGGCCAGCATGCGCATTCCGAGATCGTGGGCATGCTGCCAGAGGGCAACTGGATCACTCGCGCGCCCAACCTGCGCCGGAAGGCATCGCTGCTAGCCAAGGTGCAGGATGAGGGTGGCCATGGCCTGTATCTCTATGCGGCTGCCGAGACGCTGGGCGTTAGTCGCGAACAGATGACGGTGGAGCTGTTGACTGGCAAGGCAAAATATTCCTCTATTTTCAATTATCCAACCCTCAGCTGGGCAGATATAGGTACGATTGGTTGGCTGGTGGATGGGGCCGCCATCATGAATCAGATTCCGCTTTGCCGCTGTTCTTATGGTCCCTATGCGCGGGCGATGATCCGCATTTGCAAGGAAGAGAGTTTTCACCAGCGCCAGGGCTATGAGATCGTTTTGACATTGGCGCAAGGGTCAGCTGAACAAAAAGCTATGGCGCAGGAATCGCTGAACCGGTTTTGGCAACCTGTGCTGATGATGTTTGGCCCACCGGACAGTGAATCAAAGAACACCGACCAGTCCACGCTCTGGAAGATAAAGCGGTTTACGAATGATGAACTGCGCCAGAAGTTTGTCGATGCAACTGTGCCTCAGGCGGAATACCTGGGGCTGACAATTCCTGACACGGATCTGAAATGGAATGAAAACAAGCAGGGGTATGATTTTGGTCCAATCAACTGGGATGAATTCTGGCGGGTGGTTAAGGGCAAGGGACCAATGAACCGGCAAAGGATTGCAGCCCGCCAAAAGGCTTGGGATGACGGCGCCTGGGTGCGTGAGGCCACACTGGCTCATGCTGAAAAACGTCGCACAATGGCAGCAGAATAGCGCTCGCAAATGCCGCATTAAGCTTTAACTGTTTTGCAGACAGCTATCATTGCAAGGAAGCATAGGCAGGCACGAAATGACAGAGACCAACAAAGATAGGATCCCGCTTTGGGAGGTTTTTATCCGCCCGCGCACGGGTCTGGCGCACAGCCATGTCGGGTCCATCCATGCTGCTGACGAAGTGATGGCGCTGCAAGCCGCGCGCGATGTCTATACGCGTCGCGGTGAAGGCGTGTCGATCTGGGTGATGCCGTCAGCCAGTATCACCGCCTCTGACCCGGAGCAGAGAGATGAGAACTTTGAACCCTCAGCATCCAAAATCTACCGCCACCCATCCTTCTATGACATTCCTGATGATGTAGGGCATATGTGATGGCTGCTGTTAGTCCAACAATGGTCAGCTACACTGAAGGTGATAACAACAACAGCCCGGCGCATCTTCTGGCGCTCCTGATGCGGCTTGGTGATGACCATCTAATCCTTGGTCACCGGCTGAGCGAGTGGTGTGGTCACGCGCCGATGCTTGAGGAAGATTTGGCCCTGCCCAACATTGCGCTTGATCTGCTGGGCACGGCACGCATGTGCTATGGCTATGCAGCGGAGATCGAAGGCGGCGGCAAGACTGAGGATGATTACGCCTTTCTACGTGATGGCACGGCTTTTCGGCATGTTCTCATGGTGGAGCAGCCAAATGGTGACTTCGCCTTCACCATTCTGCGGCAATTTTTTTTCGCCGCCTTCATGCATCCGTTCTGGCGGGCCATGACTGCGTCGGCAGATGCACGGCTGGCAGCGCATGCTGAAAAAGCTGAAAAGGAACTGGCCTATCATGTCCGCCATACGGGCGAGTGGGTTATCCGATTGGGGGATGGCACCGAGGAGAGCGCCCGTCGCATGAGCGATGCACTGGAGGCACTGTCCCCCTTTGTGGGCGAACTGTTCGAACAGGATTCCATCACTAGGGCGCTTACCGATGCTGGCGTCCTAACTGAAATGGGCTGGATAAAGAACCGCTTTGACAATGTTGTCGCAGATACATTGCGTATCGCGACATTGCCAGCTTTTACGCCGGAATTCGCCCACACGGGTGGGCGTGAGGGTCGCCATACTGAATATCTGGGCCATCTTCTCGCCGAGTTACAATTCATGCAACGCGCCTATCCGGGCCAGCGCTGGTAAGCCCTCTAATGACCACGCACCTTACATGCACCAAGCAGGATCTTGCGGCGGTGCGGCGCATAGCCGAAGCCGTCCCTGATCCTGAGCTGGTAGTCGTGACGGTCGGAGACCTTGGCATTGTACGTGATATCAGATTTGCCGGCGAAACTGTGGAGATAGATGTGACGCCAACCTATTCTGCATGTCCGGCAACACTTGCCATTGAACTGGAAATTGAAACGGCAGTGAGCAGATCGGGTCACAGGGCACAGGTCAAGCGCGTTCTGTCACCTGCTTGGACAACCGACTGGATCACTGCAGACGGCCGCGCCAAGCTGAAAGCGCACGGTATAGCCCCGCCGCTGCCGCGCGGCAGCACAGGCGCGGATAGCAGCCGCTATTTCAGCCATCCTGCCATACCCTGTCCGCGCTGTGACAGTACCGATACCAAGCAGCTTTCTGCCTTCGGCGCCACCGCATGCAAGGCGCAATACCAATGCGCCACCTGTCATGAACCTTTTGATTATTTCAAATGTCTGTAAGATATTCTTAGCCTCAAGGTGACTTTGAGCCATGCCCCCGCAGTTCCATTCCCTAACCATCAGCGGCATCCAGCGTTTTGGCGATTTCGCAGTGTCGGTACGTTTCGACGTGCCGCCGGCCCTGGCGGATGCGTTTCATTTCCTTCCAGGGCAGTATCTGACGTTGAAAGCCGATCTTGACGGGATTGAGACACGCCGTCCTTATTCGATCTGCAGCGCTCCCGAAGATGACGGCATTTCCGTCGGCATAAAACATGTCGATGGTGGTGTATTTTCCAGCCACGCGCTGACTAGACTTTCGATCGGGGACTCGATGGATGTGATGACGCCGCAGGGTCGCTTTACATACGATCCAGCAGCTGTAAGGACACCGTACATCTCTCCTGACAATCATATCCTTTTGCTAGCTGCCGGGTCCGGAATTACCCCGATGCTGTCGATTGCGCGTGCTGCCCTTTCAGCCAGTCATACAACACAGGTGACGCTGGTTTATGGCAATCGTAACACCGCCTCGATCATGTTCCGCGATTTGGTCGAAGACCTAAAGGACCGTTATCTGGATCGTCTGCGCCTGTTGTATGTTCTATCCCGCGAGGCGCGGGACACTGAATTGCTGAACGGACGCGTCGACAAAGCAAAAATCACAAGCCTGATTGCTGCCGGCCTTATCGTTCCGCAGGATTTGACATCTGCCTTTTTGTGCGGGCCAGACAGCATGATCAGCGATTGCCGTAACGCGCTGGTCGAGGGGGGCATGGGAGAAGACCGGATTGCCTTTGAACGCTTTACACCCGCGCCGCGCGCTGCAGGAGGCACAAAACCGATCAAGCCTGCCGCCAGTGCAATATCCGAGGCAGGTTTAGTCAATGTTGATATCAGGGTAGATGGAATTAACCGCCAGTATGAGATGGATCCGGCTCGCGACACTGTGCTAGCTGCTGCCCGCACAGCTGGTTTGGAGCTGCCCTTTTCGTGCGAGGCTGGCATGTGCTGCACCTGTCGCTGCAAATTGATCGAGGGCGGGGTTGAGATGGACGCTAATTTCTCACTTGAACAGTGGGAGATTGATGGCGGTTACATCTTGTCCTGCCAGGCACGACCAACCAGCAAGCAGATCAGCATCGATTTTGACGCCGTGTAGATCCAATTTTGGTGCGTGACCGGTATCAGAAAAGATCAGGCACGTCGCAAGCGGACGGCAAATTGCGAGATGGCGACACCGCTAAGAATAACGATGAGTGCTGTAACGAAATGACCCGGGAGCGTCTCGGACAGGATCACCACCCCGATTAGGACTGCCCAGATGGGTGCTTGGTAATTTACAAGCGACAGGAAAGGTGGTCCGGCGCGGCGGATTAGGACTATCATCATGATGATAGCCATACTGGTCGGCAACAGGCCAAGAAACAAAACGCCGCCAAGGGCGCGCGTACTGATGGCAGAAGGCAGCCCTTCGAAATACAGTGCTAGCGGCAATAGCACCGCGGCGGCACAGATCAAACCGGCGGCCGCAAAGGACAAAGTGCTGACCGGTGGACACAGGCGGGTGATAATAGAACCGCAGGCATAGCAACAGCTCGCCAGCACGCATGCAAGCTGGGCGGTCATCATCATCGGGTCGCCACTTTCCAAATTGGCAAAAAGGCGATCACCGCCAATCAGCAGCACAACTCCGGCAAAGCCTATCGCGAAGCCGCTGAGACGCGCCGGCGTCATCCTTTCGTCAGGCACAAGAAAATGACTGAGCGGCAGAACCAGAAGCGGTACCACCGCCGCGGTGATACCCGCAAATCCGGAGCTGACGATCTGTTGCCCCCATGCAAGCAGGCTGAACGGAATGGCATTCGTGAACATACCCATACCAAAGCAATGCAGCCAGACCCGACGGTCCTGTGCGGTGCGGGTGCCAGGCAACCCCTCTCCCCAGATAAAGGCAATGGCTGTCAGCAACATAGCAGCAAGAACGATCCGACCGGTCGACACCCATAGTGGTGGCAGGCTGTCCAGCCCCATTTCGACACCGAAATATGCAGCGCCCCATATCAGGCCCAGCAACGCGAGCAATGCCCAGTCAAAGAGCGTCGGTCTAGTCTTGTGGGCAGGCATCAGGTTACGGCTTTACGAGTATGAAAGGCATGTGTGTCCCAGCGCCGGTCACCAAGGATGGCAGCGAGCCTGTCCACCGCATCCCAGACATCGATATAGCGTGTATAAAGCGGGGTGAAACCAAAACGTAGAATATCCGGCGCGCGGAAATCGCCAATTACCCCTTCAGCAATCAGCGCGCTGATCATCGCATAACCGCCAGATTGATGGCTGAAGGATACCTGCGATCCACGTTTTTCAGAATTGCGCGGGCTGACCAGTTCCAGCCCGTGACCGTCACAGCGGGCCTCCACAAGGGTGATGAAATAATCTGTAAGTGCCTTAGATTTGGTGCGCAGAATAGCCAGATCGACCTGATCCCAGACATCCAGTGCTGAATCAAGGGCAATAAGGCTAAGCATCGGCGGCGTCCCACAGGTAAACTGGCCGATATCGCTGGCTGCTGCATAATGCGGTGTGAAGGCGAAGGGGTCCTTATGGGCGAACCAACCGCTGAGAGGTTGTTCAAGGTGGCCCAACAGCCGCGGCGCCACATATAAAAAGGCCGGCGCGCCCGGCCCGCCATTTAGATATTTGTAGCCACAGCCAACCGCGAAATCGACATCACAGCCAGCCACGTCAACCGGCATCGCACCGGCTGAATGGGCTAGATCCCATATCACCAGTGCGCCGGCATCATGGGCCGCGCGGGTAAGCGCCTTCATGTCATGCATCGCCCCTGTACGATAATTCACATGTGTCAGCATCAGCACCGCCACGGTATCATCCAGCGCCGCTGGAATATCGGCAGCATCATCTATATGCAATAATCGGTGCCGGTCGCCACATTGTCGGATCACACCTTCGGCGATGTAATTGTCGGTGGGAAAGTTACGTGTTTCGGTAATAACAACCTGGCGGTCAGGACGATGTGCCAGTGCTGCCGAGAGAACTTTGAATAGATTGACCGACGTGCTGTCGGCAACCACAACGCTGTCATCCTGGGCGCCAATCAGACGTGCCAGCTTTGCACCGGTCGTGCGCGGCATGTCGGCCCAGCCGGCCGCATTCCAACTGCGGATCAGGCCACTTCCCCATTCTTCATCAACCGAGGTAGCAATCCTGCCCGCAACGGCCTTTGGAAGTGGGCCCAGCGAATTACCATCCAGATAGATCACATCATCGGGCAGGGCGAACATGTCACGGTATCCGGCCAGCGGATCTGCCGCGTCACGTGCCAGCGCGTATTCGCGTGACAGGTCACTGCTGGCAACGAGATCAGAAATATTGTTGAGTGAACGGGTCATAATGTCATTCGCATTCATATCACTGGGTTATAGAAAATCGATAGCATGTCTGCCATATGTTTCCCATAGACAAACCATGAACGCAGTGATGATTGAGCAAAAGGAGCAATGATGATGACATATGCAATGGCAGCGGCGCGCCCGGGCGGGTCGGACATGATTCGCCGTATCGAGATCGACGCACCGGCAGCCGGAGCGGGTGAGGTGGTGATCGCGCATGAGGCCATCGGCATCAATTTCCTCGACATTTATGTACGTACTGGGGCCTATCCCTGGCCGGTGGACAAAGACCTGATCCTCGGTAGTGAGGGTGCCGGCATCATCACAACCGTCGGTGAAGGCGTCAGCCATGTCGCGGTTGGCGACCGCGTTGGCTATACCTTGCCAAATGGGGCCTATGCAACACATCGAGCCATCAATGCCGACATGGTCATCAGGCTGCCCGACGCCATCACCTTTGATGTGGCGGCGGCCATCATGCTGAAGGGGCTGACAGTTGCATATCTGGTGCAGGACAGCCATGGGGTGCAAGCAAGTGACACTGTGCTGTTCCATGCCGCGGCAGGCGGGGTGGGGCTGCTGGCCGGACAGTGGCTTAAATCGCTTGGCGCAACCACCATCGGCACTGCCGGCGGGCCGGATAAATGCGCGCTGGCGGCGGCACATGGCTATGACTACGTTATCGACTATAAATCCGAGGATGTGGTCACGCGGGTGATGGAGATCACCGGCAAGGCTGGGGTAGATGTGGCGTATGATTCGGTTGGAAAAGACACCTTTGCCGCCACGCTGGCCAGTGTAAAGCGACATGGCTGCATTGTGGCCTTTGGCCAATCATCCGGCCCCTATGCCGATTTCAAGATTACAGATCTTAGTGCAGGGTCACTGCATCTGACACGCCCGACCCTTTTCCATTTCGCGACCAGCCGCCCGTGGCTGGAGGCGGCGAGTGAAAGGCTGTTTGGCCTTGTTGGTGACGGCACGCTGAAAGTAAATATTAACCAGCGCTTTACGTTGGAAGAGGCTGCTGCGGCGCATGAAGCGCTGGCGGCGCGCCAGACCACCGGCTGCACCATTCTGACGGTTTAGTCTTGGGCTTCGGCGGAGTCATTCGTCTAGGAAGGGGGTCATAACAATTACCGCGCTGAGCGGCAGGATCGGCGTCACCTGCAAATAGGTGGGTGCTGGCATTCAGCCGGTCCTGAAGGATCTCAAACCCTTCAACCATGCTGGTGATCGTCAGCTGCTTGTCTACTTTATCTTTCTCCAAGCTAAGCGTGGTCATACGCCAACGCTAATGCCGTTTATAGTTGGTGGAAAAAGGCGTGCAAAGAAGATGGGTGACAGAAGGCGTGTGGCGTGTCGTTTCACCTACGAAAAACCCCCACCGGTACAGCGGGGGCTTTCGGTATTCTGAGGTTTCAGGCGGTGTTTACGATGCCATTTCCTGGGGGCGCATATCGGCCGGGTTGATGCCGGCGACGGCCACAGGGGTCTTCATCGCGTCACGACGGAACGGCTCACCAAGCTCTTGGTTCAGCATCACCTCGATAAAGGTAGTTTTGCCACGCTTCATCTGTGCGTCAATGGCGGCGTTCAGCGCATCGGTAAGTTCGTCCATGCCAAACACGGCGACGCCGTCGAGGCCGCATGCTTCAGCAATTCCGGCATAGGACACATTATCATCCAGCTCGGTACCGACAAAATTGTCATCGAACCACAGGGTAGTATTGCGCTTTTCGGCGCCCCACTGATAGTTACGGAAGATTATCATGGTGATTGGTGGCCATTCATTACGGCCGATGGCCGACATTTCATTCATCGAAATGCCGAAGGCACCATCTCCAGCGAAGCCGACGACCGGGACCTCGGGTCGACCGATCTTGGCACCCATGATGGAGGGCAGGCCATAGCCACACGGGCCAAAAAGGCCGGGGGCTAAATATTTGCGACCTTCCTCAAAGGTAGGGTAGGCATTGCCGATGGCGCAGTTGTTTCCAATGTCCGATGAAATGATGGCTTCCTCGGGAAGCGCGCTCTGGATCGCCCGCCATGCCATGCGCGGTGACATCTTCTTTGGCTCGCGGGAGCGGGCGCGCTCGTTCCAGGTTGTGCCTGGGTCATCATCCTCATGGTCCATAGAGGTCAGTTCCTGCGCCCATGCCGACTTTGTTGTGACAATCACTTCCTTGCGGGCGGCACGACCGATGTCACCGGCATCCGGGCCAAGCCGATCGAGCAGGCTGGCTGCCACCTTCTTGGCGTCACCGACAATGCCTACCGTAACCGGCTTAGTCAGGCCGATACGATCAGGGTTGATATCGACCTGAATGATTTTGGCGCCTTTCGGCCAATAGTCGATGCCATAGCCCGGCAGGGTTGAGAACGGGTTCAGACGCGTACCAAGCGCCAGCACAACATCGGCCTTGGCAATCAGTTCCATGCCGGCCTTTGAACCATTATAGCCCAACGGGCCGGCAAAAAGCGGGTGCGACCCCGGAAAGGCATCATTGTGTTGATAGCCACAACAGACCGGCGCGTCGAGACGCTCGGCAAGTTTCATCGATTCGATAATGGCACCACCAATGACAACGCCAGCACCATTTAGCATGACTGGGAATCGCGCTTCGGACAGCATCTTTGCGGCTGCATCGATTGCATCCTCGCCACCAGTTGGACGCTCGAATTCGACAATAGCTGGTAATTCAATATCAATGACTTGGGTCCAGAAGTCACGTGGCACGTTGATCTGAGCCGGGGCCGAGGCCCGTTTTGCCTGCAGGATCACACGGTTCAGTGTCTCGGCGATGCGGGCCGGATCGCGGACCTCTTCCTGATAGGCCACCATATCCTTGAAAAGGGCCATTTGCTCGACTTCCTGGAAACCGCCTTGGCCAATGGTCTTGTTGGCCGCCTGCGGCGTTACCAACAGCAATGGTGTGTGGTTCCAGTAGGCAGTCTTTACCGGTGTCACGAAATTGGTGATACCTGGACCGTTCTGCGCAACCATCATCGACATTTTGCCAGTGGCTCGGGTAAAGCCGTCCGCCATCATGCCAGCATTACATTCATGGGCAGCGTCCCAGAAGGTTATGCCGGCCTGTGGAAACAAATCTGAAATCGGCATCATCGCTGACCCGATAATGCCAAAGGCATGCTCAATGCCATGCATCTGCAAAACTTTCACAAATGCTTCTTCCGTTGTCATCTTCATGATGCTCACCCCAATAAATCTTTACGTTTGTTGGCTGTAGCGCGCGCGCTGGCGGGCGCATAATTTGCATACTATCAATCGCAGCCCTTGCCAATCTCCATTAGAGCCAGATTTGGCGAAAGTTGGCTCCAGATTGTCGCATATCGGCGGCCTGCAGGTGCGTGACGACGGCCTTGCCTGCAACAAAGCCTGTCTGTAGCGTTAGGCCATCGGCGCGAGGCGCGAGGGGGCGTGGATTATGGGACTTTGGATCTGGGTGACGATCGGCGCCGCTGTTTCGCAGACTGTTCGGTCTGCCTATCAGAAAAAGCTGAAAACACCCCTTGGCGATCTTGGCGCCAGCTATGTGCGCTTTTCCTATGCGGTGCCATTTGCTGTCATCTGGATGTTTGCCTATGCCGGGTGGAGCGGTGTGCCCTTGCCGGCGCTGAACTTTCCCTTTTTGATATGGGTGACACTGGCCGGGGTTACTCAGATCATCTTCACTGTCCTTCTTGTAACCATGTTTTCCCACCGGTCCTTTGCCGCCGGGACGGCCTTTTCGAAAACAGAGGTCATTCAGGCGGCCATCCTTGAGGCGATCATTCTGGGGCATGTTGTCAATCTGCAGGTAGGGGTTGCCATCATTATCGGCGTGGTTGCCGTGATGCTGCTATCGCTGGCTAAAGCGAAACTGACAGTCGCCAATCTGGCAGGGGCGCTGTTCACACGGCAGACGGCCATCGGATTAGCGAGCGGTGCGTTTCTGGGGTTCTGCACTGTGGCCTATCGGGCGGCCAGCGATTCGCTGGCAAGTGACGATCTACTGACCCGCGCCAGTTTTACCGCGGCTGTATCCGTAGTCATCCAATCGGTGCTGATGGGCATCTGGATGTTGCGCCGCGCACCGGAAGAGCTGCGGCGGAGTTTTATCCATTGGCGTGACAGCAGCATTGTCGGCCTGTCAGGTGCGATCTCCACCGCCTGCTGGTTTACTGCTTTCTCACTTTATGCGGTTGCCCCGGTGCGGGCTGTTGGTCAGATTGAACTGCTGTTCGTGCTGGGCATCTCGTTCTTTTTCTTTCGCGAGAAACCAAGTACGACAGAATTGTTGGCGATGGCTCTGCTGGCATTGTCGATTGTTTTGGTGTTGCTTGCCTGAGCCGCATGGCAGCCTGCGGCAAATGCGCCCGAATCCATCTAATACTGATATAAATGCAAATATTTTTTCTACGCGAGAGGTTTTTTGTTCTAATTAGCCGTTGGTTTTGACGGAATGGTTCCCCATTATCAGCAGGACTAGCACAAAGAAATATACCCGGAGGAGGTTTTTATGTTTATGAAGCATGGTATTGCGATCGGCGCCATTTTGGCTGTCGGTCTTGCTACGCCGGCAATGGCGCGGGTGGATGGCGACACCATCACCCTCGGTTCGTCAATCTCGTTGACTGGCAAGTATGCGACCAACGGCCTGCACACCCAGCGCGGTTATGACTTTGCCGTTAATACAATCAACGAATCTGGCGGAGTGATGGTCGGCGGCAAGAGCTACAAGCTCGCCGTTAAATATTACGATGATGAATCAACACCTGCGCGAGCGGCTCAGCTTGCTGAGCGCCTCATCCAGCAAGATGGTGTTGAATACATGCTTGGGCCATATAGCTCGGGCATGACTAAGGCTATTGCGCCGGTGTCGGAGAAATTCGGGGTACCAATGATTGAAGCCGAAGGCGCCGCTCGGTCACTATTTACACAAGGTTACAAGTATCTATTCGCTGTCTTGTCAACTACAGATCTCTATCTCCCAATGGCAATTGAGATGGCGGCAGCGAGCACTGATGACCCAACGAAACTTCGCGTGGCGGTTGCATTTGAAGGTGACCCATTCACGGCAGATATTCGTGTTGGTGTGCTTGAGAAACTCGAAGAATATGGCATGCAGGTTGTTGCAGACGACCAGCTGCCGGCGGATCTTTCCGATATGTCAACAACCCTCACGAAAGTGAAAGCACTAAAGCCTGACATGCTCATCGTATCCGGACACTCCAAAGGGGCCGCTACAGCTGCTCGCCAGATCGATGAAATGAAAGTTAACGTGCCGATCATAGCAATGACTCACTGTGAAGCTGCGAAAGTGCAAGAGAAGTTCCCTAAGACTGCTGTTGGCTTCATGTGTCCAACTCAATGGGTGGAAAATATCTCAAAGTCAGACAAATATTTCGGTTCAGCTTCCGATTGGAATGAGGGCTTTAAAGCTGAGTATGGAGAGTTCTATCCAACGACAGTTCCTTATCAGGCCGCTCAAGCATCGGCTGCAGTTGTTGTTTGGAAAGAAGCATTTGAAGCTGCGAACAGCTTTGACAAAGATGTGGTTAGAGATGCGATTTCAGGTGTTGAGATGGAAACCTTCTATGGAGACATTAAGTTTTCAGCAGAGGGGAATAATATAGCAAAGCCGATGTTTATGAGGCAAATTCAGGCCGATGGATCTTACAAGCTCATCGAAGGGTTTGATGATATGATCTTCCCAAGACAAGTTAAGTACTAGGCCACATCGGTTACAAAACATTCGGGGAAGCGTCCTGCTTCCCCTTTTTCTCTTAGCAAATTTACTATGAAAATTAGGTGCCAGCATGTGGGATGAAATTCAGCTGCTCTTTATCTGGGCCCCCGTGATCAACATACAATTGATACTTGAGGGCATCTTCGTAGGGGCTATTTTTGCTCTCAGTGCATACGGGTTAGCACTCGTTTGGGGTGTGATGAACATAAAAAACCTAGCCCAAGGTGACTTTGTTATTTTGGGAGGTTACCTCGCCTTCTGGCTGAACATGTATGGCATACCGTTAGTCGTAATTCTGCCAATCATAATGATCGTTATGTTTGTATATGGTTGGGTTGTGTACTTGTTGGTTATCAGAAGAATTCTTGATCAAGACATGTTTGTATCTCTACTTGCTACTTTTGGTTTATCACTCCTCATGCAACAGGCGATAAATCTAAAATTTGGTCCTGAGGTTCAGACCATTGATATGGAACTTCCCGTTTTTGATGCCTTCGACTCAATGGTGACCATTCCATCTTCCAAGTTACTTGCACTTGGGCTCGCCGCGTTTATTGCGGCTTGTGTGGTTGTATTCATGAAGAGCTCTCGCACGGGACAGGCGATAAGAGCAACCGCTCAAGACCCAAGGGCAGCTAGAGTATTGGGCATTAATATCGACCGCATATATGCATTTACTTTCGCCTTTAATTCGATGCTCTGCGGCGCTGCGGGCGTTTTAGTTTCAATCATTTTTGTGATTCAGCCATTCTATGGAATCACATATTCCATGGGCTCTTTTGCAATCGTGACGGCAGCTGGTTTAGGTAATTTACCGGGTGTAATTGTCTCGGCATTCAGCATCGGTTTGTTTACGAAATATTGTGGGTTCTTTGAATCAGCGCTTGAGTACGCTGCACCAGTGGCGGTTTTATTGACGGTTTTGATGTGGCGCCAGATCTCAATGCGTCGCAATAGACAGGTTGTAAAGTAATGAACAACACTAACCTTCAGATCTATGGGTTCCTTGGGCTTTTGGGTGTTTTAGGACCGATACTTTTTCCAGCTTACACACTGTCGATAGCATTTCTTTGGGTCATGGTTGTAATGGCTACAACCTGGGACGCGCTTGGCGGCCAAATGGGATATAATTCGCTCGGCAACATAACCTTCTTTGGTGTTGGAATGTATGTCTCAGCAATCGTCCAAGTCGCTATGTTTTATGAAGGCGGCGTTGGTGAATACACATCAGCAATGGGTTCTATCAAACCGGTATTCACAGAAGCACAGTATTTTCTTGGGCTTTTTTTGGGTATCCTGGCGGCAGGAATCGCTGGCCTTTTGATGTCATTGGTTTTTAGTTCATTTATGTTTGGGCTTAGAGGACCGTATTTTGCGATTGGTTCGCTTGGTCTTGCCATAGCTGCTGCTGAGATAACCATCACTATTGATTATGTAGGTGGGCCGTCAGGCATATCCATGCCTCTGTTTCCAGGCGATATTGAGTTTCGGTCGACCTTTTTTTACATGATTTGCTTTGCGTTAGCCATTGCATCCCATGTCCTTATACGGTGGCTTTATTCAACCCAATTTGGGCTCGCCGCCAATGCAATCAGAGACGACGAAGACAAAGCAGTAGCAATGGGAATAAAAACACTCGCTTACAAACGGGTGGCGTGGGGAATTGCAGCATTCTTCATGGGCGCTGTTGGTGCGGTCGTTGGCAATATGATCGGCTTCATCGACAAAGAAGTCGCTTACCCGATTCCAACTTTCGGCATTTTTATGGTTGCAGCCGCGTTGCTTGGGGGCAAGGGAACTCTTTGGGGCCCTGTTTTAGGCGCGATAATTTTCCATGTTATCAAAGATGCTGCGTGGACTTTGCTATTGGGTTTTCAATGGATAGCTCTGGGTCTAGTTCTGATTGTGAACATCGTTTATTTTCAACAAGGCATTGTGGGATGGCTTCAGACAAAGTTTCCTGAAAAATTTGGAATAGCCGTTGATGTTTCCGAGACACAAATGGGCGAGGACAGGGAGCAGTCAAATGCCTAACGCAATCATCGAGGTCAAAAATGTTTCAAAGTCCTATGGTGGCGTGAAAGCAAATGTGGATATCACGCTGGATGTATTTGATGGGTCAATTACCGGTATTATAGGACCAAATGGCTGCGGAAAAACTACGCTCTTTAATTCAATCGTCGGCTATCACCCAATTGATGAGGGCTCCATAAAATTTTCGGGACATGAAATTTCTAAAATGCAAGTCGACGAAATAGCTCGTCTGGGAATGCTTAGAACTTTCCAACAAACTAGAATTTACGGAAAAATGGATTGCGTGGACAACATGCAAATCTCCGTTTCACAACGTTCAGATTCAGATTTTACCATGTTTGCGAACCGAAAAGGTGAAATACGTGACCGTGCCGAGCATCTGTTAGAGTTTGTTGGGCTCTACTCAAAGCGGAACCTGATTTCGGGAGATCTTTCTTTTGGTCAACAGAAACTACTTGAATTTGCGATGGCTCTAATGAACGAGCCAAAGGTGCTTCTGCTTGATGAGCCAACGGCTGGAATCAATCCAACACTGATCAATGGATTAATTGACCGGTTGCAGCGAGCCAACCAGGAGCTGGGTATCACACTGTGTGTTATTGAGCATAACATGCGAGTTATCATGAACCTGGCATCGCATATTTATTGTCTGGCGAATGGTAAAATGCTTGCTGACGGTCCACCCGCAGATTTGCAAAATGATCAGCGCGTTGTCGACGCATATCTTGGAGGGCATTAATGGCCGAGAACGACAAGGTTAAGCCGGCAAAAAAGAAAGCCGCTAAGACATCTTCCAAAAAGACTGCCGCCAAGATGCCTTTAAAGACGGCACCACGCAAGAAAGCTGCTAAAAAAGCTACCAAAGCCGGTGTCATTGGCTACGGCGGCGGTTCAGTCGATGTTGTAATGTCCGTCGATCAGGTGGCTAAAGAAGCTGCCTCGATTGCTGCTAATGCCCCCAGTGTTGATGAGCTTGACAAGATGGTTGAAGGCCAAGCCTTCCTCACCATAGATGCCTTGCGAGCCGGTTACGGCAAGATGCAAATCCTGCATGAATTTTCGCTGCGAGTTGGAAAAGGTCAGTCACTCTGTCTGATCGGGCCAAATGGAGCTGGCAAATCGACAGTGCTGCATTCCGTCTTTGGCTTCACCAATATATTCAGCGGCAGCATTAAGATTGATGGTAAGGATGTCACAGCCCTGTCACCTTCGCAAAAGCTGGCCGAGGCCGGCATTGCCTATATTTTGCAGGATAAGTCCGTCTTCCCGCAGATGACGGTGGAAGAAAACCTGCTGATGGGCGGATTTCTCAAGAACAAGCCGGCAGAGGCCAAGGCAGCTGCCGAGCAGGTTTTCGACAAATACAGCCGCCTTGCAGAACGGCGCGACAAGCCGGCCGGCGTCCTGTCGGGTGGTGAGCGGCGTCTGCTGGAAATTTCGCGGGCGCTTGTCATGCAGCCAAAGGTGCTGCTTGTCGACGAGCCTTCTATAGGTTTGGAGCCGCGCTTCATTGATATGGTCTTTGAAATTCTTGACGATTTGCAGCGTAAGGACGGCAAGACTATCGTGATGGTCGAACAGAATGCGAAAAAAGGCCTTGCCTTTGCCGATCTTGGATATGTCCTTGTTTCAGGCGAAACCGCCATCGCGGGTGCCGGCGATGACTTGCTGCAGAATCCAGATGTTGGCCGCCTGTTCCTTGGCGGCTGATATGCGCGTTTGACCCGGATTGTTTAGGCGCAAAGCAGGCTTGGTAAAATTTGGCGGTGACCAACCGGTTGCACTGATTGTACTTATCTGCATAGCAGCAATCATAACGATGGCAAGTTTCGCCATCTGGCCGGTATTTCTTGTCCAGCTTGGGCCGTTATGGGAGTTGAGTAATATCCAAATCGGCTGGATAAGCGGTGCCTATTTCATCGGTTACGTTTTGGCAACCCCACTGTTGGTTGGGTTAACTGACAGCGTGGATGCCAAACGGGTTTTCGTTGGTAGCAGCCTAGCGTCGGCCATTGCGTTGGCTGGGTTTGCCCTTTTTGCTGAAGGCTTCTGGTCGGCAGCGATCTGCTGGGGAATCGCTGGTGCCGGTCTGTCCGGAACCTATATGCCCGGTCTGCAAATCTTGAATGCCCGACTGTCTGATGACAAGCGCATAAATGCGATACCTTTCTATACATCCTGCTTTGGTATGGGCACTGGTGCGTCGTTCTTTCTAAACGGGCATCTGCTAATCTATTTTGATTATGAGGTTGCGGCATGGGTGGGTGCGATGGGCAGTTTTACAGCCGCCATGCTAGTCATGTGTCTCGTGCGCGCTCAGACTATCCAGTTAAAAACATCATTTCCAAGACGCCATCCGCTTGATTTGCGTCCGGCATTCCGAAATCGATTGGCGCTTGGCTATATCTTTTCATATGGGGCCCATTCCTATGAGTTGCTAGCCTATCGTGGTTGGAGTTTCGCAATGTTCGTTTCTTTGGGTGCCAAGTCGCAGCCTGCGATGTCCTTGCTGGTGATCACGACACTAGTTAGTCTGGTGGCACTAACAGGCATGGTGGCGTCAATAATTGGAGCCCGCTATTGCCAAAAATATGGGCGTCACCGGGTCATTGCGTTGGTTGGTGCTGCATCAGCCTCATTCGCTGTGCTGTCAGCACTGGTGCTAGATGGACCGGTATGGCTGGCACTGACGGTCCTCTGGATTTACAACATTTGTATCATGCTGGATAGCGGTGCGCTGAATGCAGGAACGGTTACGGCAGCGGCACCAGAGGAGCGTGGCGCGTTGTTGGCGGTACATTCTATGATCGGATTCGCAGGTGGCGCCCTTGGTGGGCCGGCAGTGGGGCTGATGCTGGATATTGGCGGTGGCAAATCCGACACATCCGGCTGGTTCTGGGCAATTCTTGTGATGGGCGCCGGATCGGTTGTTGTTGCGTTGATCCAGGGGCATTTCTGGCGGCGACGGGGGCTGGGTGAATGACTGGACATCTGCATCAAGGCCGATTTCAGATTGTAATGGCTGGTGGTCCCGGTCGCCTTGTGTTTTGCCGTCTTGCGTCCCTGCCTCTGTGGAGTGGATCGAGATGACTTCACAGCGGTTTATTGTCATCGGTGGTTGTCATATTGACCAGCATCTCTATTTTGAGACCACCCCGGTGACCGGCCGAACGAATCCGGCACGTATCGCAGAGGCCATTGGTGGTGTCGCGGCAAATATTGCACGTCATCTTGCGGCCTCTCAGCATACGGTGGATTTTTTTGGTGTCCGGCCGCAGCATGACTCACTTTCTCTTTTACCACGGCTGCAGGCAGCCGGTATTTCTGCGCATCTGGTAGCAATGGCGGCAGAGGCGCCGCGCTATACCGCGCTGATTGGCCCGGACGGTGAGCTGATAATTGGTGCGGCTGCATTGTCCATATATGATGCTGTCAGTGAGGGGCTATTGCGCGGCAGTCTGGTGGATAGATTTGAGTCTAGTTCGCTGCCAGATGCGGTGGTAATTGATACCAACTTTCCAGAACCGGTGTTGCAAATGGTGGCATGCACCCTGCCAGCTAACGTGCCGCTATGTGCCGCCGCCACCTCGCTGGCAAAGGTCGACCGTCTAAGAGCGATTCTGCCGCGCCTGTCGATCATTGTGCTGAACCGGATAGAGGCGTTGCATCTGTCGGGCATGCAGACAGACGATGTCGCCTTACTGGCCAGCACACTGGTTGCATCATTGGTCAGAAAGCATTCTGGCAACATGCTAAAGGATGGGCTTGTGCTTGTCAGTGATGGTGGCAATACAGCGGCGCTTGCCTCTGGTGATGCGGTTGTGACCGCGTTGCCGCCTCCAGTACGTGTGATTAGTGCAAACGGGGCCGGTGATGCCATGGCGGCGGCCCTGTTATCGGCAGTTCTTGAGGCTGGGCCGGTGTTTGATCCTGATGATATGCTGCAACATGCACTGGCGGCTGGCGCTAAATTTGCGGCAATGCCCGCTGCGGAACAATAGACTGTGGGGCGGAAATGATCAAAATGCGTGTCTTGCCAGAGATTGAAGCCGCGCGGCAAGCCGGTGGTGCCATAGTGGCCCTTGAATCAACATTGATTAGTCATGGTCTCCCGCATCCAGATAATATTGAGGTGGCGCGCAGTGCCGAAGCGGCCGTGCGCAATTCCGGTGCGGTGCCTGCAACAATGGCCGTGCTGGATGGTGTGACGCATGTCGGTCTGGATGATGACACAATCAGCCGGCTGGCAACCACACCGGGTGTTGTCAAACTGTCACGCCGAGATTTGCCAGCGGCCCTCTCACAAGCCAGCAACATGCCGGCGATCGGCGCAACAACAGTGTCAGCAACGATGGTTCTCGCCAATCAGGTGGGCATACCGGTTTTTGCCACTGGCGGCATCGGTGGTGTGCATCGTGGTGTAGCGGATTCTATGGATATCTCTACCGATCTTTTCGAATTGTCTTTGACCCCGGTCGCTACGGTATGTGCTGGCCCGAAGGCCATTTTAGACCTACCACGCACGCGTGAATATCTGGAAACAATGGGCGTGACCGTTGTTGGTTATCGGTGCGATGACATGCCAGCATTCTGGGCGCGCAGTAGCGGTTTGCCTGTTGATATCCGGGCTGAGACACCGCAAGAAATCGCACAATTGATCGGGATACGCAGCGGTCTTGGCATTGGCGGTGCGGTGCTTGTCTGTAATCCGGTAGCTGAAGAAGCAGCTATTGATCTGGATACCATTGAACGCTGGATCGAATCTTGTATTGATTCCGCACCGCCAGGTGCTGCCGCGACACCTTGGCTGCTCGCCGAGATTGCGCGGCGGTCTGACGGTGAAAGCCTGGCAGCCAACAAGCGTTTGATAGTTGATAATGCCGCGCTTGCCGGCCACATCGCGGTAGCGCTGGCGGTTATCCGGTCATCCTGAATGATCCAGGTGCTGGGAAGAGAATTCAGTCATCTTGACAGAGACGGACCAGCCGTCATCATGACTTTTTGTTCAGTCAATAGTGGGCGCGCTGCACCACTAAGTTAGCGCTACCAATGGAGTGTTTTATGAAGCAGCATTACGAAGCCTTTCCGCATAATGATGCCAATTTCGTGCCGCTCTCACCGCTCAGCTTCATCTCGCGAACGGTTGATCTTTTCCCGCAGCGCACATCGCTGATCTATGGCGACAGGCATTACAGTTGGGAAGAGAGCTACGACAGGATGCGGCAGCTGGCCTCGGCACTTGACGGTGCCGGTCTTGGCATAGGAGATACAGTTTCGGTGATTGCGGCGAACACCCCCGAGATGTTTGAGGCGCATTTCGGGGTGCCGATGGCGGGCTGTGTTTTGAACACCATTAATACCCGCCTTGAGTCAGAAACCATCGCCTACATACTGGAGAACAGCGATTGCCGTTTGCTGATCACCGACACTGCCTTTTCAGCCAATGTCGGTGCGGCGCTAGCTTCGCTGCCAGATGACGTGCGTGCTAGGATTCGCGTGATCGATATCTGTGATCCGGCGATTGGTGACCTGCCGCCGCTCGGCGACGAGGATTACGAGGCATTTATTGCGGGCGGGGACCCTGCCTATGACTGGCAGATGCCGGCCGATGAGTGGCAGGCACTGGCGCTTGGATACACATCAGGGACATCGGGTCGCCCGAAGGGGGTCGTCTATCACCATCGTGGTGCCTATTTGATGAGCATGGGCACGGCTACCGGCTGGCCGTTGCCACAGCATCCCACGTATCTCTATGTTGTGCCGATGTTCCATTGCAACGGCTGGTGCCATGTCTGGACCATGACGATGATGGCGGCGACGACTGTCCTGATACGCGACATCAGTGCAGATGCGATTTTTGATGCGATCGGCACTCACAAGGTAACCCATTTTGGCGGTGCCCCAATTGTGCTTTCACTGCTGGTCAATGCGCCTGCCGAGAGGCGCCCGCAGCTGGATTACAAGGTGCGCGTCTTGACTGCCGGTGCGCCGCCACCTGCTGCCATTCTACAAAAGATGGCCGAGATGGATTTCGATGTGATGCAGGTATACGGGCTGACCGAAACCTATGGGCATGTCACTCAATGTGTATGGCGTGAGGACTGGGACGATCTCAGCTTTGATGAACAGGCCTACCTTCAAAGCTGGCAGGGCGTGTCCTTCCCGATGCATGAAGGGGCTGCTGTGATGAATACCGACACCGGTGAACTGGTGCCTCGTAACGGGGAAACTCAGGGCGAAATTGTGCTGCGCGGTAATGCGGTGATGAAGGGATACTACAAGGATCAGGCGGCTACCGACGCGGCACTGCATGATGGTTGGTTTTTTTCTGGTGATGCGGCGGTTTGGCACCCGAACGGTTATATTCAGATTAAAGATCGCCTGAAGGATGTGATTATTTCAGGCGGTGAGAATATTTCTTCGGTCGAAGTTGAGAGCTATCTATATAGGCATTCGATGGTGGCGGCGGCGGCGGTGGTTGCGCTACCGGACGAAAAATGGGGTGAGGTGCCCTGCGCCTTTGTCGAGTTGAAGCCAGGCGAGGCCATTGATGAAGCAGATTTCCTTGAATGGTGCCGGGGTCAAATGGCCGGTTTCAAGCGGCCTAAGCGCGTCGTTTTTGGCGAATTGCCAAAAACATCCACGGGCAAAATCCAAAAATTCGCGCTGCGAAAACAGGCTAGGGAGATGGTTTAGTTTGTTGTTCTAGAGCAAAAAAGGATGCCATTTTTAATTCTGATCGAGTGACTGAAGGAGAAAAGAAGAGCAAATCCCAAATCTACATGGCAGCTCCATACTTTATCGAGCATAACATTGGCTATGTTTTAGTTATTTTATTAGATCGTTCAATTTCAAAGACTCTATTTTTTCATTTACTCCATCGACCATATCATCCAAATGCATGTAGAGCGCATCGTAATACGACACCTCAGAAATCCATTCCGCCACCGCTTGATGATGATGTTCGGGAAAATACGCGTAAAGGGTTTTTTCTATCGGATTTTTATTATTCTTTTTTACCATTAAAATCCTCAGCTCCTCAAGATTATCGGCCCCACAATCCCCATGATCCTCTATCCCGGCATGAGTTCAACGCTGTATTTGAGAAAATCGTTAGAAATTCATATCTCAAGTTACTCGTCAATGCATTGTAGATGCGGGTTCTTGGATGTTTCTATTTCAGAAATATCTGCTGCGTTTGAAATCAGAGCTCGAAAGAGCGGAGGAGAAAAATCGCTTGTTCCTGAATAAATAAAGAGTTGGTTTCAATGCGAAACTGCGGCTTTCAAGCTCACCGATCACTTTAAATAGTTAAGGTCTTCTGAACTCGTTTCTATACAGAAGCGGTAAGTTAATAACACCCAACTTTTTAAGATTAGTTTAGGTTTTTTGTACAACCGGTTGGAGGCACAATTTGGTGTGCTGGCGCATGGACCGGGGACCGGGTCGACGGTTAGTCTGGTCATGATACTTCCTCTGCTTCCCACTGCGCCAATTCTGCCATGATCTCGTCATTATGTTCGCCGCACATTGGTGGTGGACGACGGTAACTTACCTTTGTTTTGCTGAATTTGACTGGATTGCCGATCAGATCAACACCCTGTTTTCCGGCTGCTGGGTGCGCCATGGTGATTTTCATGTCACGTGCTGCTACCTGGTCTGAGGCAAATACATCTTCCACATTATGTATGGCACCACCCGGGACATTGGCCGCATCAAGCGCTGCTACAAGTGCATCCCGGTTCCATTTGGCCACTTCATTGATCAGGATGGGGATCAGCCGATCACGATTTTTTAGCCGCATCTGGTTTGTTTTGTAGTCTGGTGTTTCGGCCAGTTCTGCTCTACCCAGAACATCGCAAAAGCGTTCAAATTGCGCGTCATTGCCTGCGGCAACGATAAGATGCCCGTCCTGCGTGGCAAAAACTTGATATGGAACAATGTTTGGGTGCTGATTACCCATGCGGTGTTGCGGTACGCCCGAGACTAGATAATTAGTGCCGGAGTTCACTAGCCAGGAAATCTGAGCATCGACAAGGCCAAGGTCGATATGCTGCCCTTGCCCTGTCGCATCTCTGTGTCGCAGTGCAGCCAGAATTGCTGTCGCTGCATACATCCCGCACATCACATCTGCAATGCCGACACCGACTTTCATCGGCTCGCCGTTTCTGTCTCCTGTCAGGCTCATAATTCCACCATAAGCTTGAGCCAGCAAATCATATCCCGAACGGTATGCGTTTGGCCCAGTTTGGCCAAAACCAGATATTGAGCAATAGACAATTGCTGGATTGGATCCACTTAAACCATCATAATCCAAACCGTATTTGGCTAAGCCTCCAACCTTAAAATTCTGGATAACCACATCGCAATGTCTGACCAGACGGTGGATCAATGTCTGACCTTCCGTCCCAGTTATATCGACGGCTAGGGAGCGTTTGTTCCGGTTCGAAGACAGGTAATAGGCGCTTTCTCCCGATATTTTGCCGATATCATCGCTCAGAAAAGGTGGTCCCCAAGCGCGTGTGTCATCGCCTGTTCCTGGCCTTTCAATTTTAATAACATCGGCGCCGTAATCTCCTATTAGTTGGGTGCATATCGGTCCCGCTAAAATTCGTGACAAATCTAGAATTCGTAATCCGGACAACGGTCCATTAGCAGGGATTTCATTCATTTTCCATATCTCCACAACTTTTCAGTATTAAACGAAAGACTAAGCTTGCGGAGCAGATGTTTTGGCGCTGAGCTTATTTGAAAGATTTACTCCGCTGCCTTGATATTGAGATTGGCATAGCCGTCGCGGGTCTGCGGAGTTTTTATGCCAAGTAGTGAACTGGCAATCTGGGTTCGCAGAATTTGAGCTGTTCCACCTGCAATAGTGAACATGCGGGCGTCTCGAGTTAGACGTTCCATCGGCAACTCACGCGAATAGCCCATTGAACCATGAAGCTGCAAAGCATCCTGTGTCACTTTCAGAGCTGTTTCTGAGGCTAGTACCTTGGCCTGAGCTGCCGCTGCCATGTCTGGGAAGCCACCATTTTCTCCACTTGCGCCATCGGCCGCATCGTGAAGCAGGGCGCGGGCGGCTTTAAGTGATATCGACATATCAGCCAGCATCCATTGTAACCCTTGAAATTCGGCAATAGGCCGGCCAAACTGGAAGCGGTTAAGTGTATAGGATTTGGCTTCGTCAAAGGCGCGTTGAGCAATTCCCAGTGCGACAGTGCCCGCCCCCACACGCTGAGCGTTATAAGCATTCATCAGCCCGGCGAAGCCTTTTTTCACGCCAGATGGTGGAATTACCACCATGCCTTCGTGCACTTCCATGTCCTCAAAGGTCACGTCGGTTTCTGGAATGCCGCGCACACCCATGGCCGGCGTTCGCCGGCCAATGATAAGACCTGGGGTTTCATCCAAAACAGCAATAAACCCGGCAATACCTTGGCTGACACCGTTTTCCATCACTTGAGCAAAAACCAAGTGCAACTTAGACACGCCACCGCCGGTGATCCAATGTTTTTTACCATTAACAATATATTTATCACCGCGTTTAACAGCAGTTGTCGACATTTCGGTGGCAGCACTTCCCGCATTGGGTTCGGTGATACATATGGCAGGTTTGTCACCGGATAAAACATATTCAGCCGCCATGCGTTTTTGTGTCTCTGTGCCATATTTCATCACAGCACCAATCGCGCCCATATTCGCCTCAACCGTAATACGGCCCATGGTAGAGCAGGCTTGTGCCATCTCCTCGATAACCAAAACTGTGTCCATGTAGCTTAATCCCCGACCACCATATTCGGTAGGAATGGTCATGCCCATGAAGCCCGCGTCACGAAGCGCTGAGATGTTGTCCCACGGATAGGCTTCGGTTCTGTCTGTATTTGCGGCTGTTGGCATAAAAACGCGTGTTGCAAGGTCACGCGCCGATGCCTGCAAGTCAAGCTGGGCTGGGGAAAGACGAGTCATTATATATCTCTTTCACTTTTGGCTACAGTTAGAAGCATCATTTACTCATAAAACATCTAACATTTTCTAACACACTAACGCTACGCTGAGCTACTTCGGCAGTATATCGATTTTCTCTTACCAAAACCTTCAGTGAAACTAATTCTGTATTAACATCATTTGTTCTTTACGTGGTTAAGGGACAATAATCCCGAAGTAGCCATTTCTAAACCGTTACTTTTTTAATGTAGGAGTTTCTTCAGTAAATCTAATGAATAACTTCAGAAATATTTTCTGGTGCTTAAACACGGTATTGTCTTTCATCTTCTCTTACGCATCTCATTACTCGAGAAAAGATTGATGTTTTATCGGTCAGATATTTTATCGGTCAATAGGGCACGCCAATAGGAGAGAAGAATGAAAAAATCAACATTATCTCAAACTGAGCAAGTGGATATTACCCGTCGTTTTGGAATAAAGGCACTCGGCTATGCGGCTGTTGGATTGGCAACAACTGGCGTGATGCCGGACCTACTCAAATTTGCAATTTCAGATGCAAACGCCGCAGTTGCCGCAAAGCACAAGCTGCGATTTGGTACTATCATCGCGCCAAAGGCTGACAAATATTTAGCTAGTGGAATGTATCACTTGGCCAAAGCTATTGAAGAAAAAAGTGATGGCGAGATATCTGTACAAATGTTGGATAAAGCACAGGTCTGTGCTGAGACTGTTTGTGCTAACAAGGTTTCAACAGGCGTGATTGATATTGGATCAGCATCTTCGACCAATCTAAGTCTTGTAGCGGCCTTTTCGAACGCTATTGATTGGCCAATGATGTGGTCTGGTCGCGATGAAATTTTCAACTTCCTGTTCAGCCCAGAAAGCGAGAAGCTTTACCGGAGCGTGATGCGCAAAACATATGGTATCGAGGTGTTACATTACTATGGCGACATGCGCTCGATTTACATGGGACTGAAATATTCAGATCGTGATGAAATCCGCACACCCGAAGCATTCGCGGGTGCCAAAATTCGTATATCTGGCAGTGAGATGTTCGAGAACTTTACCAAAAGCCTAGGCATGAACCCAATCCCCTTGGCTTGGGTTGAAACTCTTGAAGGAATGAAGTCGGGCGTTGTTGATGCAATGGAAACATTCCCTTCAGCAGCAGCAGGATATGGTATGACTAAGGTTTCTGCTCAGGCTGTCGACGTGAACTTCTCACCGGGTGTCTGCCCGGCTTTTATTTCCTCACGCTCAATGGACAAAATGTCCGACAGGCTCAAGGAAGTAGTTTATGAGGCCGCTTGGGAGGCGCAAAAACTCGCTTACGCAGACGGTATTACCACCAATAACGAGGTAGTAGGCAGTGGTGATAATCCGGGTGCAGACAGTAATTACCAAAAACTTGACATGCGAGACGTTAGGCTAACTGCTTCAGAACGGGCCGCATTCGCCGAAGCCGGTGGTGTTGAACAAAATATGGAAATGTATGGCTCAATGCGTGGTCAAATGGATAAAATTGGTGGCTATGACGTCTACGCCGCAATGAAGGAACAGTCTGCCCATTGGGTTGGAAAGCCGATTAACATGCAAAAATGGTGGACTTGACGGTTACCTTATTAACCCCACCCGTATTTTTTCGGGTGGGTACTACCCTTTACCAATCCCCGCATGACCATTCCTCGTAAGAATATTTATTTCTGACAAATACTGCAGTCGCTTTCAGGTGAGGCTGAATGAACTTCTCTTTCGATAATTTAATTAGCCGGGTAGAAAAGGCGGTGATGTTGACCAGCTATCTCACTCTCATTCTGATTGTGAGTTTGGAGACATTGCGCCGTATGATCACCGGAGATCAGTTTGGATGGGGACCTGACGTTTCCATGTATGCGTTTGTCTGGCTTGCATGGTTTGCAATGTCTGCCAATTTACGAGCGGGCAACCAACTTGCCTTTATGACCTTTCGTTCGAGAATGTCTGTCGAGATGAAGCGCTATTTCGAAATTCTTGACTGTTTAATTTGGCTGATAGTTGGAGCGGTTGTCATTGTGACCTCCTATGGGGTGGTGATGAACGATTTGCGACTTAGCAGGAATGTTTTCGGTACAGACATTCCGATGGCCCTTGCCAGTGCCGCGGTACCCTTGGGATGGTCATTTTCCATGATCCGCATAATACAAAATTTAGTTGCGCTGTTGTCACGCCAAGATCCGCATCCACCGCTCAATCCTAAAAGTCCATTGGGGGGATGAACTGATGGATCTGGCTTACATAATTTCAGGCTTGGCAATTTTACTTTTTTTAACAGGCACACCGATTCTACTGGTTATTTCCGGCTGGGTTGTTGCCACTTCCTATTGGGTTGTAGATTTTCCTTTGATTAATGTCGGCGTTGTGGCCAATGAGGCGGTTTTAATTTATGTTTTTCTTGCCGTCCCACTTTTTGTTGCGACAGGCGATCTGCTTACCGCAGGTGGTATATCACAAAAACTTGTAACCTTTGCCCGCAGTACGGTGCCCTTTTTACCTGGAGCTACCGCCGCAACAACAATGGTCTCATGCGGACTTTTTTCTGCGGTAAGTGGGTCAAATGCGGCGACTGCAGCAACAATGGGGAGGTTGCTCGGCCCAGAGCTTGAAAAACGGGGCGTTGAACCTGGACTCGCGGCAGCACTTGTCGCGGCTGGGGGTACAGTTGGAGTGATCATTCCGCCATCAGTTATGTTTCTAATCTATGCCGTGACGGTTGATGTATCCTCTGTGGATCTGTTTGTTGGGGGAATTGTTCCAGGTATTATGATGGTATTTGTCTTGGTTTTGATGGCTGTGATCTACACCCGCAAGACAGAACCATCCGCTGGTTTAAAGTCCTTCAGCCCAGTATTAATCATTGGAAATGCTGTTAAGGCTTGGCTCGGCTTTGTCGCTATCGCGATCATCCTGTTTGGTATCTATTGGGGTTATTTCAGCCCGACCGAGGCTGCTGGCGTTGTCACGTTATACTGCATGCTTGCAGGTGTGTTTATCAGCCGTGAACTAAAATTTCAGGCCATACCAAAGATTTTAATGCAAAGCGCTTCTCTGACTGGCTTAATTGTTCCGCTGGTGGTGTTTTCTGTGCAGTTTCAGCAGGTCGCCTCCGTTATGGGGCTTCCACAATTACTCCAGGATAGTATTACAGCAATCGGCGCAAATTATGGTGAAGCAGTCTCGATCATTTTGATGATGTTGATCATTTTGATGGTTGGTGCAATCACAGAATCTACCGCTGTTGTGCTTATTCTTGGTCCTATCCTTGCTCCGATTGCCGATTTTTTCAATATTGATCCCATTCATTGGGGCGTGGTGTTTGTCATTGGTACAACAATAGGGTTCGTCACGCCGCCTTACGGGCTTAATTTGTTCGTCGTATCAGGCGTAATGAACGTCCCTTATCCGTCAGTTATGCGAAATATTTTGAAACTTCTGATTCCACTTTTCTTCCTTTGGGGGTTCATCACTTTTTCACCTTGGACAGTAACAATGCTTTTGCCAAACTCCTGACACCCCATTCAAACAAAACTATCAGATGAGGGCTCAAATGGTCCAAAGTACCCAACCTAATTTTTTATTCATCCAAACCGATCAAATGACCGCTTTTGCACTCGGTCAATATGGAAATCCGGTTTGCAAGACACCTAATATTGACAAATTGGCAGCTGAAGGCGTGGTATTTGACAACGCATATTGCAACAATCCAATTTGTGCCTCATCAAGGTTTTCAATGATGTCAGGACAATTGTCTTCGCGTGTCGGCGCTTATGACAATGCTGCTGAATTTCCAGCACAGACACCAACATTTGCGCATTACTTGGTCGATCTTGGTTACACAACTTGTCTTTCTGGAAAAATGCATTTTGTTGGGCCAGACCAGTTGCATGGATTTCAAGAGCGCGTGACGACTGACATTTATCCGTCTGACTTTGGTTGGACACCAGATTGGCTTTGTGAGGGCTTGCAGCCGGCACCGTCCGGTATGTCCATGCGCTCGGTGGTGGAGGCTGGAGTTTCCGAACGTTCCTTACAAATAGATTATGACGAGGAAACCTGCCATCAAGCAGAAGTAAAACTCTGGGAATATGCTCGCTGTGCAGAGCCAAAACCGTTTTTTCTTGCGGTCTCCTTTACCCATCCGCACAACCCATTTACAACCCAATCCAGATATTGGGATCTTTATGACCATGATGAGATCAACATGCCAACGGTGCCGGCAATCCCAGTAAAGGAAAAAGATCCTTGGTCACAACGTTATTATTATCTCATTAGAAATGATGAGCATGATGTGAGCGCCGAAGACGTGCGGAACGCTAGGCACGCCTATTATGGTATGGTGACTTATATGGATGACATGGTCGGTCGCCTGATAAAAGTGCTTAATGAGAGTGGGCTACGCGAAAATACGGTTGTAATTTTTACCGCTGACCACGGCGATATGCTTGGCGAACGTGGCATGTGGTACAAATTCAATCCCTACGAATGGTCGGTCCGTATACCTTTAATCATTTCTGCGCCCAAGGGGTTTAAAGGCAAACACGAGAAGACATTGGTGTCTTTGGTAGACATGCTGCCGACGTTTGCAGACATGGGTGGAGCGGGGTCGGCTTTTAAACCTGTTGATAAAGTCGATGGGAGAAGTCTAAGACCGCTTCTCTATGACGAGGGTTCAGAAATTGCTGATGAGGTGATGATTGAATTCACAGCTGAAGGTACTTACGCTCCAGCTCTGATTCTGCGCCAGGGTGCTTATAAATATGTCTATTGCGAGACTGATCCTGGAATGATGTTTAATCTCGATGATGATCCAAACGAGCTTAACAACCTCTGCAATGATCCCGGCCACTCAGATAAGGCGGCTAAAATGGAGGCGGAAATTCTGCGGCGATGGGACCCCGTACAATTAAAGCAGGATATAATTGCCAGCCAGCAACGGCGTCATTTCGTTCAGCGGATTTTGATGCAGGGTACCTCTGTTCCATGGGATTTTCAGCCTGAATTTGACGCATCGAAGCAGTATCTTAGGACCGGTAATAGTCCAACAAAAGTTAAGGGTCTCGCTAGGTATCCCTTCGTTTCACCAAAGCCACCCGACAAACCGCGCTAACAGCGTCCAGCATTATAATTTTCAGGGGAGCGTATTCTGCTGTCTTGCAGAAGCAAGCAACGCATCATAGACCTTATCAAGTAATAACTGGCGGTTCGGAGTTGCGTGCTGAATCATAACTATCTTGCGTTGCACAGGCGTCGTTCCGAAGGGAACCAAATACAACTTACTTAACATATGTTTGCGCACCGATGACAGCGGCAGAATGCCAACGCCTAGACCTTCTAGTATCATCGTATGAAAAATTTCTAATGTATCAAGTTCCATGATTACATCGACATTCATCTTAATGCGTTGAAGTTCAACCTCAATAATGCGGCTAACAGTCGCTCTTCTGTTGAAGCTGATAAAATGATTTTGACTTAATAATTCTAAATCACTTTTTCCACTTTGGTCCAAAGGTGCCAAAACCATAAGTGGCTCCGTCAGGATAGGGCGCACAACTAATTGAGGGTCAAGGTCATCTGGGAGCGTCATCATCGCTCCGTCAATTTTACCATTTAGAACTTGGTCACTGAGAGCACTTGTGAGATTGGAGGATATCCTTACCTGCAAATGGCGATATGATTTTCTGAGGCTTTTGATCGCATGCGGTAAGATGAATGAGGCGCCTGGAATGGTTCCGATGTTTATAGAGCCAGCCATTTGGCTAGCAACCGGTGAGGTCTGCATCAAATCGTCATAAAGAGTAGCAATGGCTCGCACCTTCTCAAGCATCAAGGTGCCGGCATTGCTCAATCGCGGTGGCCGGACCGATCTCTCGAACAATTCAAGCTGCATATGATTTTCTAAGTTTTTCATCTGCATACTTACCGCAGATTGAGTAATGTTCATTCTATCGGCGGCCGCGTGAAAACTACCTGTTTCAGCAATGGCAATAAAGGTTTTAAGGTGACGTATAAGCATATTTTTTCTTAAGAACTCCTGAAGAAATCGATAAGCGACTTTGTTTTGACTGAACTTATCTTGAGGCTCTATCGTAGAATAACAAGAAAAAAATCAGTCCCAATGCAACCGAATTTTCGATTGAGCGTACTGAGGGAATGGTAATCGGTGTTTTACGGAGAGCTACATGTCTGAACTAGATGCAAATGCTGATTTGTTGAAACGGCAACGCGAAATTATTCCGCGACAGAAGCTAAAGCCATTTACAAAACGGCGCGATCTTCCTGGTTTACTATACTTCTTTGGGTTATTGGCGTGTATTGGCACAACCGGATTTTTTGTTTATTTGGCTGAACCACATGGCGTGTGGTTGTGGCCGGCAATGTTATTTCATGGGATTATGCTAGGGCATCTGTTTGCGCCGCTTCATGAAACAAGTCATGGAACCGCCTTCCGTACCCGCTGGATCAATGAAGCAGTGTTTTGGTTCTGCGGTATTGTTACGATTTGGCCTCCCAATTATTTCAGATATGACCATGCGGGGCATCATACTTACGCTCAAGTTGCAGGCAAGGATCCCGAATTTGTTCTGCCTGCACCGCGGTCCATAATCGGCTACATTTATTATGTCTCAGCTATCCATCTTTGGATTAAGAATGGCGGTTGGTTAATTCGCCATGCACTTGGTTACATGCACCCATTTAATAAACAGTTTGTCCCAGATGAAGAGCTACCTAAAATCTACATGGAAGCTCGTCTTATGCTTGTAATTTACGCTGGCCTCGCGGTCTTTACCATTGTTTCAGGGTCAATGGTGGTCCTTTATTTTTGGCTAATACCAACACTGATCGGTGTGCCCATCGCTCGGATGTTGCGGGTTGCTGATCACACAGGTTGCGCCGAAGAGTCTGACTTGCGAAGCTACGCACGGACAGTAACGACTGATTTCATCACACGATTTTTTTGCTGGAACATGTCATATCATTGCGAGCACCATCTCGCTCCATCTGTACCCTTCCATCAGTTGCCAGAACTCCATAATGCAGTTGGTGAGGAAATGAACACAGTAGACAAAGGTTATGTGGCGGTTCAGTGGGAAGTTTTGACAAAACACATGTCAGGCTTTTGGGGCAAGAAAGATTCGTCATCTGCAGCCAAGTAAACCAAAAAGGTGTTGTATAAATGAACGATGATTGGCACTTCGCGATTGACGCAGACGAAGTTGATGACGAGGACGTTATGCCTGTTGAGCTAAATGGCGAAGAAATAGCTGTATATCGTGTCGACGATTTTTTTTTTGCAACCAGTGATAAATGTACTCATGGTGACGCCTATCTTTCTGAGGGTATCGTGGTCGGTACAGTTATCGAGTGTCCATTGCATCAGGGCCGTTTTTGTCTAAAGACAGGAAAAGCATTAAGCGCGCCTGTGTCGGCGCCAATCAAGACATTCGATGTCAAGCTAGATGACGGTAAAGTTTATGTCAGATTGCCAAGAGGTGACGAGGAATGACCTTGCAGAACCGACACGGTCTTTCTTGGAGCGGTGCAACGGCCGATGAGGTCAAAGTTCTCGATGATGTGATTGATGACTATTTCGCCTATCGCCTGACAGCCTTCTCAAAATTGAAAGACTTGTGTCAGCGTGCACCAGAATTTGCCATGGCGCATTTGCTTAAAGGGTACTTGCTTCTCTCTATGGGGACTCAGGGTACTATTCCGGCGGCGAAAACAGCGGCGAATCATGTTGAAACTTTACGTGATGGCATTACAGAGAATGAAGTCGGCCACCTTTCTGCTCTTTTGGCTTGGTCGGATGGTGATACATCCGCCGCTTGTCAACATTGGGACCGTATAACCATCGAACAGCCGCACGATCTTTTAGCTATTAAACTCCAACATTTCACGTTGTTCTGGCTGGGGCGTCCAGAACATATGAGAGATACCATTGCGCGCGTGAAGGGTGAGTGGGACGATGCTATGCCGGGATATGCCAACCTTTTGGGCATGCAGTCTTTTGCCCTCGAGGAAATGGGCGAGTATTTAGAAGCGGAGCGTTTGGGACGACTTGCTGTCGAGATGGAGCCAAATGATCTTTGGGCAGTACATGCAGTCGCACATGTTTATGAAATGCAGAACGATCTGGATGCAGGTATTAGTTGGCTTAGCCAGCCCGTTGGCAGTTGGCATGATCGCAACCCGTTCAAGGAACATCTCTGGTGGCACACCGCACTATTTGCGTTTGAAAGAGGCTCATTTGATCGAGTGCTTGCACTTTTTGATTCATCAATCTGGCCTGATACATCAAATTTCTATCTGGATATACAGAATGCTGCGTCCATTCTTGTGCGTCTCGAATTTGCTGGCGTTGACGTTGGAGACAGGTGGTCAGCTTTGGCAGAGGCGGCTCAGGAACGCAATGGTGATCATGTTTTGTTGTTTACCGAACCGCATTACACAATGGCTTTTTGTCGAACCGAAAAATTTGAACAAGCTGCAAAACAACTCGCGTCGCTTGAAACACTAGCCTCATCTCGCGACGATTTAATGGGGAAGGTCGCCAATGAATTAGCTCTTCCTATTTGCAAGGCAATAAAGGCCTTTTATAGAAAGGACTATGGAAAGGTGGTCGAGTTGCTTTGGCCGCTGCGTTACCAATATCAGCCCATAGGCGGGAGCCATGCCCAACGTGACATTTTCAATATTTTTCTGATTGAAGCTGCGATCGGCATGAAGGATTTTAAGCTGGCCAAGGCTTTATTAACTGAACGTACAGCGCGACACAAAAATAGTGAAAGCAGCTGGAGGCGATTAGACGAAGTCTACGTCGAGTTAGGTCAGCCTCCTCCAGAACGGCCAACGTCAATACAAAACACTATTCCCGCTGGGTAAAGATGATGAATAGTGTCGTTACTTTAAAAACAAAACGCTCTGAAAAACATGTTGAAGTGCGTGTCGGCGAGCCAATCCTCTTCGCTGGTTTACGGGCAGGTTTGGACCTACCTTATGAATGCTGCAGTGGCACCTGCGGGACATGTCAGGCATCTCCCGTTGATGCCGAAGCTATTGAGCCGTTGTGGCCAGAGGCTCCGGGAGGGGGGCTGTTGCCAGATGGGGAGGGGCGTATATTGATGTGCCAATCGGCCATCCGAAACACCACTGAACTCAAGCTCTTCGGCAGGTTGCGTGAAATAACGGACGATACTACCACTCCAGATTACACATCAGCCAGTCTCTCGTCGCAGTGTCCACTTAATGATGATGTCATCGCTTTTGATCTGGCACTTGATCATCCAACCAGGTTCAAGGCTGGACAGTTTGTCCTGTTGCAAGTTCCCGGTCTTGCCGGGTGGAGAGCCTATTCAATGACCTCATGTTGCGGGGATGGTGGAAGCATCCGATTAAGTTTTGTGATTAAAAAACTTGATGGTGGCAGTTTTTCTGACTGGTTGTTTACTTCTAACAGAGTTGGCGAAAGAGTTAGAGTTTTTGGTCCGGTTGGCAGAGCGTGCCTTCAACCGAAAAGCGACGGTAACATTATCGCCATTGCCGGTGGCAGCGGCATTGCAGGCATCATGTCCGTTATTGATGACGCAATAACGCAAGGCCATTTAAATCAAAAACAAGGGCAAATTTTTTTTGGTGTTCGCAACCGGCAAGCAATGTTCTTCGAGGAAGAGCTGGCAGAGTTGGTGGTGCGGGCTAACCGTAATTTGGCCGTAACAGTCGCGTTCTCAGATGAAATCCCGGATAGTTCAGATATTAGGGGTATGTCTCTGATATTTGGAAATGTCCATGAAGTTGCGAAGACGGCATTACAAGATACGCCGCCATCTTTAGAAACGGCTGTGTTTGTTGCAGGGCCAGCGCCGATGGTTGAAGGTGCACAAACAATGCTGAGGGAGTGTGGTTTAAGTGACGCACAGATCCGATACGATAAATTCAACTAGGGCAAATCAAGATGGCCATTGGCACACTATCGATAGCGAATAATGGCAATACAATTTTTGGATGTGGGGCACTCAAACAGTTAGGTGCGCAACTTGATGCGCTTGGTGTAAAGCGGCCGTTCGTAGTCACTGATAAAGGCATTGTCACTGCCGGGCTTATAGATAACCTTAAAGAACAGTTGGTGAAATTTACTGACTACCATGTTTTTGAGGATACACCTGCCAACCCCAATGAAGTTTCTGTTAACATTGCTGCAGCTCGATATATTGAAAGTGCGGCGGATGGCATTATCGGATTCGGAGGTGGCTCATCACTTGACCTAGCTAAAGCGACCGGCCTCCGTGTGACCCACGATGGCCCAATGCAAAAGTTTACTACTCAAGAGCAGGGCTTTAAATGCATTGGCGACACGCCCCCGATGATTGCCATCCCCACAACGGCAGGAACTGGCAGTGAGGTCGCCCGAGCGGCTGTTATTATTCTGGCCTCTTCGGAAAAGCGAATAATAGCGAGTCCAAAATTGGTGCCTGATGTAGCCATTCTAGATCCTGAACTAACGTTGGGTTTATCGCCGCTTTTGACGGCAGCCACTGGCATGGATGCGATTAGCCATTGCATAGAAGCTATTTTATCGCCAATCATCAACCCGACTGCTGAAGCAATAGGGCTTTGTGCCTTAACTGCTGCACTTGGAGACCGTGCCTTGTTAAAAGTGGTCGATAACGGTGCTGATCTGAACGCCCGAGCAACAATGATGAGTGTCTCAACTCAAGGCGCTATGGCCTTTTCTAAGGGATTGGGGGCCGTTCATGCGATGAGCCATGCTTGTGGCAAGGATGAAACGTTGCGGCTTCATCACGGCACATTGAATGCAGTGCTTCTTCCAATTGTCCTACGTTTAAACTTTGAAAGCGTTCCGGAAAAAAAAGGTGTTATCGCTTCAGCGATTGGTGTTTCGGAAAATACTGACATTGCCAATTTTTTTCTTAATTTAAATGCTGATCTCAAGTTGCCGCCCAATTTGGCAAGAATGGGTATAACTAACGAAATGATACCAGAGCTTGCAGCCCATGCTGCCATTGATTTCTGCAATACTACGAACCCTGTCAGGCTCAACTCGGCAGACTATGCTGACTTGTTCCGCCAGGCATTGAACATTTGAGGATCACGGGATGGATTTAATGACGCCGGCGACCGATCGGGCGAGCAATGACTACCATTATTTCATTCGCGGAAGACTGCCTGAATGGGATGAATGTCTAGCGCAGCTTGACGCGAGAAGCATCGACGCTCGTAACAGGTTTTATCACCATGCTGACCTCGCGTATGGTGAGTTTGAGCGTCAAAAATTAGATATTTTTCCCGCTAAAATTGAAACGGTCAAACCACCTATCTTGCTTTTTATACATGGTGGGTATTGGCGCATGATGGACAAGTCACAATTCAGCTTTATCGCTCCGGCATTTCAAAAAAAGGGCGTCACCGTGGCCTTAGCTAATTATCGGTTGCTAGGTGATGTTTCTCTTAAAGCAATCGTAGATGATGTAAAGCAAGCTACGAAATGGTTGCTGCAGCATGCCGATAGCTACGGCTTCGATCGGACAAGACTGGTCATATGCGGCCATTCAGCAGGGGCTCATCTTGCAGCGCATGCCGCTTTAGACAATAAGGTCGTTTCTGGGCTTGCTGGTGTCTCCGGAGTTTATGATTTAGAGCCCATTAGAAACTCATTTTTGAACGACATTGAATTTCTTGATGAAGAAACAGTCGCCCGATTGGGCAGTAAATCGCTAATTCCCAACAAGGGCTGCCGTGCGTTATTTGCCTACGGAAGGCAGGAGGGTACGGAATTTGCTCGCCAGAGCGAGTTGCAAACCAAAAACTGGCAACATCAAGAACACTCTGTTGAACAGCTTAAACTTGATGCAAACCATGCGACCAGTGTTGCTCAGTTGGGAGACTCGGACAGCCCACTTTTTAACGCGGTTCTTCGGATCATCTGTAGATCGGGAGAGGCATAATGAAATCGCTGCAAATTATCGAATGGGGCAAACCCCTTGAGATGCGTGAAACGCTAACTCCAAAGCCTAATGGCAAGGAAATTCTTGTTTCCGTTGAGGCTTGCGGTGTTTGCCACAGCGATTTGCATATCCACGAGGGCTTCTTTGACCTTGGAAACGGAACAAAATTTCCAATATCGTCGCGAGGTGTTAATCCACCCTTTACGATGGGCCATGAGCCTGTTGGCAGGGTGATTGCTGTTGGTCCTTTGGCAAATCCAAATCTGGTTGGAAAATCCTTTGTTATATATCCGTGGATAAGCTGCGAAGAATGTGAGCCGTGTCTTAACCATCTAACTCAAATCTGCGATGCGCCAAAGATCATAGGAACCCGCGTGGATGGTGCCTATGCTGATCACCTATTGGTTCCCGACGAAAAATATCTTGTTGAGTATGGAGATCTTGACCCCTATTTGGCTTGCACCATGGCCTGCTCTGGCCTGACTGTTTATAGCGCGATTAAAAAGATCGACCCCAAAAAACTCATTGGAAGCGATAGTATTCTAATCATTGGCGCTGGCGGACTCGGCCTATCGGCGATTATTCTGGCAAAAGCTCTGACAAAAGCCCGAATAGTTGTAGCTGATATCGATCAAAGCAAGCTCGAGGTGGCTAGGCAACTGGGTGCTGATTTTGTTGTCTTGTCAAGCGCTGAGGAAGCAACTGGCCGGGTACTAGAGTTCACTGGTGAGGGCAACGGTCTAGCGGCATCGCTTGATTTTGTGGGATTGCCTACGACTTTGGATTTTAGCCTTGCTTGCCTTCGTAAAGGCGGTATTCATGTCCACGTTGGCCTATATGGAGGAGCGTATCAATTATCTCTTCCACCGCTATCATTTAAGATGTTGCAAATTAAAGGCTCTTATGTTGGCACATTGGCTGAATTCAAGGAGCTTATTTCATTGGTACAGGACGGCGTAGAATTCCCTTTGCCTATCGAAAAACGTCCTCTTGCTGAGGCGAATCAAGCTCTCGATGATTTGCGGAATGGAAATGTTGTCGGGCGGTTGGTTTTGAAACCCTGATTCAGCTGGATTCAATTGATGATCATAGATACAGGCAACGCTATCAGGTAAAGACTTTATAAAATGTCATCCCCAAGCGTGAACTGTCTCAGTACCACGCTGGCCCGCGCGCATTACTTGGCCCCAGCATGACCAGTAGGATGAGCAGCGCTCTGATATGACATTACACCCTGGACGATGAGGAGTTACGTCGGTTGATTCTTGTCGGGCCCATCCGCTATGGTGGCAACCATTAGTTTGGTATCTTTGGGCGGCTGTAATGCGCCACCGTGTGGCGAATGAAGCGCGTGATTTTCGCTGGTGAGGACGCTAACCACGACGTCCGCTTTCGCCCGTGCAGAGTTTGTTTGCCGAATGCCTTCAAAATCTGGCATCGTGATGCATCGTGGTATTCGGGCTTAAATTGCGGCATATATCGGGTATGGTCCCGTAGCTCATCAGGATAGAGCGACAGATTCCTAATCTGTAGGTAGGGGGTTCGAGTCCCTCCGGGATCACCATCTTTTATAAATGTCACCACACTAAAACAAATGCCACCGCACTGAAAAACATTAAAATTAGATGGATACATAGCCTACGGCAGCAATGGTGTCGCACAAATCAAAACAAGGCCTTTGCGCTCCTAAAATTTGACATCGATGCTTCCTGCATAGGATGCTTGTGCCACTTGTCTTGCTGCCTGGTACCCTTCCATTCGCGGACGGCACGACATCCTCTTGTTTCAGAAAAGCCTCTATGCGCCCGCAAGATATAAAATATTCAAACTTGCCACTCGGCGTGTCCCTGGCGCTTGCCGAAATTATTTTTATGTTGGTGATTGCCGGCCTGGTCAAACTGACGGCATCACAGATTTCCATCATGACTGCCTTGGCTGCTCGCTATCTTTTCTGCCTGCCATTGTTGCTGGCGGTGGGGTTCCGGTTGCATGGCATTGGCACGTTTCGTGCGTCCCGACCTCGACCGCTAGCTATTCGCATTCTAGTGGGGCTTCTGGGGCTCAGTTTTTACTTTGCGGCGCTAGATCATATATCCCTCGCTAAGGTAACCGCGATTGGCCAGACCGCTACCCTGTTTGTGACTCTGCTGGCCCCGTTTCTATTGGCCGAGAAAATCGGATGGCGACGTTGGACGGCCTGCTTGATCGGTTTTGCTGGAACCGTAATATTGATTGAACCTGGCGCCAGTGACTGGAACGCATTGGGGGTTGCCTATGCCGTGCTCGCCACGATTTTTGGGTCACTGGTTCTGATTATGCTGCGGCGTATCGGACAGTATGAAAGTCCCGTGACAAGTGCCATCTGGTATAATGGAGCCGGCGCTATCATTTTTGTCAGCTATCAGTTAATTTTCGACCTGCCACTACCGCAAACTAGCGGTGATATGTTGATCCTTGTCGGGCTAGGGCTGGTTGCCAGTCTGCAGCAGATTGCCCTTTCTGCCAGCCATCGCTTTGCCCCGGCAAGTATGCTGGCGTCGCTACGCTATCTCAGCATTCCAGTTGGCATGGGGGCAGGTGTGATGTTTTTTGACGAATTGATCACCGCGCAGTTTGTAGGTGGCAGCGCCATTGTGATTGTTGCATCAATCTTCATTGTCTATCGTGAGCGGGTTATTGGCAGTCCGTGAAATCAGTCGGCACTTTCAGGTAAATAACCCGGCATATTCTTTCCGCAACGCGGCCTTCTGCACTTTGCCCATGGAATTGCGTGGCAGCGCGTCCACCAGATGGACCGATTTAGGCTGTTTGAATTTGGCCAGCCTGCCAGCAAGTGCCTCGATGACGGCATTCGCCGAGACGGTGCCCGGACCGGCAACAACTATAGCTACAACAGCCTCGCCAAAATCAGGATGTGGCACACCAATAACAGCGCTTTCCTGCACCCCGTCCAACTCGTCAACGAGGCTTTCGACCTCGCGCGGATAGACATTCAGCCCACCGGTAATGATCAGGTCCTTGTCGCGGCCAACAATGCTAACATAACCGTCCGCATCACGGACCGCCAGATCGCCCGTTATAAAGAACCCGTCCTCGCGGAAGGATTCCGCGGTTTTTTCTGGCATCTCCCAGTAACCCTGGAACACATTTTCACCGCGCAATTCGATGATTCCGATCTCGCCATTGGCGCAGGTTTTGCCGGTCTCGGAATCGGCAATGCGCAGATCAATGCCAGCAAGCGGCATACCCACCGTACCGGGCCGCCTGTCTCCATCATAGGGGTTGGAAGTGATCATGTTCGTTTCGGTCATGCCATATCGTTCGAGAATGGCCTTGCCGGTTCGCGCGGAAAAGGCACGATGCGTTTCAGCAAGCAAAGGTGCTGATCCTGAGATGAAAACACGCATATGCTGGCTGGCTTCTGCAGTGAAGTCCGCGCTCGCAAGAAGCCGTGTATAGAATGTCGGCACGCCCATCATCGATGTTGCCTGCGGCATCCATTGCAAGGCGGCCTCAACCGAGAATTTTGACAGAAAGATCATGGTGCCGCCCACCATGGCCATCAGGTTACAGGCAACAAAAAGGCCATGCGTGTGATAGATTGGCAGCATGTGCAGCAGCACATCATCGCGCGTGAAACGCCAGGTGTCAGCTAGCACTGCTGCGTTTGACACCAGATTATGATGCGAAAGACGTGCACCCTTTGACCGGCCAGTGGTGCCCGAGGTATAGAGGATCGCTGCCAGGTCATCGCCGCCACGCGGCACTGTGTCAAATGCAGTAGAAGCTTCCTTTGCAGCGGCGGCAAGCGTGCCCTCTCCAGCTGCATCAAGGGTAAACAGGGTGGCGCCAATTCGGTCCGCCAGCGGCACAATATCCGCAGCGGCGGCAGGATCTACAATGATGATCACCGGGCGTGCATCACTTACGAAATAGTCAATTTCGGCAGGCGTGTAGCCGGTATTGAGTGGAAGATACACCCCACCGGCACGGATTGTTGCCGCACAGACCCCCAGCAATGTTGCTGATTTTTCTGCCTGAACCGCCACCCTGTCCCCCACCGACATACCGGCAGCAACAAGGGCATTGGACAGGCGCGCCGTCATCGTGGCAAAGGTGGTATGGCTGATGTCACCTTCCTCTGTTTTTAGAAAAAGATGGTCGCTGGCCGTATGCAGACCAAAAGTCTGGTCATAGAAATGATTACTCATGCGGGGTCCTGCTTATGAAAGGCGCTTCCTTCGCCGCGATCATAGCCTAGCCGCCGGCGTGCGGAAAGGTGGACATAGCCCCGGTCACGGCGGTGGTCACACATAAGAGGCAGGAGACCATATTGTCGGAAAGCTATTGGGGTAGCGCGCCTGTTGGCGCGGGCGTATCCGCGTCAGCCGGCGTCATAACGCTGTCAGAGGCTGCCAGCATCACTTTTGGCCTGATAGCAAAGCAACTAGGAGCGGCTTTTTAATCGGGCATTTCCGGATCCATAAGACACGGATAGCGGTTATCGGGGCTCAGCCTAACCGACCGAAAAATGTCATCCGAGCTGCCTCGGAAAGTGAAATGCCCGGCGTGTTGTTATAGGCCAGCACAACCAGAATACGAGTCAGTGGACCGATTGTTGGCGTTACCCGATGCATCGAATTGCGGCCACGGAACAGAACAAGCGTGCCGGGGGCGATATCCAAATCGGTTGGTGCCATCTGGCCATCCAATACCGCGCCAACACCCTGATAATTCATGTCCCCTGCATCGGAGTCGCGCAGATCGCGGAAATACTGAAACTGGCCGCCCGCATGTGGCGCCTGCAATAGCAGGGTGACTGCAAAGGATGAATTATCAAAATGCCACCCAAGCTCCTGGCCCTCATCGGCAAAATGTACATTGATGGAAGATAGCGGGTCAGCATATTCAAACAGCGCATCTTCGCCGACAACTGCCGCCAGAAACCGGCGAAATTCGACCGATTCATAGATCGTATGCAGCGCCGACTCTTCTGGCACCTGATCAGTGGTGATGCAACCCTTTGAAGATGTGATCTGTTGGTTGAACACATGGTTTGGAGGCAAATCATCGCGCTGTGGTTTGAGATACGCATTATGTGTCGAGGCGGTGAAAAAGGCATTCGGCTTTTCGGCTTCCGCCTCAACGACGAGGCCCGCCACCACATCCGGTGGGATGAAGTGTGGAATAGTGATCACGCCGTCCCTGTCCAGCTGGTTGCGGCAGCTGGCGATAAATTCATCATCTGTCAGCGGACAGGCTGCTATGTCGATGATTGATGCAAGGTCGGTCACGCTTCTGCTCTCCAAAAATTCCAGACGGGTCCAGAGCGGGTTCCCCAGCTCAGTATCCCAAAGCGCACCCGTCTTTGCGCGGGTCCGACCCCGCTGTCAGCAAGCCGGTTTCCCAGTCGATGGCGATGGCCTGGCTGCCCCCGATCGGCCGGCCGGCAGTGCGTATATTATGGCCACGCGCTGCGAGCACCTCACGAATATCTTTACCAATAGGTTCTTCCACTTCAATAACATCCTCAAACGGGTCAGGGAAGAATCGCGGCGTATCCATTGCCATTTGCACATCCATGCCAAAATCAAAATGGCGCGTCAGAAATTGCATATGACCAAAGGCCTGATACTCACCACCCATAACACCAAATGACAACGTGGTGCGGCCATTCTTTGTGACCATACCCGGGATGATAGTGTGCAGTGGACGCTTGCCGGGCGCGATGCCGTTTGGATGATCAGGATCAACCACAAAGCCCATCCCACGGTTATGAAGCATGACCCCGCTTTTGGGTGCCATGATCCCTGACCCGAAGCCCTCATAGAGCGTATTGATCAGGCTGCAGGCATTGCGGTCACGGTCAACAACAGTGATATAGACGGTGCTTGCATGAGGCGGCAGCGTGCTTGGAGGTAAGGCATCAATGCGTTTGTCCGGCATGATCTGGCCTCTCAGTAAATCGGCATAGGCCGTATTCAGCATTTCGGACACAGGCACGTCACTGAAAGCTGGGTCTGCAAGCACTGCTCCCCGGTCGCGATATGCCAGCCGCCCAGCCTCAATCTCGTGATGAATGCGGTCAGCGGTAATCGGATGATCGCCGAATTTGTCGATGCCGCTCAGGATGTTGAGTAGCATCAGCGCAATCACGCCCTGGCCATTCGGCGGACACTCCCAGACCTGATGGTCACGAAACGTCCCGTTGATCGGCGTGACATAATCGCCAATTGCGCGATCAAAATCATCCTGCGTATGGGTGCCGCCCAGCCGGTGCAGCTTACCCAGAATATCATCCGCAACCGCGCCTTTGTAAAAGCCTTCTCGGCCCTCCTCGCCAATCCTGCGAAGGGTGGCGNCAAGCTGNGGCTGACTGTGNCGTGNGCCNAGNGGTACCGGGCCGCCATCNNGTGNAAANACGGCGCGNGCATCNTCATCCAGCGCCCACANGCTGGCNGCNAAATCCGTCGAAACACGNTGTGTNANGGGGTATCCGTTTTCGGCATAGGCAATGGCAGGTGCCAGGATCTGCGCTANTTCCATACTGCCATNATCGCGATTCAGCTGNACCCAGGCGTCAACTGCGCCGGGCACAGTTACCGAATGCGGTGTCTGGCGTTCNATCTTCGAGATACCCTGTTCCAGAAGCCATTCCGAACTGANGCCGGANGGCGCACGGCCTGACCCGTTGAAGGCCACAATNCTGTCACCNCCGCTTGGNGAATAGAGGGCAAANCAATCACCGCCNNCACCGGTGGAAGCCGGTTCGACCACCGCCTGAACAGCGCAGGCAGCNATGGCNGCATCAAGGGCATTGCCGCCTTGTTGAAGGATATTNAGCGCAGCCTGTGTTGACAGCGGATGAGAGGTGCTGGCCATGCCATTTGGCGCGGCCANCNGCGAACGGCCNGGATATTGAAGATTACGCATGCTGAAATTCCGTCTAAATGGTTCCANACATTAGCGCTTTGCACAATNCACAGCAAGATNACGCNGCATTCTGCCNCGTCATCTTGCTGCATTGCNGGNGCNCCCTCNTNCAGCTTTGGTGCNCTGCCTATTCGGCGGCGNCCTCCCATTCCTCGACCGACGGGCATGAACAGATCAGATTNCGATCGCCAAAGGCATTGTCNACCCGNCCGACAGGTGGCCANTATTTATTCGCCTGACTGTTNCCCNGGGGGTTGGCTGCAAGNTGNCGTGAATAGGGATGTGTCCANTCATCACNAAGCAGGGATTCNGCCGTATGGGGCGCGTTNACAAGTGGATTGTCATCTGCCGGCCATTGGCCTGANTTGACATTTTCAATCTCATCCGCAATCGACAGCATCGCATCACAGAANCGGTCAATTTCGGCAAGTGATTCTGATTCGGTTGGTTCGATCATCAATGTGCCGNCCACCGGGAAGGACATGGTTGGCGCATGAAAGCCNAAATCAATCAGCCTTTTTGCAATNTCCTCATTGGTAATCCCGCAGGCATCCTGAATGCCACGAATATCGATGATGCATTCATGCGCGACGCGGCCCTTGCTGCCGGTATAGACCANCGGGTAGCTGTTCCCCAGTCGCGTTGCCATATAGTTGGCCGACAGGATCGCGATCGAGGTGGCATCCTTCAGCCCCTGGCTGCCCATCATCCGGATATAGGCATAGGTGATCGGCAGAATACTTGCTGATCCAAAGGGGGCCGCGCTGACCGCACTTTCACCGGTGAGTGGTGATCCCGGAAGGAATGGCGCCAGATGCGCTGCCACACCGATAGGACCAACACCCGGACCGCCGCCGCCATGCGGGATGCAGAAAGTCTTGTGGAGATTGAGGTGGCTCACATCAGCACCGAACTGGGGCGGGGCACAATGTCCGACAAGGGCATTCAGATTGGCCCCGTCGACATAGACCTGCCCGCCAGCGGCGTGGACAATATCACAGACCTCAACGATGGATTCCTCAAACACGCCGTGTGTCGACGGATAGGTCACCATGATGGCAGCCAGCGACTCGCGATGTGTTTCGGCTTTGGCCCTGAGATCATCCAGATCGACATTGCCATCCTCGTCGCATTTGACGACCACAACCTTCATACCGGCCATCGCTGCCGATGCCGGGTTGGTGCCATGTGCCGACTGTGGAATGAGACAGATATTGCGATGCGCCTCCCCACGCGAATCGTGATAGCGGGCAATGGCCAGCAGACCCGCAAATTCACCCTGCGATCCGGCATTTGGCTGTACTGAAACCGCGGCATAGCCGGTACAGGTGGCCAACATCGTTTCGAGGCGCGTGATCATTTCTGCATAGCCGGCAGCCTGATCCTCTGGCGCATAGGGGTGGATGTTTGCAAAGCCGGGCCAGGTGACCGGGATCATCTCGGCAGCGGCATTCAGTTTCATTGTGCAGGACCCCAGCGGGATCATGCACCGGTCAAGCGCCAGATCACGATCGGCGAGTGCCCGCATATAGCGCATCATCTCGGTCTCGGTGCGATATCTGTGGAAGACCGGCTGCTGCATGAATTCACCCTTGCGCGACAGTGCGGCGGGAAGGGATAGGTTGCTGTCAACAGCTGCGCCGGCACCAAGGGCCAAAAGCAGCCTGTCCAGCATTTCAGCAGTGCTTGTCTCATCAAAGCTGGCAGCGACTGCATTATCCATGCGNCGCAGGTTGATGCCTTCCGCCAATGCGGCTGCCATNAGATCATCCGCATCATCCGGTGCTTCGATGGTTACCGTGTCAAAGAAATGCTGATGCCTGACGCGGCGNCCTGCGGCCNTCATCGCAGCGGCAAANCGGCCGGCCATATCATGGGCATGGCGGGCAATGCTGCGCAGTCCTTCGGGCCCGTGCCAGATGGCATAGAACCCNGCCATCACTGCCAGCAACACCTGCGCGGTACAGATATTCGAGGTCGCTTTTTCCCGACGGATATGCTGTTCCCGTGTCTGCAGCGCCAGCCGATAGGCCATCTGTCCGTTGCTGTCCTGACTGACACCAACAAGACGGCCCGGAATGGCACGCTGGTGTTTTGCCAGCGTTGCAAAGAAAGCCGCATGCGGGCCACCATAACCCATTGGCACCCCAAAGCGCTGTGCCGAGCCAAGCACGATGTCAGCTCCCAATGTGCCGGGGGCTTCCAGCATCGTCAGGGCCAGCAGGTCACTGGCCACGATGGCCATACCGCCGGCGGTATGCACAGCCTCAATAGCCGGCTGGATGTCACGTACAGCGCCACTGCTGCCCGGATAGCTGATCAGCACACCAAACACACCGTCCTGATAGGGGGCAGCAGCAGGGTCCTTTACATCAAGGGTGATGCCAAGTGGCCGGGCGCGGGTGCGCAGAATGCAAAGGGTTTGCGGATGCGTATCTGGATCAACACGGAAGATGTCTGCCTTGCCGCGATGTGCCCTGAATGCCATCGCCATGCCTTCAGCCGCCGCTGTCGCCTCGTCAAGCAGCGATCCGTTGGCAATATCCATCCCGGTGAGTTCCGCCACCATCGTCTGATAATTGAGAATGGCTTCAAGGCGGCCTTGGGAAATTTCCGGCTGATAGGGNGTGTAGGCCGTGTACCAGCCCGGATTTTCAAGCACATTTCGCAGGATNACNGGCGGCGTATGGCAGCCATAATATCCCATGCCAATCAGTGACTGGTTGATCGTGTTNTTGGCCGCCAGCGCACCAAGCTCGTCAAGGATTTCCGATTCGGACAGGGGCGCGCCAACATCCATCTTGTCGCTNCGCAGNATGGATGGCGGGATTACCTCGCCGAGCAACGCCTCAACGCTGGGNAGATCAAGCGTTGCCAGCATTGTCGCAATGTCAGANTCGTTCAATCCGATATGGCGCGTNACAAATCCGGCCTGTGGNGTGACCNTTGTCATTCCANNTNATGTTTCAAGCGGTGACATTCCCTTTTCTCCTTTACTTGTCTGGNCGGNTCGGGCCGGCCTCATANGGCNCCTTGNAAGGCCAGAAACGGGNNCTGGCAGCAAGGTCGGCAGTTTGGCTCAGGCGATCATCGCCTTGTAGGCGTCTTCATCCATCAGTTCGTCCAGTTCATTGCTGTCATCGACCTTGATCTTGAACAGCCAGGATTCGGTGGCCCGGNCAGGCGTGATCGATGACAGGTCATCCAGCATCGCTTCATTGACCTCGACGATCTCGCCGCNGGCCGGGCTGTANATATCCGATGCGGCCTTGACCGATTCGAAAACGGCAACCGCATCGCCCTTGGCAACCGTGCTGCCGGCCTCGGGAAGTTCGACAAAAACAATATCGCCGAGCTGTTCGATGGCATGTGGGGAAATGCCAACTGTGCCGGTGTCGCCATTCAGATCGATCCATTCATGGTCTTCGGTGTAACGCATCATATTCAGGGTCTCCTTNNCATATTCCTGTTCTGTTTNTTTGCCTCAGCNGTTTCAACTGCGCACATAACGATGTGGNACAAGCGGCAGCGCCNCTGTCATGACNGGGGTTTCGCGACCACGNGACACCGCCATCAGTTCTGTGNCCGGNACGGCNAGCGCGGCATCGACGAAGCCAAGCGCNGCCGGCGCATCCAGCGTCGGCGCAAAGCCACCCGAGGTNACTTTGCCGATAATGGTGCCNTCATGTGTCAGTTCTGCCCCGTCACGGACAGGCCGGCCGCCTTGTGGCAGCAGNCCGGTCAAAAGGCGCGATGCGCCGTCAGTCCAGTCGGTCATGATCGGNCCGGCTCCCGGGAAATCAGCGGCTTCACGGCGTCGCTTNGACAGAGCAAAGCGCAGCCCGGCAGCCACCGGGTTGATCGTTTCGTCGAGTTCATGNCCCCAGAGGGGAAGNCCTGCTTCCATNCGCAGCGTGTCTCGCGCGCCAAGGCCGGCAAGGGTTACATCAGCATCATCAGCCANCAAGNCGGCNAGNTTGCTGGCATGTTCGGCCGGCANCGAGATTTCAAAGCCGTCCTCNCCNGTATAGCCGGATCGGGTCACGGNNCAGGCNATNCCNGCGATCGAANTATCCCTGATCTGCATNAAGACAAATCCGTCGAGATCGGCACCAAGGCGCTNCAANACCGCNGCCGCNGATGGCCCCTGCAGCGCGAGCAACGCCAGATCGGNGCGCACNTCCATCGTCACCGATTCGTCAAGGCTGGCACGCAACAGACCAATATCATGATCAGCGCGCCCGGCATTCACCACAAGCTGCAGCTGGTTGCCATGCCGGGCGATCATCAGGTCATCAAGAACGCCGCCCTCGTCATTCAAAAANAGNGAATANCGGACNCGGCCGTCNGCGATAGCGTCAATATCNGTTGGNGTCAGCCGTTCCAGCATTGCNCCGGCACCTNGTCCCGAGAGNCTGANCTGNGCCATNTGCGAGACNTCAAANAANCCGGCCGCCGCACGGGTGGCNAGATGTTCAGCCTTGATGCCGTCGGCATATTGGACGGGCATGTCCCAGCCGGCAAACGGCACCATGCGGGCACCATGCGCGAGGTGGAAGTCATATAGGGGTGTTCGGCGGGGCTCCACGTCATCGCTCCTGTTTCAGCAACACAAGTACATGCCCGGCNATGCCGGTCATGCCCTCTCTGTCCTGAAACCTGAGAGATTTCCCAACGGAAATCCGGCCTGTGCCAGTATCCGTTGATTTTCCCCGTCGGTGGGTGCTGCCGCACCGCTTTCCAGAGCGCTCACATGAAGGGAGTACGTTTACCTGAGAGTTTACAGGGCGTTTGCTCCTTCGGTGGTCACAGCTTCAATCCGTACAGGATCGCGGCTGCGACACTCTCCCCCCTTATGTATCGAGCGNNTNTATCGTAGGGCTCTTTACCCGTCGGGGCAAGCCCAATCCGGGCGGCGGGACGGAAAGGCCCTGTATTGCGTGTCCCGGTAGAGAGGATAAAGGCTTGAGGTGGTTGCGTCAGCCTGTCTGTTTCCCCATATCCGGACAAAGGCAATTCCCCTGTATGCCATGTTAAAGAGGACATGATTAGATGCCGGACAGCTGCCCCACCTGGGACCTGACAGATCTTTATGATGGCATTGCCGATGGTGCGATTGCGGCTGATATCGCCGCCTGCCGGCAGGAAGCCGAACAGCTGGAAGCCGCCTGGCAGGGCCGGTTGGCCGATGCCGACGGTGCGGCGCTGGCCGGACTGATTGCCGATTACGAGCGCATTCTCGAAATGCTGGGCAAGGCACAGAGCCACGCACAGCTGCTTTTTGCTGCCAGCACCACCGATTCGCAGATTGCCCGTCATCATCAGTCGATCCGCGAGGCCAGCGCCGATATTGGCGCGCGGCTGCTNTTTATCGAGCTGGAACTGGCTGCGCTTGATGACGCGCATGTCACGCAATTGCTGGACACGCCGGCCCTTGCCGTATGGCAGCCCTGGCTGCGCCGGGTCCGTGCCTGGGCACCACATCAACTGGCACCTGATATGGAACGGATGCTGGCGGAACGCGCGCCAAGCGGACGCGGCGCGTGGGTGCGGCTGTTTGATGAAACCGCTGCGGCCCTGCGCTTTCCCTTTGGCGGGGCGGATGTCACCGAGGCGGAAATTCTGAATGCACTGTCCAGCCCGAATGGCGATGAACGGCGTGCGGCTGGCGAATCGCTTTCAACAACGCTGAAAGACAATGAAAGACTGTTGTCACTTGTGCTGAACACCATAGCCAAGGACAAGGAGGTTGAGGACCGCTGGCGCGGCTTTGCGCGTCCGGTCGATTCACGCAATCTCGATAATGATGTGGATGATGACACGGTCGACGCACTTGTTGGCGCGGTTGATTCGCGCAACGCCGACCTCGCGCATCGCTATTACCGGCTGAAAGCCGGATGGATGGGTGGCGAGACGATCAACTGGTGGGACCGTAATGCGCCGCTTCCCGGCGGTGATGACAGGCAGTTCAGCTGGGACGAGGCGCGCCAGCTGGTGCTGGATTCCTTTGCCGGTTTTGACCAGCAGATGGCAGAGCAGGCAGAACCTTTTTTCAGCCGCAACTGGATTGATGCCGAACCACGTGCGGGCAAGAGTTCGGGCGCCTTTTCCCATCCTGTTACCCCTTCGGCGCATCCCTATATCCTGATGAATTTCTCGGGCAAATCGCGTGACGTGATGACGCTGGCGCATGAAATGGGCCACGGTATTCACCAGCGGCTGGCCGCCGATCGCGGGTATCTGATGTCGGATACGCCGCTGACGCTTGCCGAAACCGCATCGGTATTTGCCGAGATGCTGGCCTTCCGCCGGCTTGTCGATAGTGCCGATAACCCGGCTATCCGGCGCCGGCTGCTGGCCGGCAAGGTCGAGGACATGCTGAACACGGTTGTGCGGCAGATTGCATTTCACAATTTCGAGACCCGTTTCCATGATGCGCGCCGGAATGCCGAACTGACCGCCGAGGAAATTTCAGATATCTGGATGGAAACGCAGCGCGCGGCACTTGGCCCGTCTGTGGTGACCGGCGATGACTATCGGCCGATCTGGGGGTATATCCCGCATTTCGTCCACACGCCTTTTTACGTTTATGCCTATGCCTTTGGTGACTGTCTGGTGAATGCTTTGTGGCAAAGCTATCAGCTGGCGCAGGCAGGTGGGCAGGCGGCAGATTTCGTAACCGGCTATCGTAATCTGCTGCAGGCAGGTGGTACAGAACGCTATGATGTCGCCTTGCAGCGCTTTGACCTTGATCCGCGCGATCCGGCTTTCTGGTCGCTGGGGCTGGATATGATATCAGGCATGATCGACGAGCTGGAAGGGTTGTCCTGATGGCCGAGCAGGGACGCCGAGATACCGGCCGCGTTGGCGGCCGCATCCGCCGCTATGCGCGGGTCACCGGCACCATGACCGGCCTTGCCGCCCGTATGGCCGGCGAGCGCTATCTGGGAATTGAGATTGACCGCAGCAAACATGCTGCTGATCTGCGCGAGGCGCTTGGCGGGCTGAAAGGCCCGATCATGAAAGTGGCACAGATCCTGTCGACCATACCGGATGCTTTGCCGCCGGAATATGCGGATGAACTGGCCAGTTTGCAGGCAGATGCACCAGCGATGGGCTGGTTGTTCACCCGCCGCCGTATGGCGGCCGAGCTGGGCCCTGACTGGCAGCAGAAATTGACATCCTTCACACGCGAGGCAGTGTCTGCTGCATCGCTTGGCCAGGTGCATAAGGCAGAGGACCTTGACGGCAATATCCTCGCCATGAAACTGCAATATCCCGATATGGCATCCGCCATCGATGCCGATCTGCGCCAGCTGCGCCTGGTGTTCCAGCTCTATGAACGTTATGATTCCGCCATATCCACCGGCGATATCTATTCCGAATTGTCAGAACGGCTGCGCGAGGAGCTGGATTATAGGCGCGAGGCGGCGAATCTTGCGCTGTATCATCACATGCTGCGAGACGAAAGCTGTGTCGAGCTGCCTGTCCACCGGCCCGATTTGTCCAGTGACCGGCTGCTGACGATGAGCTGGCTGGATGGCACACGTGTCATGCCCTTTCTTGAGACGAACCCGTCGCAAGACGTGCGCAATGAAATCGCCCGCAACATGTTCCGCGTCTGGTATGTGCCCTTCTATTTCTATGGGGTAATCCATGGCGACCCGCATCTTGGCAATTATTCGCTGACCGATGACAACCGGATCAATTTGATGGATTTCGGGTCGATCCGGCTGTTCCGCCCGTCTTTTGTTGGCGGGGTTATCGATCTGTACCGCGCGCTGCGGGACAATGACGAGGCATTGGCCGTACATGCCTATGAAAGCTGGGGCTTTCACGGGCTGGACCGCGAGGCCATCGAGGTCCTGAACATGTGGGCCGAATTCATCTATGCACCGCTGCTGGAAGACCGGGTACGCCCGATTCAGTCACTGCGCAACGGCAGTGCGGGACGCGAGCTTGCCGGAAAGGTCCATGGCGAGCTGAAGCGTATCGGCGGCATCCGGCCACCGCGCGAATTCGTGCTGATGGACCGCGCTGCAGTCGGACTGGGATCGGTCTTTATGCATCTTGGTGCCGAAGTGAACTGGCACACCCTGTTCCATGACCTGATTGATGATTTCGACCGTGATGTGCTGGCGACCCGCCAGCGGGAAGCGGCAGCCATCGCCGGCATACCGGCCGATCTGGTTCATGCCGAGGATGCCGCGACCTGACCGGCGCATCTGCCCGTCAGGTCATGCGCCCTTCAGATCATGATTCTGTGAGATTCTGGTGTTGTCAGGGCAGGCTGGCGAGGATCTGGTCAAGAGATGACTTGGCATCACCATAGAGCATCCGCGAGTTGTCCTTGAAGAATAGCGGGTTTTCGATCCCGGAATAGCCCCGGCCCTGACCACGTTTCGAGATGATGACCTGCCGCGCCTTCCATGCTTCAAGGACCGGCATGCCGGCAATTGGGCTGCCGGGGTCATCCTGCGCTGCCGGGTTCACAATGTCATTCGCGCCAAGCACAATAACGATATCCGTGCTCGGGAAATCATCATTGATCTCATCCATTTCAAGGACGATGTCATATGGCACCTTTGCCTCGGCCAGCAGCACATTCATATGTCCCGGCAGACGGCCGGCAACCGGATGGATGGCAAAGCGAACATTCTTGCCCTGCGCCCTCAGCCGGCGGGTAATTTCCGATACAGCGCTCTGCGCCTGCGCTACAGCCATGCCGTAGCCCGGCACAAAGACAATCTCCTGTGCATCGGCAAGGTCCGCGGCAACCGTGGCCACATCGGTGGCAATCATCTCGCCCTCGACCTCTTGCGCCGACGCGGCGACGGTTCCCCACCCGCCCAGGATGACAGACAGGAAATTCCGGTTCATCGCGCGACACATAATATAGGACAGGATCGCGCCTGACGCGCCAACAAGCGCACCGGTGACAATCAGCAGGTCATTGCCGAGAAGGAATCCGGTCGCGGCAGCGGCCCAGCCCGAATAGGAATTCAGCATTGAAACAACGACGGGCATGTCGGCGCCGCCAATGGCAAGGACAAGATGTGCGCCGAAGACCAGCGCAATGGCTGTCATCAGATAGAGCGTCCAGATGCCGGCATGGTTCAGATACATATAGCCAAGCCATACACAGACCAGAACAGCGATGAGGTTCAGCAGATTGCGTGCTGGCAGGGTCAGGGGCTTGCCATCCAGAATACCGGCGAGTTTGCCGAAGGCCACGATGGAACCTGTGGTGGTCACCGCGCCGATAAAGACGCCGAGGAACACCTCGACCTCATGAATGATCTTCTCTGCACCGATAAGTCCTGCCGGCGGTGCCAGCTCTGAATTGATGCCAATAAAGACAGCCGCCATTCCGACGAAGGTATGCAGCGCGGCAACCAGTTGCGGCATGCCGGTCATCTCGACACGTCGTGCCACGACGAGGCCAATCACCGAACCGATCACGATCATCAGGATCAGAATGTTGGAGATCGCAACCTGCGGGCCGAATATCGTGGCACCAACGGCAAGAGCCATGCCGACGATCCCGTACCATACGGCGCGTTTCGCACTCTCCTGATTGGACAGACCACCCAGCGACAGAATGAACAGCACGCTGGCGGCGATATAGATGGCTGTAACGATATTAGCACTCATCTTGAATCAACTTTCTCTGCTCTGTCAGGTCAGCTTTTCTGGAACATCGCCAGCATGCGGCGTGTCACCATGAAACCGCCGACGATATTGATCGTGGCGATGAGGACTGAGATTGCGGCAAGGATCATTACGATCTGGTTGCTGGACCCGATCTGCAGCAGCGCACCCAGAATGATGATTCCCGAAATGGCATTGGTAACGGCCATCAATGGTGTGTGCAGCGCATGGCTTACATTCCAGATTACCTGGAAACCGACAAAGCAGGCCAAAGCGAAGACGATAAAATGCTGCATAAAGCTGGCCGGCGCATAGGCACCGACGAGAAGCATGAACAGCCCGCCAAGCACCAGCATGCCAAACTGCCGTTGGCCGGCTTTGCGGTGCGCTGCCATTTCCTGTGCTGCCTTTTCTTCGGGTGTCAGTTCGACCGGCTTTGGCGCAGCGGGTGCCTTGCCGATGGCCTGAACCTTTGGGGCTGGCGGCGGATAGGTGATTTCACCAGCATGCACAACCGTGGCCCCGCGAATCACGTCATCTTCCATATTGATGGTGATCTGGCCGTCTTTTTCCGGTGTCAGGTCATCCAGCATATGGCGGATATTGGTGGCATAGAGGGTTGAACTCTGGGCGGCCATCCGGCTCGGGAAATCCGTATAGCCGACAATCTTGACACCATTGTCAGAGGTAACGATCTGCTCGGCGACGGTCAGGTCGCAATTGCCGCCCTGTTCGGCNGCCAGGTCGACAACGACTGATCCNGGCTTCATCAGCGCCACCATTTCGGCAGGCCACAGCTTTGGTGCCGGACGTCCCGGGATCAGCGCGGTGGTGATCACAATATCGATCTCTGGCGCCTGCGCGCGGAACAGCGCCATTTCCTTTTCAATGAATTCCGGAGAGGCCGGCTTGGCATATCCACCTTCGCCCGACCCGTCTTCCTCGAATTCCAGCATCAGGAAATCGGCACCCATGGATTCAATCTGCTCGGCAACTTCGGGGCGCACATCAAAAGCGCGCACAATCGCACCAAGCGAGGTAGCCGTGCCAATGGCAGCAAGGCCAGCAACGCCAGCGCCAATCACCAGCACCCTTGCAGGCGGCACCTTGCCGGCAGCTGTGATCTGGCCGGTAAAGAAACGGCCAAACTGATTGCCTGATTCAATGACGGCGCGATACCCGGCGATATTCGCCATGGAAGACAGCACATCCATTTTCTGGGCACGGCTGATGCGCGGCACCATATCCATGGCGATCGCATTGCTGTTGGCAGCTTTGAACAGGTCCAGCAGGTCCGGATTCTGCGCTGGCCAGAACATGCTGATTACCGTCTGCCCATCGCGCAGGCTCTTTTGCTCGGTGCCTGTCACGCCGCGCACCTTGACGATGATGTCTGCCTGCTTCCACAGGCTGGCGGCGGTTTTCACCACAGCAGCACCAGCATCCTCATAGGCAGCATCATCGAAACCGGCGGCGCTGCCTGCGCCAGACTGGACAACACAGTCATAGCCGAGTTTCTGGATCTGCCGAACGCTGTCGGGAGTCATGGCTACCCGCTGTTCGCCAGCGACCACCTCTTTTGGGCATCCAACCTTCATGTCCCAACCCTTATATTATTGTCCTGTATNTGGCCCGCGTCGGGCNCTTTTCACCAACCGCACTCTGGACTGCTGACCGGCCAGTGTACAAGCCTCGAATTGGTAAGGGATTTTTGCGTGAACCGCTATAATTCACCGCCGCCTTTCGAAACATATGCAGATTTCGACAAATATGCGGGGTGTGATCAGGTGTCTGGTCTATGGCGTCAACCGCAGCATCAGGATGCGGATACCCGCAAACCCGAACAGCAAAGCAAATACAGATTCAAAAAAGCGCCTGGCACCAGCATAGGCGCGGGCCATCGCCGCATTCGAGAACAGCAAGGCATAGGCAAGGAAAATCATCGCATTGTTGAGGCCGATTACAAGGACGACGAGCGCAAGTTCAGCCATGCCAGTCCCTGCCGGCACGCCGATGGTGAATANAGTGCCAAAAAACAATATCGGTNTCGGATTCNTCAGATGAAGCATGAGACCGGCGAGAAAGTGGCCGCGCGGAGCGGCGAGGGCGACGGTCTGTGCCGGCCCGGCCTTTGCAATCGCAGAACGTAGGGACTTGAAGCCCAGATATAGCAGATACGCGGCGCCAAGATAGCGGACGGTTTCAAGGATCCAGACATGCGTCAGCAGGATGGCTCCCACACCAAAGGCGGCGGTCACGGACCAGATAAAGGACCCGGCGATGATCCCGAATGCAAGGATAACACCAGCGGCACGTCCATCGCGCATCGACGTCCCGGCAATGCCGAGCGTTGCCGGTCCGGNGCTGGCAGAGGCGTCGATGCCTGCACTCAGCATAAGAGGCCAGTTCAATTCATCCATAATGGTCATCCATGATTGTCATCTGTGATTGTCATCCATGATGGGCACCCGATGAAATCATAGCGGCAGGGTATGCGCGATTAACCGTTGTNTTCTACANNCCAACAACAACAAAAGCCGCCATGGNGNACCAGAGCGGCTTTGTNNATTTTCAGGATCTGTGCGTTGANACCCTGCACNTTAATATGTCGTGCGGGTTTACGCAGAAGGGCCTAGTAACCCTCGCGCTCCATCCGCTTGCGCATCAGCTTGCGAACGCGACGAGTCGATTCGGCGGCTTCGCGGGCGCGGCGCTCGGACGGCTTTTCATACGCACGGCGGTTCTTCATCTCGCGGAACACGCCTTCGCGCTGCAGCTTCTTTTTCAGAACGCGCAGCGCCTGGTCAACATTGTTGTCTCGTACGGTTACGTACACAGCAAATCTCTCTCTTTCGCGGCGCTGCCTGACTGCGCAGGCCTGCCGGTTGGAAACCTGTGCCGCAAACAACCGAAAAACNGGCATATCTGCAGCANNAACGGGTGTTTAGCATGATGAAGACGGAGATGTAAAGCCACCAGACGCAGGAAATCAGCACATGCGACAGGAAGGTGCTGGCATTTCTGTGCGACTTTGGTTTATTTTTGATCTAGCGGGGGAGTCATCGAAACATCTGTGTTGACGACTGTCTGGGTATACCGTGCATGCGATGCACGCCGCGCAAGACTTTGAGACATAGTGTCAGACGTTGTTGCTGCTCAGGATGCGGAGGCTTATGTGATTGATGCAAACAGCAAGACCAACGCACAGAGGCCTGATCCCGCTGCCGCCGCAATTGTGACAGCGGCGCTCGTTCATGTGCCATTTGACGGGTGGAGTGATGCGGCGCTGAAAGCAGGCGCTGCCGATGCTGGATTTTCCGGAGACGACGTGGCGCGCCTGTTCCCGGACGGCCCTCTGGGTGCCATCACCCTGCATTCCCAACTTGCTGACATCGCCATGGTCGAAGCGTTTGAAAACATGCCCGACCGGCCCGACCGCGTGCATCTTATGATTCGCACGCTTATCCTCATTCGCCTCGATCAGGCCGCGCTTCACAAGGAAGCAGTGCGCCGGGCGCTGGCGGTGCTGGCGGTGCCTGCAAATGCGTTGGTGTCTGCGCGTGCGCTCTATGCCACCATTGATACAATGTGGCGGGCAGCCGGACAGCAGGATACGGATTTTTCTTTCTATACGAAGCGGGCGACCCTTGCCGCTGTTTACAGCTCTACTCTGCTGGCCTGGCTGGCAGATACAAGCGGTGACCCGGCAGTTGTTGAGGGCTTTCTTGACCGCCGGTTGGGTGATGTTGCCCGCATCCCGAAGGCCACAGCACCCATGCGCGGTTTTATGGAAGGCGGACGCCGCTTTGCCGAAGGGGTATTTGGTGCTGCCAGCCGCCGCGCGCGCCGCTAGCTGCTCACCGCCTGTCTGCGCCTGAATGCCGGGCCCGTCCCGACATCCTGCCTTCCAAACGACTGGTATTTCCCCGCGGATCAGCTATAACCGCCTGCATCACGCGATGACGATGCCAGCTGAAAGTGTAAAACACGATGCCGATCAAGGTGCCCGACAATCTTCCTGCCCTTGAAGACCTGCTGAAAGAACAGGTTGATGTCATGGCGGACAAGCAGGCAGAACGGCAGGATATCCGTCCGCTGCGATTATTATTGTTGAATCTGATGCCGAAGAAGCAGGATACAGAAATCCAGTTTGCGCGCCTGTTTGGTAACTCGCCGCTGCAGACCGAGATGATCCTGATGACAACCGCCAGCTATACGCCGCGTCACACCGAGCCCGGCTATCTTCGGCGCTATTATCGTCGCCTTGATGATGTGCGTGATGACTTTTTTGACGCGTTGATCGTGACCGGTGCCCCCATCGAGCAGCTGCCTTTTGAAGATGTTGCCTATTGGGAGGAGTTGACGCAGATCATGGAATGGTCGCGGCGTAATTGTTTTCGGCGACTTGGAATTTGCTGGGGCGCGCAGGCATTGCTCTATCATTTCCACGGTGTTGCGAAACATCATTGCGGTGACAAGCTGTTTGGGGTGTACCCGCACCAGTTGAACCACAGTAATGGCCGGCTTCTGCGCGGCTTTACGGATACCTTTCCGATGCCGGTGTCGCGTTATACCGAAAACCGGCGTGCCGAACTGGAAACTGCCGGCATCGAGGTGCTGGCCGAAAGCGACTCCTGCGGCATAGGCATGGCGCGTCACCCGTTAACGGGCGATCTCTATGTGCTGAATCATCTTGAATATGATGCTGATACGCTGGCTGCTGAATATTGGCGCGATCGGGAAGAGGGTCTGGCCACCGCCATGCCGCATGGCTATTTCCCGGATGATGACCCGGCAAAGGCACCGGTCAATTTCTGGCGTCCCTATGCGTTTCTGCTGATCAGCAACTGGATCAATGATCTCTATCAGGCAACACCTTTTGACCTGACACGTCTGGCGGCGGAGCGCCCTAATCGGCCCTGACCCGGCGGGTTGCGTGCCCCATCTTGCGATCGGTACGGGCTTCCGGCTTGCCGTAAAGATGTAGATGAACGCCGGCAGCCGTCAGCAATTCCGGCACTTGCGGCATATGTTGACCCAACAGATTATCCATCTGCCAGCTGCCATAGGCGCGTGTATCGCCGAAACCTAGCCCGGCCAGAACCCGCGCCAACTGCGTGAACTGGCTGCTGGCACAGCCCTCGATGGTCCAGTGGAATGAATTATGCGGCCGCGGGGCCATTTCATTGAACAACAACCCGCCATCCGGCGTTACAAAGAACTCCACCGCCAAAAGCCCGAAAAGGTCAAGTCTGTCTGCCAGTGCCGCAGTGGCGGTCTGTGCGGCCTGTGCCAGTTCCGGTGCAATATCGGCAGGCGCCGTGGTCCGCGCCAGAATGCCGTTTTCATGCTGGTTCCGGCTAACCGGAAAATGGCAGATATCACCGGCCTGGCTGCGGGCAACAAGGCAGCTGATTTCAAATGCGAAATCGATATGTTCCTCAAGGATGGCATCATCGCTGCCGAAATCGGCATACAGGCTGTCAGCTGCCTCGTCGCCATTAACGCGGTGCTGCCCCTTGCCGTCATAGCCGAGACGACAGGTTTT
>PCBG01000001.1 GCA_002731315.1 Rhodospirillaceae bacterium | reverse complement strand
CTGAGAACCATCACCAGAAGATGTAGCTCCGTCAGTCATTCCAAGGCCGAGAGTGAAACCGCTGACGGCCGGAAGTGTGATGGACACATTAGAGTGCGGGATGTAGTCATTGTGCACTGAGCCATAAATGCCGCCGTTAGCAGCGGTAGTGAAGGTGTTGCCTTCATCAGCGGTCAGACCAGTTGCTGTCGCACCGAAACCGTCGTTAGCAGTTCCGCCGAAAGCAATTTTACCAAAGTCACCAGAAATTGACCAACCTGAGTCGTCAACACCACCCTCATCAAGTGATACCAGACCACTAACTGACATGCCGTTGTCGAGAGCTGAGCTCATCGAGATNTTGGCATCAGCCTGTGTGCTCATGTCACGATCCTCGGCTGCTGCCGGGCCTGTNCCTGAACCTGAGTTGTTGATGTAATTATATGAAGCTGAACCTGAGATAGAAATATCAGCAGATGCAGCAGATACGCCACCCATTGCTACCAGGGCGGTCGTCGCAAGAAGAACCTTACGCATGTTGTATCTCCCTCTAAAGAAATTGCGACCACTATTGATCACGACCACACTCTATTAATTAATCATTGATTAACAAGCGCTTTATCCAAATCTGATGTAACTTCGCTGATGTTTGTTGCTTTTTTGCAACACTCAGGGATACGAATGACTAATTGAAGTATCAGTCCAAATCGATCTTTGTGGCTTGGATAGCGGCAAAACACGCTTATTTATCTGAAACCGTATCTGTATAAAAATGTGTTAATCAACAGATTTTTCTGGCTGTTTATGAACTGGATGTGCGGAATGAAAACGATAAACACCGCCACAATGGCGACGACCATCGAAGCAAATCTGGCTGGAGTGAGCACGCAGGTGCACAAGGCCTGCATTCGTGCTGGCCGCGACGCACATCCAAGACTTGTGGCCGTTAGTAAACGCCAACCAGGTGAGCGCATCGCTGCGGCGCTGCAGGCCGGCCAACGCATATTCGGTGAAAACCGCGTGCAGGAAGCACAGCAACGCTGGCAAGAACGGCGGCAGACTTATAATGACCTGCGCCTGCATCTGATTGGTGGATTGCAGACCAACAAGGCAGCCGAAGCAGTGGCATTGTTTGATGTCATCGAAGTTGTTGACCGGCCAAAGCTTGCGCGTGCACTTGCAGTGGAAATGCAAAAGGCGGGTCGTCATCTCGAATGCTATATTCAGGTTAACACAGGTGAAGAGCCGCAGAAATCGGGCGTGATGCCGGATGATCTAGATGCTCTGCTGGCCGTTTGTCGGGATGAATGCGGGCTCAACATCACCGGTCTGATGTGTATTCCACCTGTTGAAGAAGAGCCGGCGATGCATTTTGCCCTGCTGCGCGGCATGGCTGAACGCCATGCGCTTGAAGAACTTTCGATGGGCATGAGCGGTGATTTTGAAGATGCAATTTCATTTGGCGCCACGTCGATACGCGTCGGATCTGCTATCTTTGGTGCGCGTGACATTTTGTAATCTGGAACTGGTGACGTGAAGGGCTATCTAGCAAGCCAAGATTATTTGCTGATCATGTGTCCCGAACGTTCCTGCTTGGTCTGGAGATAGCGCTCATTATGTGCATTGCTTGGCGGTGTCATGGGTACGCGTTTTTGGACAACAAAACCGTTTTCTTCAAGCTGCGCGATCTTCAATGGGTTGTTTGTGATCAACTGCAGTTTTTCGACACCCAATTCATGCAGGATCTTGCAGGCTGGTAGAAAGTAGCGTTCATCATCCTCGAAACCCAGCGCATGATTTGCATCAACGGTATCCATTCCCCTNTCCTGCAGCGCGTAGGCGCGCATCTTGTTCAGAAAACCGATGTCACGACCCTCCTGCGCCAGATAGACAAGGATGCCGCCACCCTCATCAGCCATCATCCTTAATGCACCGTCAAGCTGCTCACCGCAATCGCATTTCAGACTGCCCAGAATGTCACCTGTGATGCATTGCGAATGCAGTCGGACCAGCGGTGTCTCATGCGCCTGCGGATTACCAACAATAACAGCAAAATGCTCATCGCCACCCAATTCTGCGCGGAACATCACAACCTCTGCATCTGCCGCGCGGCGCAGCGGTACCTTGGCGCGTGCCGCCACTTTCAGGCTTTGCGCGGCAGCGGCGATATAACGGTCCACATCACGCGCTTCGATAACCATGATCCCGTGTTCATCACAAATTTTCTGATGGATGGCCGTATCCCGCGTTGGAAGGCGCGCCATAAGTGCAGCGGGGACGAGTTTCGAAATACGCAGTAGCCGCGTTGCATAATCGGCGAGTGAGCTCCTACGCTCCGCAACAATTGTCAGGCCGGCATCCAGCAATCCTGAGCGGGGCTGGTCCACAGCTAGCGATGCAAGCATATCCTTTTCAATATTATGGGCAGACANGCTGGCGCCACAAAAATTCTCGGCCAGATTGCGGCCGAGGCTTTCCATGCGCATCGTTGTCAGCACCAGCAGCGCGCCTGATCCGGCAAGACGCTGCAGTTCATCGCGACAATCATCCCCCATTAGTTCGGCTGCGCGTAGAAAACAGGCCGCTCCATTTGCGAGCCTCAGTAATACAACGCCGCCGCGCCTCAGTTCCTGACAGCTGCGTTCGGTCTTGAGATGGGTCCGATTTGCTCGAAGATCCTGCATGCTTTTTAAGCCGGTTACACCAGCTGCCTTTGTGGGTTTCTACAATTGATTTATTGAGTCTATCCTTGCTGGCAGTACAAGAAAAAACCATCTAGGCTGGTTGTATGGAGAGCAGAATAAAATTGCAAGGATTTGAAGCCGATGCAGTATGGGACACGATGCCCACTGGCAGGCTCCTTGTGGTTGATGATGATACCTTTTTGCGAGCGACCCTAATGGAGCAGTTTGCTGCCGAAGGGTTTGAAGAGGTTTACGAAGCGGAAACACTGATCGAAACGTTTCGCGAGATTGATCTGCGCAACCCGGACTTGATCATCCTTGATATTCGCCTTCCGGATGGCAACGGCATAGAAATTTGCCGCAAGATTCGTGAACGCGGCTTTCTCAAACCCATTATCATGCTGACTGGTCAGAATGCTGAACAGGACATCATTTCCAGCCTTGAAGCTGGCGCCAATGACTATGTGATCAAGCCGATGCGTCTTGGCGAATTACTGGCGCGCGTCAAGTCACAACTGTGGCAGCACAAGGCATCAGACCCAGCGCGATTTTCGATTGGTGGGCTGAGCTTTCTGCCTGCCAACAAGCTGCTAAAGTCTAAGGATGAGACCTGCAAGGTGATCCTTACCGAAAAAGAATCGACCATTCTGAAGTATCTGTACTGTGCGCATCCTAACTGCGTCACAAAGGAAGAGCTTCTGGCCGAAGTATGGGGTTTTCAAAACGGACTAAGCACCCACACGGTAGAAACGCATATCTATCGATTGCGCCAGAAGATGAAGCGGCTTACTAAAAGGAACATGATCCTGACAGGCACGCAGGGCTATTCACTGTCATCAGTGCCTTAGGCACCACATTTATGAAACGGAATTGACTCTGGCTGGGGCGGTAGGATTCGAACCTACGATACACGATACCAAAAACCGATGCCTTACCACTTGGCTACGCCCCAGTCGCAGAGTGGTCGCAATGTAGCGGCCAAAATGTGACCGATCAAGCCCGAAGATTATGGTGCTTTACACTTAAAGTTCATTACCGAAAAACGCACGATTTCTCTTACACGCCCTTATTCATATGCTTGTGCTAACAGCCCATAATCCGTGCGATTTCAGCGCAGTCGCTGCCGAATCGCACAGCGCTGGAGTTTCGAATAATGCGAAACAGGCGGAACCGCTGCCGGTCATCTGTGCGGTAACAGCGCCATCCTGCGCCGCCATGAGTTGCAACAATTTGCCAATTTCTGGCGCTATGGAGACCGCCTCCGGTTGCAGGTCATTTCCTCGGCTGGCAATTTCTACCATCGTCATGTCAGAAGGGTCGGCCAGCATGCGCCAACTGACGAGGCCAATATCATCACGACCCATATCACCTCGATCAGCGTCCTTGTCCGCAAGGGCGGTGAAAACGCGCTTTGTCGACAGCAACACCCCGGGGCTGGCCAGCAGCACCGGCCCGGCTGGTGCCGGTTCCAGAGTATCGATGACATCGCCAATTCCGCGCATCCGCAGCGGCTTGTTGACAAGGCAGGCGGGTACATCCGCACCCAGTTCAGTCGCAAGGTCAAACAACAGATGATTTGGAATTGGTCGATCCGTATTTGTCTGCAACCAGCGCAACAAGGCGGCAGCGTCACTCGACCCACCACCAAGACCAGCTCCCACCGGTATATGTTTTTCGATATGGATAGCCAACGGTCCGATCGCGCCGCCGGCTGCCCGCCACGCGCCCAGGGTCTTTGCGCAGATATTATCTCCTGTGTCGCTTGCGGCCGGCGGTTCGTGATTCTGCAACTCATAAAACTGATTGGCAAATGTTCCGCCAAGGGTGATGCGATCTTCCTCGGCATGCCTAATTTCGAGAAGGTCGCCTATTGCCGCAAAAACGACTACTGAATCAAGCAGATGATATCCATCCGCCCGCCGTCCCGTGATGTTCAGGCAGAGATTTATCTTTGCCGGGGCGTTCATTCGGCTTGGCACAGGCTGACTGGTTGCCACGGGCTCAGTTCGCGGCGGGAATGTCGTCAGGCGACAAGCCATTCATAAGGCGCGATGTCAGCATCGCCCGTTCTTCGTCATCAGCACTTAGACTGCGCGCCAATCTCCATTTGAACCGCGCCTCCTCATATCGCCCAAGCACCCAGTATACATCACCAAGATGACCAGTAATCTCCGGATCTGACGGTTCCAGTTCGGTCGCGCGCTCAAGATAGTCAACGGCCTTATGCGGGTTGCCTAGTTTGAAATGGACCCAGCCAAGGGAATCAACAAAAAAGCCACTGCCGGGGCGCTTTTCAACCGCGCGCTCAATCAGGCCGACTGCCTGATCAAGGTTGCGGCCTTCATCCGCCCACCAATAGCCGAGATAATTCAGCGCATACGAATCGGAAGGATCGATTTCGACGGCGCGAAGCAGATGCCTCTCGGCAGCAAGGTCATCGCCAAGGCGTTCCAGCGCCATGCCAAGATTTCGGTGTAGCGCGCCGCTGTCACTTCCCAGAGCCACGGCTCTCATATAGGCATCACGGCTTTCGGCGTAACGTTGCATGCGCCGGTAGTTATCGCCGACACGGTGATAGAGATACGGGTTGTCACGGTCACGGATAATTATTGCTTCAAGAATGGAAACTGCACGTTCCGGCTCGTCCATGTTCTCAACGATGGATGCCTTCAATAACTGCGCAAGCTGGCCAAAGACATCGTCAACACCAATCCGGTCAAGATGAAGAATGGCCTCTTCATACTGACCGACATCACTCAATTCCTGGGCCAGAAGTAAATGACCAAAATCAAGTTCCGGTGCGATAAAAAGCGCCAGCCTCAGTCTCGCAGAACGGGATCTGCGCGCATCCTCGCTCTGACTTGCAAGTGCTACTTCGATGATATTGTTGGCGATCAATGTGCCGATATCGGTACCGCGCCCCGGTGCCACAATAAGGCTGTCAATTACAGCGCGGTGGTTGAATTGCTGGGACAGGCGATCATCAAGGAGCGCCTTTGCGTCTGGCAGTTGGCCATTGCGCACAAGAAAACCGGCAAGCTGGATGGCCATGCCAGCGGGCAGATCCTGACTGCGCAAATCCGCGCTACGTTGCTGTGCCTCGTCATCAAGCCCGAGATATTCCGCCATCAACATGAGGTTGAGTTGCACGTGGGTAGGTAACGGTGCGTTGTCACCAGCGATCAGCCGCCCGGTATCGGCAAGCTGTGAAATTCCGGCATCCATCTGTCCGTTGGCAGCTGTTGCCCAGGCGCTGATTATCCCGGCAAGATCCATCGCATTGTTATCCTCGGCGATGACATCCGCCAGAACAAGGGTGGCCGGCCAGTCATGGTTCCGGATCGCAAGCGCGGTGCCAGGCTCACCAGCCAATGCCATCGTCAGGTTCAGCTGTTCCATCTGACGCCCGATGGCAGCGGCTTTTTCAATATCACCATAATAATATTGTGTCAGAAACGCCTGCCGTAATAAGGCTGCATCTGGGTCAACTCCGTTAAGGGCTTCCAGAAAAAACGCTGCAGACCGTCTTACATCATTCATGTAGAGAGCTTGCCGTGCTGCCAGAAAGTGCCCTGATATCGTCGATATATCATGCACTAACGAGGTGCCTGAAATACCATCAGGGGCTGCTGGCTCTGTCGTTATCTCGCCGGCAGTTAACGGGCCGGCTTCCGGTGTGTCGCCTTGCTCGCGTTCAGCTGTCGTTGTTGTCGTGACGCAGGATGACATGGCGAGGGCGATCAAACCAGCACCCACAACAGCGTAAGCCTTGTGCGCGATCCGCGAGATTGCCCTTGTTTCTGGCATGATTGCCCTCCACCCACATGATCAGTGGTTCCATATTCAGGGCAGTTCAACTTTCTTTCTGCCTCGTTTGCCGGGCATTGTCAGGCCATACCCGTTACATATTTGGGTAGGTTGGCCCGCCGCCGCCTTCCGGCGTTACCCAGATAATATTTTGGGATGGATCCTTGATATCGCAAGTCTTGCAGTGGACGCAGTTCTGCGCATTGATCTGAAGGCGCGGGTTGCTGCCATCATCCTCGTGGACAATTTCATAGACTCCGGCAGGGCAATAGCGCTGCTCTGGTGCGTCATAAAGAGCGAGATTATGGTCAATCGGCACAGAACTGTCCTTTAAGGTCAGATGTGCTGGCTGGTTTTCCTCGTGATTTGTGCCGGATAGGAATACTGAGGAATTACGATCAAAACTGATCTCTCCATCTGGCTTTGGATACTCGATCCGTGGGGCTTCATCCGCTTTTTTCAAGGTGATATGGTCGGCATGATGATGCATGGTCCAGGGCGCGCGACCACGCAGGATGTAGGTGTCAAGCGCAGCGTTGGCCATTCCGAACAAAAGCCCCTTGCTAAAGCCAGGGCGAATATTCCGCACCCTGTAAAGTTCCGTCCACAACCAGCTGTCCTGCAATTTGTTTCCATAGCTTGCTGGTTCATGACCGCGCACCATAGAGTCAAGTGATTCAAAAATAGCTTCGGCAGCAACAATGCCCGATTTCATGGCAGTGTGTGTGCCCTTGATTTTTGGAACATTCAGGAAACCCGCCGTACAGCCAACAAGGCAGCCTCCCGGAAAGGTAAGTTTCGGAATCGATTGGAATCCCCCCTCGTTCAGAGCGCGCGCGCCATAAGCGACACGCCGTCCCCCTTCGAACACTTTGCGAATTGCAGGGTGTGTCTTGAAACGCTGAAATTCTTCGAAAGGTGACAGATGAGGATTTGAATAGTCAAGACCCACAACATAGCCAACAGCAACCTGATTTTCGTTTAGATGGTACAGGAAGGATCCGCCATAGGTGTCGCTGGACAGGGGCCAGCCGACCGAATGCAGAGCAGTTCCGGGCTTTGATTTTTCGGGCTCGATATCCCACAGCTCTTTAATGCCGATGGCAAAGGTCTGTGGATCCTTACCCTCGCGCAAATCAAATCTGTCGAACAATGTCTTTGTCAGATGGCCGCGACAACCTTCAGCAAAGATCGTCTGTTTGGCCAGCAGTTCCATACCGGGCATAAAGTTTTCGGTTGGCGTACCATCCTTGTCAATGCCCATATCACCGGTTGCTACGCCGCGCACCGCACCGTTCTCGTCATACAGTACTTCGGCTGCCGCAAAGCCGGGGTAGACTTCAACGCCAAGCGCCTCGGCCTGTTCACCTAGCCAGCGGCAGAAATTGCCAAGTGAGATAATATAGTTGCCGTGATTGTTCATTTGCGGCGGGGTAGGCAGGCGGATGGACCCGCTTTGAGTCAGATAAAGAAACTTGTCATCTGTTACCGGGGTATCCAATGGTGCGCCGGCTTCCTTCCAGCCAGGCAGCAATTCATTCAGGGCCCGCGGCTCCAGAACCGCTCCAGACAGAATGTGCGCGCCGACTTCACTGCCCTTTTCTATCAGGCAGACTTCAAGATCGCGACCAGTTTCCTGCGCCAGCTGCTTAAGACGGATGGCCGCCGACAGGCCTGACGGCCCGCCGCCAACCACGACGACATCAAATTCCATTGATTCACGTTCCATCCTTGCGCCCCCCTGATCACCGGCTTCGTCAGCTATGGATTGTTTACGCGGGTCTTGTATAAGGTAACCTGTTATCGAAGAATAGTTGTCTTTTTATCGCATCACGACGGTCAGAAAATCGACGGAAATTAACATGACAGCGAAGTCTGAAACCGCAGATGATCTTCTTGCCGTACTTACCTGGCAACAGCAGATGGGTATTGATGAAACGCTTGTCGATGATCCGGTTTCAGCTGCAACGGTGACATTACGGGATATTTTGGCCCCCCACCAGGCACCTGTCCGACAGCCGGCTACATCGGCAGACAGCCTGCCAGTGTCAGGAACGGTCACGCCACAGGAACAGACGCCGGCGCTGGATAAGGCGTCGCCACCACCATCTTCCGGGACTGGGCAGCTCACAGCGATTGCTTCTATCGCGGCATTGAAGGGGGCACTGCAGGATTTTGATCAATGCGCGCTCAAATATACTGCCAGCAATATGGTGTTTTCTGATGGCAATGAAGGGGCAAGGCTGATGGTTATCAGCGATGTGCCCGGCCGCGAGGAGGACCGCATTGGCCTGCCGTTGATTGGGGCGGCTGGGCAACTGTTTGATCGTATGCTGGCCAGTATCGGATTGAGTCGCGCAGATGTCTATATCACCAGTCTTCTGCCCTGGCGTCCACCAGGAAACCGTACACCGACCAGCGAGGAGATGGCCCTTCTCTTGCCGTGGCTGTATCGCCATATCCAGCTCGCTGCACCTGAATATGTCCTTGTATTGGGCGGTGGGCCGGCAAAGGCGCTGATCCCCGATGCTGGAAGCATTCTGAAAATCCGCGGCAAATGGACCGAAATTGAATTCGGAGACGGTATCGAGCGTCAGGTCATGGCCAGCCTGCATCCTGAATATCTGCTACGATCACCAGCACAAAAACGGCTGGCCTGGACAGATCTATTGGCACTGGCTGATAAAATTCTATAGAGTGCGCGCCGAAATCGCGAAAGTCAGCATTATGTCCACATCATTATTTTTTGCAAAATCACTTGGCCGGATTGTGATCATGCTTGGCATTCTCCTGAGCGCTCAGGCCTTTGCATTGGTTGTAGAGGACACGCCGGCATCCGTGCCGACATCTTCGTTGCCGTTGCTGCTCAGCGATTTTGACGTACAGCAATATCAGCGCCTGTTTGACCTTCAGGAACAGGGACGTATGAAGCAGGCCATCCGCGAGATTGGTCGACTGGAAAACCCGATCCTGACTGGCCACCTGCTGTCACAGCGTTATCTCCATCCAACAGCCTGGCGCTCAAGTTTCAGGGAACTGTCATCATGGCTGAAAGCCTATAACGACCACCCTGATGCCAGCCGCATCTACTGGCTAGCCAAAAAACGACGGCCCAAGAACGCGGCGATGCCTACAGCACCAAAGAACGGATATTTAAATGGATTTGGGCTATCAACAGGTAACAGCTATCGCCCACCAATCCCGGCAAGCTCTGCCGGCCGCGCGTCTCCTCGAAACACAAGGCGCATCGCCAAAGAAATCCGCCGGTCAATCCGCCGCGGATGGCCAACAGGCGCGCTGAAAGTCATCGATGACAAGGGCAACCAGCGTTATCTGACCAGTGCCGAGGAAAGCCAGCTTCGTGGCGAGATTGCCCATGCTTATTTCATTTTTGGGGTCGATACCAAAGCAATCCGGCAGGCGCGCTACGCGATGGGGGCAAATCGTGATGCAGCGGTGATGGGCAGCTGGGCCGGCGGCCTTGCCGCATGGCGCAGCGGGGATTTCGAATTTGCCGGCGCCTTGTTTCGCGACCTTGCCGAAAATGAGAAAGCCTTTCCGGCTTTGCTCAGCGCCGGGGCATTCTGGGCGCACCGAATCGAAATGCGGTCCGGACGGCCAAAAGAGGCGACGCGCTATCTGCAGATTGCCGCGCGTGATCTCGACAGCTTTTACGGCGTGATAGCGCGGGCTGCGCTTGGCCAAAATTATGACATCGGGTTTGAGTTGCCAGACTATGATTCCGATTTCATCAACTGGTTGTCACGATGGCCCGGTGGACAGCGGCTGTTCGCCCTGTTGCAGATCGGGCGATATAATGATGCCGAGCGCGAATTGCGTTATCTGTGGGCCGAGATGCCGGGTACGATGAAAGAGGAAGCGCTGCGCTTCACGCTTGATAATGGCATGGCTGGGCTTGCCTACCGGGCTGGATCGCTGCTTTCGAAAAATGGCGGCAAGACCTTTTTCGGCGCGATCTACCCTATTCCGCTTTATGATGTCGAATTCACTGTCGACCCGTCGCTGGTGTGGGCGATATCACGTCAGGAATCGGGCTTTAACCCGCGGGCAAAAAGCCGGGCCCGTGCCGCTGGCCTGATGCAGATCATGCCGGCCACCGCGTCTTTTGTGACGAATAACCGTGGCTATCGGGGCCGCGACCGACATCTGCTTCTCAATCCAGAACGCAATCTTGAGATTGGTCAGGCCTATATTCGATCGCTTCTGGACGAGCCGCTGATCGACCAGTCGATCATTCACCTGCTGGCCGCCTATAATGGGGGGCCTGGCAATCTGCGCAAATGGCTACGCAAGGTTGACCATCAGGATGACCCCTTTTTGCTGATTGAATCCATTCCCGCGCGGGAAACGCGTCACTATATCAAGAGTGTGATCACGAATTTTGCTCTCTACAGGCTGCAACTCGGTGATCCTGTCCCTGAATTGCTGGCCCTTGCGTCGGGCAGTTTTGGGCGCTTTGACTTCACGGTCTCGGATGGGGTGCCAGATGCTGGGGATGGATCCTGACTGGTGCAATTGCAGGAGGCAACAATGCCGTGTGACACAAGCCGTCTAGACATGTCGGTTGACTTTCAACCGGTCAACATCGCCGTGTTGACCATCTCGGACACGCGTACCTCTGATGATGATCGCTCTGGCGACCTGCTTGCCGAACGCATTGCCGAGGATGGCCATGTTCTCGCTAGCCGGATGATTGTAACCGACGATGTGGACCGTATCACGGCCCAGCTACAGGACTGGATAGAGGATCCGCAAATTGATGTAATTGTCACAACCGGCGGTACCGGGCTGACAGGTCGCGACAGCACTCCTGAAGCCTTTGACCGGACAATCGAAAAGGCCATTCCGGGATTTGGCGAGCTGTTTCGCCAGCTTTCCTATGAAAAGATCGGCACCTCCACCATCCAGTCGCGGGCGGTTGCCGGTGTAGCGAGCGGCACTTATTTGTTCGCCCTGCCCGGCTCGCCGTCCGGCTGCCGCGATGGCTGGGATGATATCCTGCGCTACCAGCTCGATATCCGCCACCGCCCATGTAATTTCGTGGAAATCATGCCGCGCCTGACAGAATCTGCATCACGCCGCCGCACCTCGCCAGTTGATGCCTGACTTCCGTCTTGAAGATGCTGCCAGCGGCATCGCCATCGGCGTTGATGAGGCCGGCCGCGGGCCCTGGGCCGGGCCGGTGAGTGTGGCAGCATGCTGGCTTGATCGCAGCCGGCCCGACCAGATCCCCGATGGTCTGGATGATTCAAAGAAGCTAACTGCCACGCGGCGTGCCGACATGTTCGCCCGCCTGACGCGCGGGCCGCATCTTTTCAATCTCACCCATGTTGATGTGGCTACAATTGACCGTATGGGCATCTTGAAGGCAACGCTGGCAGCGATGGCCGAGGCAGCAGCAGCGCTCGCCGCGCAGATTCAACAGGCTGGCCATGGTGCGGTGACTGAGGTCCTGATTGATGGCAATCAGATGCCGCCAACGAATCTGCCTTCGCGGTGTGTCGTGCGCGGCGATGCCACCAGCCTCAGCATCGCTTCCGCTTCGGTGATTGCCAAACATAGCCGTGACATGGTGATGACCGAACTTGACAAGACCTTCCCGGGATACGGCTGGGCACAGAATATGGGTTATGGCACAGCACAGCATCGGGACGCCATAGACAGGCTGGGAATCACGATCCATCATCGGCGCAGCTTTGCCCCGATCCGCCACTATCTAGAATCTGAAGGCAAGTCCGTGGACCGCGGTGATCCTGTGGCATAATGAGGTGATCGGTCCTGCGTGCCGTATCGCGCTTCTGTACGGGGCGCCTTTGTCGCGCGCCTGTGCCGACACACCCGTTCAAAACATCTGCCGCGCTCCCACCAAGCTGCAATAAACGCCAGGCCTGCCACGCTGATGCCACAATATACTCAGCCCTCCCAGCGATATGACACCATATGTGGTTGAGCGGTCATATTCTGCCCGTTGTTGGTTGACTTGAGTTAAGTTTTTACGTCCTTATGTCTGTGTAAAGCTCTGAAACAACGTAAAAAAGGCTACACAGGGTGGAAAAGGATATCGTCATTCAGGGAGATTGCGTCAGTGCGTTGAAAACGTTGCCGACGGCTTCTGTAGACCTCGTTTTTGCAGATCCGCCCTATAATCTTCAACTTGGCGGCATGCTGGCGCGCCCGGATCATTCGACCGTTGATGCCGTAGATGATGCGTGGGATAAGTTTGATTCATTCGCTGCCTATGATGCCTTTTCGCTGGCCTGGTTGACTGAGGCGCGTCGGCTGCTGAAACCTGACGGCGCCATCTGGGTTATCGGCAGTTATCACAATATCTTCCGGTTGGGTCGTATTCTGCAGGATCTCGACTTCTGGTTGTTGAACGATGTGATCTGGCGCAAGACAAATCCGATGCCGAACTTTCGCGGTCGCCGTTTTACGAATGCACATGAAACGCTGATCTGGGCAGCGCGTGCGAAGGAATCGCGCTACAGTTTCAATTACGAAGCGATGAAGGCGTTGAATGACGATGTCCAGATGCGCTCTGACTGGGAGTTGCCTATCTGCACTGGTCATGAACGGCTTAAACTGGAGGGACGCAAGGCGCATCCGACCCAGAAGCCCGAATCCCTGCTGGCGCGTGTCCTCCTATCATCAACCAACCGCGGCGATATCGTCCTTGACCCGTTCTTTGGAACCGGCACGTCGGGCGCGGTAGCGCGCCGTCTAAACCGTCACTTTATCGGTATCGAACAGGACGAGAGTTACGTGGCGCTTGCCCGCGCCCGCGTTGCAGCCGTCACGCCAATTCATCCACCCGATTTGCTGGCCACGCCCCCCAAACGCGCCAAGGCAAAAGTGCCTTTTGGCAGCTTAATAGAGCGCGGTATGATTCAGCCAGGGGACGTTCTTTTTGACGCTAAACACCGGTTTACCGCACAGGTGCGCGCCGATGGCTCACTTGTGACCGCGGCGAAGGAAAGTGGCTCCATCCACAGTCTTGGTGCAAAGTTGCAGTCGCAGCCAAGTTGCAATGGCTGGACGTTCTGGCATGTCCGCCGTAACGGGCAGGATGTGCTAATCGATCAGTTTCGTGATGAAATCCGGGCAACTGATTCGGCAGGCGGGAAAGGCTGACCGTTTAGCGTCGCGGCATCAAGAAATAGCCGGAAACCATAAGAACAGTAACAATGGACATTCCAGCACGTTCTGTCCCGGTGGCGGCAACAGCAATACCATAGAGTAGGGGCCCGACAAAGCTGGTCGCCTTGCCAGAGAGCATCAACAACCCGAACATGCTGGCGCGATGTTCGGGTGGCGCTTTGTGCGCCACATAGACGCGCGCCGATGATTGCAACGGGCCGACAAACAAGCCGAGCGCTGCCCCGGCAGCCCAGAAGACGGCCTCATTAGGCGCCAGAATGGCGATCGTTCCCAAAATGGATAATGCAACAAGCGACACCCGCATCACCCGTGTCGACCCGAACCGGTCATCGGCAAATCCGCCAAAAGCCGCACCGACACCAGCGGTAATGTTCAATACAATTGCAAAGACCAGAACCATGGTCTGAGAAAGGCCGAACACCTTGGCGGCGTAGATACCGCCAAAGGCAAAAAGTGTGACCAGCCCGTCGGCAAACAGCATGCGGGCAATCAGAAATCGTGGCATGTCGGGAATCCGCATGGCGATTGCGATACTGTCACGAAGCTGGGTGATAAACGGACCTTGCCTTGGTTGCGGCGAAGGCGACCGCACAAACAGAAACAGCGGTGCGGCAAAGATGACGAGCCACAATGCGGCAAAACACATGGTGATCCGGATATGTGCCGCCTGTTCCTTGCCAATTCCGAAGGCCGGGGTATCGGGCATCACAAACAACACGAGCACCATCAAGAGCGCAATGATGGCGCCAGCATAACCGACTCCCCAGGCCAGCCCCGAGGCACGTCCATAGCCTTCTGGCTTTGATACAGACGGCAGCAGTGCGTTATAGAACACAAAGCTGATTTCCATTGCAAAGATCGACAGGGCAGATAACAGTAGCGCCATCATGGCAAAGGACGGGTCGGGCTTGACGAACCACAGCATCGCTGTTGCGCCCCCGCCAAGGAGCACCATCAGCCCCAGAAAGGATTTGGCATTGCCTCGCTGGTCCGCCATGCGCCCGAAAATAGGTGCACTGATCGCCAACAAAAAGGCTGTTGCCGAGGTCATCCAAGCCCACGCGACCGACCCGCCCTCCGGCATTATGGTGGTAGTAAAAAATACGGAAAAGATGAATGTGGCGTGGAGAGTCGGAACGGGCGAGCTTGCCCAGTCATAGAGCGACCACGCCAGAAGAGGTTTTGTTAGACGCATCACTAATCCCCTGGCGGTTCCTGCATTTAGTTATGCCATAAACTTCGTGCTACAAGCAAACAGCCAGCATGTCCGGATGCAGACCGACCCGTTGGCTCTGCCAGGGTGATCAAGGGATGTGTTTTGTCCTTCACATCAGAATTTGTAGCTTTGCAGCGACTTTATCGGGCAATTAAGCCGGTCCCGCCCTTTCAAACCGGTCAATTCGATGATGCAGACAGCTCCAGCCAGAATACCGCCGCTACGCAAGACAAGCTGTGCTGCCGCCTCCAGCGTCCCGCCAGTTGCTAGCAAATCGTCACACAGTACGACGCGCTTGTCACGCAACTGTCGTGACGCCTGGATCGACAGCCGGGCCTCGCCATATTCCAGCGCATAGGGTTGCTCATGCAATTCGCCGGGAAGCTTGCCGGCCTTGCGCACCATTAACATGCCGCAATCAAGTTCGAGTGCGAGAGGCAGCGCAAACAGAAATCCGCGTGCGTCAATGCCGGCGATGATGTCTGGCTGCATGGGACTGGTCAGTGCGACAAGGGCCGTCATGGCCTGGCGGACGACTGTCCGATCCTCTAGGATCGGGCTGATGTCATAGAACGTGATCCCGTCCTTTGGGAAGCCGGGGGTCTTGGAAATATGCGGATCCGCGTTAAAGCTCATTCTGTGCTTTTTTCTGCAAACGACGGGCATGAAGGATTGGTTCGGTATAGCCTGACGGTTGCACCGCCCCCTTAAAGACAAGATCGCATGCCGCCTGGAAGGCGATAGAGGCGTCAAAGTCTCCCGCCATAGGTGTGTAGGCAGGATCATCAGCATTCTGCCGATCAACAACACCCGCCATTTCCTGCATCACCGCCATCACCTGGTCAATACTGCAAATGCCGTGATGCAGCCAGTTGGTAATATGCTGGGAGGAAATACGCAATGTGGCGCGGTCTTCCATTAGGTTCACATCATGGATGTCCGGCACCTTGGAGCAGCCGACCCCCTGGTCGATCCAGCGCACCACATAGCCAAGAATGCCCTGCGCATTATTGCGTAACTCCTGAAGGATATCATCTTCTGACCAGTTTGGGCGCTGGGCGACGGGGACCGAAAGGATATCGGCGCGGTTCGCCGGCTTCCGTTTCACGATGTCGCTTTGCCGTGCGGCGACATCCACCTGGTGGTAATGCAGTGCATGCAGGGTCGCTGCAGTCGGCGAGGGAACCCATGAACAGTTCGCGCCCGCCATCGGGTGGCCAATCTTCTGTTCAAGCATGTCTGCCATGCGGTCCGGCATGGCCCACATGCCTTTGCCAATCTGTGCGCGACCTGCCAGCCCGCAGGCCAATCCAACATCGACGTTCCAGTTTTCATAGGCATCAATCCATGTGGCCCCCTTCATATCGGCCTTGCGTATCATAGGTCCGGCCTGCATCGAGGTGTGGATTTCATCCCCGGTGCGGTCAAGGAACCCTGTATTGATAAAGAATACCCGCGATTTTGCAGCGCGAATGGCCTCTTTCAGATTGATAGTTGTACGGCGTTCTTCATCCATGATGCCGATCTTGATGGTATTTTCCGGCAGACCCAGAACCATCTCGACCGCGGCAAAAATCTCGACGGCAAATGCCACTTCATCGGGCCCGTGCATCTTGGGCTTGACGACATAGAACGATCCGGTCGCCGAATTACGCTTTGCATGCATGTCAGGCATCGCCGCTGTAACGGTCATGAACGCATCCATGATCCCTTCCGGAATTTCGCTGCCATCCGCCATCAGGATAGCCGGATTTGTCATCAGATGACCGACATTGCGGACCAGCATCAGCGCGCGCCCTTTCAGCGCCGCATCTGTACCACTGGTGGTCTTGTAGGTGATGTCATCGGCAAGCTGGCGGGAAATGGTGCGCCCGCCCTTTTCAAATGCCTCGGTCAGTGTGCCATCCATCAGACCCATCCAGTTGCGATAGGCCAAAATCTTGTCTTCAGCATCAACCGCTGCGATAGAGTCCTCGCAATCCATGATGCTAGACAAGGCTGATTCGACAATGATGTCATTGATGCCGGCTGCATCATCGTGGCCGATCGCTCCGTCGGTATCGATCATAACCAGAAGATGCAGCTGATTGTGGCACAGCACGATCATTGACGGAGAATCCGCAGGACCGTCATGACCTGTAAACACGGAAGGATTAGAAAGCGCGGCATCTCCCTGCGTTGTGGTGACTGTCAGTACACCACTCTGGATCGTAAAGCCGGTGGCGTCACGCCAACGGGCATTCTCAAGCGGAACCATCTCGTCCAGAAAGGCGCGCGCGCGCGCAATCACCTTGGCACCGCGCACCGGGTTATAGCCCTCCTGTGTTCCGGAATCATCGTCTGCAGGGATGGCATCGGTGCCATAAAAGGCATCATACAGGCTGCCAAAACGCGCATTTGCGGCGTTCAGCGCATAACGTGCGTTGGTAATCGGCACGACCAGCTGCGGGCCGGCAATCAAGGCGATTTCCGGATCGACTTGGTCTGTATCGATCTGGAAGTCAGTCCCTTCCGGCACCAGATATCCGATGGACTCCAGAAAGGCGATATGCGCCGCTTCATCGATCCCGTCAGCGGCATTCTCTTTCATCCAGCGGTCAATCTGTGCCTGCATGGATTCGCGTATCTGCAACAGTTCCCTGTTGCGGGGAGCAAGGCGGCTTGCCGCGGCATCAAAGCCATCCCAGAATTGTTCCCCCGTCAGCCCGGTTGCCGACAGCAATTCGGTTTCAACAAATGCCGCAAGGTCAGCAGAAACCGACAGGCTGCCTCGGGACACATATTTGCTCATCAAGGTCTCCGGTCACTTATCTCAATGTGGAGGAACCGGCAACATAAGTGCTGCCCCTATCGGAGACAAGGTATATTCCGGCTGTTTTACCAATCCAGTCCGGCAGAATTAACCACATCACCGATATCACCAATGAGCGCTTCGAGACGGTCTTTCGAATCGGCTTCTGCCCGGGCGATAAGCACAGCTTCGGTATTTGATGCGCGCAACAGCCACCAGCCGCCATCAGTCCGGACGCGGACTCCGTCAATGGTCAAAACGGCTGTTGCGCCCATCCGCGCCAAAACATCTGTCGCAATTCTGTCCATCACTGCAAACTTTTCTGTATCAGGGCATGCAACCCGCATTTCTGGGGTTGCGTGCTGCTCTGGGAGGCTGTCCATAAAGGCTGTAATGCCGACCCCCATACGCACTGACTGGTCAATGACCCGCATACCGGCATAAATGGCGTCATCGAAGCCATAATAATCATCCCCGATAAAGATATGGCCTGACATCTCGCCGGCCAGTGGTGCGCCGACTTCCTTCATCCGCTTCTTCATATGGCTGTGTCCGGTCTTCCAGATTTCGGGGGACGCCCCGGCGCGGCGCAGCAGCTCCAGCGCCACATCAGATGATTTCACATCCAGAAGCATTGGTTTGCCATCGTGCCGGGTCGCCACATCCTGTGCAATGAAGGCGGTAAGAAGGTCGCCCGGCACCTGACGGCCACGTGCGTCAACTACACCTATCCTGTCACCATCACCGTCAAATCCGATTCCAAGATGCGCCTTTCGGTTTTTGACCTCGGCGCGCAGGATTTCCAATGTTTGGGGATCCACGGGGTTCGGGTGATGGTTCGGGAACGTGCCGTCAATCTCGGCAAACAGCACATGATGCTCTCCCTCAATTCGGCCGGTCATTTTTGCGGTGACGTCGCCGGCGGCACCGTTGCCGCAGTCCCAGACCACAGTCATACCAGCGGTTTGCATGCCTGCCGTGATGCGATCGATGTAGCGAGCCTCGACCGGCATATCCTTGCAGCTGCCGCCGGCAAAGTGGCTGACACCTTTTGCACAGGTGTCGCCAAGTAGGCTGATATCTTCACCGAAGAACGACGCCCCCCCCATCATCATCTTAAAGCCATTATGCTGTGGCGGGTTGTGGCTTCCAGTGACCTGAATGGCGCCATGGGCTTTCATATGATGCGCAGCAAAATACAGCATCGGCGTTGGCCCACAGCCGATATCCGCAACCTCTGCCCCGCCGGCGACAAGCCCTTCTACCAGAGCCGCGGCAAGCGTTGGCGAGGACAGCCTTCCGTCACGCCCCACGACAACGGAGGGCCCATATCCGCGGGCACGTTGCAGGGTGATAAAGGTCAGCCCGATATGAAACGCATCGACATAGGTCAGCGTATCTTCGAAGATCCCGCGAATATCGTAGGCCCGTAGGATTGTTGGATCAAAATGATGTGCGCTCATACGATGTGGCCTCGCAACCATTCCTGCAGGGCATCTGTCATATCCGTATTATCTAGAGCAAAAGCAATATTAGCCTGCAGAAAACCGACCTTGGAACCGCAGTCAAACCGTTCACCGGAAAAATGCAGCCCGGTGAAGGGCGCCGTTCCAATTTGCTTTGCCAGCGCGTCGGTAAGCTGTATCTCGCCGTCGGCGCCTTGCCCCTGGAGGCCCAGCGTATCAAAAACAGACGGGGAGATAATATAACGTCCTACGACGGCTGTGGTTGATGGAGCATCTGCTGGGACGGGCTTTTCAACAAGTCCGGTGATCTCTACCTTCTGTCCGTCCGTCTTTCCCGGAGTGACAATGCCGTAAGCACCGGTCTGGTCACGCGGGACATCCATCACCGCTACCATATTGCCGCCGTCATAGGCATCCACCATTTCCTTCATACAGGAAGGGCCTTTGATCAGATCGTCTGCGAGCAGGACGGCAACCGGCTCGTCACCAATAAGATGCCGCGCGCACCAAACGGCATGGCCGAGTCCGGCAGGCTGTTGTTGCCGGACATATATGACGGATCCGGGCACCTTCATCATGCCGCCGACAACATCCATGGCAGCGTCCTTTCCCTTAGTCGCAAGCGAATGTTCCAGCTCGAATGAATGGTCGAAATGATCCTCAATCGCGCTTTTGTTTCGGCCGGTAATAAAGATGAATTGTTCAATGCCAGCGGCTGCGGCTTCTTCAACCGCATACTGGATCAGCGGCTTGTCGACGATTGGCAGCATTTCCTTGGGCATGGCCTTGGTAGCCGGCAGAAAACGGGTGCCAAGACCGCCAACAGGAAAAATGGCTTTTTTGATCATAAAGCTGTCCTTGCGGTTGTGGGTTCGGCTTGGTACCCATGGATACCGACCCTCCCCGAAAGGGTCAAGAAAATGACCGGGCAAGGCCAATGACCAGATTTTCAGCGGCTGATATCAGCGCTCTCTTGATGACCTCCGCCGCCACCAAGCAGGATACAGCGGCACAGTGCAGCGACAAGGCCTTTTTGGCAGCCGAAATGATTGCAGCTTCGCTTGCTGCAGGCGGCAAGTTGATGCTTTGCGGTAATGGTGGTTCTGCAGCCGACGCGCAGCATCTGGCAGCTGAATTTGTCGCGACTCTCGATCACCAGCGTCCCCGTGACGGGTTGCCGGCCCTGGCCCTCACGACAGACACCTCCTTGATCACAGCCTATGCCAATGATTTCGGCTTTGAGGGCGTTTTTGCGCGTCAGGTCGCGACGCTTGGCAGGCCCGGGGATGTGCTTTTTTGTATTTCAACCAGTGGCAATTCAACAAATGTGCTGGCGGCGGCACAAGCAGCCGCCAAGAAAGATATTGCAGTGATTGCGATGACCGGAAAGGGTGGAGGCAAACTGGCCGATGCCAGTTCTTTGTGCCTAGCGGTGCCAAGTGCGGTTACCATGCATATTCAGGAATCGCACATCGCACTTGGCCATGCGATAACCTTGGCAGTGGAAAGATTGCTTGTTCATAAATGACGACCGCATGCCAGTTCGATGCCGAATGGCAATATTGTTCTAGAACGAAATATATTTACACAGTCACATATGTTAAACGCGTTTGTTATATCATGACGTCAAAGAGCTGTCGAAAAGGAGTGGCGTTTGAAACTCGTTGTAATTGGAACCGGATATGTTGGGCTTGTTTCTGGGGCCTGTTTTTCTGAATTCGGTTTTGATGTGACTTGCATCGACAAGGATGCAGACAAGATTGCCAGGATTGAAGACGGGGCCATGCCGATTTATGAGCCTGGTCTTGAGGACATTGTGGACCGCAATGTCAGCGCAGGCCGTCTGCGCTTCTCGGTGGATATGGGCCCAGCCGTGCGGGATGCCGATGCGGTTTTCATTGCTGTAGGCACCCCAACACGGCGCGGCGACGGGCATGCTGATCTGAGCTTTGTCTTTGCGGCTGCCGAAGAATTGGCTTCCTTTCTGACGGGCTACACGGTCGTCGTCACAAAATCGACCGTCCCTGTTGGTACCGGCCGGGAGGTAGAAAAGATCATTCGTAGTGCCAACCCGGCGTGTGATTTCGACGTGGCATCAAATCCCGAATTCCTGCGCGAGGGTGCAGCCATTTCTGATTTCATGCGTCCGGACAGGGTCGTTGTTGGTGTCGAGAGCGATCGCGCGCGCGCCGTGCTCCGCCAGCTATATCGTCCGCTATATATTATAGAAACGCCAATCTTGATAACTAGTCGCGAAACGAGCGAGCTGATCAAATATGCGAGCAACGCCTTTCTGGCCGTTAAAATCACCTATATCAACCAGATGGCCGATCTGTGCGAACACGTGGGCGCGAATGTCCATGATGTTGCGCGCGGCATGGGTCTGGACAAGCGGATTGGAAGCAAGTTTCTGCATCCGGGGCCTGGTTATGGCGGGTCTTGTTTTCCGAAGGATACTCTGGCTTTGGTGCGCACCGGCCAGGACCATGCTTGTGATATTAGCATTGTCGATCAGGTAGTGTCCTATAATACCGAACGTAAAGCATCCATGGCGGGCCGTGTGGAAGGGGCGGCCGGCGGTTCCGTTTATGGCAAAACCATTGCTGTTTTGGGGCTGGCCTTCAAGCCTGAAACAGATGATATGCGTGACAGTCCGTCACTGAACATTATCCCGGCATTGTTGGCGGCTGGCGCGAATATTCGCGCCTACGATCCAAAAGCAATGGATGAGGCGCGCCATCTGCTGCCAGCCGGCACCGTCTTTCAGAACAGCGCGCTCGACTGTCTGAAAGGCGCAGATGTGGCCGTAGTGGTGACTGAATGGAATGAATTCCGCGCTCTGACACCGCGTCTGTTCCTGGATAAGATGGCCGGTAATACGCTGGTTGATTTGCGCAATATTTATGATCCGGCTGTGATGCGTGATGCCGGTCTGGAATATACGTCAATCGGGCGCTGACTAGGCTGATGGTTTAGGCTGCGCATCCATATCCTGGTCTGACACTCCCAAAGTTGCGTTCGTGATGTCCCAAAACCACAGGGCGATGCAATGATTCAAAAGACAGTTCTGGCTATTATGGCCTTTGCGCTGGCCTATGGGCTGTATGTATTTCCCTTTGCGGCGTTATGGGCGCTGTTTTATGGCACAGCCATATTCGATCCGAAATCACTGCTGCTGGGGGTGCCAGCCTTTGTCTGCCTTTGGTTATATTTGCGGACAGGTACAACAAACAGGCCTCTGAAAGCCTTTGTCTATTTCGGGATGGGGTTTGGTTTCATCGCATTGTGGGTGGTGGGATTGGCCCTTGTCTCACAGGCGCTGGCCGGTTTTGAATCCGGTGCCATTGCGGCAGTGGCATCGACAACCATTATTGTCCTGTCGGCGGTCTCGCTGATGAATGCCAGAACCATAACCCGTCGCCAGCTGGCCGTTAATTCTGGCAAGATCAGCCAGCCGGTTAGATTCGCCTTTATCAGTGATGTCCATATCGGGTCACATGCGCCGCGGCATTTGGACAAAATCTGCGATCACCTTATCACGATGGATGTTGATGCCGTGCTGATTGGTGGCGATCTGTTCGACAGCAGTGACTTTACACTGGATGACCTGAAAGCGCTCAAACGCTTAAAGCAGGATATCTTTTTCGTAACCGGCAATCACGAAGGCTATGTAAAGGGCCATCAGCAGATACTGGGCCAGTTTGACGAATTGGGCATCACCGTTCTGGATAACAGCGCACAGGATTTTGCCGGGATCAATATTATCGGAATTACCGACAGTCAGCCGATAGCGGATAAGGTGGCTGCGATTGACAGCTTGCGCCAGCCCGACAAGTTCAATCTGGTGCTTGTCCACCAGCCCTCTAGCTGGTCCACTGCGCGCAACATGGTAGATCTGATGCTGTGTGGCCATACACACAATGGCCAGATTTTTCCGTTCAATTTTCTGGTCAGGCTTCAGTTCGCGCAGATTTATGGACGCTATGGGGTGCCCGGTGCACAGCTCTATGTGTCATCAGGTGCCGGGTGCTGGGGCCCCGGTATGCGACTTGGCTCGCGCAATGAAATCATTCATCTGAAGATTCTGCCATCTGGCCATGTTCTGCCGGGTGCATATCGGGCTTGATACGCCTTTATGGTGCTGTGATGCCAAGATAGACCGTTTGGGAGTATTCCTCTTCAAGAAACGGGTTGAAGAAGGTCACTTTCTCTGCGCGGGCGTTGGCAAAATGCTGTTTCAGCCTGTCAAGAAAGGCGCTCTTCGGTGGATCGTTGGACCACAGGGCGAAAACACCGCCGCTGTTCAACGCTCCCGACAATCGCGCCAGGCCAGAGTCACTGTAGAAGTCGGCATGGGACGGGTTCAGGTAAAAATCTGGAGAATGATCGATATCAAGAAAGATGCCATCAAACCGCCGACCGGTACGGTCCGTGTCAAAGCCGGTGTCGCTGCGTGCAAGGGCAAAGAAATCTCCCTCGACAAGCCGGCAGCGCGGATCATTCGCCAGCGCGGTACCAAGCGGCAGGCGACCATCTCTATGCCATTCAATTACCGGTGCCAGATATTCAATTACGGTCAGCGATCGCACATTGCTGTATGCCAGCACCGCCTCGGCGGTATAGCCGAGCCCCAGACCACCGACAAGAATATCCGGCTGTTCAGCTGCCAGCCGTTCCATTGGCAATTGTGCAAGGGCGATTTCCGAAGCGGTGAACATGTCAGACATTAGGTGTTCATCATTCAGGATGACTTCGACAACGTCACGACTAAGTTTTAGGATGTGCCTGCGTCGCAGGATCAGCGTTCCAAGCGGTGTTTGCCGGTAATCCAACTCCTCAAACATTTTTGACATGTCTTTGTCCCGGGCTTGCCCGCGCCGGCTGACAGCGGCTTTTTGTCGGCGGTCGGTCAGCTTTCTGGATAGTCGCGAATGAAGACCGGTGCCGACGAGCTGGACTCATTGGGCCGATATCGATATCCGCCCGAGTCAAACTGCTGCAGCGCCTCCGGGTCCTTCAGACGGTTCTGTATGATATAACGGGCCATGGCCCCCCGCGCCTTCTTGGCAAAGAAGCTTACAATTTTGGCGCTGCCATCACGCTCCTCCTTGAAAATAGGGGTAATGACTGGCAATGACAAAGCGGAGGCATCAACCGCACCAAAATATTCCTGCGAAGCGCAATTGACTAGCGCATTGGAATCGGTCTTTGCAGCCTGCGTACACAGCGCCTCAGCCAGCTTTGACCCCCAATATTCGTACAGTGAAACGCCATGCGAGGTCTTCAGCCGGCTGCCCATTTCCAGCCTATAGGGCTCGATGGCATCAAGAGGACGCAGCAGCCCATACAGACCGGAAAGGATGCGTAAATGGTTCTGTGCCCAGGCCATATCATCGTCATTCAACGATTTTGCCTCGAGCCCCTGATAGGTGTCACCGGCAAAACTCAGTGCCGCAGGCTTTTGGGGCTGCGTGCCAAAATTGGCGAACCGTTCAACATTCAGCTTGGCCAGTGTGTCGCTCAACCCCATGAGGGAGCGGATGCCATCATGTGACAACCCGCGCGCGACCTCTGCCAGTTCCTGTGCATGGTCCAGAAAGACCGGCTGTGATGGTGTATAGGTATAGGAGGGATCCATATCGAGTTTCTTGGCAGGCGAGATAACAACCAGCATGATGTTCTCCTTTTTACCAAAGAGATTTAATATGCTTAAGGCCGAACATCCAGTGCATGGTGGTTTTTTCCGCTGAGAAGCTGATTTTTGCGTGATGTCTGAGCAGATGATCCAATTGCTTAACAGGCCGGCAGCAAGCGATTGCCGGCCACGGACGACCCGCCGGCTGAAGGCGATAAAATCTGCGTTTTTGCTGAAGCCTTTGCAAGAAAGATTGGAGCAGGTGAAGCGAAGCCCGACGCGCCTCACAAGCACCATCCAGTTTTTTAATCAATCTATATCAATGGTTTAGTAGAAAAGCTCCTTTGGTCAACTGTCAACACCTTACCTGAATTCTGAACTTTGGACCCTAGTCCGAAGGCTAAGGCCCACGGACCTCGCGCCACGGTTTGTAAGCCTCGGATCGGGGTTACAGGGGCTGGTTTCTGGACATGGATTGAATTGGTTTTATGGGAGGGTGGAGTTGAACGCAGCTAATTTTGAATCGTGTATAATTAGGTTGCCTTTCGACGCGCTAGGGTTATTTCCGCACTATTTAATTGTCTCTAAGCGATAACGCCTTTCAGCTTCGTCCCATTGGAAACTATGCTGCTAAGGTATAAAACGAAAAACCCCTAAATTCATCTTCGAGGTTTGAATGGATTTGCTCCCTGTAACTTTGCTCACGGGTTTTCTCGGTAGTGGCAAGTCAACATTGCTGACCGAAATCTTGCGGCAACCCGATTTTCTCAATACGGCCGTGGTGGTTAATGAGTTTGGGGAAATCGGGCTGGACGGCATCCTCATCACGCATTCTGACGACCAGATTGTTGAAATGACCTCGGGTTGCCTTTGTTGCACAATTAGAGGCGACATCAGGCAGACATTGTTGGATCTGCATAGCAAACGCGCGAACGGCGACATTCCGGATTTCGACCGCGTCATTGTCGAGTCGACAGGGTTGGCGGATCCAGCCCCAGTGGTGCACACACTAATGAGTGATTCCCTTTTGGCCCGACGCTATATACTAGGTGGTGTTGTGACCACAGTTGATGCCCTCAACGGCGCTGCTTCTTTGGATAATCACACAGAGTGCGAAAAGCAAGCCGCGGTTGCAGACCGGCTGGTAATCACAAAAGCTGACCTCGCCACCAGCTTATACTCAACAGACATGCTTAAGGAACTAAACGCTAAATTGTCGGCACTCAATCCAACGGCGGTTATCCTGGACCGGCATGATTCTACTTTTGAACATCACCGTCTTTTCGACACGCCTCTCTTTAACCCAGCGACGAAATCCATGGATGTCCGCTCCTGGCTTAACGCCGAAGCTGCTGACGAAAACCAAGAAAATGGGCATCATCATAATCACGCGAACAATTCTGACATTCCGCACCAACACGATGTAACTCGGCACGGGTCTGTCATTCGTTCATTCACATTAACCTTTGACGAACCAGTAACCATTGAGGCGTTTGCTGGCTCACTTGAGGCTTTAGCACTAACACAAGGTTCAAATCTGCTTCGCATCAAAGGCATCGTCAACACTGTGGATAGACCGGGAGTGCCGTTGGCTATCCATGGCGTGCAGCATGTTTTCCACGATCCGGTCTGGCTGGATCAATGGCCAGATGAGGATCATCAGACAAAGCTTGTTTTCATTACTAACGGTATTGAACGCGAAACTCTTGATCAGTTCTTCAATGCATGGATCAGTTCGTCAAAGGGTAGCTGGCGGTGAAAGATACGAAACCGCTTGCGCCCAAACCAATGTAAGCCAAGTTAAGTAAGTAGTTTTAACGGGTGGTTTTTTCTTAACTGAGAAATTAGGTCAGGACGGCAACAGACACCTTTTCAGCGGGTTGTGTTGTTTGTTATCTTCGTTATTTAGCGTCAGTACCGCAATTATCGCACCGTCCGTGGATTTCAATTATTGAGCGGTCCGGCATGAAACCACTTTGTTCAGACATGGTATTCAAGTTTTTGACAAGCTCTTCATTCAAGTGCTCAGTCACATTCCCACAATCGTCGCAAATCTCGAATACAGGAGGATTTGCGTGCTGTTGGCCACAGCATGTGGTCCATGAGTTCAAACTTTCAAGCTTGTGGACAAGCCCCTCATTGGCAAGTTGGTCCAAGGCGCGGTAGACTGTAAGCGGTGCTTTGAATCCATGACTGCGGAGTTCGTCCAAAATTGCATATGCACCTATTGGTTGCGAAGCCTTAGTAAGGACATTTAACACCAGCGCTTGATTTTTCGTTAGCTTGGTTTTTGCCTTTGCTTTTTTCACTCACCGACCTCCTCAAAGCTCTTCTTTGATTCGGAGGTTGGCACATCGTCTTTTGACGTGAGTTTTGGCAGTGGAAGAACTGAAATGATGAAACCGGCTAGTGCGGCAACAACAATACTCGGACCAGCGGGTGTATCCCACTGCAGCGAGCCATTAAGCCCAATAAAAACCGAAAGCGCACCGATAGCGGCGGCTATAATCGCCATATGTTCTGGGGATGTGGAAAAACGTCTAGCTGTTGCAGCAGGGATGATTAGTAGAGCGGTGATGAGAAGTACACCAACCAATTTCATAGAAACGGCAATTACAGCCGCCACAAGAATCATGAAAACGATGTTGGTAAAGTCTGGCTTTGCCCCCTCTGCCTTTGCCAGCTCATAATTGACCGTTGCTGCGAATAAAGGACGCCATATCAATGAAAGGCCGGTGAGAACAGCGAGCCCTCCCAGCCAGATGACGGCAAGGTCACTCGTTGTCACTGCTAAAATATCACCAAAGAGAAACCCCATCAGATCTACTCTCACCCAGGTCATGAACGCAAGAACGACTAGCCCAACTGCAAGCGTTGCGTGGGCAAGAAGCCCTAATAACGCATCAGAGGAAAGCGACGCTCGCTTTTGGAGCAAAAGCAACAACAGTGAAACGATAAGGGAGATGAAAAATACTGAGAGGGTAATGTTTAGCTCGAGCAACAGAGCCATTGCTACCCCTAGCAAAGCTGAGTGGGAGAGTGTGTCACCAAAATAAGCCAGGCGCCGCCATATAATAAAGCATCCGACCGGTCCAGCAACGATAGCGACGCCAATACCGCCAAGCAAAGCACGGACGAAGAAATCCTCAAGCATTGATGTTGGCTCCGTTTTTCGCCTGTCGTATGGTATTGGAGTCGTGGCTCAAATCATTTGGCCCGGGGCTGGTCTCTACAAACCTTCCATCCGGCATATGCTCATGATCATGGTGATGCTTATAAAGAGCCAAGCCAGAAGCTGTGCGCTCGCCAAATAGCGACTTGAATTCGTCACTTGAAGCGACTTTTGCTGGTGTGCCGGAACAACAAATGTGTCCATTAAGACAAATGACTCTATCTGTTGTTGACATAACGACGTGAAGGTCATGGGAAATAAGCAACACGCCACAATCAATTTTGTTCCGAATGTTTTCAATTAATCGGTAAAGCGCAATCTCGCCGTTATAATCCACGCCTTGAACGGGCTCATCAAGCACAAGAAATTCAGGACTCCTCAAAATGGCGCGGGCAAGTAGCACGCGTTGGTGTTCTCCACCTGACAATTTACTCATTTGTGCACCGAAAAGATGGGACGTCCCAGTTACATCTAGTGCATCTTGCATCTGTTTCTGTGTAGCTCGGTTGGTCAGCTCAAGAAATCTGCTAACTGTGATCGGTAGCGTCCAATTGACTTCAAGGCTTTGCGGGACATAACTGGCGCGAAGATTTGACTTTTGGTTTGCTACACCCTCATCAGCGTTGAGAACGCCGAGCGCCATCTTGGCAGTTGTTGATTTGCCGGAACCGTTGGGTCCGATAAGAGTGACTATTTCGCCCGCCTCAACGGTCATTGAAATACCGCGAACCAGCCACCTATTCGATTTGTAAATCCCAGCTTTTTTGAGTGATACAAGCATGTGTCTATTTCCGAGAATTCGCACAACGCGAGCGCGATATAAACCGCATAGTTTTTTGTGTTGCCTTTAAGCTTCACATATATATGTTATATTATTACAAAATCCAAATCAAACTAACCTTACACCAGCAGGAGAACAACTAATGCGCCTTGTCAGCACGGCATTTTTGGCCACTACCATACTCGTGTCTAGCACCACATTTGCCAGCGCTGATGTGAAGGTTATTGCTTCTATCAAGCCTGTGCATTCCCTTGTTACAGCAGTTATGGAAGGCGTCGGAAAGCCAGAGCTGCTGGTTGAGGGCGCCGGTTCTCCTCACACCTATTCGCTCAAGCCCTCACAGGCGAAAAAGCTGCAGGAAGCCGATCTTGTGTTTTGGATGAGTCATGACCTTGAAGCCTTCTTAGAGAATTCGATAGAAGGGATCGCCGCCAACGCGACGTCAGTGCCGCTTATGGACGCCCATGGGTTAATCAAACTCGATTTCCGAGAGGGCGGTGCCTTTGATGCTCACGCTCATGATGACCATAAAGATCATGACGACCATAAAGATCATGANGACCATAAAGATCATGACGATCATAAAGATCATGACGANCATAAAGATCATGACGACCATAAAGATCATGACGATCATAAAGATCATGACGACCATAAANAGGATGGCCATGACGAGACCAATCCACATGTTTGGCTGGATCCAATAAACGCTAAGGCTCTAGTTCATGAGATCGAAGAAGCTCTCACTGAAGCTGATCCGGCGAACGCGGCGGCTTACGAGGCCAATGCTCAGACTATGATGTCGAGGCTCGATAATCTTGTGGCTGAGATTGATGCTGATCTAGAGCCTGTGAAAGGGCGTGGCTTCGTCGTTTTCCACGATGCGTATCAATATTTTGAGAACCGCTTTGGCGTCTCGGCTGTTGGTTCTATAACCGTATCACCCGAGGTTCTACCAGGAGCTGCACGGGTTGCCGAGCTTCGGGAAAAGGTCAAAAACCTTGACGCGACATGCGTGTTTTCCGAGCCGCAGTTTGAGCCAAAGTTGGTGATGACGATCACTGAGAACACCAACGCAGGAGCAGGTGTTCTTGACCCTCTCGGTGCGTCGATTGACGATGGTCCTGAGCTATACTTTACCTTGATCCGGAATATGGCGAAGTCTTTGAAGGACTGTCTGCTCAAGTAGGATAAATTTAATCCTGTTAGATAAGCTTGGGATGCGAGATTTTGTAATCAACGTCTCGCATCCTTTGCCTTTCCCAGCAAATTTGTATTGGTCACTGGGGGCCGTTTTTAAAACAACATAAATTTATAAATTTCAAAACGGCGATGGCTGGCAATTCTCACATACAAATGCACGACGCCCGTTTATTTCAAGGCGCCTTATTTCACCTTTACAATCCGGACAGGAATCCTTCGCAAAAATATTGAAATCCTCCCGATATTTGCTTTTGGGTCTACCCGCGCCTCTACTTGTAATAATAGCGTTGTGTTTTACGCCTAGCGTGAGTAATGCCTTTGCGTCATTCCAAATGCGGTCGAAGGTTTGCCTATCAATATTTTTACCAAGCGTCTCTGGGTGTACTGCTTGGCGCCACAAAATCTCTGTCCTGTAGATGTTCCCGATACCAGCCATAACAGACTGATTCATGATTAAACTTCCAATGGATGAGTTACTTTTTTCTATTTTTTTAAAAGCTAGGTCTGGATTGCCATCTGAACGCAGGACATCTGGGCCGACCCGTGCAATCAACCTCATGAGCGCCTCTATATTCAACAACTCACAAATTGATGGCCCGTTTATGTCAATGGCGTGAGAATCGCTTATCAAACGAACACGAACAGCCCCCCTTGGTTCTTTGAGAGGCAATTTATGTTTGCGAATCTTTCCAAACAAACCGAGGTGTATATGAAGTGAGTCGCCAGTTTCAAACCGATAAATGAGATGCTTACCAAATGCCTCAACGGCAGTACATAACTTCCCCGATAAATGTCGAGCTCCGTCTGCAAACCGACCCTGCGGTGACTGGATTGTTAATTTATAGCCAGCAAGTACTTTATGGTGATCTATTGCAGCGCGATGAATGGTATGGCCTTCCGGCATTTTGACCTCCGGTTTATTAGGAGCAGTTTGTGACAGTTAGCCAGATTATAATTTACCGAAACGGTTGGTTTACCCATTTATCAAATTAATATAGCGAAAGTACAATGGCCGGTTCGGTAACAGACCTAGCAACCCCGATCCGAGTTCCACGCCCCTTGCCTCAGGGTTCGTGGACCTTGGCGCTCGGATAAGGGTTCAGTGTTCATTCAAGGTTTTGACAGTTGACCTATAGAGGCGGCTTTCTATGCTATTGATATAGCTGGATTCAGTCACTGGATGGCGCTTGTGAGAGGCGTCGAGCTTTCCTTCACCCTCTCCAACTTTCAGATCAGAAGGTCCGTGGATCGGGTTTCAGGTGACTGTTTTAAAACGATTGACGTTCTGGAACAGGAGTAGACCATGTTGGAAATGCATAGTGGTGGTTGCTTCTGTGGTGCAGTTCGTTATTCAACCAAAGGTCAGCCTGCCCGCTCTGCCGTCTGTCACTGCAGATACTGCCAGCTTAGAACGGGGACAGCTTTCGGCATTTCCGTTTACTTCAGCGAAGACCAAGTGACGTTTAACAATAGTGTCTGTGACACATTTTCCTATAATACTGAAAGTGGAAATACCGCAACTCTATCTAGGTGCATAACTTGCGGAACAACAGTTTCGTGGCGCATCTCTATAGAAGCACTTAGTGATCTTGTTGGTATAGCTGGAGGGACATTTGATCCGCCAACATTCTGGTACGATCTTGGGCGCGAGGCCTTCACACGTTCGAAAGCCGATTTCTGTCAGATAGTCGCGCCGGAGTCATATGAGGACAGCCCCATATACAATCCAGTTAAGAGAGATGACGGTCACCTCAAAGGCGGAATTTAAAGCCCCTTGTCCAATGAGGTGCTTCTCTCGTTCAGTATAAATGGCCCAAGCTATTTGATTTTTGCTGGCAAAAGCGGTTTCCCTCTAAAAAACGCGCCGCATCGTGTTGTCGCTTTCTATGTTTTAATCTAGTAAACAACTCTCGGGATTTTAGTGTCCCAATGTTTGACAAACACTTGGGTATCATCTTCGTAAGCTAAAATACTGCCATGAAGAAAAAAATACGCTTCATCGCACGTAACGATCAATTCGCTCTCTGTAGAAGTTTTCCACTCGTTGCGAGAAAATGAAAATTTTGCTCTATATTCAGCTTTTGCAGAACATGGGCTGGCATCGTTAATTACATAACGTTGGTCATTTGTGCTTCCGTAAATGAGGCCCGATTTTTCAAATTTTATCTCTCCACCGTCGGTTTCAATTTCGTATCTAATATCGCCCGTTTTTAAGTCGCTTGTAATTTTGCGTGATCCAGAAGGGTCTCTTAGTATTGTGTGTGGTGGCGCATCCGCTGCTTCGGCCAGTTCTAATTGAGTAAAACATTTTTCTTTGTCTGTGGGTGTGCGCACGGGAAGCTCTAATTGAGATGAATCCATGTACACAGTTATCGCAGCTACTTCAGAAATTGGCCAAGCCATTGGCCACATCTGTGTTGACAACGCCAACCTCAAACGATGCCCTTTTTTTAATCGCCACCCAGTGTCGTTTAGCCTGATTGTCACATCTAGCAATTCATTTGCCTTAACGTCAGCAATGCACTCGCGACCGTTCCGAAGTTTTAGGTTAAGGATCCCATATGTAATGAGTGTGGAAGAGCCTTCAGGCGACAAGTCACAAAGTCGCACACAAATCAGCCCACATTCTCTATCACTTGAAAGTTTCAAACTTAGAAATGACGTCCCAAGGAGCTCTAATGGTTTATCTAAAAATTCACTATCAAAGCACACTGATTTGGAATCATCAGAGCGCTGGTCGTGTGGCAATTCAGCTGTGCCAGACCACGGCATATACTCCCCACTACATAACCCGGTCGAATTTGGTGACTTGATGAGTGCGGCTTTTCCAATGGTTGTAGGTTCGTCGCAAAGAGAATTATTTCCAAGCCAAAAAACCTGTGTTTTTACGCTCGTAGTTGGCCACTTAGTTTCCCCAATCCAGCGTCCGGGTCGATCTGATGGGTTTGGATTTGGTGCGTGACTGTCTTGAATGAATGCAAGAAACCTTGGTTCGTTCATCACACCGTTTTCGATTCCTTTAAGCCAATAGTCCCACCATTTCAGAGCCAATTGTAAAAATCCAACCGTCGGCCCGATGTTGCTTAAGTTGGGGTATGAATGCCCCCATGGCCCGGACACCACTCGGCAAGGTGCTTCTATGTTTTCAAGTAACCGTATCAGGGTATTAGGCCAGCAATCGTTCCAGCCGCCAATACCAAGCACAGGTGTTTTGATTTTTTCATAAACTTCGCAAACTGAACCTTGCGACCAGGTTTCATCACGAAGTTGATGACGAAGCCATTTTTCAGCGAACATTGGTGTCTGCTCAAGACGATTCAACCACATATCACGCCAACTTTTGCCTACTAAAGCGGGGTCGGGTGGCCGGATGCAATAACCAAACATGACACCGCCCCACCCAAGCCCTTGACCTTGGTAAGCGCCGAAAAGGTATCCACCGTCATCGTAGTATCGGTCAACTGACGCGCAAACAGGTATAATTGCCTTTAGCGCCGCTGGTTGGTGCGTAGCAGCTTGCAAGCTAGCAATGCCACCCCAAGAAATACCCATCATTCCAACCGAACCTGAGCACCAATCTTGTGAGGAAATCCATTCAATAATTTCCACAGCATCTTGCTGCTCACGAGGCGAGTATTCGTCAAACATGATGCCTTCAGAGTCACCATGGCCGCGCAAATCTGGACGAATACAGGCGTATCCACGTGCTGCAAACCAATCATGGTTTCGATGGTCACGTATCGCTACTGCGTCACTTTTGCGATATGGAATATACTCTAAAATAGCGGGTACAGGTTTACTTGTCGCTTGTTCTGGCAGCCAAACTTTTGCGGATAGCCTCACACCATCTGACATTTCGATCCATGTGTGCGGTATAACGCTGAAACAGCCATCTACAACTTCAACTTTGCTTTTTGGATATGTGCTTGCTTCAGACACCTTTTAATCCCCTCAGAGGCTTAGATCGTGAAACATTACAAGCGTTAGAGAAAGCTTTTTAGACATGACATGTAAAAAGTGTGGCAGCCTTTGGACGGTGTTGTCACTCAAAACTCTTAATACGAGTGACACTAAGAGATTTCGTATTTTCTGGACAATACGATGGTCGAATAATGATAAATAGCCATTGTGGACTGCTTTAGTGCAAAGGCTCTAGAAAGTGCCGCTGGGCCAGACTTTGGAGCCTGTGCCTTCCAGCGGCCATTCCACTTTCGAATTGTCGCTATATCATCCTCACTATGACCATAGTGTCACCAGTAAACATCTTGGCTTGTAGAATGTCTGACGGCACTGAAATACAAACGTCATCGACTGCTTGTTAAACAGCTGACCTCGTTTTGTATTTCCGCTTTGGTCTTTTGAGAAAGACTGGAGCGGGTGAAGGGATTCGAACCCTCGACCCCAACCTTGGCAAGGTTGTGCTCTACCCCTGAGCTACACCCGCGATCGCGTTGCTGCCATCGCGGTCAGCACGTTTCGCGTTGCGACGGTATAATGCAAGCTGTTCAGCCTTGCAAGTGGGGAATGAAAGAGGTGCGCCATTTCCTGTGCTGCCGTGTTAAGGGTGTTTATCAGTATCGTCTTGGTGGGTCTCACAGTGCAGCTTTCTTGCTGGCGCAGAAACACCTTACCGGTACATTTGCACGCCCATGCCGATCACCCCGCGCTGGTTACATTCCGATAGGATGTCTCGATGGCATGCAGGAAGGATATGCCTGACGAGCTTGCCGCCAGCAGCAGGAAATGTGCGTCTGCAAGTGAGATGATCGTCGCTGCCATATGCTCCATCACCGTGCGGCCGGCCATATCGGTGCCGAAAGTGTCTGGATGCAGGTCCAGCGGGCAGAGCCGTTCCATGGCGGCCATTGTGTCAGGGCCGGAAATCTCGATAGCCACTAGCGAATCCGTCTGGTCGGTCGTGTAACCCGTCCCTTCCAGCCCTATCCGCACATGATGCTCTGCATCCGGTGTGGTGTGGGCGAAGACAAGCAGCATCTGGTCCGGTGCGGTGTTGACGGCGCGCATGCCATTCTTGCTGATTGTGCTGCGGGTGGCTGACGGCATGGCAAGCCCGTGCCCCGCTTTCAGTGCCCGTTTCAACGTGGCATCCCCGCCAAGCGGGGTGGCAACAGACACCATTGCCAGATCATCGCGCTCGATGATGCGGTTGCCGGCAATGGTGATATACGCGCCACCAAGAATCTTGGTGGCTTCCAGCTTGATCTCATCCACGTTGACGTTCTCCCCCGGGGTCAATGTGATGCGCGGAACAGACCTCTACCAAGATATCCTGATCGCGAACCGGACTATAGGCACGAATGGTCTCGCCATAGCGCTCTGCACCGCGTTTCAAGAATCCGATCCCGACTGAATGGCCAAGTTCGGGCGACCAGGCGACCGACGTCATCCATCCTTGGTCATGCGCCATGTCAGCGACGGCCCCCTTTGTCAGGAAATGCGCACCGGCGGTCAGAATCTGGGTACGATCTACCGGCCTGAAGCCAACCAGCCGTAGATCATCCTCGCGGATCATTTCAGGCCGCGCTGACAATTTTGTGCCGATGGAATCCTTGGTTCGTGCGACCATGCCGCCAAGGCCCAGCATATGGGCTGTTGTCTGGCCATTCAGCTCGTTTCCGGCCGCATGGCCCTTTTCGATCCGCATCACGCCAAGCGCTTCGGTACCATAGGGAACGGCATCGTATGCCGCGCCAACAGTCATAAGCGCGTCCATCATAGACGGGCCATAGCGCGCCGGCACGGCGATCTCGTAGGCAAGTTCGCCAGAGAATGAAATGCGGAACAGGCGCGCCGGCGTGCCGCCAAACACTGTACATTCATCACAGGCCATAAACGGAAAGCCATCATTCGACAGGTCCATGCCATCCACCACCTGTGACAGCAGGGCCCGGCTGTTTGGTCCAGCGACAGAGAATTGTGCCCATCCGTCTGTGGTAGAGATCAGATGCACATCAAGATCAGGCGACAGGCACTGGCGGGCAAACTCCAGATTGCGAAAAACGCTACCGGCATTGGCTGTCGTGGTCGTCATGACATAATGTGTCTCGGACAGGCGCGCGCAGGTACCGTCATCATAGGCGGTGCCGTCCTCGCGCAGCATAAGCCCATAGCGCACCTTGCCAACCGGCAGTTTAAGAAATGGGTTGGCATAGACCTGGTTCAGAAATATAGCAGCATCCCGCCCCTGGATATCAATCTTGCCAAGGGTGGTGACATCGCATATTCCGACAGATGACCGGGTCATCCGAACCTCGCGGTCAACGCTGTCCCGCCAGCCNTTCTCGCCCGGCTGNTTGAACCANTGNGCACGCAGCCACATACCGGTTTCNACAAAATCGGCGCCGTGCGCCCTGGCCCATTCATGGCTTGGCGTCAGACGGAACGGACGGAATTCCTTCCCGCGCGCACGACCCGCAAAAGCACCGATAGCNACGGGTGTATAGGGNGGGCGATAGATAGTGGTACCCGTGTCGGGAATGGCATTGCCGNTGGCAGCTGCCATGATGGCGATGCCCAGCGTATTGGATGTNTTCCCCTGATCGGTGGCCATACCAAGGGTGGTATAGCGCTTGACATGCTCGACAGCGCTGAACCCTTCTGACAGGGACTGTTCAATATCCTTGGCGGTGACATCATTCTGCAGATCCACCCAGGCGCGNCTNTTCGATNCGGTGATGTACCAATGCGCGCTGGTATCAAAAGTCTCGTCACTGGCTTTGGGCGCGTTGCCAGCNCCNCGNCNAAAGCCGAGATCACGCGCNATGGCCTTTGCCGCATCATGNCCGCTGNNGAGCGCAGCTGCCAGCGTCATCTGGCCATTTGCGGCACCGGCAACCTGCATCCCCGCCGGCAAGTCATTGCCGGGCACAAACCCCATNACTGTGTCATTCCATACCGGCCGGCCACGATGATGGCAGGTCAGATTNACATTGGGCGACCAGCCACCTGATACGGCAAGGCAATCGGCCTCAATCCTGCGCCCGTCATTCAGGGTGATNGACCGCAACCCCTTGCGCCCCGATGTGTCGACCACAAATTCNCCTTTGCGGGCATCAATAACNGCGCTGACATGGACGCCTTTTGCGGCAAGATCNNTNGCNGTNCGCAACCCGTCCTCATTGTTGGTGAAGACGGCAACCTGCCGCCCCGGGGTAACGCCAAAGCGGTTNACATAGCTGCGCACCGCNCCGGCAAGCATCACCCCNGGCCGGTCATTATGTCCAAAGGCGATGCTGCGCTCGGTTGATCCGGCGCANAGCAGTGTGCGTTTCGCCATGATCCGCCACAGGACCTGCCGCGGTTTGCCGCCNGATGTNGCAAGATGGTCAGTGCGGCGTTCCAGCCCGCCATAAATGCCATGGTCAAAGGCGCCATAGATTGTCGTNCGCGTCATCAGCCGCAGATTTGGCATGCTGNNCAGTTCCGCCAGGGCGGCGNAGGCCCAGTCNGCACCGGCGNCATCATCCACNATATAGGTCTCGGCATTCAGCCGTCCCCCCATGCGGAAATCCTCATCCGCCAGAATGACCCGGCAGCCGGCGNGCGCGGCAGCNCGTGCGGCGGCGATTCCAGCNGGTCCGGCACCAATCACCAGNATATCGCAATGCAAAAAGCCATGATCATAGATATCGGGNTCAGGCGCGCCGGANAGGCTGCCCAGACCGGCTGCNGCACGNATCAATGGTTCATAGAGCTTTTCCCAGAAAGCCTTTGGCCACATGAATGTCTTGTAATAAAAACCGGCGCTCANCAAAGGTGCAGCCAGNTCATTAATNGCCATCAGGTCCCATTCCAGCGGGCCGCGATGATTCTGGCTGCGCGCGACNANCCCGTCAAAAAGTTCGGTCACCGTGGCGCGTGTATTNGGTTCCCGGGCCGCACCTTCGCGCAGNGCAACAAGCGCATTCGGCTCTTCCGGCCCGGCTGAAAAGATGCCGCGCGGTCGATGATATTTGAAAGANCGGCCGACAAGCTGCACCCCGTTTGCCAGCAGTGCCGACGCCAGCGTATCGCCGGCATAGCCGGTCAGGTTGCGATTGTTCCAGCGAAAGGANAGCGGGGTGNTGCGGTCGGGTTGCCCCCCGTCAATGCGATGTGACTGGCTCATCGTGACCGCCCCGNCGNGCGGGCCACATCGCGTGCCAGTTCNACATGGGTAATTTCGTGGGTGACGGTGTTGCGCGTTACGACAAGCCAGGACCGNTCACCCTGCTCGTGNTACCATAATTCGCGAATATTTCCGGCCGGGTTGTCGCGCAGGAACATATAATCATGCATGTCCCTGTCGCTGGCTGTCATGCNGTCTGGCCGGTTGATCATCGCGGCATCGCCAAGATAGACAAATTCGGCGGCATCGCGCGGTCCAAGAAGCGGATGGTNAATGATCANNTGGCAGCCCNCTNCTAATGCAGATTCGGCTGNGCACCGGATCCCTTTTCATCGATTGCTGCCCCGCGCATAAANCGGTCNAGCCGGTAATGGCGTGCGACNGGGTGCGGNGCGCCGGTGGCCAAGAGATGCGCATAGCAGAAACCCGATGCCGGTGTGGCCTTGAAACCGCCATAGCACCAGCCGCCATTGAAATAGAGNCCGTCNATGCCGGTGCGGTCNATAAAGGGCGATCCGTCCATCGACATATCCATAATGCCACCCCACATCCGCAGCATCCGGGCGCGNCCAATCATCGGCATGATGGCCATACCACCCTCGCAGACATCCTCGACGACAGGCAGGTTGCCGCGCTGCGCATAGCTGTTATANCCATCGATGTCGCCACCAAAGACAAGCCCGCCCTTGTTTGANTGGCTGACATAGAAATGCCCGGCGCCAAAGGTAATGACCCCGGGAATGACAGGTTTCAGCCCTTCCGAAACAAAGGCCTGCAGCACATGNCTCTCNATTGGCAGGCGCAGGCCNGCCTGCTGCATCACGCGTGATGATGANCCGGCAACGCAGACAGCAATCTTGTTTGCCTTGATNGGGCCGCGCGATGTTTCGACGCCGCGGCAGANACCGTTCTCGATCCGGAACCCGGTGACCTCACAATTCTGTATGATGTCGACACCGCGNGAATCAGCGCCGCGGGCATAGCCCCAGGCCACNGCATCATGGCGNACCGTACCGCCGCGTGGTTGCCAGATCGCCCCCTGAATNGGAAAGCGGGCATTATCAAAATCCAGAAAGGGACATTTTTCGCGAATGCCATCNCGATCAAGGATNACCGCATCTGCNCCTGAAAGGCGCATTGCATTGCCNCGNCGCACATANGCATCNCNTTGNGCATCACTNTGGATCAGATTNAGGATGCCNCGTTGGCTGACCATNGCGTTATAGTTGAAATCCTGCTCAAGCCCTTCCCACAGCTTGAGCGACAATTCATAGAAGGGCTGGTTGCCCTCCAGCAGGTAATTGGACCGGATGATGGTGGTATTGCGCCCAATATTCCCCGACCCCAGCCATCCCTTTTCAACTACGGCGACATTGGTCAGGCCNAAGCGTTTTGCAAGATAATANGCGGTCGCCAACCCNTGTCCGCCGCCGCCNANAATAACGATGTCATATTCGNGCTTNGGTTCCGGCATGCGCCANACAGGNTTCCAGCCCTTNTTGCCGNTCAANGCNTCTTTCAGGATTTTNACNGCGGAATAACGCATCANNNTNNCGGTNNGTTNAANTANNNNTNAGATTATTNAGTNTCGAAACCNGNTCGATATGTAATAAAAAGACATCATTATGNNANAAAAAGACAAAATGGGGTCNANGNCGTCNCCNTTCCGTGTCGGAATCCTTCCTGTCGCNGGNTTNCCGCTCATGTCCTACGCNTGCACNGTNGAACCATTGCGCGCNGCCAATCTTCTCTCGCAACGCNCGCTCTANGANATTGTCCATTTCGGGCAGNCTGTCCAGACGCNAAGCTCNGGNGCNGCAACNGTGGAGNGCGTCCTTGCCACAGGCGCGCNNGCCGAACTGGACCTGCTNCTNGTCGTGGCGGGNGGCGATCCGTTCAGTTTTGATGATNCGGCNGTATTTTCATGGCTCAGCCGCATGNCGCGGGCCGGGGTACAGATNGGGGGNGTNTCAGGCGGNCCGGTNTTNCTGGTCAANGCCGGGTTNATGGCAGANCGNCGGATGACGGTNCATTGGGAACATGTNCCGCTGCTGACCGAGNANTTTCAGGANNTCATCATTGAACGGCGGCTCTTTGTGATCGACCGCGACCGGGTNACCTGNGGNGGCGGNACAGCNCCGCTGGATCTCATGCATGCGCTGATNAGCAGTCATCATGGCNGCGCNTTTGCCCGCCTTGTCAGTGACTGGTTCCTGCATACAGANATTCGTTCGGAAACGGCGCCGCAGCGCGGCAGCGTNTCGGAACGCGTGGGTGTACATTCNCCGCGGGTNCANGANGCCGTCNTGNTGATGGAAAACCACATTGCCGATCCGCTCAGNCTNACGCAGGTGGCNTATGTTGCCGGTGTGACGCCNCGTCATNTGAACCGGNTNTTCACAGATATGCTTGGTGTGNCGGCNATGACCTATTATCGTGGNTTGCGTCTGGCGGTTGGCCGCCGNTTGNTGCATAACGCATCAATGAATNTNGGCGAGATTGCNGAGGCNACCGGCTTTGCGAATGCCGGACATTTTTCCAATGCCTATAANNCGNCATTNGGTATCAGGCCNCAGANCGANCGGCGCCAAAGTCCCTGAANCCACTTCCCCTGNCATGAGGGATGCTGTTTCTGCNAATTCCCCGNGTGNAGCAGCATGATTTCNGGCACCTGCATTCCTTCAAAATAACTTCTGAATTCTGTANCAAAATCGNTTGATTTCTGAGCATGACTGNNTGTGTAGTACCANGATCAAAANAAGCGTGGCAGTTACGCTCAAAGACCGATTGCAGGACCGATATGNCTTTTCCAGAACATGCAGATTACATCATCATNGGCGCAGGGATNCACGGNGTATCANNCGCCTGGAAGCTTGCCGAGCGCCTGTCCNAACNNGGNGAGCCNGTTGAGGGCCGCATNGTGATNCTGGAGAAGAGCGGGATCGCCTCCGGCGCCTCGGGTATTGCCTGCGGTGTTGTCCGCAACAATTATTTCCAGCCGGCNATGCGGCGCCTTATGGCGCATTCGGTCGATGTATGGGACAGCGACCCGGAGGGCCTGTCNTACCANCCTGTCGGCTATATGCAGATTTCGAGCGANTCAATGCGTGACGATGTCGGCTCGATCTACGCGCAACAGCAGGATATCGGATATGANAGCGTTTTCATTGAGGGTGCGAATGCCTGTACATNCTATATGCGCGGCATTTTCGGTGACTGGCAGGCGCAGAACATCACCAGTGTTTTGCATGAAAAACGCGGCGGTTTCTCCAACCANACAAAGACCATGNATGCACTGGCCGACAAGATCGAAAAGCTTGGCGTGCGTATTCTGACGGGCGTTGAGGTCAAGGGCTTCAATGCGATGAACGGGTCTGATGCCATCACCTCGGTTGAAACCGACAAGGGCAGTATNTCCTGTGAGCGTGTGATCATTGGATGCGGCCCTTGGGCACGCGATTTCTGGNATATGCTGGGNCTGCCAAAGNAGATCACCGTCAAGGNATCTGANGGCGCTGTTCATGATGATGTCGATATGTGGCGTTTCTGGCAGCTGGAAGAAGGCGTTTTGCAGATGGATCCCGATACCGGTCGCGCGGATGACGGCTCGCTGNCGCCGGTGATCCATGTCGATACCGACGCTGCCCTGATGTCGACNGTGGACGGNTCAGTGATCACCGAAGAGATGTGGGGGATCTATTACAAGCCTGATTTTCATTTTGGCGGGATACAGGGGGGTGCATCGCCATATAAGGTNGATACGCCTGTGGANCAGGTGCAGATCGACCCTTATGGCCCCNCCTCGCCCGAATTCGTCGCGTCGCCGGAATTCGCACATATGTGGGTCAGTGCGCTTGCCCATTGTCAGAAGCGTTATGAAGGGATGATGCCGAAATATCATCGTGAGGCGTCAGGCGGCATCGGCTGTTTTACCCCCGACAGNTTTCCCGTGTTTGATCATTTCCGNGAGAATGTGACGATGATTGCCGATTCAAACCATGGCTGGAAGATGATCGGTGTNGGGCATCTGATTGCTGACGAGGTCCTNGGCACACAGCAGGAATTGCTGGAGCCCTTCCGGTTCTCGCGGTTTGCCGAGGGCAAGCTTCATCCGGTATCAAACAGCCCATATCCATGGAGCTGACTAAGCCGGCCTGTCCCGCGATCCANAAATGTCGGATTAACCCGCCATGGCCTTTTCAAGACTGGCTGCCAGAGCGACCGCGATCTGGTCCTGCGTNGCTGCATCAAGATAGGGGTGCATTGGCAGGGACANCACCTGTTCGCAGAGGGCTNCGGTAACCTGCAGCCCGTCATCGCTCACCGGATAGCGGCTNTAAGGNGGTTGCCGGTGCATNGGAATGGGGTAATAGACGGCGCTTGGCACNCCATGTTCGNGCAATGTCTCCATCACCANCTCGCGGTCCGTTCCGGGACGCAGTTTGATGGTATATTGCGCCCAGCTCGATGTGGCNCCATCGGCCAGCACGGGGACGNCAACGCTGTCCGCCAGCCGTGCCGCATAGCGATCGGCCACCNGTTGCCGCATCACNAGCTCTTCATCGAATATATCCAGCTTGGCATCGAGAATGACTGCCTGCATGGCGTCCAGCCGTGCGGTCATGCCAATACGTTCATATTCGTAACGCGTCTTGCCCATCCCGTGGATTCGACAGGACCGCATGATGTCGGCCTCGGTGTCATCATTTGTAAAGACGGCGCCGCCATCCCCGTAACAGCCAAGCGGCTTTGCCGGNAAAAAGCTTGTGCAGGTGATGCTTGCAAGGGTGCCNACCTTGTTGCCCTGCCANCTGGCCCCAAAGCTCTGNGCCGCATCGTCAATCACCCACAATCCCTCGGCAGCAGCNAAGCTGTTGATNGATTCGTAATCTGCCGGCTGGCCAAACAGCCCGACGCCNATNATGCCNACAACCGTGANCCCTGCTGCCCGGGCAGCGCTCAGCGCCGCCGGCAGCCCTGCCGGGTCCAGATTGAAGCTGGTGGCATCAACCTCTGCAAAGACAGGCATGGCACCCAGCGCAGGCATCACCTCGGCACTGGCGGCAAAGGTAAAGGAGGGCACGATTACGCCCTCTCCAGGCTTCAGCCCCTTTGCNAGCAGNGCNAGCATCAGCGCATCGGTGCCNGANGCGCAGCTGATGCAATGGCGGCTGTCCGCCGCCGCNGCCAGCCTTGTTTCGATCGCGGTGATTTCCGGNCCCATGATATACATGCCGTGATCCAGCACGCGGCTGATGCCGGCATCTATCTTGTCGCGAATNCGCGCTTGCTGCGCGCCGAGGTCNATCAGGGGAATCATGCNGTTTTTGTCTCGTCTCTTATCGTGGCAGCAAGGCCGCCCGGGGTATGTGTCTGGCCAAAGGCTGTGATGGATTCTNTCATGCGTTCAAGCACGCGCTGNANCGCAAGGCCNTCATTGATATCTGTCAGTGGTGTGTTTCCCGCCGNGCAGCAATCTACAAAATGGCTGACTTCTGCCNGCAGCGGCTCTGATTCAGCAACGNGTANNAACGCTGGCTCTGCGCGTTTGATGTCAACGCCGTCACCTGCCGGTGTCATTTCATCGCGGAACAGGGTCAGCTTTTCTGACCAGGGGCGGGTATCGTCAAATACAATTGACCCGGTGCTGCCAAATGCGGTCAGTCGATGTTCCTTGTAGGGAGATATCCAACTTGTGTTNATGGACGCGGTACGGCTTCCGGAAAAGGCAAAGCTCGCTGACACATGGTCAATGANCCCCGGCGTNACATGACTGACCCCGGCACAGCTGACGCTTTCCGGCTCTNCCCCCATCAGGGCGAGAAGAAGCGAGGTGTCATGCGGGCACAGGTCGTGGATGACGGATTCATTGCGCCGGATGCGTCCCATCGCCAGCCTGTTCGCCACAACATGGCGCANGTCACCAATGGTGCCAGCCGCAATTTCTGTCTGTAACGCGATAAAGGCCGCATGATAACGAATCAGATGCCCCACCATGACCTTGCGATCTGCCTTGCGCGCNAAATCCGCGATGCGCGTGGCTTCGGCAAGTGACATNGCAAGCGGCTTTTCCACATAGACATGGCGGCCAGCTGCCAGCGCCCGACAGGCGAGCGCTGCATGGGTGAAAGCCGGCGTGGCAATCATNACCCCGTCAAGATCATCCGTGTCTGCAATCGCNTCAATGGAGCTGACGGCCCCGCCAAATTCATCTGCAAAGGCAGCAGCCCTTTNGGGGTGCTGGTCGGCNATCTGTGNCAGCGCGCCGAGCTGGCNGAGATTTCGCGCCAGNTTNCGNCCCCACATGCCACAGCCGATCANTCCTATGCGCGCCATCGCTACCTGCATTTANNANAATNTNTNNNTGAATCTATATGCCTAACTATTCGCCACCTGCGGGTCAATTGTTGCATTCTGTTACATGCTGATGGCGTGCTTGCTTGACAAAAAAGCGCGGTGTGACAAGTGTCAACGCGTTGGCGGCACACCAGTCCGACAGATATGTTTACGCTTGGGAAAAATCGTCAGAATGGATGCCTCTTCAGCTTTCAAGGATAGCTTGCCCACCACGCCCGAAACTTTGATGGCGCAGCTGGATGCGGCCGGCATTGCCTACACGCATTACAGCCATCCGCCAGTGCGCACGGTCGAGGATTCAAAGGAATATCGCGATGGCATGTCAGGCACCCATGTAAAAAACCTGTATTTGCGGGATCGCAAGAAACGCAACTTCCTGGTTATCACGCAGGAAGACCAAGCGGTTGACCTGAAAAGCTTACAGGAGGATATCTCGGCAGACCGGCTGTCTTTTGGCAGGCCAGACCGTCTGTTTGAGTTTCTGGGCGTTCGTCCGGGCGCCGTCAGTCTGTTTACCCTTGTGAATGATACCAGCCATCAGGTGCAGTTGGCACTGGACAGCAGCCTGCTGCAGGTGGACCGCGTTTATTTTCATCCGCTGGTGAATGATCTGACACTTGGCGTGACACCTGACGACATCCAAGCCTTCCTGAAGATAACAGGTCACCAGCCAAAGATTATCAACCTTTAGCGGCCCTGAAGCAGCTGGCACCTTGTTTTGATGCTGGGGATGCCTAAATTCAACACGTTAGACAAGATGCAACGCGCCCAGATTTCGTGCGGCGGTAGCGGCATCCTATAATTGCAAGAGAGTGCCATGGACCAGCTGATTTCAGGCGGCGAGACCGTTCCTCTGGATGTAGATATCAATAATTTCATGACCGAGGTCATTGATGCATCGGCAACTACCCCGACTATCGTCCAGTTCTGGGCCCCCTGGTGCGGGCCGTGCAAACAGCTGGGACCTGTTCTTGAAAAGGTTGTTGGGACCAGCAACGGCAAGGTGCGCATGGTGCGCGTCAATATTGACGAGAATAATGAGATCGCGGCGCAGATGCGGGTCCAGTCTGTGCCTACGGTCTTCGGCTTTGTAGACGGCAAGCCGGTAGACGGGTTCAGCGGTGCGCAGCCGGAATCCACCGTTCGCCAGTTCGTTGACAAGCTATCCAGCATGGGAGGCGCGGGCGCTGATGTCGCGATGGTACTGGAAGCGGGCAATGCCGCGCTGTCAACGGGTGACTATGATACGGCCATGGCGCATTTCCAGCAGGCGATGGGGTCGGATCCAGGATCTGCCGCTGCCCTAGCGGGTGTTGTGCGCTGCCTGACCGGCACCGGAGACCTAGAGGGCGCCTCCGAGATTATTGGGCAGCTAAACGATGAATTCCTTGAAGATGCTGCAATGAAACAGGCCATTGGCGCATTGGAACTGGCGCAGAAAGCGGCTGGTGCGGCAGGTAAACTTGATACCGCAAGGGCTGCAGTCGAACTAGATGCCAGTAATCTCGAGGCAAGACAATCGTTGGCGATGGCTCTTTTTGCCGTTGGCGAGTATGGCGATGCGATGACACATCTTCTGGAATCGATCCGGATTGACCGCAGTTGGAATGATGAGGCCGCACGTGTGCAACTTCTGGAGTTTTTTGCCTCACTTGGTGCCAGCAACCCTGACGTCATCGCCAGCCGCCGCAAACTGTCTACATTACTTTTTTCCTGAACCGATTTTTCACAGACAAACAGGACTCTATGATGAGCGCAAAAATGGATGACAGGATTGATCTGCCGACAGAGATGCCCATTTTTCCGCTGCCAAGCGCATTGCTTCTGCCTGGCGGCCAGCTACCATTGAATATCTTTGAACCGCGCTATCTGGTGATGGTGGATGATGCGCTCGGTCAGCCGGAACGGCTGATCGGGATGGTCCAGCCAATGGAAGAACAGGGCGGCCTTTTCGGAATAGGGTGTGCTGGTCGTATAAGTTACTTTCAGGAAACCGAGGATGGGCGGTATATGATCGCACTGAATGGGGTTTGCCGTTTTCGCCTTCATGGCCATGATTTGACAGAAAATGGATATCGGCTCGCTCAGGTAGACTGGTCCGAATTCGCGAAAGATCTTGAAGAAGTACAGCAAAGCATCGCTGATCGCGAGCGCATGTTCACAGTCATGCGGCGGTATTTTGCGGCGCGCGGATTTGATGCCGATTGGGACCAGATAGAACAGTCAGAGGATGAGCAGATCTTGAATACGCTGGCGATGGTGTGCCCTTTCGAAGTTGCCGAAAAACAAGCGCTTCTCGAGGCAGACGGGATGGCGCGGCGGGCCGATTTGCTGATCGCCATGATGGAAATGGCGCTTCATGAGGATAACGGCGGCAATGACGCGCGACACTGACAAAAATCTGTTGAAAGGTGCTGACAAGGTCATTGACCCGACGTTGCTGGATGTTCTGGTCTGCCCGGTCACGCATGGGCCGCTTGAATATGATCGTGTGCGGAACGAGCTGGTTAGCCGCCAGCTTGGCAAGGCCTTTCCGATCCGCGACGGAGTGCCTGTCATGCTGGTTGAAGAGGCCCGTGAACTGGACTCAGATAGGCCTGATGGTGACCAGTCAGGCGGTTCGTCCACATGACAGCGGCCGATGGCGCCGCCCCGCCCCGCGAAATCAGACTCTCGGCTGACAAAACTACGCTTCAGATCACCTTCGCGTCGGGGCAAACTGCGCATCTGACAGCCGAAGTGTTGCGCGTTGAATCGCCTTCTGCAGAAGTACAGGGTCATGGCGAGGGCCAGAAAACCACCCCTGCTGGCAAACGAAGTATCACGATCACCGGGATTGCGCCTATTGGAAATTATGCGGTCAAGATTACTTTCGATGATGGTCATGACACAGGAATTTACAGCTGGTCACTTCTTCAGGATTACGCCGCGCGTCAGGATCGCTTGATGGCGGACTATCTCGAGCGGCTGGACAGCCTCGGTCTGTCTCGAGATGCCTAGAGTCAGAGCCCCTGCCTTAATGCCGCGATGTTACTTTGGTGCGCTGCCCGGATACCGTCCCTCCATCAAGGCAGCGCGGGTAAGCAGGCCACCCGTGGCGATGTTCGAAAACATATTCTTCAGCCTTGTGCGCTCCAGCATCGCAAACCCGGCACCGACCAGCCGCCTGACCCTCTTCGGGCTGCGCGCGAACAGCTGATTGATCCCGGATGTTGCCGCGCTCATCAAAAACCGTTCAGCGCGCCGCCCTTCCTCATACCCGTTCCAGACCGATGGGTGGTCGGGGGTGAGACCTCGTGCCCGTGCCTGTGCCAGACAGTCTGCCAGAACGGCTGCATCACCTAGAGCCAGATTATAGCCCTGACCCGCTATTGGATGCAGCGCGTGTGCCGCATCACCGGCGAGAACAACCCCCGGCGCGGTAATCCGCCTACGCACTGATGGACGCAATGGCCAGGCAAGGCGCTGGCCGTCAAGATGCAGATACCCAAGGGACTGGCCAAAGGCCTCCATACAAGCAGCCTCGAAAATCTGCGGCTCTGCCGCCATCAGCGTTTCGGCTTCTGCTGTTGGCATTGTCCAGACAAGTGATAGCTGCGGGCCAGCCAGCGGCATCAGGGCAAATGGCCCCCCCGGCAGAAACCGTTGGAAGGCAGTATTCTGATGTGAGCGTTCAGCGCGCAGAGTACTGACAATTGCTGTCTGGGAGGGGCGCTCTTCACGTGCCGGCAGTTCGGCCAGCTTGGCGACATGGCTGTTTGCGCCGTCGCAGGCGACAACAAGACGCGTCGTGAGCCGACTTAGATTGCCGTTACCGGTATCGATTTCCAGTTGCATGCTGGCGCCATCGCGCGTCATGCCGGCAAGCGTGGCACCGAGCATGATTTGGAGACTGCCATGTCCGTCTGGTTTACCTTTCATTGCGCTTGAGACTGATGAGGTTGGCAAGTTTGTGGAGGCTAGTGTCTCTATCAGCGCTTTCTGCAGATCGGCATTGCGGACCACGTAGGCCAATGGGTCCTCTGCTGCCTGCCAAGTAAGGTCACTATCTGGCCGTCGGCGCGCGGCAAGGCCGGTCGGCGGCGCGCCTTCGGCAACTGCAATCCGCATGATCGGCGTGGCGGCATCTGGCAGAAATTGCCAGATGCCGAGTGTGTCCAACATCCGCATGCCCGCCGCATGGATGGTTGTAGTACGTTCATCGACCATGCCGTAATCGCCTGTTGAGCTGTCGAGAAGACAGATTGATACGCTGGTGACAGACAGCGCGCGCGCCATCATCAGCCCCGTCAATCCGCCACCAATGATTGCAACATCTTTTTTCACAGCCGAGCCCCGTTAAAATGCGCTGTCACGATATGCTGTGCCAGCGGCAGCAGATTACCACCATCGAAGCGATAGGCATGGCATCCGGCGGCCTTGCCGGCAGCTACATCGCTGTCGCGGTCACCCACCATCACCGACGCGGCTAGATCAATCTGCCAGCGTTCTGCAAGCGCCAGTATCATGCCGGGTGCCGGCTTGCGCCAGTTGCAAGGGGTGCGCAGCGCAGGGTCATGCGAATCTGGGTGGTGGGGACAGAAAGCAAAATCGGTGATCATTCCGCCGGCAGCAATGGCTTCTGCCGCCAGCCGGTCATGGAAATGCTGCATGTCGTTCCGGCTATATAGCCCTTTGCCGATCCCGCCTTGATTGGTCACGACAAATACGGGCAGGCCAAGCTTGTGAAACAGCTCCAGCGATGCGCCGGCCCCCTCGATCATTGCAAAATCGGAAAGCCGCCAAGTATAGCCCTTTGCATCGACAGTCAGCGTATTGTCCCGATCCATAAAAATGGCGGGCTGCGAGCTTGTCGTATCTGCGTTTGTCATGGCTTGGCGTCTCCGTCTAACCGATCAGTGCCCGGTCAAGATGTAGGCATATCCCCGCAGCAAGTCCATGCGAAATGCAGTTACAGCCTTCCTTGCAGTATGGTGTGCTCACAGCATTTTGCGGCGCGGCAATTGCCAGATTCCCGGCGATGGGTTACGACAGACTGGCAGGCAGGCGACCGCTTGGTCGCACTGTCATGCAAAAATGTTCCGAACCTGGAACGGGCCAATTGTTGATCGGGCTATCAAGCGATGAGACTCAATCCGGAATATGAGCTTTTTGATGGCAATATGTTTGTGCAGATGCGCAGCCTGTTGGCCGATATTGATCTTCCGGCAGGGACCGAGATGCTAGATATGTCGATCGGTGAGCCACAAATTGCTGGTGGCGAACTGCTCACCGACAGCATTACCAGGCATAATGATGCCTGGCAGTATTATCCGAAAGCTGCTGGCCATCCGATCTTTACTGCGGCCATTGGCCGGTATATCGCGCGACGCTGGCCATCCGCTGCCGGACTGGTTGATCTGGATCTGCAGATGTTGCCGGTGCCTGGCACGCGTGAGCCGCTTGGGCTGATGGGCGGCCTTGTGCGTTATACCAAAAAGGATGCCGTGGCATTGGTAACCAACCCCTATTACCATGCGTGGCGTGCCGGCGCGCTGGCCTCTGGTGCCGCCATACATTATATGAACGCCACTGCTGAGAATGGCTTTGTGCCGAATCTGGCGTCGATCCCGTCCGCAACGCTTGACCGCGCGGTGATTGTTTATCTCTGCAGCCCGACCAATCCGCAGGGTGAGGCCATGTCACTTGCGCAGCTCAAATCTGCAATTAAATTGGCGCGGCAACACGAATTCCTGCTGGTGATGGATGAATGTTATAGTGACATCTGGCGGGGTGAAGCACCTGTTGGCGCGCTTGAGGCGGCGGCGGGCCTGCATGAAGAGGCTGGCGCAACGGATCTCGACCCTTTACGCAACATGATTGTGCTGAACTCGCTGTCCAAACGGTCGAGTGCAGCCGGGCTGCGTGGCGGATTTATCGTCGGTGATGCGGCAGTGATTAGCCTCTATGCAAAGTTCGTGGCCAATTCCGGATCGCTGGTGCCGACACCGTTGTTGTTTGCCGCGGCGGATCTGTATGATGATGATGATCACGTTGCCGCAATTCGGGCGCATTATGACCATAGCTTTACACTCGCTGAACAGTACTTGGGCGTAACCGCCCCACAGGGTGGTTTCTTTTTGTGGCTCGCAGTTGGCGATGACAGGAATTTTGCAAGGCGGCTTATGCAAGAACAGGCGACGCGTGTAATGCCGGGACGGTTTATGGCCGAAACAGTTGATGGACAGAACCCAGGTGAAGGGTATGTAAGGCTGGCGCTGGTGCATGACCACGCTTGCACCGAGGCAAGCCTGAAACGTGTGGCGCAACTTCGGGGCGCCACGCAAGAAGGTGGATCTTAATACAGACAATCATGGTCGATCCTCAACAGACAAAATCCCTGCTGTCTCCCGCGCTGCGCAACTTTGTGCAGCGGCGCATTCTTGAGTTGGTTGGCCTGATGGTCATGATTGCCGGTCTGGCACTGACGCTCATGTTTTTCTCGCCGGGACGGTTTGATCCCTCTCCTAGCGCCTATTCCGCCGGACCGGTACAGAACTGGTTTGGTCCCGTCGGAGCTGCCGTCACTGGCAGCTTGCGCACGGCGGTTGGCACCGCCAGCCTTTTCATTACCGTTCTGCCGGTGTTGTGGGGATACCGCATGCTGCGCAAGCAAGATGTGTCGCAGTGGCTAGCAAGACTGTTTCTTGCACCCGTTGCAGTACTGTGCCTGGCCACCGGGATCGAGTCTCTTGGCATTGCTGCTGGCTTCAACCTTGGCGGTGCCGCAGGCGTTATCATAGCTGGGCTGGCGCTGAAGTATCTGCCGCAGCCGGCTCCGTTTTTTGGCATGTCCATGCCACATTATTTTGGCGTGGGAATCACCCTCGTTGGGATCATCCTATGGGCCTGGTGCGGCGCGGTGTCGCGTCGCCAGATTCTCCTGCTAACGGCCCCAGTGCGCGGTTTGGTGGCGCTTTTGCACCGTCGCCGTAACGCTGCCACAAGTACTGATGCCGAGGCTGATTCAACAGAACTGACCTTGATCAAAACAACACCGGCGCCGTCGACACCCGAACCAGCACCTAAAAAGCCGCGGCGCAAGACTTCCAAGAAGCGGCAGGAACCCTCGCTTCTTGAAAACGATAACCGTGCTGCCAGCAAATCCACGTCGGGGGTGGGTCAGGGCCGGCTTGATTTTGGCGGGGACAGTGAATTTAGCCTGCCGCCCTCAAGGCTTTTGACTGCGCCAAAAAAGGCAGCGTCAGGCCCGTCGCGTCAGGCGCTTAATGACACCGCGGCAGAGCTGGAAAACGTATTGAATGACTTCAGCGTCAAGGGGGCGATCACACAGTCTCGACATGGGCCGGTTGTGACCCGATATGATCTTGAGCCGGCCCCGGGCACCCGTTCACAGCGGGTGATTTCGCTGGCGGATGATATTGCCCGGTCAATGAGTGCGGTCTCGGTGCGTGTCGCCGGTGTGCCTGGGCAGAATGTGATCGGTATAGAATTGCCGAATGCTGATCGCCAAATCGTTGCATTGCGTGATATTCTCGATGATCCGGCCTGGCAGGCGAATGACAGTGATCTTCCCATGGCGCTTGGCAAGGATATCGCTGGTGCGCCGATTGTTGTTGATCTGGCGCGGATGCCGCATTTGCTGGTGGCTGGCACCACTGGCTCTGGCAAATCGGTGGGCATTAATGCGATGATCTTGTCGCTGCTATACCGCCATACGCCGGAGAGCTGCCGGATGATCATGATTGACCCGAAAATGTTAGAACTTTCGGTCTATGACGGCATCCCGCATCTTCTTAGCCCGGTGGTAACAGAGCCATCAAAAGCGGTGACGGCGCTGAAATGGGCAGTGCGCGAGATGGAAACCCGATATCGTAACATGGCCAAGCTCGGTGTGCGCAATATTGCAGGCTATAATACCCGCCTTGCTAACGCCCGAAAGGATGGCGAGGTGCTGACCCGCCGTGTACAGACAGGATTTGATGCAGAAACGGGCCGCCCCGTTCATGAAGAGGAAATCCTAGATCTGACCCCGCTGCCCTTCATTGTGGTGGTAATAGACGAGGTTGCCGACCTGATGCTTGTTGCCGGTAAAGAAATTGAAGCCGCTGTGCAGCGGCTGGCGCAGATGGCGCGGGCAGCCGGCATCCATGTGATCATGGCAACACAGCGCCCGTCGGTCGATGTCATTACAGGCACCATTAAGGCCAATTTTCCGACACGTATTAGCTTTCAGGTGACATCCAGAATCGATAGCCGGACCATCCTTGGCGAACAGGGCGCGGAACAGTTGCTGGGGCGTGGCGACATGCTGTTCATGGAGGGCGGTGGGCGCGTGATGCGTGTCCATGGCCCGTTTGTTGCCGATACCGAGGTCGAGGCAGTCGCCAATTACCTGCGCAAGCAGGGTGCGCCCGAATATGATGAAAAGGTGGTCAGCGAGGAAGAGGGCGATCTGCCATTCGGCACCGCCGACCTCCTTGATACGGGAAGTGGCAATAGCCTCTATGATCAAGCAGTCCAGCTGGTGGTCCGCGAGCAGAAGGCATCTACGAGTTTCGTCCAGCGGCATCTCAAAATAGGATATAATCGGGCGGCGACCATCATCGAGGAGATGGAGCGCAATGGCGTGATCAGTGCAGCAAATCATGTAGGCAAGCGAGAGGTTCTGATCAGTGACGAAAGTGTTAGCTAGATGCATGTGTGTCTGAAGCTGTTTTCTTTGTCCAATATGCGTTTGTCTGCGCTTGTCGGCATGACCGTGATGGTTATGGCTGCGGGTACGGTGCGTGCCGATGTCGTTGATGATGCCGAGTCATGGTTTAACGATATCAGCACTATGAAGGCAAATTTCATTCAAGTGGCCTCGGACGGCAGTTCTGCCAGTGGTGAGATTCATCTGCGCCGACCCTATCAGATGAAGATAATCTATGATCTTGAAGAGCCGCTGATTTTGCAGACGACGCGCATCTGGTTGCATGTTGACCGTCCTGAGGAACAGACGTTGACCAGTTATCCGATCAGTGAAACCCCCCTCTCGCTACTGCTGAAAAAACAGGTGCAGCTGCGTTCGGATAATTTTTCAACCCGCACCCGCACTGCCAATGGTGTGATCAGCATTCTGCTGTCCAAGGAAACCGGCGAAGCGGCAGGCGAGCTGACACTGGAATTTACCGAGAAGCCATTTGAACTGCGGAAATGGACGATCCGTGATGCGGCCGATATATCGACCACTGTGACGCTGCAAAATATGCGTTTCGGCCATAGCTATGAAAACAAGTTTTTTGCCGCACCTGACTACACCAACTGACGCCGGCAGATGCCAAATGACTAACGCATCTAAAAGCCACATGCCTACAGGACCCAGCTATGAGACTTGCAACCTGGAATATCAATTCGGTCCGGCTGCGGATCAATCTGGTGACAGAATTTATGAAGGCTGCAGATATCGATTTGCTTTGTCTTCAGGAAACCAAGACCGAGAATATGCATTTTCCAGCCGGAGAGTTTGCCGAGGCTGGCTGGCAGCACCACGCCTTCCGGGGTGAAAAAAGCTATAATGGTGTGGCCATTATCGGACGTGAACCGCTGGCCGACATAACCCACCGCGAGTGGGCCGGGCGTGCTGACTGCCGCCATATCAGCGCAACGGTTGCCGGTGGCATTACCGTGCACAATTTCTATGTGCCGGCAGGGGGCGATATTCCAGATCGCGAGGCCAATCCAAAATTCGGCCATAAGCTCGATTTTCTGGCCGAGATGACTGCGCATTTTGCTACCAATAGGCCGCAGCGGGCGATCCTTGTGGGTGATTTGAACATTGCGCCACTTGCCGAGGATGTGTGGTCGACAAAGCAGCTGAAAAATGTGGTCAGCCACACGACGGTCGAGCGCGAGGGACTACTGCGCCTGATAGATGAAGGTGGCTGGACGGATGCGGTGCGCAGCTATTTTGGTGATGATGAAGTACTTTATTCATGGTGGTCCTATCGGGCGCGTGACTGGGCGGCAAGCAATCGCGGCCGACGGCTTGACCATATCTGGACCAGTCACGACCTGGCACCGCTGATCACATCAGTGGCCATTCACAGCGATCTGCGCGGCGCTGAAAAACCGTCTGACCACGTGCCAGTGGTGATCGATCTTTAGGCGCCGCTGTCTTTTCATGGGACAGGAATTGGCGTATAGGCTGCGGCATGAGCACTTTTGCAAAGATGCATGGCCTCGGGAATGACTTTGTCATTCTTGACTGGCGCAATGATCCGGACCGGGTGGTGCCGGCGGCTGTGGCACAGCGGCTTGCCGACCGTAGGTTGGGCATCGGCTGTGACCAGATTCTGGTGATCCGGCCATCACAAGAGGCGGATATCCGGATGGATATTCTCAATCAGGACGGCTCGCCCTCTGGTGCCTGTGGCAATGGCACGCGCTGTGTTGCCGATTTGGTCATGGCCGAAACGGGTGCAGACCGGATCAGTATCGTGACCGATGGTGGTATGTTGTCAGCATGGCGTGCGGCAGATGACCAGATTTCCGTTGATATGGGTCCTGTATTCACCGGATGGCAGGATGTGCCGCTTGCCGAAAGCATGGACACGCTGCATGTTCCGATGGGCGTTGCCGGGATTCCCGATGCGGTTTGTCACGCTCTTGGCAACCCGCATGCGGTGGTGTTTGTCGAAGATGCCGAGGTTTTTGATCTGGCGCGGCTCGGGCCGCAGGTGGAACACGCATCTCTTTTTCCGGATCGTGTCAATCTGTCTGTGTTGAGCCGGCGTGATGATGGCAGTTTTCGGATGCGGGTCTGGGAACGCGGTGTGGGTGTAACAATGGCTTGTGGCAGCGGGGCCTGTGCCAGCGGGGTTGCCATCGCCCGACGCGGGTTGGGGGGTGACGTCAACAAAATCGTCATGGATGGTGGCGCCGTCACTATCGCATGGCAGCGGGACAATGGGCATGTGGTCATGACCGGCCCGGTGGCCTATGTGGCTAGTGGGCATCTGTCTCCTGAGATTTCGGCGCTTCTGGAGGCTGACGATGGCTGACAGGAATGCACCAAGAGTTGAGACATTTGGTTGTCGGCTCAATATCTGGGAATCAGAAGTTGTGCGTGACCAGGCTGGTGACGCCGGCTTGAATGATGCCATCATTTTCAATACCTGTGCGGTGACCAGCGAGGCGGAACGTCAGGCACGTCAGGCCATTCGTCGGGCCCGTCGGGACAATCCGCAGGCACGGATCATTGTGACCGGATGCGCGGCGCAAATCTCACCGGACAGCTGGTCAGCCATGGATGAGGTCGATCACGTCGTTGGCAATCATGACAAGCTGTCTAAGGCGGCATGGCAGACGATCGTCGAGGGTGGTGCGGCACCTGTCATCAGCGACATCATGGCCGTCCGCGAAATGGCATCGCATATGGTGGATGGTTTTCATGCCCACACCCGCGGATTTCTTCAGATTCAGCAGGGATGTGACCATCGCTGCACCTTTTGCATTATTCCCTATGGGCGTGGGAACAATCGTTCCGCTGGGTTAGTTCAGATCATTGATTCCGCACAGCGTATTGTCGACAGCGGCAGCGTCGAAATTGTGCTGACCGGGGTGGATATCACCTCATGGGGGTCCGACCTTCCCGGGCGGCCGCGGCTTGGGGATCTGGTTCAGACGCTACTTGCGCGCGTGACAGGGCTGCAACGACTGCGTCTATCCTCGGTTGATCCGGCAGAGCCTGATGCAAGGCTGATGGATGTGCTGGCTGATGATGAGCGGCTGATGCCGCACCTGCATTTGTCCGCGCAACATGGGGATGACCTTGTTCTGAAGCAGATGAAACGTCGCCATCTGGCGCGCGACGTCGTGCGGTTTTGCGACGAGGCACGCCGGCGTCGGCCGGACATTGTTTTTGGTGCTGATATAATCGCCGGGTTTCCCACTGAAACCGAGGCAGCGCATGACGCCACTCGTGCCATGATCCAGCGCGCCGGAATCACCTACCTTCATGTGTTTCCCTTTTCGCCGCGTAATGGAACGCCGGCAGCTCGCATGCGGCAGCTTGATGGTGGAATCATCCGCAGGCGTGCCGAGGCATTGCGCAGTGAAGGCACGGGTCGACTGACGCGGTTTCTCAACAATGCACTGGGCAGCCAGGACCAGATGCTGATCGAAGGAGGCAATAGCGGGCACGGGCGCAATTATGCCAAAATGCATCTTCAGGGCGACTTCCTTGATCCTGGGGCGCTTGTGAATGTGCGGGTAAGCGGGCGTGAGGGAGACACGCTGCTCGTGGAGAGGCAATAGGATGAGCTGGCTGAAAAAACTCAAATCCGGCCTTGGCAAGACCACCGCGCGCGTCAGCGCCTCGCTGGGCGCAGTTCTGGGGCGCAAAGGCATTGACGCTGCCTCTGTCGAGGAGGTTGAGGATGCGTTGATCAGTGCCGACCTTGGCACTGCCGCTGCGGCAAAGCTCGCCGAGCGCATGCGAAAGCACAAATTTGACGGTGAGATCAACAGCGCGACGCTGGCTGCGGCCCTGTCAGACGGCATTGCGGAAATTCTGGAGCCAGTGGCACAACCTCTGTCTATTGATCAGGCAAACCGGCCGCATGTGGTTCTGCTGGTCGGGGTGAACGGGTCTGGCAAAACAACAACTGCCGGCAAGCTGGCACAGCAATGGGTGCAGGCTGGCAAGAAGGTCAAGCTCGCCGCCGGTGATACCTTTCGTGCCGCTGCTATTGACCAGCTCAAGGTGTGGGGTGAGCGTACCGGCACCGAGGTGATGGCTGGTGCGCAGGGTGGTGATGCGGCGGCGCTGGCCTATCAGGCGCTTGAGGCAGCACGCGCAGATGGCACCGATGTTTTGATTATCGACACCGCCGGGCGGTTGCAGAACCGCAGCGAATTAATGGATGAACTGTCAAAGATTGTGCGGGTGATTCGCAAGCTGGATGACAGCGCGCCACATGACTCGGTCATTGTTCTCGATGGCACGGTCGGTCAGAACGCCCTGTCGCAAGTCAAGGCCTTTCAGGCGGTGGCCGATGTCAGCGGCCTGATCGTCACCAAGCTTGACGGCTCGGCGAAGGGCGGCGTTGTCATTGCACTTGCCGAGACATTTGGTCTGCCTGTCCATGCTGTCGGGGTAGGCGAGGGTGCGGATGACCTGCAGCCTTTTACAGCGCGCGAATTTGCCAATGCGCTTGCTGGTGTGGACGAGGGTTGAGCAACCAGTCAATTTTCAGGGTATCAGGCGGCTGCTGCGACCGGTCAGCCAGTAAACGGTATTCCCGACCCATTCATGAAGCCAGTTGCGGGTGGCGCGAATGCCGCCCGGCAATGAATAGAGGCCCGTAATGGTCGGGGTCGTTTTGTAATCTGTAGGGTAAGGGATAATGCCCTGCCACCCTGCAGCCTCAAAGGCACCGACGGCACGCGGCATATGTGCTGCTGAGGTTACCAGCACCCAGTTGCTGCCGGGTTGTGGCACCGCACGCTCAAGGCTTTGCGCGGCGTTCTGGTAGGTGTTTCTGCTGACATCCTCATAGATGATATTAAGTTGCGGCACTCCAAGGCTTTTCGTCAGCTTCCTGGAGATTTCGGCCTCGTTCCAGCCAGTGGGCTCCAATAGTCCGGACCGACCGGACAGGATCAATACGACATCAGGATATTGTCTGAACAATGCCAGACCGGTGGTCAGTCGATCGGCGGCACTCGCCTGCTGTGGCTGCTCCCGCGTCGCCGATACCAGTCCCGACCCGGTATGGCCGCCAAGAACAATGATGCCATCGATACGCTTGTCGGCAAGCTGCGGCACTGGATAACGATTCTCCAGATAGCGCAGCGGCGCTTCGGATACCGGCAGGAACCCGTACAACAGGGGCAGCATCAGCGCAGCCATCAAGGCATAGCGGAACAGCCGCCGCTGTTTCAGAAGCCGCGCCAGAGCGGCGATGCATAGCAGGATATAGGGATGGGCCAACGGCTCCAGCAGCACCGCGAGGGTTTTGGACAGGACAAAAAACATCGCCTTATTCTTGACAATTGCCGGCGAAAAGCGCAACAACCCTCTCACATCACGCCATCTTCGGCTGCCATGACCCCCACGGGTTCCATCCGTCCTTGAAGTTTTCGAGCACGGATGCGACATGCGCATCCTGTTATCCATGGTCGTGATGTGGCGTGAAACACACAGACACATGCCCTTGCAAAAACGCGATGGCATCAGGGCCGGGATCAGGATGTTTGACAGCCTGAAAGACAAACTCCAGGACGTATTCAGCGGACTTGGCAAACGCGGCGCGCTGCGCGAGGCGGATGTTGATGCCGCGTTGCGCGAAGTGCGTCTGGCTCTGCTTGACGCTGATGTAGCGCTTCCTGTTGTGAAGAGCTTCATGTCGCGCGTGCGCGAACAGGCCGTCGGGGTTGAGGTTCTGAAAGCGGTCCGGCCGGACCAGCAGGTCATCAAGATTGTCAACGATGTGCTGGTCGATGTGCTTGGCGGTGAAGCGGCGGCGCTGAATATGGCGGTCAATCCGCCAGCCGTTATCCTGATGGCTGGCTTGCAAGGTTCAGGCAAGACAACCACTGCCGGCAAGTTGGCGCTGCGCCTGCGCACAAAAGAGCGCAAGAAGGTCATGCTCGCCTCGCTTGACGTCACCCGTCCGGCTGCCCGTGAACAGTTACGCGTCCTTGGTGAGCAGGCTGAGGTGGGTGTGCTTCCCGAGGCAGACCGTGAATTGCCAGCCCAGATTGCCAAGCGTGCGCTGCAGGCAGCCAGCCTGCAGGGCTTTGATGTTGTAATCCTCGATACCGCTGGCCGGGTGACCATCGATGAAGGGCTGATGGCCGAACTGCGCGAGATAAAGGCGCTGACCAACCCGCATGAAATCCTGCTTGTTGCTGATGCGATGACAGGTCAGGACGCTGTCACAACAGCGGCCGCCTTCAACGATGCGGTGACCATCACAGGTATTGTGCTGACCCGTCTTGACGGTGATGCGCGTGGCGGTGCGGCGCTCTCGATGCGCGAGGTTACCGGCCGTCCGATCAAATTTGCCGGCGTTGGCGAAAAGCAGGACGCGCTTGAGGAATTTCACCCGGCCCGGATGGCGGGCCGCATCCTCGATATGGGTGATGTAGTCGCGCTGGTCGAGAAGGCTGCCGAAACCATTGAAGCCGAGGAAGCTGAGCGTCTGGCAAAGCGCATGGCCAAGGGCCAGTTTGACATGAATGACTTCCTGACCCAGCTGCGCCAGCTGCAAAAGATGGGCGGGCTTGGCGGGATCATGGGCATGCTGCCTGGCCTGGGAAAAATGCAGAAACAGATCGCTGCCGCCGGAATTGATGATTCGATGATTCGCCGGCAGGAAGCGATTATTCTCTCGATGACAAAGAAAGAACGACGGTCCGTTGGCCTTTTGAATGCGTCACGGCGCAAGCGTATTGCCGCAGGTTCGGGCACCTCTGTGCAAGAGGTGAACCGTCTGGTGAAGCAATATCAGGACATGGCGAAGATGATGAAGAAGCTTGGCGGCAAATCCGGCGCAGCGATGATGAAAGCGCTGGCTAGTGGCGGTTTGCCAGGTGGAATGGGCGGACTTGGCGGCTTGGGCGCTGGCGCTGGCGGCGGTTTGCCCGGTGGCCTTCCTGGTGGCTTTCCCGGTCTTTCGGGCGGATTGCCCAGCCTTGGCGGTAAACCGTCAGGAAAAAAGAAATAGATATATCCAGCAAATCTTTGCGAAAGGAATTGAATTCATGGCTTTGAAAATCAGACTTGCCCGTGGTGGTGCGAAAAAGCGGCCATTTTACCGGATTGTTATTGCTGAAGCATCTGCTCCGCGCGACGGCCGTTATGTAGAACGCGTCGGCACATATAATCCCATGGTGCCAAAGGATCATGACCAGCGTCTGATTCTGAAAAATGAGCGCATCACCTACTGGCTCGGCCAGGGTGCCCAGCCGACCGAACGGGTGCAGAAAATGCTGGCATCTGCCGGCTTGACCGAAGCGCCAATTGTTCGCGAACAGCCAAAAAAATCAGCACCTGGCAAAAAGCGGGTTGAACGCGAGGTCGCTGCTGCCGAGGCTAAAGCTGTTGCCGAAAAAGAAGAGGCCGCGGCTGAAGAGGCGCCTTCTGCTGAAGCTGCCGCTGACGAGACACCGGCTGAAGAGGCGCCTTCTGCTGAAGCTGCCGCTG